>CP039460.1:387500-987500 GCA_004843345.1 Acetobacteraceae bacterium
AATCATCGGCATATAAATGGTGACACGGTCACCTTTTTTTACCCCATGTTTTTTCAACACATTGGATAAACGGCAAACATGCTCATAAAGCTCATTATAAGTGATTTTTTTATCCATATAAGGATTATCGCCCTCCCAAATGAAGGCAACCTGATCCCCATGAGCGCTTAAATGGCGGTCAATACAGTTCCAAGCAACGTTGGTAACACCGTCCTCAAACCATTTAATGGAAACTTTTCTAGAGAAAGAGGCATTTTTAACCTTTGTATAAGGCTTAAACCAATCGATAATTAAGCCATGTTTATCCCAAAAATGATCTGGATTTTCGATACTCTCCTGATACCATTTTTCGTACACTTTTGCGTCAATTAACGCATTATTCTTAACAGATTTTAAAACCGGATAAATTTTTGAGGGCAAGAGAAACCTCTCCTCTTAACAAATGAAAGCGATTGCCCTTGGAAATGAGGAGGGAACCTTTGCTGCAGCCAAAGGAAGAAACTCAATTTATCCCTCTCTTTTAGCATATCTCGTTTTCTTTAAAAATTAATTATTCCAAGACACATAAAAAAGCACATCTCCAAATGACCGCCTCTAAAAACATCAAAAATAAATTTTCAAAGCAATCACAAAAGCCCATTTTAAAAGTGTCTTTTTAATTGACTTTCCTCTTTGAGAAGCGCCCTAATTTTAGATGAAAGTGCATCATATTTCTCCTGATACAAACGAGGATAGAGTTATGACAACACAGGATAAAAAAGCACTCCAGCTGGAATCTGGTTCTGTTTACAAGCACACCCGCCCCACTTTTCCAAAACAAAACGTAGAATGGACGGGCAGTTCCTGGCCTGAAGCGAAAGCGCGAGAGGCTGCCCCTAATTCCCTTGCCAATACTTGGTTTACCAGCCCCACAACGACACTCCCTCCGCCAGATCATGTTGGCGCTTATCAAAATAACCGCCCCGTTGTGCCAAAAGAAAATGCTGAGCGTAAAGCTTGGATTGTTGGCGGTGGTATTGCTGGCTTCAAAGGCGAAAATATTGTCATTTTAGAAGATGAAAATTTTGTTGGAGGCGCTTTTGACGCTTTTGGCGATGCAAAAGAAGGCTACCGTGCCAGAGGAGGGCGTGAACTGACATGGAATCATCAGAATTTATGGGACATGTTCTCTACCATTCCT
Organism: Acetobacteraceae bacterium; assembly: GCA_004843345.1. Classification (NCBI taxonomy): domain Bacteria; kingdom Pseudomonadati; phylum Pseudomonadota; class Alphaproteobacteria; order Acetobacterales; family Acetobacteraceae; species Acetobacteraceae bacterium. The sequence goes on from CP039460.1 coordinate 388,681, forward strand.
TCGCCAGAACTCCCCGGATATAGCCTGTTAGATGAATTCCGCTTTACCAATGATTATGCCCAATCCTATTCTAAAGCCCGCCTTTTGCACCAAAAAGGCAAAATTCTGGACTTTTCCACTTTCAATCTAAATCCAGAGCAGAGAAAACGCTTTACCGAATTAGAAATGATGCCCATTGAAAAGGCTTATAGCCTTTCTATCGGAGATTTTTTTGACGAGACCTTTTTTCAAACTAATTTTTGGCTGTTCTGGAAAACACAGTTTGGCTTTGGTGAAGAAAAACATCAAAGCCTTCTGCAATTAAAGCTCTATATGCACCGTTTCCCCGAGGGATTGCCTGGAATGAACAATCTCTCCTGTATGAAATCAAGTAAATATAATCAAAATGACAATTGGGTCAGCCCTATTTGGAAACATCTCTCTGAACAAGGGGGCAGCATACAGTGCCAAACGCTTGTGGAAGAGATTGTTTTTAAGAAAGATAAGTGCGCCGAAGGAGAAACCCTCACAGCCACTTCCCTGAAACTCAAACGGAATGGCAAATCAGAAGAAATTTCACTCTCTGAGAAAGATGTCGTTTTTGCGACAACAGGTTCCCATGTCGCCGGCACGGCCTAGGGAACAACAGATAAAGCACCTGTTACGCCTCAAAATCCTGAGAAGCAATGGGCTTTATGGCGCAACTTGGCAAAAGTGTCTCCTGTTTTTGGCAATCCAGAAACAGCGTGTGGACAAACAGAAAATTCTGGCTGGATGACTTGGTGCGCTACCCTGCCGATGTCCAGTCCGCTTGTTCAGAAAATTTCAAAAGACTATGCCATCAACCCGCCAGAATCAGGAGATGCTGTTACAGGTGGCATTGTCTCCATTATTGATTCAAACTGGACGATTTCTTTCATTGTAGAGCGTCAACCGACTTACCTCAATCAACCTAAAGATGTCTGCGTTATCTGGGGCGACATTCTTAATATGAAAACGCAAGGAAACAAGATTTTCAAAACAGCCAATAAAAGCACAGGAAAAGAAATTCTTGAGGAATTGTGCTACCATCTTGGTCTTGAAGAATCGTTTGAGGCCATTGCCAAAGAGGCCATCGTCCATACTTCCTTTATGCCTTACGGCAAAGGCGATCGCCCCGATATCGTTCCTGATGGTGTGACAAATGTCGGACTTATCGGTCAATTTGTGCAAATGCAGAACGATGTTTCCTTCACTGTTGAAAGTTCGGTTAGAACAGGTCGGGCTGCTGTCTAGAAATTACTGGGGATCAGCAAGCAAGTTCCTGATATTTCACCAACACGCTACGATCTCAGAGTAGTCTTGCGTGCTGCACGGGCTTTAAATAATTATAAACCCAGTGAGCTTGAGCTTAAATTGGCAGCTTTTGTGAAAGGGACTTATTTCGAAAGTCTTCTCCCTCCAGACAAGCTGACAAAAGAAACCGAAGACCCAACTCAAGCCTGAACAGCATCGCAAAAAAAGCATAAAACAATCCCCCTCTTACATTATTAGTAGGAGGGGGATTCTATCCTATTCCTCTGCAATCAAAGACATCGGAATTAAACCACTCGCAAGAATATGATCATGGAAAGCTTGTAATGAGAAATGATCGCCTAAACGCTTTTTCTCTTCATCCCGATATTGCTGGATTTGGATCTTTCCGAGCAAATAAGAATAATAGCCCGGATCAACTGTTCCCCTTCTTGCTTCTTTATAAGCCATGCTGGGAGACTGATAGCAGGCATTTTGCATTAAATCGGTTGCTTCTTTCAAACTCATCTTCCCTGTATGCATTTTAAGAGAAGCCAAGAAACGGCAATCCCGTAAAAGCGCATCTGTCGCCACCATTAAGCGATATTCTGGTTGGGTCGCATGAAAGCCCTCATCGAGCATCATCTGTTCCGTATAATGCGCCCAGCCTTCCGCTGTCGCATAAGAATTACCTTCCTTACGGGTCAATGACCATTCTGGATGGCTATGCAAATAAAGCCCTTGGACAAAATGTCCTGGCATTCCTTCATGCACCGTAATATTTAGCATGGTTGATGTATTTAAGTCCTCCAAATCCTCCTGCTGTTTAAAAGGCGGATCTTTCGGATCAGGCGCTGTTACGTAATAATAAGAGGTTTTAGCTTCTGCCTCGAAAGGCCCTGGCCAAGACATCGCAGCTGTAATCAAAGAACGCTCGAAAGGCAAAGTCGGCGTCACTTTTGGAAAGCTTTTATTCGGCAGGCTGGCAATATGGTGAGAAATCACAAAATCTTGCGTCTCCCGAAGCTGTTCCGCTGCGAGATTCAAAAGCTGGTCGCTCGCAACATGGTCTTTTCTAACCGTTGCAAAAGCTTCTGCTAAATTATTTGGAGAGATAGCTTTCTGCGCTTCTTTTAAGCTGGCTTGATCCTTTTGAAGCTGTTCTTCACCCTGTTTAATCAGGGTTTCAATCGGCGTTGTTGTTAAATCACTTGCAAGTAAGGCTTCAAGATTTTTACGTCCTAAGACATACGTTCCAGAAGCTTTGAGAGATTCTACATGATTGCGGTATTTTTCAATCGCTTTGAGAGCGGATTTTGTTGAGGACTGGAGTTCCCTTTGAAGTTCTTCATTTTTTACCGAAGCAAATGCGAGGGGCACATCCTTTTTAACAAAACTTTCTGCGCCATTAAGATTCTCTTTTGAAACCTCAATAAAAATTTCAGGCACTTGATCCAATTTTTTAGCAGCACTTTGGAAGAATTTTTTAAAAGCATATTCTCTGGCAATCACGTCCTGCATCCGTGTTTCCAAAGGTGCGAAATCACGGCTAATCAAACTATCCAAAGCAGATGTTGCAATCTGCGTATAAAAATCAGGATTATGGATTTGAGGCTGAATTTTTTCTAAGGAAAGAAGCTGTCCATCAATCGAGTGAATTAAAATCTGACGGTCATTCTCTCTGATTTTATTGTCTTTTGGCAAACTAAGGTGCGTAAGCTGGCGGCGTACCGTTTTTAAATAAGCAACGGCTTTTTTATCGGCTTTTTCAGAGGAATCATCTAAAGCTGCGTCCAAATTTCGCCCCTCCATCGTATGAATACCGTCTGATGTCGCTGAAATCGGGCTTTGCAGCCAATGCCATTTAAAATAATCTTTCTCAACTTGAGCAAAAGCATCTAATTGTTTTTGCGCCTTATCAGATGCTTGAGCCGTATTTGAAAGCCCCACACCACCAAATAAAATAAGCGCCAATGCGCTTGAAGACATCAAAGAGACCAGCCGTGGGGGAAAAAGCGCCATAACCAAAAATACCTCATTTTAAAAAACAATGATCTATAATGGGCAAGAATGTCATAAAAAAGCAAGAAGCCTGACGATTTTGCACGCAAATGCAAAAAAGCAACGTTACAAGGCTGGACAAGTTAAAAATATCCTTATTAGAATACGCTTTTTCAATCCAAGGGGTGCCCTTTACGGGGCTGAGATGGCAATGCGCCAGACCCTTCGAACCTGATCTGGCTCATACCAGCGAAGGGATAGGATCTCTATGCTTCTTGCCTTGTCAAAAAGGCGGTGGATTTTCATAACCGCTTTTTCTTTACTGCTCCATCCCGGCTTTGTCCTTGCCGATGAGGCCAAGTTCGCCTCCCCACCTTCTCAAAAAATAAGCAAAAAACACGTACAAAAACTCTCTGACAAAGCCCCTCCGCCAAAACCTGAACATTTCAAAATTTCGTCTCAGCACCGCACCATTTCAGCTGGTGCTGGTCTTATCGCCCCAGAAGAAGGCATGATGGAAAAAAGCACCTCCACAGAAGCCTATATCAAAACGCAAAGCCCTACGGCCAACGCTTTTCAACTGATTGAACTTCAACCCGGAGCAAATGTCTCCAGCTCTGATCAAGTAGGGATTTCATCACAAACAGATATTCAAGTACGCGGTATTTCTGGCTCTGACCTTGGTTATTTATTAGAAGGCATGCCTGTTGGCGACGCTGCCTATGGTGGCGGTTCACCTGCCCAATTCGCAGACAGTGAGAATTATCAATCGATCACACTCAATCAAGAAGGTGGTGAAATTGAAGATCCGTTATTACAGGCTGCTGGCGGTGTCCTTTCGATGCATTATATCAATCCAGCGAGAAAGCCCAGTGTAAAAACAGGCTTTACCTATGGCAGTTGGAATACAGATAAAGAATTTATCCGAGTGGATACAGGTGTTCTTGGCGGCACGAAAATCCGAGCCTTTGGATCTTATTCCTACACACAGGCCAATCAATGGCGTGGCCCCGGGAGCAACACCCGAAACCATGTCGATTTTAAAGCCATTCGTCCCTTTGGAGATAATGACAAAAATTCAGCCGCCGTTGTCATGTCTTTTAACCGCACCATCACTGGCTATTATCCAAAAGTTACCCAATCGCAATGGGAGCAGGAGGGAAAAAATGCAGGGCTTCTTGCCCCTCATTTTGATCCAAATAATGATGTGGGCGGATCTAATTACTATGGATTAGACGAAGACCCCTACCAAGTTATTTACGCAGGTGCGCCCATTAACTGGCAATTTACAAAACACCTCACTTTTAAAGCTGAGCCTTATGGGCAGTATATTTTTGGAAATTCCCCTACAGGAGACCAGTTTATGACAAGTGGAAATTACGCAGGCTATGACCAACCTCTTTCTGGAGATTTTCCAGCACCTGTCAATAATGGCGGCTATGGAACTTATCGGGACAACTGGTATCAAAAAACGACACGGGCAGGAGCAACCATTAGCATCAAGCATGATTTAAAATGGAATCATTTCACACTCGGCTACTGGTATGACCATGTCACTGACAGTGAGCAAATGAATTATGTGCCTGTAGAACAAAACGGCTATGCCCCCAATATTTGGGGTGATAATCCGTCAACAATGCTGCCACTTCCAGATGGGCAAGTTTGGAACACTACCAACATGTATAGCGTTAAGCACACCAATGCCGCCTATATTGAAGATCAGCTTGATTTACCTTTTCGCATTCATCTCACAGGAGGCTTTAAAGAAGTCATTGAGAGCATAGACGCTCACAATCTTGTTTCTGGCCCTCAAAAATCAAGCCGAACCACTTACGCCATTCCCCTGCCTCGTGCTGGTCTTGTCTGGAAATTAAGCAATCATGATCAAATTTTTGCCAATGGCGTGACAAATTTCAGAACGCCTTCTGTCACCGCCTTTTACGATACCTATAATCTTACAAATTACGGTGATCCCACAGGATTAGGCGGTATCTCTGCGACAGGGGCGCAAAATCTTAAAAACGAGTATTCTATCAACGAAGAAATTGGCTGGCGGCATAAAGGACGCTACGTTGTGACCTCTCTTACCTTTTTTAATTATAATTTTACAAACCGCCTTATTACGAGCGTCAATGACCATAATATCAGCACAACGATCAATGCTGGCGGGCAAACCTCCCGAGGGGTCGATGGTGCGATTGGTTTCAAACCTATTCGGGGCTTCTCCCCTTATCTGAGTTTTGAATATTTAGATGCCGTTAATAACAGCGACATGGCGGTTGGTGGGACATATCTCCCCACCAAAGGGAAAAAAGCGATTGAATCCCCTGAATTTTCTGGAAGCATTGGACTACGTTATGACTGGCACGGCTTTTTTGGCCTCATTACCGCCCATTATAAAGGCCCTCAATATTCAACTTTTATGAATGACCAGTCTATTCCAGGCTATGCAACCGCTAATTTATCTGTCGGCTATAAAGGAAAAGATTTTGGTCCTGTAAAAGCCCCAAGCTGGCAATTAAATTTCACCAATCTCTCAAACCAAACCTATTTATCAGGTGTCGGCACACCGACCCTAAATGCACAGGCTGTAAAAGCCATCAATGGCACGATTATCCAAGGGCAAGCCCCTAAATATTATATTGATGGCGGTTTTGGCGTTATCGGCAGTATGAGTGCTGGTTTTTAAAATACTTTTTCATGTTTTTAAGGAAAATTTATGAAGTCTAAACTTTTTGCAACTCTTTTTTCTATCACCTTCTTACTTCCCAGTTTTTCTTTTGCCACTTCTCAACACCGTCCTTTTTCAGAAGAAGCATGGGAAAAAATTGCCCCTCTTTACGAAAAAATTCGCAACCATCCTTTTAATCAAGAGCTTGAAAAAGGAACATTGGAGAAGAAGAAATTTGATTTTTATGCAGCACAGGACGCTTATTACCTGAAAAATTATGCCAAAAGCTTTGAACTTCTCGCTGCCAAACTGGAAAATCCAAAAGATGCGCAACTCGCTTTAGCATTCGCTAGCGACGCCCTTCAGGAACAAATAGATCAATGGCACAAAAAAACAGCGACACAGCCAGCACCAGCGACTCTTCTTTATACAAATTTTGAACTTAGCGTTGCGGCCTTAAAATCCCCGGAAGAAACAGCAGCAACTCTTCTCCCCTGCTTTTGGATTTATGCGGTCCTTGGAGATGAACTCAGCAAAAATGCCACTTCTCCCAATCCGTATGAAAATTGGCTCAAAGATTATGGCAACCCAAAATTCCACCAAGATAATGAGAAAATGAAGGCCCTAGTCAACCGCCTCGCTGAAAATGCCAGCCCTGCTTTGCGTCAAAAAATGCTGGAAGATTTCGTGATGACCTCAAAAATGGAACTTAATTTTTGGGATGCAGCCTATAAATTACAAGATTGGCCTTAATCTTTCCCTAGCCCTTCTGCCTGCATCAAATGCACTCCTTGGCGGAAAGGTTTTACAGAGAGAGCCAGCCCTGTTTTGTCGTCTGTTTCAATCATCACACCACAAACGCAAGCCTCTCCAGAAGCTGGCGCTAATTTTCCACCAGCAAAAGGATGGCGTGTTCTTAAAACAGCGCCTTCTTTTTGCATCCCGATAACACTTTCATAATCACCGCACATACCGGCATCAGTTTGATAAGCCGTTCCCCTTGGCAAAATCCGTGTATCTGCGGTCGGAATATGGGTATGCGTTCCAACAACCAAAGAAACCTGCCCATCAAACGCATTGCCGATTGAGAGTTTCTCACTTGTTGCTTCGCCATGCACATCTAAAATAATAGCTTGAACCGCACGCCCCAATGGAAAACGGCTTAAAAGATTTTCAAGCGCTGCAAAGGGATCATCTGCGATCGGATTCATAAAAATCCGCCCAGCAACATTAATCACTAAAACCTTTTTGCCATTTGGCAAAGGCTTAATGCAAAATCCATTGCCTGGTGTGCTTTTCGGATAATTAAGCGGCCTCACCAGATACGGAAATTCATGAATAACAGGGATAATTTCCTTTCTGTCAAAAGCATGATTTCCGAGTGTGATACTATCCACCCCAGCGTCAAAAAATTCTTTTGCAATCATTGGGCCTAAGCCAAAACCGTGGCTCGCATTCTCAGCATTCACCATAATGAAATCCAAACGATATTCTTGACGCCATTTTGACAAATTTTGCAGAACCGCATCACGGCCAGAACGGCCAACGACATCGCCTAAAAAAAGAATTCTCACGCTATCTTATTTCCTTATATTTTATCATTGCGAGCAGGAAATGTGATAATCCCCTTTTCTGTACAAAGCCCGTCCAGTCTTTGATCATGTACCTGGCAATCTAAAGCCTCACTGTGCTGTAATGTAAAACCATAACCTAACCGAAATATTTTTGGATATTTTGCCAAGAATCTATCATAAAAGCCTCCCCCATACCCTATCCTGTTCCCTTGAGAATCATATCCCAAAAGCGGCACAATAACCCCTTCTAATTTATAAGATTCATCCCTCTCTCCTTGTGGATGCCATGTTCCAAAAGGGCCTTCTTCCATCTTACAATGAGGATGCCAGGTCTTAAAAAAAAGCTGGGATGTTTCAGGAAATGTTTGGGGCAAAAAAATCTCAAACCCTTTTTCAAACAGAGCGTAACAAAGTGGACGCAAGTCAGCCTCTCCCCTTATCGGCCAAACCAAGCCCCATTTTTTTCTTTGGGAATGAAGACAAAAATCAAATAAAAAATGTCGTAAAGCAACTTCATTCTCAGAAGAAAGCGCCTTCACACGCTGTTCCTTCAAATAAGAACGCAGAGAAACCAACATCCTTGCCTTAAGTAAGAGTTTAGAAAAGAGCCACCGTAGCCGTCTCCATTATCAGCCCTCCCGGACCTGCTTTAACAGGTGGGTAGCCGGAAATAATGCAACCACGGCTGCAACAGTGCCAGCTCCCTTAGGAGTGCTTATCGGCCCAGAGGTTGATGTGCGAATAACGTACTCGGCAGCCCTCCCAGTAAGGATAAGCTTTTTCAGCTTAGCGCTCAAGCAAAAGTTATCACGAATTATCCTGCATTTTTTCGCCTTCTTTCTTCGCTTCGAAGAGAACTTTCTCTGCTCTATCTGCCAAAAGAGCAACCTGATGACGGGCTGTCGCCAAAGATAATTCCAGCGCATGAATTTCTTTTTTCTGCACTTCCACCAGATCTATTTTTTCTTGAAGTTCCTGCTGACTTTTTCCTTCAGAAGTTCTTTCGTGCTTAAGTTTTTCTTCCAACTCACTCAAAAGCAAAAGAGAGGTCAAAAACCAGCCATGTGATTCACTATCTGGCCGCAAAGCCCGCGCAACTTTTAAATTGCGATCTTCTAAATTAGCCCCTAATTCTTTAATTTTTTCTTCGTCTTCCTCTTTGCACCAAACAGTATAAAGAGAGCCATTTACGAGAAGGTCTTTTTTAATTGCCATTAGACAGTTTTTCCTACTTCATTCGTTTCTTCTTTTGAGCTTTCCGGAGACTCTTTTGACGCTGTCTCTTCACCCTTTTTATCGAAGAATGCAGGATCAACTTCTCTTAACAAAGATTCTGTTTTAGAACGTACTTCTTCGTACTCTGTTTGCACGAGCGCAATAGAAGCCTGATATTTCTCACGCTGTTTTTTATTCTCATTGCGCAGCTTTAGCTGCGTTTTTTCCGCCTGCTTGCTTAGCTCCAGCAAAGCTTCCAAAGCCGTTTCTAACCTTTTTACTTCTGTTTGAAGCGTTGTTTCTGCTGTCACGCGCCTTCATCCCCTTCCGCACACCTAGAAAATTCCTGCTTCTTCTCTTCTAACGCAATTTTTTATTTAAATCTATTTCCCAAACCAAAGAGATTTAAAAATACATTGAAGCCGTCAAATGCCACGTTCTTGGCAATCCTAAAGCCGCCTCATTTGAAGTATTCGGTGCACCATTATTTGTTGTTGCAAATGCGGACGACCAATATTGTTCTTGTGTAACATTATCGACTGTGAAACGAAAAACAAGGTTATGATCACAGATTTTCGTTGCATAGCGTGCGCCTAAATCAAGTGTGACATACTCATCCGCCCAAGTCGTATTGGTCACATTTGCAGCCCTTGTGCCAACATAATGCACATTTGCATTAAAAGCCAAACCCGAAACGAGTTCTTTTGGCACACGCCAATCAAATAAAATATCGGCCTGCCAAGGCGCTACCCCTGTAACTTTTCTATGAGACGTCAGTGGATTTCCTGTATTTTCCAATTCGGCATGATCCCATGTAAAACCCCCTAAAATCGAAAGGTCTCGCGTAAGATTGCCTGACATCTGATACTCAATCCCATAATCATGCTGAGATCCGAAAAGCCCATAAACAGGACGCCCATTAATCATGTCATCAAAATTATCAAACGCATAAGGACGCGTTGCAGCGAAGCCGTCTAAGTTGATTTGCAGCTTTTTCCGAACTGTCCATTTCAAGCCCCCCTCAAACTGCTCTGAACGGATAAGAGGTAAAATATCACCATTATTTGCTGAACCTCCTGGGGCAACAGGGCCCGGCTGAATAGATTTTCCCCAGTTAAAGTAAAAATTTAATTCTTTTCTAGGGTGAAAGGTCATGCCAACACTTGGTGAAAAAGCCACATTCGCATCATAATGCCGTGTTTCTTCTCCTTTCGGATTAAATCCCATTGTCCTAATCCACCCCCATGAAAACTCCCCCATCACGGTAAAATAGCGTCCAATATCCATTGTATCGCCTGCGATTAAAGACTGTGTCGCCATATAACCAGCATGATACTGACCTAAAATCCCTGGATGTTGCCCTAATCCATGAACAACACTCGGACTATACATAGGAGAGGTATCAATAATGATTGGATTTTCGTCTACAATTGGAACATCATAATTGGACTCATAGCCATTCGTCCCTAAATTTACTTGATGATGAATAAGCCCTGTTCGAAAATCTCCGTTTAAATACGCAAAATTACTCCAAAGCATATAATTATCATTCTGATCACTGTGAATCAGAGTCTGCTGGTAGCAACTGCCGTCAATGCCATGCCCTGCGCAGTAAGAAGAAGAGCCAATATTATTGGAAATATTAAACGTATTTCTCGCTGTATCCTGATACAAGCCCCCTAATTTTGCCTTCCAATGGCGGCTAATATCAATAAAAAGCTTTTCCATCCCCATCGAAGCCGAAGTCACACTTCCGCCATTAGATTGTCCATATCCAGGCGTTGCCGCATTGGGAGCCGATGGCAGCTGCACATTTTCCGCATAAGCAAATTCACCCGGCAGTCCATAAACGCCAATTGTATATTGACTGGCATCTAATTCGAGCTTCATGCGTTTGTTTAATTGAATATCAAAATCACCACTAATCATATCCCGCCAAATATTTGAATTGGCGACATAGCTTTGACCTGTTTGATTTAAAAGATTGATCCGCCCCTTAATCGGTCCTTTTCCCATCGAAAAATCTCCCGATTCAAGAGGCGCACCATTGGAATCATACCCAAAATTAAAATTAAAAAAGGGCTGTTTTGTTGGACGTTTCAGCGTCATATCCATAATACCAGCAGGACTCATCGGTCCATACATAGCGCCAGCCATGCCGTTTAAAACAGCTAAATGATCAAACTGTTCACTGGTATAAGGCGCACTAATACGAGCCGTTAACCCATCAATACGGGAATTTGTTACATCATCTCCAACAAATCCACGGTTCACAATCTCACTCGTTGAATCATTAGCCGTATCCCATTGCACAGAGGGCATATATTCCGTTGCATCTTCCATATTACGGATCTGCTGATTTTCAACCACATCATGAGAAGCTGACATAACAGAAAAAGGCGCTTTTTCCCCAGGAATCTTCCCCAAAGGCCCCAGATCAACTTCTTTATTGAGGTAATCTGCTTTAACGCCACTTACCTCGTTTGCAACAGCTTCCTGCTGATCTGTTTTCTTTCCCCGAACATAAACACGCTCTCCTGCTGTTTTCTGAGAAGGCGCTTTAACCTGCGAAGAGGCTTCCGCTGCCTTAGCCGTACCAGCCTCTTGAATAGCCAAAACAGCGCATATCCCTGCCACACCTCGCATAATAACAACAGCATCGGGGGCAAAACGTATTTTTTCCGGTAAAATAGGTGGCAAAGGGCATGAGAAAATCTTACGCCGCAAATAACCTGCATAATGTTTCATCAGACGAATAGACAAAATTAAATTTACACCAAATCTGGCGCTTCTCCCTGAAGAATTTTCTCCAAAATTTCGTCTGAAGGCTTGAGATCATAAAATTCTTTATAGAAAAAACGCATTTTCTTTTTAATCTCGTTTTCATCTTCTCGTGTCTTTCCAGACATCACCCATTTTGCCCAAAGAAGCTGTAACGCAAGCTCTGGTCCAGATCTGTCCCAAAGAAACAATCCCGCTGGATTTCGATAAATATGATTTTCTTTAGCAGCCTTTAAAAGAAATGCCCCCTTAGGAACAGTCGGTGCTTTCCACGATCCAGCATTCGCTTGAAGAATAATAATGTCTGGATTCCAAGCGTAAACTTGCTCCCATGTAATCGGCTTTTTATTACCTTTCCCTGTAAAAACATTTTGCCCGCCCGCATTTTGAATCCATTCTTCTATAACAGTCTCTTTGCCATCCGCTTTCAAAGGCTCTAACGAAGAAATATGCAATACTTTAGGGCCCGAAGATACTTCTCTGCTATGTCCTTTCCAGCCATGCGGTATGCAGAAAGTTGTCTCCATATTGACAGGCGCATGTCCTAAATTTTCAATAAGAAATTTTTGATATTTTTCCGCCCGACCTAAAGAAAGAGGCGTATTTTCAAGCGAAGCACTCTTTTTTACACAGGCCAACAGGCCTGCGTAATCAACAAAATCCATGAGGGCGACATGAAGACCCATTTTTTCTAACTGATCCATTTTGCCGGCACGCTCCCCCGGCAGAACGACTAAGCTGGGATGAAGCAAAAGCATCTCTTCGGCACTCATACCCCCAACGGGAACAGTCTTTATCTTTTTCAAAGATGGGAAAAGCTCATAAAGCCAAGGCACACGGCCAACTTCTGAGGCAGCTGCTGTTACTTTTGCCCCCATCATCACGTCTATCGGAAGATGAGAGAACCACTCATCAATCACACCACCGCCTTCTGGAAGCGCTAAGGAAGATTTTTCTTGAGCGGAAACAGCTTCAAAAGAAATAGCAAAAACAAAGAGGCAAAAAAGAATAAAACGCATGAATGGAGATTAAGTATGATATTTATTTAAAAAATACATACTTAATCTACCCGTAAGACATCTTTGTAAAGCATGTTCTACGCATAAGAAGCTTCAAAATATGATATTATAGTAAAAACATCACACTTAAATTTATATCCAAATCACATCTGTGATTTTAGGCGCGTTTGTAGCGAGCATCACCAGCCGATCAAAGCCCAAAGCAATCCCTGAACAATCTGGTAAATCTTTTAACCCTTCCAAAAAAGCCTCATCCATTTCCCATTTTTGATCTGGATAGAGTGCCTCACGCCGTTTACGGTCCAGCTCAAACCGCCTACGCTGCTCTGCGACATCTGAAAGCTCCTCAAAGGCATTTGCCAGTTCCAACCCGCCAGCATACAACTCAAAACGAAGGGCTTCTCTCGAATCTTGTGGATTTAACTTTGCTAAAGCTGCCTGTGGCGCTGGCCAGTGGGTTAAAAAAGTTGGTTTATTTTTTCCTAAATGCGGTTCAATCTTCTCAAGAAGAAGGCGAAAAAATAAATCCTCCCACCCTTCACCTTCTCTCAAGGCAACACCTGCCTGATCGGCTAAAGCGTTTGCATTTCCAATTGTTCCCAAAACATCTGCATCAACATATTTTTCGAAAGCTTCGGACATTTTCACACGCTCAAAATCCTGCGAAATCATAATTTCATCGCCATGCCTAAAAACTTTTGAGGGTAAAAGTGCCTGCACAAAATCCTGTGTTTCCTGCATTAAGCTCTCAAGGTCTGCACTAGGCCGATACCATTCCAACATTGTAAATTCAGGATGATGGTGATCGCTTCCCTCGGCATTACGCCAGACCCTTGCAAATTGATAAATTGGCATTTTTGTTGCAGCAACAAAGCGTTTCATGGCAAATTCAGGACTTGTATGCAAAAAACGCTGAGATTTTCCACCTTGAGGATGTTCCAAAAACGTTGAAAACACCCGCAAATGCACTTCTTCTCCCGGACTCTTCACGAGATAAGGGGTTTCTACCTCCAAATAGCCACGCCTATCAAAAAAAGAACGTCCATCCTTTAAGATTTCTGCCCTGCGTTTTAATAAAATTGCTTTCATATCTTCCATAAATTACGAAACCTGTGATCCCTTGACGAATTCTGCTCTTAAAACAACCCTACGTCATTTTTATCAGCTTGTAGAACATAAGCTTCTTCCCGAAACTTCCCCAGTTCCAAATTGGCAGGATCAGCTTGAGAAAAAATATGCGATTGCTGTGCCTCCAACTTTTGCCAAACTTATTCAAACTCCCAATGATCCAATAGCCAAACAAGTCTTGCCAGATGAGCGGGAATTACACACGCAATCTTATGAAATTCCAGACCCAACGGCAGACGAAACTTTTTCTCCCATTCCTGGCATCATCCACCGTTATCCACATCGAGTCCTTTTTAAACCGCTTTTAGTCTGCCCACTCTATTGCCGCTTTTGCTTTCGGCGTGAATTTGTTGGTCAAACAGGCCAAGGCCATGAAGCAGGCCTTCTTTCACAAGAACATCTTGAAAAAGCCTTAAACTGGATTGCTGAACATTCCACCATAAATGAAGTCATTTTAAGCGGTGGCGATCCCCTTCTCCTTTCTCCTCGGCGTTTAAGTTTTCTTTTAGAAACACTTGATAAAATTCCTCATATTAAGACATTACGTATTCATAGCCGTGTGCCTGTGGCTGCGCCGGAACGTATCACAGAAGCGCTTTTAAAAAGCCTAAAAACCGAAAAACCGCTCTGGCTTGCCATTCATGCCAATCATGCTCAAGAATTTTCACCGCAAGCCCAAAAAGCGATTAAAGATTTACGAAAAAATGGCATATTACTTCTGTCTCAATCCGTTTTACTCAAAGGAATCAATGACAATCTTGAGGCGCTCGCCAATCTTTTTGAAGGGTTTCTTGAGATGGGGGTTAAGCCTTATTACCTGCATCATCTTGATCCTGCGCCTGGCACTTCGCATTTTAAAGTTGAGGTTGAAACTGGTTTAGCACTTCTAAAAGCCTTGCGGGGACGCCTCAGTGGCTTAGCTTTTCCAGCTTACACGGCAGAAAGGCCTCAGGGGGGCGGAAAAATTCCTTTAGGCCCTGCGTATACACTCAAAAAATGATATAAGAGCAAAAATATCTTTAACGATTTATCGAACAAGACTTGCAAGACTTATAGATGCACGATTAAGAGATAAAATGTATAAGCATATTTATGTTAATTTAAATTTTTCTGAAAAGACGATCAAAAGAAGATGAAACAACAGGCTAACCTCATTCGTGCTGGACAAGTCCTCGAACATAACGGACGTCGCTGGACCGTTCTAAAACAGCAAATTCTGACTCCTGGTAAAGGTGGCGCTTTCATTCAAGTTGAAATGAGAGACCTTGAAACTGGTAATAAAACAAATGAGCGCTGGCGCACAGCAGACACAGTCGAACGCCTTCAGACTGAAGACCGTGACTTTATCTATTCCTACATGGATGGCGACAATATCGTTTTGATGGATCCAGAAACCTTTGAGCAAACAATGCTGCACAAAGATTTGCTTGGTGATCAGCTTCCATTCTTGCAAGACAATATGGAAATTGGCGTGCGATTTGTTGACGGTGATGCCGTTGGCGCAACTTTGCCACAACATGTCACGCTTGAAGTTGCCGAAGCAGACCCCGTTGTAAACGGTCAAACCGCCAGCTCCTCTTATAAACCAGCCGTTCTTGCAAATGGTGTTAAAACAATGGTTCCTCCTTTCATTAAAACAGGTGAAAGCATTGTTGTTCGTACCGATGACGCTTCTTACGTTGAACGTGCAAAATAATTACATTTTTCGACTTCTTCTTTTCTGATGTGTGCTTGCCTCCCCTATTTTTTGGGAGGCAAGCATGCCTTTAAGTCTATAATTTAATATAAAAGGTTAGTTCCAATGCGCTTATCCCCCCATATGGCCGTTATGCATAACGCTGCAATAAAAGCAGGTCGTTCGCTATTGCGGGATTTTTCTGATATTGAACGCCTTCATATCAACTCAAAAGCGCCAGGAGATTTCGTTTCCCAAGCTGACCTTAAATCTGAACAGATTATCAAAGAAGAACTTGAGAAGGCACGTCCTGGCTATGGTTTTCTAATGGAAGAAAGCGGCGAAAGCGGCTCTGAAAACTGGACATGGCGCTGGGTTGTCGATCCTTTAGATGGAACTTCCAATTTTCTCCACGGTATTCCGCAATGGGCCGTTTCTATCGGATTGCAACGCCGTCACGAAGATGGATCTATTGAAATCGTTGCTGGAATTGTCCATAGCCCTGTTGTCCAAGAAACTTACTGGGCGGAAAAAGGGCTTGGCGCATTTCTAAATGATCGGCGCATCCGTGTTTCTAATAGAACACGCCTCTCCGAAGCCTTAATTGCAACAGGGATTCCTTTTGCCGCCTCTACAAAAGCCATTCAACGCCCCTTCCTGAACGTCCTAGCAACCCTCATGCCACGTGTTGCAGGCGTCCGACGTTTTGGCGCAGCCGCTTTAGACCTTGCTGGCGTTGCTTGCGGGCGTTTTGACGGTTTTTGGGAATATAACTTAAAACCTTGGGATTGTGCGGCTGGCATTATTCTCATCCGTGAAGCTGGTGGACAGATAACAGATTCTGAAGGTGGAATCCTTGATGCAAATCTCAAAGGAGGTTTGAATGTTGTCGCAGGAAATCAACCTTTATTCGCACGTCTGCAAAAACTCGTTGACCGGGCGCTTGTTCTCTCAAAGACATAAGCTAAACATCTTAATCTTAAAAAAATCCGCTGACTTTAAGTCTTAATTGAAACCTGTCTGTTTGGAGGATATTTCTCTTTTGAATTGCCAACATAACCGCAAAATAAAAATAGATTTTCATTTTCCAAATGCCAGGTTTCTAAGCAAAAAGTTCTTTTTTTTGCTTCTTCCCCTTTTTTACACCCCTTTTCCAGCTTGGGCACAAATTTCTACAAATTTAAATGCCCTTCCAGGATCTGCGCCCTCTGCAGAGACGCAGCAGCCAGCACCTCAAGGAGAAAACGCTCCACCTCCAAAAGATAATTTTGGCGCATCTGCTGGCGTTCCAACAGATGGGATCGTTTCTCAGGATCAGGCCCAGAAAGCAGCTGATAATCTTGGCATTGAAGGCGCAAATAATGGCTTTCAGCAAAACACGCCGCAACAAAATAATCCACAGAATCAAGGCGAAAACTCGCCCCCAGCGCCTGCCCAGCCGCAAGAAGAAAGCCCGTCAGCTGACAGCGCCCCCGATCCCTCTGCCGCTCCCACGCCTTATGAAAATTCTATGAGTCCTGTGAGCCGTTCAGGAACAACGCTTGTGCCACCTATTCCAGCCTCTCCGCCGCCGTTGATTTTAGCGCCTCCTTTCCCTGCCGTAGCACTTCATCCACCTGTTGACCCAGAACCTGTTGAACCCGTGAATGGCGCAATTTCAGACACACGCCCGCTGGCCAATTCTCTTGATGGACTGCGGGTCGAGTTTGCGCCTCTCAAAGATGATATGGATCAAGAAACCATTGAAGCCATCACCCGTTTTGGAAAACAGATGGCGGAAAATCCAAAAAAACGCCTTATGATGGAAGGTTTTTCAGGCGCTCAAGATGATGACCCTTCTTTGCCTCGTCGCCTAGCCCTCCAACGCCTCTTAAAGATCAGATCTATTCTTATGCATTCAGGCGTTGCCTCCACACGCATCTATCCAAATACGATTGGCATTCCGCACCCCAATACGCATGAAACAAACGGCCCTTCAGACCGTGTCGATATTTATCCAGAAGAGAACCCAAACGAAATTATCCCAGCAGATGATGCGCTTGCTCGTGCGCAGAAAGCCTATGGACCACCGCCAACAGTCCCTGAGCCTGCACAGCCTCAAGCTGCCTCTAATTAAGTTCTGGCTACTGACAAATTTTCAAAATTATCCTAAATAAAGAATATGACTAACACGCCCTTATCTCTCATCCGCAATTTTTCAATTATCGCCCATATCGATCATGGAAAATCTACTCTCGCCGATCGCTTAATTGAAGCTTGTGGCGCTCTCACTGCCCGGGAAATGAAAGGGCAAGTTCTTGACTCAATGGATCTGGAACAAGAGCGTGGAATCACAATTAAAGCCCAAACGGTGCGCCTTACCTATCCTGCGAAAGATGGGAAAACCTATATTCTCAATCTTATGGATACACCAGGCCATGTTGATTTTGCTTACGAGGTCAGCCGTTCTTTAGCCGCCTGCGAAGGGTCTCTGCTTGTGGTGGATGCCTCCCAAGGGGTCGAGGCTCAAACAATGGCAAATGTCTATCAAGCTATTGATGCCGACCACGAAATTATCCCCGTCCTCAATAAAGTCGATTTGCCCGCAGCAGATGTTCCAAAAACGAAAGAGCAAATTGAAGACATGGTTGGCATTGATGCCGATGATGCTGTTGAGGTCAGCGCAAAAACTGGTCTCAATATTGGGGCTGTTCTTGAGGCGCTGGTTCAGCGCCTTCCCGCCCCAAAAGGCGATCCTGACGCACCGCTTCAAGCCCTTCTTGTCGATAGCTGGTATGATTCCTATCTTGGCGTTATCACTTTAATCCGAATTAAAGAAGGTACGGTCCGCAAAGGCGATATGATTCGCATGATGGAAACAGGAGCAACCTACCGTGTTGACCAGCTGGGCGTTTTTCAGCCTAAAATCACCCCTGTTGATACGCTTGGCCCTGGCGAAATTGGCTTTATCAATGCGGCTATTAAAACCGTCGCAGATTGTAAAGTCGGTGACACCATCACTTTGGATAAACGTCCAGCAACAAAAATGCTTCCCGGCTTTAAACCCTCCATTCCTGTTGTTTGGTGCGGTCTTTTCCCTGTGGATGCCGATGATTTTGAGCATTTAAGGGATTCTTTGGAAAAGCTGCGCTTAAATGATGCTTCTTTCCATTTTGAAGCAGAAACATCTGCGGCTTTAGGACTTGGTTTTCGGTGTGGTTTCCTTGGTCTATTACATCTGGAAATTATTCAAGAACGTCTCTCACGAGAATTCGATCTTGATCTCATTGCAACTGCGCCTTCCGTTATTTATCACGTCTATAAAACAGACGGCGAAGTTGAGCATATCCATAACCCAGCCGATATGCCTGATCCTGTTAAGATTGAAATGATTGAAGAGCCTTGGATTAAAGCCAATATTCTCGTTCCCGATGAATATCTCGGCGCTGTTTTAAAGCTTTGCAGTGAACGGCGTGGGGTTCAATTAGATCTCACCTATGTTGGAACGAGAGCTTTAGCTGTTTACCGCCTTCCTTTAAACGAGGTCGTTTTTGATTTTTACGACAAATTGAAATCCCTAACCCGTGGCTATGCTTCTTTTGATTACCAGATGGACGGTTATGAAGAAGGCGATTTGGTGAAAATCTCTATTCTGGTGAACCAAGAGCCTGTTGATGCGCTTTCCTTTATTGCCCATCGTGCCGCATCTGAAATGCGTGGACGTGCCATTTGCGCCAAATTAAAAGACCTCATTCCCCGCCAGCTCTTTAAAATTGCTATTCAGGCAGCGATTGGCTCACGTGTCATTGCCCGTGAAACTGTTGGCGCACTTTCCAAAGACGTGACGGCTAAATGTTATGGCGGTGACGTTTCAAGAAAACGCAAACTTCTTGAAAAACAAAAAGAAGGAAAAAAACGAATGCGTCAATTTGGCAAAGTCGAAATTCCTCAAAAAGCCTTCTTAGCTGCTCTCAAGATTGACTAATGAACATCATGGCAGCACAGTCCCCCGAAAATAAATTTCCGTCGATGGCTGTGTTGCTCGTTCTTGGGAAATATAATCAGCTTGCAGCGCTAGAATACTGGCTTGCCCACCATCTTGCCCTTGGTCTGTCAGTCTTTATCGCTTTTTCACAAGAAGAAGAATGTAAAGAATTTCTGACTTGGCAGTCCCTTCTCGAACTTCTATCGAAAAGAGAAAAAATTACTCTTTTGGGCGTTTTTGAAACAAGTCTGCCTGCCGAAGAAACCTTTCTCAGAACGGCAGAAGAACAGAATTTTTCCTTTACGCTTCGCCTTGCTTTAGACGAATTTTTTGTTCCAAATCTTTTAGACAAAAAAGAAGAAATTAACGAGGCGAAACCTTATCCTTTCATAAAAATTCCCTATCGGCATTGCGGTCTTTTAGGACATTCTCCGCAAAAAATCTTAAAAGAAGGACTTCACCCGAGACATTTTTACACAAAAATGACGGATGGAGAGTTTGTTGCCGATACAGAAGGACGTTCTCTCTTTGTTTTATCTAATCAACCATGCGCAGACAGCCTTCAAAAAGCGGGCATTCTCCACGATGCGGCTGCCAGCTCTTTAACTTTCGAAGCACGTCATTTTTTTAATCAAGGCTCTCAAAAAATTCCATCTTTTGCAATTCCAGCAAGGTGCAATGAAATTACCGCCTATTTTTGGCAGGATGTCCTCCGCCATTTTTTAATAACAAGAAAATCACTTCCTGATTGGTTGCGTTTTCCACGCTTAGCACTTTCATGGCATTTTTTAGCCTTGGAAAATAAAAAAGTTCTAGCCGTCAATCATAAAAACAAAGAACTTTGCGCTATTTCCGCTCATGGCGAAGAAAATTATTCACGCCTGATTTTAGCCAAGGAAATGACAGAATCCCAATCAAAAGAAGGCTGGCTTTGCCTGCTTGACCCTGCCCCCTTCCCCTTTTTGCCACTCAAAAAATGCCATTCCCGGACAATAGCGTTGAGTGTTCAAATTGAGGAAATCGCAACAGACTTAACGGCTAAAATTAAAATTCTTCCCACAGAACAAACTTTAACTTTAGACGAAGAAAAACATTTTACCCTCTTAGACTTTTCAAAAAACTTGCTCCCTTATGAGCTGGCCATGCTTGAACGCCTCCTTTCCAAAGGAAAGGCTGAAGGCGATAAAAAAAACCTTTTAGATGGATTTCCTGCCCCTCCTGTAACGGCGCTTTGGGCACTCATGACACGCCCTGAATTTTTTCACGCAAAAACAAATTGCCCAGTGTTTTCTCTCTTAACAGCTTTGTTAGATCCTCTCATGCTTTCTGCCCCTTCCACTCAAGAGCTTTGTCTTTAAATATGAATTGGCTAACCCAAACGCTTGATCATTATTTTGAAATTAACGAACGTGGTTCGACCATCTCACGGGAAATCATGGCAGGAATCATGATCTTTTCTGCTATGGCCTATATCATGGCCGTTAACCCAACACTTATGGCCAGTACAGGTCTGCCAAAAGATGCCATGATTATCACAACCATCGCTGGCACAGTCGTTGGTACCCTACTTATGGCTCTCTGGGCACGTCTGCCGATTGTGCTTGCTCCTGCTATGAGCAGTAACGTTGTCTTTGCAAATGTGATTGTTCAGGGAAGTCACGTTTCTCCCTTTGTCGCTTTTACGGTTGTTTTAGTCAGCGGCCTCATTTTTACATTTGCTTCTTTAACCTCTCTGCGCCGTAAAATTGTAGAAAATTTTCCTGCCCCTATCATTCTCGGCATTCAATTAGCCATCGGCGCTTTTATCGCACGTTTGGGTCTGATCATTGCAGGCATTGTCACAACCACAGATCACGGCATGTCCTTTGGAAAGCTCTCTCAGCCCACTGTCATTCTAGAGCTTTTTGCCATGGGGATCGCGATCTTGTGCCTTTTAAAAAAACGTGCTTCAGGTCTTCTTATTCTCATTGCCGCCATTACAGTTGCAGGCCTTTTTATTCCGGGCACAGACGGAAAACCTTTCACACATTTTTCTGGAAAAATTTGGGCAATCCCGCACTATCCCACAGAATTTATCGCACCCTTTGATTTCAAAGGCTATTTTGATGCCATTGGCCTGATGATTCCTGTCACGCTCTATTTATTGCTCAATGATTTTTTTGATGCTTCCGGCACGCTTATCAGTATTGCAACACGTGCCGGTCTTTGCGGAACAGAGAAATACCCAACATTAGATTCCAAAGCCTATATCTGCGATGGCGCAGCGAGTGTCACAGGTGTTCTTCTCGGAACATGTACCGTTTCTGCCTATGTTGAAAGCGCAACGGGTGTCGAAGCCGGTGGACGCACAGGATTAACAGCTGCAACAACAGCCTTCCTCTTCCTTATTTCAGCGCTTTTTTGGCCACTCTTAACCGCTATTCCTTCTCTTGCAACGGCCCCTCTTCTGGTGATGGTTGGCATTGCCATGATGAGTTCAGCTCAAAATCTTCCAAAGGATTCAGCGGATGCCAGTGTCCCCCTTCTCATGATTTTATTGGCGGCCGTTACAGGGGATTTTATGATGACACTGACCTGTGGCATGATCCTTTATACGGCTATTCAACTTACCTTCAGACGGTTTCATCAAGTAACAGCGACTTTAATTGGCCTTGATATCACCTTTATCATCTATTTGGTTTTACATAATTTTCTCTAAAGGATTTTAAAAGTGTCTCTTTCTGAATCTGATTCTCTGGATTTACGTCATTTAAATTGCCCTCTTCCCTTTGTGCGCCTTCACCGTGCGATGCGGAAGCTGCCAAAAGGAGAAACACTCAAAGCCCTGGTCGCTAAAGGGACGACCTCAGATGAGATGGCTGAATGGGCTGAAAAAATGGGGTATTGCGCAACGCTTTCATACAAAAATGATACAGAATGCCATTTTCTGCTCAAGAGGGCTTCCTGAGTAAAAGCTTTGGGGTAGAAAAATTACCTAATTCAAGCTATTCTTTCAGGAAGAGTACTGTTTGATCTCTCTTCGGGAATATCCCTCAATCTCTCATTTGTCTTTGAAAAGAGTAAGCCTTCTATGAAAGAGAACGCTCCTTTAGCAGCCGATGTCAAAAACCTCTCTTTTGAAGAGGCACTTAAAGAACTAGAAACCATTGTCGGCAAATTAGAAAATGGACAAATGAAACTTCAAGACGCAGTTGATGCTTATGAAAGAGGGTCTGCTCTGCGCAAACATTGCGAAAAACAGCTTGATGCCGCAGAAAGCCGCCTGACGGTCATAACGGCCAAAGACCTGAAAAAGGATAAAAACAAACAAGCGGATTCAAGTGCCGCTTTGGAAGTATAAGGGATATTTTATGACATCTGCGGCACCGACCCTGAAGAACGTAATGAAAAAGGAAGCTGAGACCGTTGAGGAAGCCCTTAATCAGCTTGTCCCCGAACTCACAAACAGCGGACAATTAACCGAAGCAATGCGCTATGCCGTTCTTGGCGGGGGCAAGCGCCTTCGTGCCTTTTTGGCCATTACTGGCAGCCGTCTGCTGGGAGCCTCCTCTGAACAAGCCCTCAGAATTGGCGCCGCAATCGAATGTATTCATGCTTATTCCCTCATTCATGATGATCTCCCTTGCATGGATGATGATGATCTGCGCCGTGGAAAACCCTCCACCCATGTCCAATATGGCGATGCTCTTGCCCTCTTAGCAGGCGATGCTTTGCAAACTACTGCGTTTGAAATTCTCCTTCACCCTCAAACCTCTCCTTCTGCTCAAATTCGAACAGAACTTGCACTCGGTCTAAGCCATGCTTCTGGCGTTAATGGCATGGTCGGTGGACAGGTTCTTGATATAGAAGGTGAAAAAAAATCTTTAAATATTAATCAAATCCGTCAAATCCATGCTATGAAAACGGGAGCCCTCCTTCGTTTCTCTGCTGAATCTGGTGCTATTTTGGCTGGATTGTCAAAAGAAGACTCCCAGCGCCGAGCCCTTTTCCAGTTTGGAACCTATCTCGGAACAGCCTTCCAAATTGCAGATGACATTTTAGATGCCACCGCAACAGGCGAAGTCTTGGGCAAAACAGCAGGCAAAGATGCTGCCGCTGGAAAATCAACCTATGTTTCCTGTCTTGGTCTCGAGGGGGCCAGAGAGGAAGCCAATAATGTGGTTCAAGAGGCTGTTAAGGCCCTTAAGAATTTCGGAGATTCAAAAGAAGCTGTGCTTCTTTCTGATCTCGCTTATTATGTTATTGAACGCCAGAACTAATCGGATACTCTAAGAGTCATGTCTAAATCTTCTTCAATCCCCACTTGGGGACGCTTCCCCTCATTGGACAAAGTAACGGATCCGAGCTTTCTCCGCACCCTCTCTCCAGCAGAATTGCAAATCATTGCAGATGAATTGCGCTCTGAAACCATTGACGCCGTCTCCTCTACTGGTGGCCATTTAGGCGCTTCTCTTGGCGTTGTGGAACTGACTGTTGCTTTGCACGCTGTCTTTAATACCCCGAAAGATCGTATTGTCTGGGATGTCGGCCACCAAACCTATCCCCATAAAATTCTAACGGGCAGAAGAGATCGTATCCGCACCCTTCGTCAGCCCGGTGGCCTCTCTGGCTTCACAAGACGGGTTGAAAGTGAATATGATCCTTTCGGCGCTGCGCACTCCTCAACCTCTATTTCTGCTGCGCTTGGCATGACTGTTGCCCATAAGCTGCTTGCAAAAACAAGTGAGAATGCAGAAGAGGACTATGGCAAACGCAATACTGTCGCTGTGATAGGAGATGGATCTATCTCCGCCGGAATGGCCTATGAAGCTCTTAATAATGCAGGCGCTTGCGAAGATGACGCCAATCAGCTTATCGTCATTTTAAACGACAATGAAATGTCTATTGCCCCTCCTGTTGGTGCAATGTCGAATTATCTAACACAACTCATTTCTTCTACCCCTTATTTTACCCTTAGGGATCTTGGCAGCCGTATTGCAAAACGCCTCCCTGGCCCGATTGAACGGACGGCTAAAAAAGCAGAAGAATACGCCAGAGGCCTTCTTGCTGGCGGCACATTATTTGAAGAACTTGGTTTTTACTATGTCGGCCCTGTTAACGGGCATGATATGAGTCAACTCGTTCCTATTCTTAAAAATCTTAGAGACAGTAAAAAACGTGGCCCTATTCTGCTTCACGTTGTCACAGAAAAAGGCCGTGGCTATGCCCCAGCAGAAGAAGCCGGTGACAAATATCATGCCGTTGGGAAATTTGATATTGAAACAGGTGTCATTCAAAAACCAACAAAAACAGTTCCAAACTATACCGAACTTTTTACAAAAGAGCTTTTAGCGCTCGCTGAAGAGGATTCTAAAGTCGTCGCCGTCACAGCTGCTATGCCAGCAGGCACTGGACTTACAGAATTTTCTAAAAAATTTCCTGACCGCTGTTTCGATGTTGGTATCGCAGAGCAGCATGCTGTTACGTTTTCAGCAGGCATGGCAACAGAAGGTTTAAAGCCGTTCTGCTGTATCTACTCAACCTTCCTGCAAAGAGCCTTTGATCAGGTCATGCATGATGTTGCTTTACAATCTTTGCCTGTCCGCCTCATGGTCGATCGTGCTGGGCTTGTTGGCGCTGATGGCGCAACACATGCAGGTTCTTTTGATCTCAATTATCTTTGCTGTCTCCCGAATATGATTGTGATGGCGCCTTCTGATGAGGCCGAACTTTTCCACATGGTCAAAACCGCTTGGAGCGTTGATACACAGCCAACAGCCGTACGCTACCCTCGTGGCGCAGCCCAAGGCGTTTCCATCCCTGAAAAAGCCGAAATCCTTCCCATTGGCAAAGGGCGTATCACCTCTGGTGAGACCGAAAAAGACGGGGTTGCCATCCTTAGCCTTGGCTCTAAACTTCACGAGGCTGAAAAAGCAGCCGAAACATTACGTGCATTAAACATTCCTGTTACCGTTGCAGATGCGAGATTTGCCAAACCCGTTGATCAAGAACTCGTCAAATCTTTAGCTGAAAAGCATAAAGTTTTTATCACGATTGAAGAAGGCGCCGCAGGCGGATTTAGCGCGCAAGTCCTGCCCCATCTTTGTGAAGAAGGACTTCTGGATCGTCTCGCCTTTAGGCCTGTGAACTTCCCAGATAAGTTCATTGATCACAATACGCCTGAAAAACAATATGAAGAGGCAGGAATCACTGCAAAAAATATTGCAGATGTTGCGCAAAAAGCCTTTAATGCCAAGAGTGAAAATAACGCATAATGGCAAAAAAAAGAGCCGATCAGCTTTTAGCTGAACGGGGATTAGCAGAAAGCAGAACAAGAGCCCAAGCCTTTATCATGGCGGGTCTTGTTTATGCAGGTGAAAATAAAGAGCATCCTGTTACCAAAGCAGGCCAAATGTTTGCAGAGGATGTCTCTTTGTTTGTGAAAGGGAAAGATCACCCTTGGGTTTCAAGGGGAGGTATGAAGCTTGCGCACGCCCTCGAAGCCTTTAAGATCAATCCAACAGGATGGATTTGCTTAGATGTCGGCTCCTCTACGGGAGGATTTACCGATGTGCTGCTCACTAAGGGTGCAAAATCTGTTTATGCTGTCGATGTTGGCACAGCGCAGCTCGCATGGAAATTACGAGAGGATGATCGTGTTATCGTCCATGAACAAACAAATGCACGCCATCTAACGAAAGAGATTATTCCTCAGAGCCCTGATATTATCGTCTGCGACGCCAGTTTTATCAGTCTAAAAACAGTTCTTCCCGCATCTCTCAACTTAGCGCATGAAGGGACGCTTCTCGTTGCGCTTATCAAACCCCAATTTGAGGCTAAACGTGAAGAAGTCGGTAAAAAAGGCGTTGTCCGAGACGAAAATGTGCATCAGCGTGTCTGCCAAGAAGTAACGGAATGGCTGCTTGCTGAAGAAAAATGGGAAATTCTTGGCTTAACAGCCTCTCCTATTCTTGGGCCAGAAGGCAATAAAGAATTTCTTATCGTTGCCAAACGGACAGCTCTCTAACCTCATCAAAAATTTCCTTAGAGGCTCTTAAATGAAAGCCTCTGTTTTGTCTCTTCAATTTTATAAACCGTAAAAATTCATGTCTCATTCTGCTCAAACTCAATCCACTCCGCTTCATCCTGAAGAAGAGCGTCTTTTAATCAAAACCGCACTCCTTTCTCCACATCAGGAAAAAGATGCGCAAGGACGTGAAAATCTTGTTGGTCTTTCCCGTGAAGAGCTTCTTGAAAAAATAGTCTCCCTGAATGAAAAAGCCTTTCGGGTAAAACAGATTTGGCACTGGATCTACCATCAAGGCGTACGTGACTTCTCTGAAATGGCCAATATTTCCCGCCCCCTTCAAGAGAAACTGACACAGAATTTTTTCATTGGCCGTCCTGATCAAAAACTTGCCCAGCTTTCAAAAGATGGCACTGAAAAAATCCTTTTCGGCTTTGACGACAAGCGTACTGCTGAAGCGGTTTATATTCCAGATCAAACGGAAGATCGTGGCGCTGTCTGCGTTTCTTCTCAAATCGGCTGTACCCTCGCCTGCAGTTTCTGCCATACGGGCACACAAAAACTCTTACGAAATCTAAGTTCCGCTGAAATTGTCGGGCAATTCATGGCAATGCGTGATCATTATCATGAGTGGCCTACGCCGAAAGACGGCACCCCCCGCAAACTTTCCAACATTGTGATGATGGGCATGGGAGAACCCCTTTATAATTACCAAAATGTTGCAAAGGCGCTTACCATTATCATGGACGGCGAAGGCATTGCTCTTTCTCGCCGGCGTATTACCCTCTCAACCTCTGGTATTGTTCCGATGATCCGCCGTTGTGGAAAAGAGCTAGGAATCAATCTTGCGATTTCACTCCATGCCGTAACCGATGAGCTGCGTGACCGTATCGTTCCGATTAACCGCAAATATCCTATCAAAGAGCTTCTTAAGGCATGTGAGGAGTATCCTGGCGCATCGAACTCTCGCCGCTTAACCTTTGAGTATATTATGCTACGGGGAATCAATGACACGCCAACAGATGCAAGAGAATTAGTGCGGTTGCTGAAAAATCTTCCTGCAAAAGTAAATCTCATTCCTTTTAATCCGTGGCCTGGTTCAGATTACAAGCCATCACACCCCAAAGATATTAAAATATTTGCCGATATTTTATCCCGTGCAAATATCGCAGCCCCCGTGAGAACACCGAGAGGAAGAGATATTCTGGCCGCCTGCGGACAATTAAAAACCTTGCATGAAGGCAAAGAAAATCAAAGGATTTCTATAAAAAGAGAAGAAGAGATTTCAGCCAAAAACTAATTCTTCCTTAATTTTTCTCCTAAAAATCGCTATAAAGAGAGCGCTATTAACGCAATAACGCTTTCCTTAAGTGGGATAATTAGGCTTGTTCTGGAGAATAATGTGAAGGCTCCCTTCTTTTTTTCTAAAAAAACGCTTCTGGCAATCGGCGCTTTTTCTACCCTTTCAGGGTGTGCGCAACTTCAAAACGTTTTCAATCCTGTGCCAGAAGAAGAAGAGATCACGTCAGAAGAATTTATGGCAGAAGTCTATAAAAAACCTGATATTGTCCGTCTTCCAAGTGGCCTTGCCTACCATATTGAAGAATCTGGGCCAAAAGATGGACCTCACCCCCGTAAAGGTAAAAATATGATGCTTACCTACGAGGGACGATTGCCAGATGGCGCTATTTTTGACAGTTCAGAACAGCATACAGGCGCTGCCTATCAGGAAATGCCTCTCAACGGACAAATTGATGGCTGGATGGAAGCCCTGCCTCTGATGCATGTTGGTGATACATGGACACTCTATATCCCAGAAAATCTTGCGTACAAAGAACGTACAATGGGCATTATTCCAAGTCATAGTCCGCTTGTTTTCAAAATTCATTTGATGGGTGTTGATGAAAACGATTCTGGCGAAAATGAGGAAGAGGGTGAAAATGAGGGTCCAAGCGCCAAAAATATGAGCTCCGAAGAATTCATGGAAGAAAAATATAAAGAGCCTGACGTCATTAAACGCCAAAGCGGCCTTGCCTATAAAGTCATTCATGCTGCGCCAGGCAATCCACCTCAGCCTCCCTTCGGTGGAACCGTACGTATCTCCTATAAGGGAACACTTCCCAATGGGATTGTTTTCGATGCCTCCGACAAACATTCTCCAAACGGTCTCATGACGATGCCGCTTTCTAATGTTATTCGTGGTTGGCAGGAGGCTGTGCCGCTCATGCATGTTGGCGACCGTTGGGAAATTTATATTCCTTCAGAACTTGGCTATGGTGAAAAAGGAACGGAAGGTATTCCTGCTAATAGTGCCCTCATCTTTGATATCACGCTTGATGATATTATAAGCTAGCTTTAACCTAATCTCTTATGAAATTAAGGAGACTCTTATGAAATTGACGCATACCTTCAAAGCTGCCTTAGCGGCTTCGACCCTGATGCTTGCTTCTATTGGAACGATGGCGTCTGCCTTTCCAGTGCAAAGCTCTGGCATTTCCTCCGATGATTTTATGAAGGCGATGGTTCAACAACCAAATGTCACCAAATTGGAAGATGGCTTGGCTTATAAAATTCTTCAATCTGGTCCAGAAAATGCACCACAGGCACAGCCAGGGGGTGAAGTCAGCATTTCCTATAAAGGACAGCTGCCTGACGGCACTGTTTTTGATGCCTCCAGCAAACATTCTGCAAATGGCTATATGACCATGTCTCTCGCAAATGTCATCCCAGGATGGCAGGAAATTGTGCCTCTGATGCATGTTGGCGATACATGGGAAGTTTACATTCCAGCAGAGCTTGCCTACGGCAGCCGTTCTGTTTCCATCATTCCTGCCAATAGCCCACTCGTTTTTGAAATTACGCTCGGTGGGGTCTAATCTTTTATGAAGACACGTGTTTTTTCTGGTATCCAACCAACAGGAATTCCTCATTTAGGCAACTATCTTGGCGCTATTGCCCAGTGGGAAAAGCTCCAACAAGATCATGACTGCCATTTTTGTTTGGTTGACCTTCATGCCATTACCATGCCGTGGACGGCCGATATTTTGAGGGAAAATATTCTTCAAAGTGCGGCTTGCCTTCTGGCATGTGGGATTGAACCAGGAAAACTCTACGTCCAGTCAAGCCTGCATGCCCATGCAAGGCTTGGATGGATCTTTAACTGTGTCGTGCGCCTTGGATGGTTAAACCGCATGACACAATTTAAAGATAAGGCTGGAAAAAATCGGGAAAAACATTCAGCTGGTCTTTATATCTACCCTTCTCTCATGGCTGCCGATATTTTAGCTTTCAAAGCTAACCGTATCCCTGTCGGAGATGATCAGCGCCAACATATCGAATTGGCCAATGATATTGCCCAAAAATTCAATTTTGACCTTGGACAGCCCTATAAAGAAAAAACAGGTAAAGAATTTTTCCCAACGATTGAAGCACTCATTCCGCCACAAGCGGCAAGAGTGATGAGCTTACGGGACGGCACAAAAAAGATGTCAAAATCAGATCCTTCTGATCAAAGCCGCATTTTACTCACAGATTCTGCCGATGCGATTGCAACAAAGATTAAAAAAGCGAAGACTGATCCTCTTCCTCTTCCAGATAATTTGGAAGCATTAGCAGACCGTCCAGAGGCAAAAAATCTTCTTTCCCTCTACAATGTCTTAGAAGGTAAAAATTCGCTGGAGAACACACTTAATCAATTCTCTGGCAAAGGATTTGGAGCGTTTAAATCTGCCCTTGCAGACTTAATGGTTGAAAAACTTGCGCCCATTTCAAAGAAAACACAGGAATTTCTCTCCGACAAAGAAGAACTGCGAAAAGTTCTCAAACAAGGCTCTGATGAAGCCAAAAAAATTGCGGATCCTATTGTCACAGAAGCTGAAGCTTTAGCTGGGCTAGGTTTTTAATTTTATTATTTTACTAAATGTTCGGCCAGTTGCTTAAATCATGAACAATCTGGCCGAAACGCGTTACTTAAAACATTTATCCTAAGAATAGAACCATTGCTGCAAGGGTAGCGCTCAAAACGGGAAACGTGATGATTGCGCCAACCTTACAATAATATCCCCAGCTGATTTTAATTCCCTTTTGCTTTAAAACATGCAGCCAAAGTAAAGTGGCTAAAGAACCAATAGGCGTCAGTTTTGGTCCAAGATCACAGCCGACAATATTGCTGTAAACCATCAATTCTTTTAAATTCTCAGGAAGCTTTGCATCCGAAATAGAAATTGCCTCAATCAAAACGGTTGGCATATTATTCATTATAGACGAAAGCAACGCTGCCATAAGGCCACTTCCTAAAGCAGCGCCCCAAGCTCCAAATGTTGAAAATTCGATAAGGAGTTTGGTTAAATACTGTGTCAATCCAGCATTCTTTAGACCATAAACAACCAAATACATTCCTAAAGAAAATAAAACGACTTGCCATGGTGCTGAAATAAAAATCTTTTTCATTGCAATTTGTTTGCTTCTGCCAGCAAATAGCGCCAGTAGAAGAGCAGCGGTAAACGCAGTAAAACTTACAGGCACACCCATAGGTTCTAAAATAAAAAATCCGCAAAGCAGCGCTGCCAAAACCAGCCACCCTGCCCCAAAAACATTTTTATCTTTAACCACTGAAATTGGTTCTGGCAGTTTCTGGAAATCATATCTCTCTGGCAAGTCCGCCTGATAATATAGAAAAAGCGCTAATAAAGTAGAAAAGACACTTACAATCGCTACTGGCAGCATATTTTTTAAATATATCGCAAAAGATAGATGAAAAAAATCTGCTGAAACAATATTCACTAAATTAGAAACCATTAAGGGCAAACTGCCCATATCTGCGATAAAGCCACTGGCCATCACAAAGGCGATAATAGCTTTTCCCTGATAGCCTAGCGCTAAGAGCATTGCCACAATGATAGGCGTTAAAATCAAAGCCGCCCCATCATTGGCAAAAACGGCAGCCACAATAGCGCCCAAAAGAATAGAAAAAACGAAAAGCTGTTTCCCTCTTCCTCGTCCTAATCGAGCAACATGCAAAGCAGCCCATTCAAAACTCCCCGCTTCATCCAAAATCATACTGATAAGAATAATGGCAACAAAAGCACCCGTTGCATTCCAAATAATTTGCCACACTGTTGCGATATCAGAAACGGAAATCAAACCGCATAAAAAAGCGGCTAAAGCCCCACCTAAAGCACTCCAACCAATTGGAAGAGATTTCGGCTGATAAATCACCAAAAATAAGGTCACAAGAAAAATAACGAATGCTAAAACCATCTTATTTTCTCTTGTTCAAAGAGGGCGTACATTTTTCTGGTTCGCCCCCACAGCATTCTTTACGCATGAAATTTATAATCCTAAAAAAATATTCCATATCGGCTCGATAAATAATTAAACGCCCCTGTCGATTTGAATGAATTAATCCTGCCTGTTGCAGAATTTTTAGATGAACAGACATGGTATTTTGTGGAATTTCCAATGTACGAGCAATCTCTCCAGCCGAGATCCCCTCTGGCTCATAGTGCGACAATAATCGAAAAGCATCTAAACGACTTTCCTGCGCTAAGGCATTTAATGCCTCTATAATCTTATTCTTATCCATATATCCAGAATAATGGATATATTAAAGGAATGCAAAACGATAACATCTGCCTTTGTTTCTAAAGAAAGAAACTTCTTACAATCACCGTTCTTCTTCGATTTCATCCAATGGTCGGTGAAGAAGCTTAATCACTTCATCAGCGGCGGCTTGGGAGGGTGATTTATTAAAATCTTTGGGTCTTAATTCCGCCAGAATTTCTGGAAATTCTGCGAGTTGCTTTGCCCTATCTTCTGGATGAAGCAATAATTCTTTTAGTGCCTCTGCCAATTTCTTTGGCTTACAATTTTCCTGAATAAATTCAGGAACAATTTCTCTATTTGCTAAAATATTTAACATGCAAATATAGGGGACTGTAATAAAAAATCTTGCTAAAAAAGCAAAAATTGGCCCAACCTTATGCGCTACAACCATCGGAATGTTATGAACAGCAAGTTCCAATGTCGAAGTGCCTGATTTTGTTAAAGCACAATCACAAGCGGCAAAAGCATCATATTTTGCAAATTTACCGGCAACAAGAATGGGAGGCTGCTTCCATTTCTTTGTTCTACGGATAATCATATTCTTTACATTTTGCCCGAGCAAAATAACAGGACGCAAATCAGGAAAGTCTTTTGCTAAAAGCTCAACTGTTTTCCGATAAATCGGCAATAGTGTTTTAATTTCTGTCTTTCGGCTTCCTGGCATAATTAACAGAATTTTTGCATTCTCTGGAATATTATGCTGATGTCGAAAACGCCTGCCTTTCCCATGATAATAACCAGATTGCAAAACGGGATGTCCTACGAAAGCCGTATTTACACCCGCATTTTGAAACCAAGGCACTTCAGAAGGCAAAAGACATAAAAGCTTATCCCAACGCCCCTTATAAGTAACAACCCTTTTAGGTCTCCAAGCCCAGACTTGTGGCGCAACATATTGAATCCGCCGTGTCTCTAAATGACTAACACGGTGCAGTAATTTCCCAGAAAAAACAGGGTGATCAATCGTAATGACAACGGCAGGATGGGAAAGAATAATATCCTGCACACACTCAAATAAACGCTGACGCAAATGAAAGTAATGGAAAACAATATCCCAAACCCCCATCACTGAAAGCTCACGCATTGGGAAAAGACTGCGCAGTCCCAATGCTTCCATTTGTGTTCCGCCAACGCCTGCAAAAATTAAAGAAGGATCGCGCTCACTCAAGGCCTGAATGAGACGTGCGCCAATCATATCAGCACTGGGTTCGCCAGCCAAAATCCAGATTACCGCCCCATCTTTATCTTGGTTTGAGAAATCCGCATCCAGCTCTTCTACCAGCTTTACCAGAGGATCCGGCAACTCGTTGACAGCTGCCATTTCCGCTTCTGTTTCGCCTATCATAACGAACCCTCTGAAATTAAAATCATTCTGATCTTAGTTCTACACCAATTTTAGCAACTTCCTGCCTAACTTTTTCCTGCAAATTAGACAAGATCTCTTCTGTTAAAGCTTCTCCTTCTGGATAAAAAGTCACCTCAACACCAATCGAAGTCTTTCCAGCGCCAAGCTTTTCTTCGTCTTTAAAAAGGTCAAAAATACGGACATCGGCGGTTTGTGCAAAATTCTTTCCGCCACGAACCGCTTTTTTAACCGATTGAATAATTTCCTGACCTGAAACAGAAACAGGGACTAAGAAGGCAAAATCACGCCGAACAGGCTGTAAGGAAAGAGAGGTAAAAGCGGACCTCTTATTTTTAGGCAAAGCAATTTTTTCTAAATTTGCTTCAAACCCGACAACCCGATCTGTAACCTCATAAAATGCACGCACTTTCGGATGAATTTCTCCGAAATAGCCAAGCAGAATCTTACGTCCAAGATAAACAGCGCCAGAACGGCCTGGATGATAATAAGAAGGCGTTTCTGAAGTGATGTTTAGAGATTCTGGATTAACTCCTGCCTCTATCAAAAGTCCGATAAAATCAGACTGTGCATCACGCCAGCTGAATTCATTCCCTTTCTTATCGGCAACAGCTTGTCCCGCAAGGCGTGCCTGACGCCCGCCTCTCAAGGCTGACAGCATCATTCTCTCGCCTTCTTCTCCGAAGGCAGGGCCAAGCTCAAAAAATCCAGCCTCTCCATGCACGCCAAGCCCTTTGGCTAAATTGCGGGAAAGCGCCTTGAGCATGTTTGGCAAAAGAGAAGAACGTAATTGTCCAAATTCCTGCGAAATCGGGTTAGGCAGTTTTTCATTTTCCTTCCCCTTTCCAAATAATTTTTGTTCTTCTTCAGAAATAAAAGAAAAGCCCGTTGTCTCTTGTAGCCCTTGAGCAGCACAAAAGCGGCGTATTTGTCGATTGCGTTCATGCTTCTGGCGCTCATCTTTAGAATGGCAGGCTTCTTTTGGAAGCGGATGCGACTGAACTTCGGCATAGCCTCTAAGGCGAACAATCTCATTGATAAGCTGTGCTTCTGCAGAAAGACGGCGGGCTTTTTCCTCCAGCGCCTTCGCAAAATCTTCCTTTAAAGAAGCGGCAGAGAATGCCTGATAATTAAGAGGCAAAATATCATTGCGCCAAGAAGGAACTTCAAAAATGCCCTCTTCTCCAAGCTTTTTAAAGCCTAATTTTTCTAAACTTTCCGCGACATCTTCCTTTGAAATCTCTAAATTTCCAAAAGAAGAGATTTTTTCAAACTTGAGCGCAACCTTCCGCTTATATTCG
Source organism: Acetobacteraceae bacterium (assembly GCA_004843345.1). Classification (NCBI taxonomy): domain Bacteria; kingdom Pseudomonadati; phylum Pseudomonadota; class Alphaproteobacteria; order Acetobacterales; family Acetobacteraceae; species Acetobacteraceae bacterium. The sequence goes on from CP039460.1 coordinate 423,234, forward strand.
GGTAATTCTCCATGTATTTCAACTTTACCCAACCGACCACCGCAAAGGGATAAAATCAAGCGAGAGGCAATTTCCAAACCTTCTGAAATACCGCCAAGATCAATCCCTCTCTCAAAACGGTAAGAAGAATCAGAAGCTAGCCCCAAACGACGTGCTGTTTTGGCAATTTGTGCTGGATTAAAATAGGCAGACTCAACAAAAACATTTTTTGTTTCCAGACTTACAGCACTGTCTGCACCGCCCATAATACCAAGCAAAGACTGAACCGTGCCATTGGCATCTCGCACGACCATATCTCCCTCAGCAAGCTTATAGGTTTCACCATTTAAAGCCTTAAAAGTTTCCCCTGCTTTTGCGCTTCCAATTTCCAGGCTCTTCCCAGCAATTTTATCTACATCAAAAACATGTAAAGGACGATTTAGGCTATAAAGAAGATAATTTGTAATATCGACTAAGGCAGATTGTGCCTTAACCCCCATTTGTCCAAGCCTATGAGTTATCAATTTTGGAGAGGTTTTATTTTCAACTCCCTCAATTATTCTGCCTGTAAAATAAGGCTGAGACTCATGCGAACCGGCAAGAGAAATTGTTCCTTTCGCTGAAATTTCAGGCAACGCAGGTAAAGCCGATAATTCCTGAGAAAGCGAATGATATTGACCAATCCCTGCTGCGCCTAAATCCCGTGCGACGCCCCGAATACCAAGCGCATCTCCCCGATCTGGTGTAATGCCGATTTCAATCATCGCATCATTAAGCTGTGCCCAATCAGCATATAACTGACCGACTTCTGCTTCTTCAGGCAGTTCAGCAATTCCGTGGTCTTCATTCCCTTGCGCCAGCTCACGGTAGGAACACATCATACCACAGCTCTCAACACCTCTGATTTTTCCCTTTTTAATTTCCATGCCATTTGCTGGCACAATTGCTCCTGGCAAAGCACAAATCACCTTAATACCAGCCCGTGCATTCGGCGCACCACAGACAATTTGCACTTCCTCATTGCCCACACCGACATTGACTTTACAGACACGCAGACGATCCGCATCAGGATGCTGAACAGCCTCTTTAATTTGCGCCACATAAAAATTTTTAAGCGCATCTGCTGGATTTTCAACGCCTTCAACCTCTAAACCAATACGGTTAAGCGTTGCGATAACTTCTTCCAAAGAGGCTTCTGTCTTTAGAAATTCTTTCAACCAAGAAAATGGAACTTGCATCAAAAAGACCTCTTCTTCTTACTGTTTATTTTCAAAATGATGGAATATTGGGGCTCTAAAAGCAGAAAAGCCATGATGACGCAGCCAGCGCAAATCACTTGCATAAAAAGCTCTTAAATCATCAATGCCATATTTCAGCATGGCCAAACGCTCAACGCCCATGCCAAAAGCAAATCCTGTATATTCTTCTGGATCGACACCACAATTTGCCAAAACCTGCGGATGCACCATACCTGCACCCAGTACCTCTAACCATTTTTCAAAGTGACCTTTTTTATCCCGCATCCCAATATCAATTTCCAATGAAGGCACAGTAAACGGGAAATAAGAGGTTCTAAAACGCAACGGAAGTGTGGAATCCTCAAAGAAATGCTTTAAAAAAGTTTCAATTGTATATTTCAGATGTCCCAAGCCAAGATTTTTTCCAACAACCAGCCCCTCGCATTGGTGAAACATTGGGGAATGAGTCGCATCGTGATCGTTTCGGTAGGTACGGCCTGGCGCAATAATCCGAAAAGGCGGCTTACGATCCATAAGCGTTCTAATTTGAACGCCTGAAGTTTGCGTTCTTAGAACAGCTCGCTCCTCCCCCTCTTTCGCTGGAAGATAAAATGTATCCCCTTCTGCACGAGCAGGATGCTCCTCTGGCGTATTCAATGCCGAAAAATTATGCCAAACCGTTTCAATGTTTGGCCCTTCAGCTCTTTCAAATCCCAACCCTGAAAAAATTGTCTCAATTTCATCAATCACAGACATCACAGGATGCAACGTGCCAGCTGAGTGCAAGCGCCCCTCAATCGTGATGTCTTCCGCTTCGCTCTCAAGCTGTGCCACTAAGGCTTTTTCTTCTAAAAGCGCTTTTGATTCTGCAAAAGCCTTTTCCAATTCACCCCGCAATTGATTTAAGCTTTGTCCTCGGGCTTTTCTTTGATCAGGAGGCACTTTTGAAAGGGAGCGCAGCTGCATCGTAAGCGCTCCACTTTTTCCAAGAATTTCAACACGAAACGCATCCCACGCTTTAAGGCTGGAAATTTCTGCCAATTTGGAAAGGCTCGTTTCACGCAAACTCTCAATAATGTCCTGATTTTCGCCCATGCTTAACTCCGCTGGCTTTAATATAATTTAATGTAATTCGCTTAAACTAAAATAAGGATGAACTCTGATTTTAAAAAGAAAAAAAGGGAACGCCAAATAAGGCCTTCCCTTTTTCTCAAAGATTTCATCTAAACATTTAAATAAAAATGTCAGAGATAAACTCTAAATCTTAGGCAAGAGCTGCTTTCACCTTTTCTACGATCGCAGCAAAAGCTGTTGGATCTTCGAAAGCAATATTTGCCAAAACTTTACGGTCAATTTCAAGACCAGAAAGATTCAAACCGTTGATGAATTTGCTATAAGTCAAACCATGCTCACGAACGGCCGCATTGATACGCTGAATCCAAAGCGCACGAAATTCACGCTTACGATTACGTCTGTCACGGTAAGCATATTGTAATGCTTTCTCAACCCGCTGGAGTGCTGCACGATAGGTTTTCGAGGAACGACCACGGTAACCTTTCGCTAATTTTAAAACTTTTTTATGACGGGCGTGCGCTGCAACGCCTCTTTTTACACGTGCCATGAAGGGCTACTCCCAGAAAATTATTTTAAGCCGTAAGGTGCCCACTGTTTAACAGTGCGTGCATCCATATCCGTCATCACAGAAGTGCGGCGATTTGTACGCTTCATTTTCTGGGTACGTTTGATCAAACCATGGCGTTTATTAGCAGCGCCAGCTTTTACTTTTCCAGTCGCTGTAAGGCGGAACCTCTTTTTGACTGAAGACTTCGTCTTTAATTTTGGCATTTTTTCTCCATTACTTCCCTAAATTTCTTCTGTTAGACAGATTCCAACAGATAAAATCAGAAAAGCCAGTTAAATAACTCTATTAAGAAAATATGGCCGGGCAATGCCTTATTGTAACAGCACCGGACGCATACGATGGCGCATTATATGGGTAACCTTAAAAAAGCGCAAGGAATTTATCCTTCGAGCGCCTGTTTTGCCCGTGTCTGAATATAAGCAGCCATGGAACTCACCCCATTACCTCGATTCGCTGAAAGAGCCCCGATTAGGCCAAGATCTTTTAAAAAAACAGGGGACGTTTCTAAAATTTCTTTAGGAGTACGGTGCGAATAAACCCTTAAAACCAAAGCAACCAATCCTTGGACAATCGCCGCATCCGAAGCTCCCTGAAAAATGAGCTTTCCCTCTTTCTCTGTTGTATCAATCCAAACTTGGCTTTGGCACCCTGGCACTTTATGTTCCTCCGTCATAAGCTCCTCTGGCATGGGAGGCATCGCACGCCCCTCCTCAATGAGATACTGATAGCGCTCTGTCCAATCATCAAATAATTCGAGGTCTTCTTGAATAGCGGCAATGGCCTCTTGGCAGGAATCTTCTTTATTTTTGGTATCCATTTATTCTTATCTCTTTATCTTTTTTGCGAACTAAAGCGAGCTTGTTCTAGCGTATAAAGCACAGTTCAGTTAAAAAGGAGGTACAAAGCAGACCTTACTATAAGAGAAACCTTCTCTCTTTTGTAACCTCACTTTTGCTTTTTAACGGCCTATGACAAAATTCTTTAAATAAATCAGGACCATTCTGATGCCAGATCGCTACGACCCTTCTTCCCATATACATGTTGAACCCCACTTGGACATCGATCCCCCTGCGCCAGCTCGGGAAGAGCTTTCGGCAAAAGGCTCAGAATTTCCTGCCCCACCTCCTTCTCGAATGAATTTCAACGCAGAACCCCTTCGTGCAGATAATGAAGGCGCACAGCCTGTCCGCCCTGCGCTGCCCCCCTCCCCTGAAGAACAATCTCCCTTTGCCCGTGGCTCTCTCAATCCCGTCCACACCATCACAAAGAAAAAAAATAAACTTCCTTTTGCTTGGCTCTTTGCCCAATTTATCGCCAGTCTTTTAACACAAATTGCAGATATTGTCGCACCTTTGCTCCTTGTCCTCGGAGGCGCATGGGCGCTTGTGCCTATATTGGCCCGTCTTGCAACAGATTCTTTAAACCAAGCAGATCCCCAAACGAAAGAACTTGCCGTTCAGGTGATTTCACAGCTTCCTACCCATGTCAGAATTCTTGGAATTTACTGGAGTGGCTTCGGCATCGTTATGATGGCCTTCTTCCTCATCGTTCTTTCTTCCCTCTCTGTTGTTTGGCAGGCTTATCTCAACAAAAAATACACTTAAATGAATCTTGATTGTCTACATATATAAGGTCAAATTGTGAAACCGTTTGGAGCGAACCTTCAGCAATCTGCGCCAGAGGCTCTTTCACTGCACGCTTTTTCGCTTGGCAGGAAACCTAGCACGGCCTTGCACCTTGATTTTTATCTTGGAGATATTGTTTGGCTTGAAGTCGCTTCAGAAGATATTCGAACGCAATGGATTGATGTTCTTTCCTTCCAAAAAGGCACGTTTAATGGCGCTTTCTCTTTTTTAGGTCAGCATATTACCCCAAACCTGCCGTTAAAGAGCCTTCTTTTCCTAAAAAATCAAATGCAAGCTGTCTGCCCAAGCCCTTTTTTTGTTCGAGATTGGCCTGCCATTGCCAACCTTTCCTTTCCGTTGCGCCTTCAATCGCTTTCAAAACGTGCGATTGAAAAACGTTGCCGTGACGCTGTGACTTGGGCAGGCGCAAACAAATGGATGGATCTTCCTGTTTGTGAGCTTTCAAACCTTCAAATTTCTGAACTGAATTGGCTTCGGGCTTTAATTACCTACCCTCGTGTTTTGTTGGTACATGCACAGACTCTTCCTTGCGACCAGTCTTTCTCTTCAAAAATTCAAGCTACATTAGAAAACATCTCAAAAAATGGTACGCTAATCCTGATTATTGCCACAAAAATGGATCGTATTATCTACAATTTTTGGCAGGAGCGCTTACCTCAACTGCATGTCATCAATTTGCCAGAGTAGCGAAAAATGTCCTCCGTTCTTTTTCCAAATTTACTTCCTGAACGTCCGCATGCTTTTTGGATTTTTCTGGGTGTCGCTATCAGCATTTTTCTCGCCTCTCTTGGACTAAAAGCCCCTCTAATTGCAGAAGATATCGCTCATAAATGGCATCAGGAAAATCCGATTGCCCTTACCGATCTTTCTGCTTGCGCAACACTCAAAGCCAGCAATTTACAAAATAATTTTCATAAACAATTTCCCAGCTGGAGCCTCACCCCTCTCAAAGAATCCGATTTTGCCGCTCCTCAGGAACTCGGAAACCGCATAGATCTCTTTTTTACCCTTGCTCCTCGAAAAGAGGATTCTAAAACCCTAAAGCTTTTCGAGCCTATCAAAACTTTTCTCCGCCAAAATTGTGCAGAAATGTCTCTCGCCACGCTTCCAGAAGCAGAGCAAAATGCGATTGGATTAAAGGCCAGCAACCTGGAATCAAACGCCTCTAAATTATCATATTTACTCACCCTCACTTCTTTAGCACTTTGCTTTTTCTCTCTTTTCATTCTTGTAAGGGCTCGGTTTGAGCTTCCACTCTCCCGTCTCCTCCTATTTGGAGAAAGTTCTCTTTCAGCTTTCAAAATCGGCGCAAGAACCATCAATATTCTCAATTTCTCTGTTTTATTGGGTACTTTTTCCGGTGTTTTTTTCTCAGATCTTTTTTCGGCCTATTTTTCAGCTAATTTCTTTGAAAGACCGCTTATTCCCCTCTTTTGCCATATGGTTTTAGAAGAAATCCGAGCCGTCAAACAACTCTCTTTTACGCCTGATATTATCTTGCTCCTCACCACATTAAGCCTATATGTGGTCATATTGCTTTTTTTCCTTTTCAGACTGGACAAAAAGCTGAATAACCGCCGGAAAGTACGCATTTTCCTGTCTGACAATAATCCTTTTAATTGAATTGCCCCTCATGATTTCCTTCCTCCGTGGTATCCTGTTTCAAATTTATTTTGTTCCTTTAACAATTATCATGGGAATTGGAGGTATTTTTCTAAGAATTCTAAGGCTTCACATCCTTGGCCTCCGTTATGCACAGGCTTGGTCCGCTGCAACCTTATGGGGATTTAGGCTCTGTTGCGGTGTACGTTTTGAGATTTCAGGTATGGAAAATATTCCAACCACAGCAGCGCTTATTGCGCCGCAGCACCAATCTTTTTTTGATGGCTTTATTTGGATGATTCTTCTTAAAAATCCAGCCTATGTGATTAAAAAGGAACTTGTTTCGATTCCGCTTGTAGGCCCTATGCTTGTTTTAAGCGGCATGCTGCCTATTGATCGCTCCGCAGGTGCAAAATCACTTCGTCTCATGCAAAAAACAGTTCAGGAAGCTTGGAAAAATCAGCGTGAAGTTATTATTTTTCCACAAGGAACACGCACTGCTCCAGGAGAGAAAGTGACACCACAAAAAGGTATTCTTGCACTCTCTCGTATTGCCGCAGAAGAAAATATTCCACTTATTCCTGTTGCCATTAATTCTGGCCTGTTTTGGCCGAAATCAGGTCTCTCAAAACATAAAGGCACCTTAAAAATTGCAATTGGCTTGCCTTTAGATAAAGAAGAGATGTTAAGTCGTCAGCTTCCCCAAATCCTAGAAGAAAAATGGGAATATCTTGAAAAGAAATCCCTCATTTCCCAGTGCTACACACAACACATGCAATAAGGGAGATCCCTTCCCCTTTCTCTGAAAAAATGCCATAAGATGGAGAGAGGCTTTCCTCATTAAATCTCCATAAATTGCAAAGTCTTCACAAGCAGAAAAGAAGTTTATATATGTCCTTTCTTCGACCTATCAAAGATAGCCTCGCTCCGCCGCATCGTGCGGGCATTCCCTTTATCATTATAGGCGCAGTGACAGCTCTTTTTGGGCTAAGGCTTAATAATGGATTAGGAAAGCTTATTTTTCGTCTAGGGGCGCTTTTTACAGGATTTTGCCTCTATTTCTTCCGTCATCCAGAGCGTGTTCTCCCACTTCACCCCCTTGGGGAAGAAGGGACAGACCGGTATGTGATTGCGGCCGCTGATGGGCGTATTCAATCTATTGAGCTGGTTGTTCCACCAAAAGAACTGGAGATGGGGGATGAACCAGTCTGGCGTGTTGCTACCTTCCTTTCTGTTTTAAATGTCCACGTCAACCGTATTCCCGTCACAGGCACGATTACCAAAACAAGCTATCATGAAGGCAAATTCTTTAATGCCTCTCTAGACAAAGCCTCTGAATTCAATGAGCGCAATGCCATTCGTATTACGACGGAATATGGTCAAAAAGACATTGCCGTTGTTCAAATTGCAGGCCTCATTGCGCGCCGTATCGTTTGCGAAGCAGAAGTTGGCGACAAATATGAAGTTGGCGAAACTTACGGTCTTATCCGCTTTGGCTCCAGAACAGATATTTATCTCCCTGCGGGCGTTAAACCTCTTGTGAATGTCGGTCAATTAGCACTTGGTGGCGAAACCCTCATTGCCGTCCTTTAATTTTTTATCTTTAACTTTTCAAAAGATGAAAGTAGCTTAATGTTCAATAAGTCCTCCGAACCTCCTCGCAACAAACGGTTGAAGCGCATTGAAGGCATCTCCTTCAATCAGCTTGCGCCCAATATTGTGACCACTATTGGGCTTTGCGGAGGACTGATTGGCATTCATTATGCGCTTTCAGGGCATTTTAAATCTGCCTGTATTGCGCTTTTAGTTTCTTTCTTTTGTGATGGTTTAGATGGGCGTGTTGCCCGTATTTTGAAGGCCTCTTCAAAGTTTGGCGCAGAATATGACTCCTTAACCGATTTTATGGCTTTTGGTGTTGCCCCAGCCCTTATCGTTTTCTTATGGTCTAGCCATAATCATGACAGTTTAAATTTTGCCTTTATCCCCTCGCTCATGTACGCCGTTTGTATGGCTCTGCGCCTTGCAAGGTTCAATGTTATGCAAGAAGAGCCCACTGGTCTTGGAGAATATTCAAAACATTTCTTTTCAGGCGTTCCAGCACCAGCCGGCGCAGGATTAGCGCTTTTTCCTGTTTTCTTAGGGCTGGCAGAACAGCAAATTGGCGCTGATTGGCTAGTTCCTTATACACATAGTGAAATTCTGTGCGCTTCTAGCCTTATCATTACGGCCTTGCTACTTGTTTGCACATTGCCCATCTGGTCTGTGAAACATTTTCGTGTTCCAAAATATTTTCTCTTGCCTTTCCTTCTGCTTGCAGCGATTTATGTTGCCGTTTTTGTTGCAGCCCCTTGGGCAACTTTAGCAGGCATGGGTGTATTCTATCTTTTACTTATCCCAACCTCCTGTTACTTTTTTAAGAAATGGCGTGAAACTGACGGTAGATAATGAAAGAATGCCCTGCCTCTTTGAGAATCTCTTTTCCTGAACACATACAGCGAGATCCTCTTCTTCTCAAAGCCACAAGCTTTCTTAAAAAATATCAATACGCCTTTCTCTTTGCTTTTTTATATGTCTTTCTTGTCACAAGAGGCGGAAGACCTTTTTGGGACGATTTTTGCCGAATGGGCAGAATGGGACATGATTGGTTTCCAGATGCCCGTCCCATTGCTGGCTTTATTTACAAGCTCTTTACGGTAACACCCAATCCCCTTTCCTTAACGCATCATCTTTTTCCAGTTGCGGATTTATATCCTCTGACGAACCTTGCTGGCGCCTTCCAAGTTATTCTCGGAACAGCTCTTTTTCTAGAGTGTCTTGAGCCGCTTCGGCGACACATTTACTTTAAACAAGCGCTTGCCTGCTTTCCCTTGGCGTCCCCCTTTTTTCTTGAAAATCTTTCCTTCCATTCAGATAGTCTTTTTTTTGGATCTGCTATTTTATTTGCCTGTTTAGGAAGCAGCCTTCTATGGCGGGAGACAAAAAAAGAAGATCTCAAACAAAACCTCTTAAAAATATTTGTGGCAGGTCTTTTTGTCTTTTTCGCCTTTGGGTCCTACCAGCCTTCAGCAAATATTTTTCTAGGAACGGTCCTTTTCCTGGCTTGGTATGCCGTAACAGTCTCTCAAACATCCATAAGAATAATTTCAAGAAAGCTTGCATTTAGTGCGACCAGTTTTTTAATGGGAGCATGCTTATACAAAATTTTTTGCCCTACACCATCAGGCTGGGGAAATCAGCATAAAGACATGGTGCCACTTTCTCAGCTTATTGCAACTTTAGAAAAACATTTTCTAGATTTTTGGCACTTAATCCTTACCAATCTTCAGAGCTATCTCTTTTCTAATCTAAAATTCATTTCTTTATCTGGAATGTTTATCGCCATTCTTTTCTCCTTATTTTTTACACAAAAAATAACAAGAAAATTACTTGCCCTCATCCTTTTAATGTCTCTGATGATTCCGGCATTAGGTGGTGTCATCTTACCGTTAGCCAACCCTGTAATGGAAATTAGAGTCCTTTTTGGAACGAGTTTTTTTATCCTTTTTATGATGATTATTCTCTGTATAGGATTACAGAATTTTCTCGCTTTCTTTCCCAAAATTGCACGCCACCAAGAGGGGCTCCATGTTGCTTTAGCCCTCTTCATTTTTTGGCCCTGCTGTATCTGTGCTGCGGAATGGAGCAGCGCAAATATCATGCAAAGAAATGCCGAAGAAAGGCTCGCAATCTATCTAAAGTCTGATTTACAAAAAGCTGCCTTACATTATCCTGACGCAAAACTCGCTTTAATTGGAAAAGCAAAGATTGCACAGGAAACAGCTCTTTACCGTGAGCATAATTCAATTCTTCGAGGGCGTCCGCTTGACTCCAATATTGTCGAATGTTTTGGTCTTTGTTCTTTCTGGACGAAAGATCTCTGGCCTGAAAATAAGATCCTTTTTCCAGGAGAAACCCTTGAAGGAGAGAAAGAATATATTCCAAGTAATCTTAAAAAAATGCGGATTGCTCATACAGATCTCTATGATCTTTATGGGAGTCCTCGTTTAATTTGGATTGAATTTCCAGATAAATCATAAAAAATAGGGCCTATCTTTAGATAAACCCCATTGAAACAGACACTCACGAAAATCTTTAAGACGGCGTTTCTGTTCTTTCCTTAGACCAAGCTCCCCCAGCTGTTTGACGCCAATAAGTTAAAACAAATCGGTTTTCATTTCTAAGGCGTTTCCAGCGTCCTCTCGCTAAATTCAGTAATTTCTCGTCATTCCCATTAAAGAGATCAAAAATACGCTTATAAGGCGTTAAATCTTCCTCTAAACATCCTCCATCAATTTGAAATAGAAATTGTGCCTGATTAGGATTTTCTGCTGGCATTTCAGGACCTGTAATCCAAATAGGCTGATCCTCTGCACGATCGTATTTTGCTAATGTCTTTTGCGTCGCATGCGGAAGCCATAAAGCTGGATCCTCATACTCCCATAATGTCTTATCAATTTCAGCCGCCAAAATATCAGAAGAGGCTCTGACCACCGCCTGCTCACCAAGATCTAAAGTCTTAGAAAGCAAGCGAGGCAGAACCTCCTCAACCTTTGATTGCATCAAATGATAAAACGCAATTTCAGGATACGGATTCAAATATCTTATCCTGCGTAATCATCTGCAAAATTATTCAGCAAACGCACCGCAAAACCTGTTGCGCCTTTTGGTCCGATCGCAGTCGGATAATCTTTCCAAGCAACCGCTGCAATATCCAAATGTGCCCAAGGAACATCCTCCACAAAGGCTTTTAGAAATTCAGCCGCTGTCGTTGAACCTGCCCCACGTTTACCCGTGATATTTTGAAGATCTGCAAAAGGAGATTTTAAATCTTTTGCATAATCAGCACCCATTGGCATACGCCAAATTTTTTCACCTGCGGCATCTGCAGCCTTGATAAGATTAGCAGAAACTTTCTCACAAGCTGGGAAAAGCCCTGCATAGACATCCCCAAGCGCAATCACAATCGCCCCAGTCAATGTTGCAAGATCCACCATGACTTTTGGCTTGAACTGACGGGCTGTATAGGTCAACACATCTGCAAGAACCAAGCGCCCTTCTGCATCTGTATTCAAAACCTCAATCGTTTTTCCACTATAACTGATCACAATATCGCCTGGACGCTGCGCATCACCTGAAGGCATATTCTCGACAAGTCCAATCACCCCAACCACGTTCACTTTCGCCTTACGCAAAGCAAGCGCCTTAAGAGCACCAACGACAGCACCAGACCCACCCATATCGGATTTCATTTCATCCATTTTTGCGGCTGGTTTCAAAGAAATTCCGCCAGAGTCAAAGGTCACGCCTTTACCGACAAATGCGACGGGTGCATCGCCCTTAGCGCCGCCATTATAGCGCATAATAACAGTATAAGGCTTATGGGAGCTGCCCTGCGCCACACCGAGCAATGAACCAAAACCGAGCTTCTTCATGGCTGCTTCATCAAGCAGTTCCACTTCAACCCCAATTTCCTTCAATTCTTCAATTTTCTTGGCATAAGTTTCTGGATAAAGCGCATTTGAAGGCGCATTTACAAGATCACGCGCATAAATTGTGCCATCCAAAATCCCTTTTAAAGAGAACCATTTTTCTTCAATCGCTTTAAGATCAGCTTGTTCCCCTGCTGCAATCGCTTCGATAGACTTAATCGCTGCTTTCTCTTTTTTCTCTAAAGCCTTGCCCGTAATGTAATTATCATAACGGTAGGCGGCCAAAGCTGCGCCAAAAGCAACATTTGGAAGGAGGTCTTTCGAACTTAAGAAAGTAACTTTTCCCTCTTCCGTTCCGCCTGCTGCAACAAGAGCTTTAACCGCTTTTCCTGCGGCATATTCTGCGGCAAGATAGGTTGGCAAAGATTCCCCTTCTGAAGCCTTCTCAATCCCAGAAATCACAATATGGGAAAAAGCTTCAGCAGGCGCTGTGAAGAAAAGACTTTCGCCAAATTTTCCTGCAAACTTCTGAGCTGTCGCCGCCCGTAAAAGCGCACCATTTGTTTTCTCGTTGAGGGCTTTAAAACGTGGGCAATCCTTAAAAGCCGAACCGCAAACAACGACAAGAGCTTTAGGTTTTTGTGCAGAGAACAAAGCCTCATCATATAATTTAAACGAAACAGGCACCGTCTTGTTTGTCTTTACCATTCTTTTTCCCTTGCTGCTTTGACCCCTTAATTTTTCTATCAATCCCAATAAAGGAGAGAATTTTAAGGTCAATTACAATTTCATCTCCTCAGTATATAAGTCGCCTCCTGCCCTCTTTCTAGGGCTTACGCTTTCATTTTTTAAAGGGAGAATACGAATTTCTCTAAAATAAAAATATTTTCCATCTAAAAGCATATCCCATTTTAAAACAGATTATCTTATACATAGAATCATGCATAAGTGTTTTCTAAAGCCCTTCCTTTTTGATAAGATTAAATCCCAGATAGGTTCATTGGGGGAATGCACCTGTGCCTTGGTTGAGGCTAGCTTGAACGTTTCCAGACTTGTGCTGGAAACCCGAAAGTCTGGCTTAGAGACACAAGAGAAAAAAGATGGAACGCCTGTTTCAAATGCAGATAAACTTGCCCAAGATATTATTTTAGAGAAAATCAGCACACTTGGAGAAAAATTTTCTCATGTTGGAATTGTCTCTGAGGAATTGCCACCCCTTCCGCCTGCCTTTCAATATGGAGATTTCTGGCTCATAGATCCTTTGGATGGTACAAAAGGCTTTATCATCGGCAAAAAAGAATTTTGCACCAATATTGCCCTTCTAAAAGATGGAAAACCTATTTTGGGGGTTGTCGCAGTTCCTGCTTTTAGCTCTATTTACTTCGCCAGCCAAGGAAAAGGCGCTTGGAAAATCAATGCCCAGACCTCGTCTCTGAAACAAATCCACTGTCAAAAGCTAACGCGTGATTCTCTTTCTGAAAAGGGGCTTCGAATTCTCTCCTCTTCCCGCCACAACAGCCGCCGAAATCTAAAGCAGCACCTTCAGAAAAACCGCAACAATCCTAAAATTGCCTTTATCCATGAGATTGGATCTGCTGTAAAAATCCTCAAAATTGCAGAAGGACATGCCGATTACTATTACCAGCCTGGCGCAACGATGGCTTGGGATATTGCCGCCCCCCAAATCATTTTAGAAGAAGCTGGCGGTGCTATCCGTACCCTTGACGGTCAATGCTTATCCTATGGTAAAAACAATTGGAAAAATACTATTTTTGAAGTGCTAGGCACTTCAGAAAAAATCTTTGACTAATACCCCCTCTTAACTTTCCTTATCTAAGTAACTAAGTCTTCTCTAATGCCCAGAAAAACACATCTTTTCACGCAAGAACCGCATGATCTTGAACAGGCAGGGCAATGGTTGCGAGAAGGAAAATTAGTCGCTTTTCCAACCGAAACCGTCTATGGGCTAGGAGGATCAGGCCTTGTGCCCGAAGCTATTACCGGCATTTACAAGGCAAAGGGACGCCCTCGGAACAACCCCCTTATCCTTCATTTTCCTCATGCAGAATCTGTTTTTGAAGAAGCGGATCCAACAGCGCCTTTATTTCATTTAGCGCAGCAAATTGCCCAAATTTTTTGGCCAGGCCCTCTTACAATGGTTCTAAGACGGCGAAAAACTTCTGAGCTTTGCCCAGAAGCTTGCGCAGGTTTGCCCACCTTTGCAGCAAGAGTGCCAGAACCTCTCCTAACCCGAAAATTACTTGAATTTGCAGCAGTCCCCATAGCAGCCCCCTCTGCCAACCGCTCTGGACGCATCAGCCCCTCAAGCTATCAGGATGTTTTTTCAGAACTCAATGGCCGCATTGATGGTATCGTGCAAGGCGCTGATTGCCGTGTTGGCATCGAAAGCACGATTATTGATTTCAGTCAGGACAGGCCTAAAATCCTTCGCCCTGGTAAAATTATGCCAAGTGATTTGCGCCCTTTTATTGCCGATTTCCCAGAATACCAGCTCACACCCACTGCACCAGAAGCTAAGGAAAACGAACAAACCCCTATCGCCCCTGGACAATTTATTTCACATTATGCCCCAACCCTTCCTGTTGAACTGGATATTGTCTCGCCAGATACAACAACGCAGGCTTGGCTTTCTTTTCATGAAGTTCCAGCTCATTTTCAAGGGCTTTCTTTTGTCCTCTCTCCTTCTGGAAGCCTAGAAGAGGCAGCGCAAAATCTCTATAAAGGATTACGTTTTTTAGATATTGAAGGTCAAAAACGAGGCTTAAAATCCATTGCAGTTTCCTCTATCCCAAAAGAAAATATTGGCATTGCAATTTTAGAGCGTCTCTCACGCGCCGCAGCGCCACGCCCTCAAGCCTCCTGAAATTTTTTCGTTAGTAATGCCTTCAACCCCTAGCTCTTTCAAAGTTCTAACGTCACGCTTTAACAGCTATATTTTTCTGTTGCTGATGAAACGCTTGGTTTTTTTAACTTTTGCAGGCGTCCTCTTAATTTGGACTATCCAGTCGCTGCATTTTGTTGGACTGGTTTCTTCCCATGGCATGAGCCTTAAAGTTTTCTTTCAGCTTACTTCCTTTCTATTGCCAACCTTTTTAAATATCATTCTCCCTCTGAGTACTTTTGCCGTTATTTTATTTACCTATGAGCGCCTTACAAGTGATCGGGAGCTTACAATCCTTCAAGGAAGCGGCCTTTCCCCAGCCCAACTTTCTCTTCCAGCCATTCTTTGTGCATTTTGCGCCCTGACCATTGGTTATAGCTTAACCTTATTCGCTGTCCCTGCCGCTTATCATGCCTTTCATAAAAAAGAATTTCATATCCGGAATGAATTAGGTGGCCTTTTTCTAGAGGAAGGCGTCTTTAACCGCCTCCCAAACGGCATGACAATTTATGTGCAAGACAAAGATGAAAATGATTTCAAAGGGGCATTGATTGAACAAACAGAAAAATCTGGTGAGCGCATTATTTTAATGGCTGAATCCGGCACCTTACTCCAAAGCGCCAATGGACTGGAACTTTTACTCAAAAATGGTTCTCGGCAAACTTTAAATAAAAATGACCAAACCCTTTCTTTTTTAGGTTTTGGCGAAAAGATGATTGCGATTGCGCCACCGCCAACAGGCCAGAGAAGCATTGATGCACAGGAATTATCCCTCTCAGAGCTTCTCAAGCTTCCTCAAAATCTTCCGCCTGTCTTTACGGGCAAATTTTATGCGGAAGCCTATGAACGACTTGCTTCTCCGCTTTACACGCTTGCTTTTAGTCTCATTGCTTTATGCTGGACGCTCTGCGGCCCGCCAAGAGGCGATCGGAAACCCTACCGCCCTGTTCTTTTTGCTGTTTTTTCGATGGCACTCCTGCTAAGCGCCAATCTCCTCCTCAGAAGTTTTGCGAGCCTTCACCCTGATTTTGGAGGGGCGTTGCTGGCTTTACCAATCCTCCCTATTCTTATTGCACTTTTTATCCTTTTTAAGCATAGTGGCTCCTCTAGCCATTACCCTTAATTTCCTCAACCAGCGTGCAAATTATTTCTCGGAAAAACCAACAAGACGGCTTTGAAGAACATTCGGCTGCATTGCCAAAAACGCTTCGCTTGTATGTTGCAAAACGTTTCCTTCTTCTGACGCTTTGCATGACGGTGGCACTCTGCCTCCTTATTGATCTTTTTGACCTTTTAGATCTCTTGCGCAAAAGCTCCGCACATCCTCAGCTGGGCTTTTTCTCTACCCTTGAGATCTCTTTTCTTCATATTCCCTACTATTTTCTCTCTATTCTGCCTTTTGGCATTCTTTTAGGGGGCATTAGCTGCTTTTTCTTTCTTTCGAGAGCTTCAGAAGTGACGGCGGCACGGGCTGCGGCAATTTCGGCTTGGCAATTCCTCGTGGGGCCACTCATTGCCTCTATTGTGATCGGGATTTTAGCGATTGTCGCTATTTCGCCTTTTTCTGCAAGTTGCTACCACCTTGCAACGCTCATTGAAGAGCATTACCTCAAAACGCCCAATGCGATTGAAGATGAGCTCTGGCTCAAAGAAGAAGATAAAGGCCTGCGCAACAACGGGCATATGATTCTTCATCTCTATGGCATTTCGAAAACACGCCTAAAAAATGATCATTCTTTTTTAGAGGCGCAAAGAGCGAGTATTTTACGCCTTGGCGAAAAAGATGTTTTTCTAAGAAGAATCGAAGCGCAAGAAACACGCCTTGAAAAAGGACATTGGATTTTTGAAAATGCCATTGAAATCAGCCCGGGGCAGCAGGCAAAGCCCCTTCCTAACTTTTCAATGCCCAGCCACCTGACAGCCAGAAGAGCAAGAAGAATCGGTGTTTCTGCGGATACTTTATCTCTCTGGAACTTGCCCAGAACTATTCTTTGGTTACAGGAAGCCGGCCTTCCAACCCGCAAACAACAACTTCATCTTTATACACTCTTGGCCTTACCCTTTCTTAACGGTACAATGCTTTTAATTTCAGCAGGCTTCGCATTACGTCCTTCAACGAAAGGTCAAAGAAGAGCCGTCACCGTTATTGGTATTGGTGTAGGAACGGGATTCTGTCTTTTTACGCTTACAAAAATAGCAGAACAGCTGGGAAATTCAGGAAGTATGCCACCCATTTTTGCCGCAGTGCTTCCTCTCTTGGCTGGTATATGTATCGCAGGAAGCCTTCTTTTAAAAATGGAGGAGGGATAGATCTTGTCATTTTCAGATAAACTCAAATCTGCCGTCTCTTTCCTCTGTTCTTCCTTGGTACTTCTCTCTCTAACGCCTGAAGCCTTTTCCCAAGAACAAAAGCAAATTCCCGCAGGCACGCCGCAGCAGAAAAAAACGGTCACCCCTCTCCCTGAAACAAAGCTTTTGCCCGAACAGTTTGGAATTCAAACTGTGGATGTCTCGTCAGGTGGCCGAAAAGGATTTCAAGCCGATAAAAGTGCGGGGCATTTTGTTCAGCCAGGTGAAGTCAAAAAAGAAGATCCCATTACCTATTTGGCAAACCATGAAAGCTATGATGAGACAGGGCAGCTGGTCTGGTCTGGGAACGTCCGTATTTGGCAAGGCGATCAAGCACTGCGTGCGGATCGTGTCACCCTAGACCGCCCTGCGGGTCTTATCCGTGCAACAGGGCATGTTGCGCTGCTTCAACCCGATGGCAGCACGCTTTATGCAAAAGAACTCGAATTTCAAAATGGGATTAAAGATGGAATTGGCCGTGCGCTTTATATGCGCATGGAAGAAAACGTGAAACTTGCTGCGAACGGGATGCGGCAATCAGAGGGCGTCGTGCAAGATTTGCGCCGCGTTAGCTACACGCCTTGCAATACTTGCGCCAAAAATCCGCACAAAGCCCCTTTTTGGCAAATCCAAGCTTCCGCTGTTCGCCGAGATGAAAATCATAAGCGCCTCGAATTTGAAAATGCTTGGATTAAAGTTTTCGGCTTGCCCGTCCTCTACCTGCCTTATTTTAAATTAACAGACCCGTCCGTCAAACGGCAAAGCGGTTTTCTTCCCTTCCAAATCAGTCCGCATGACCGCTATCTCGGTACCTTCTTTACCGTTCCTTATTATTGGGTGATTGATAAAACGTCTGATATTACCCTAACGGCTCTTTTTGCGACAAAATCAGCGCCTAACTTTACCGCCAATTACCGAAAAATGTTAAATTTTGGATCTATTAAAATCCAAGGCGGTGTCGGAGTTGATACACACGACAACACATATTCCTACGGAACGGACAGCGATCAACACGGTGCGCAAGCCTATATTCTTTCTTCTGCTGACTTTGTTTACAATAAATACTGGCATTATGGCGCACAGGCTAATTTAGCAACGTCTGCAAACTATATGCGAGACTATCGTGTCCCTGGCTATGGTACAGATGCTCTCGAATCCGGTGCGTTTGTTGAAGGTTTTGGACAAGGGTCGCAACTTCGTTTTGACGTGGAATTTTTCCAAGGCATGAACCAGGGCACAATTAACAACGACCGTCTCGCCTATGCGCTGCCAAGTTTTGCATATAACTACCAAGGACAGCCAGATAAATTAGGCGGAACCTTCTCCTTCCATACAGAAGATTTCGATCTCTACCGTGTTGATGGACTTCGGGATCAACGTGGGGAATGGCGTTTCCAATATGATCGTCCTTTCGATGGTCCTTGGGGACAGAAATGGAAAGTTACAGGCCGTCTTGATTCTACCGTCTATCACTCGGTCGAACGTAATTGCGTTGAAACCTATAATAACAATAGCTGCCCTTCACAATATCTAACGCCTGGAGACCAGATTACAGGCCAAATTCTGCCCACTTTTGCTTTGCAGGTGAATTGGCCTTTCATGCGTACGTTTGCGCATGGACGAGGCTATAGTATTTTTGAGCCAATTGCCCAATTCATTGCAGCGCCCAATACAGGCGGACAGCTCAGCCGAAATATGCCAAACGAAGACAGTCTCTATTATAATTTCGATGATTCAACCCTTTTTGAACTTAACCGTTATGAAGGAACAGACCGTTTAGATGGTGGTGTGCGCGGGAATATCGGCATTCACCAAAATTGGAGCTGGAAAGGCCATGTCGTCGATATTTTAGTCGGTGAAAGTTTCCAAGACCATATCACGCATAATATGATACCAGGCACTGGCCTTAATCATCATCTCTCTGATCCGGTTGGCCGTATTTTATTTGCGCCGAATAATTGGCTAAGTGTTGTAGCTCGTGGGAAATACAATCCTTGGGAAAATGAATTTGACTACGGTGAAGGGCTTTTCAACTTCAAAATCCCACATATCAATCTTAATGCAGGTTATATCTATGAAGTTAACAATCCTTATTATTTCTATACGCCATATGGGCTGAATCAAGGACAATTTGTTAACCGCTTCAACTTCCAACACATGAACCAAGTCACGGCTTCAGGACAATTTGAATATGGGAGTTTCCATGTTGGCGCTTTTGCCAGATTTGACCCCACCACAATGCAATGGGTTTCGAACGGCGGAAATATTGGCTATGCGAATGAATGTTTTGGCCTGGATCTTTTCTATAGCAAGCAATATACCTCTATCGGTGGTGAGGCCCGTGGCTCAACCTTCCTTGTGAATATTTTCTTAAAATCTATCGGAACTTTCGGTGCAGGTGGTTCTGCCGCATGAAAAAGTACTCTCTTTCTCTTTGCTGGCTTCCTTTGGCGCTCTTTCTTTGTGTTTTTTCAGCCCAAGCAGAAGAAATTACAGCGGATGCGCAAGATACGCTTTCTCCCAGTCCGAAAGCGGACTCTGATCTTAGCTCTGATGCGCAAATCCTAGCGGTTGTGAATGGTCAGCTTCTCACCAGAGCCGATGTTGAAGACCGTGCCAGATTATTCGTTGTCTCCACAGGCTTGCCAATTGCGCCCAGTGTGATGAAACGCATGCGCTCGCAAATTCTACAACAGCTCATTCAAGAAAAACTGAAAACACAAGAGGTTCTTCGCCGCCATATTGATATTCCGCCAGAGCAAATTGCCGCTTCTATCGCAAATATCGAAGAGCGTAACGATATGCCCCACAATGCGTTGCGGGATAAGCTTGCCAAAGATGACATTTCCCTCACGACTTTGATTGACCAAATTAGAGCGCAAAGTGGCTGGATGGTCGTCTTGCGTCAAACACTTGGGGCAAGAAGCCGTGTGCTTCCAGATCAAATTAAACAGCGGCAAAAAGCACTCGAGGAGGAAGAGGGCGAACCTCAGTACCTCATGAATGAGATTTTCATTCCCGTGGCGGATTCAGAGCATCCTCAAAAAGAAATCGCCTTTGCAAATATGATTATTTCACAATTGCGTGGCGGAGCGCCTTTTCCTATCGTTGCCGCGCAGTTTTCTCAAGATCAGTCTGCCTTAAACGGAGGCTCTTTAGGTTGGATGCAGGAAGACCATCTTGATCCTGCGGTCGTTGAAATCATTAAAAAAATGCCAGATGAGGCTATCTCAAATCCTATCCTCGTCCCGGGTGGCTTAATTATCTCAACCGTACATGCACGGCGGAAGCTTGGAAAAGAAATGGGCACTTTGATTACCTTGCGCCAAGCTTTCTTCCCTTTTAGTTCTCCGCTCAATCCAGAAGCCCCAACAGAAGAGCAGAAAGCCCTCTTGCAACAGGCCAACGAAGCCTCTGCAACAGTTCACTCTTGTAAGGATATGGAAGAGCTGAATGACAAATTAGGCGCAAGAAAAGCAGGTAACCCGGGGACGCAAGTTATGGAACGCCTGCCGCCCCAAATGCATTCCATTCTCGAAAAATTACCCAATAAAACTTCGACAAAACCGCTTGTGGCAGGAGACGGCATTTCTCTTTTGATGATTTGCACCCGCCAGAGCCGAAATCTTGCACAATTAACACCAGGACAAATTGCAGACCAACTTATGAACGAACGTATTGAGCAGGCTGCAAGACAGCTTCAAAGAGCTTTGCAGCGAAAAGCTGTTATTGAAATCCGTCCTGCTGGACGTGCCGAATTAAACGCATGACAACGCCTTCTTACAACACAGATCTTGTTGCAAAAAAATCTTTGGGACAGCATTTTCTGCTCGATCCCAATATTTGCGACCGCATTGCCCAGTTAGGTGGAGACCTCACATCTCAAAACATTCTTGAAGTGGGCCCTGGTCCAGCAGGGCTTACCAAGGCGCTTCTTCGTCAAGGCGCAAAAAAAGTCTATGCCATTGAAATTGATGAAAGGACCTTTCCTTTTCTTGAAGAAATGGAAGCCACCAGCAAAGGCCGTTTTACTCTCCTCAAAGGCGATGCGCTGAAAATAGATGCTGTTACGCATCTGAAAGAACCAAGACAAGTTATTGCCAATCTTCCCTATAATGTCGGCAGCCCCCTTTTGGTAAAATTCTTGCGTCAAGCAGGCGCTTGGTCAAAAATGAATCTCATGTTTCAGTTAGAGGTCGCTGAACGTATCTGTGCAAAACCTAACAGCGCTGCTTATGGAAGATTAGGTGTTCTCGCACAATGGTGCGGACAATGCGATATTGTCATGCGTCTGCCGCCAGGAGCCTTTTCCCCTCCCCCTAAAGTACATTCAGCGATTGTCCGTATTCTTCCCCATCCCAATCAGCCTTCTCCAGCGCTTTTTAAAGAAATGGAGCAAATCACCCATGCCGCCTTTGGGCAAAGGCGCAAAATGCTCCGAAGTGCGCTCAAAAAACTTGGGGGCGATCAACTCCTTGAGGAAGCTCGCATTGACCCTACCAGACGTGGTGAAACACTTTCAGTGGAAGAATTTGACCGTTTAGCAAAGCTTTCGCTCACAAAAAAAGGAAGCTAATAGCTTCCTTTTTTGTCTTGCTCAATGATGCGCAGCGGTATCATATTTACAGATTGACCAAATAGCCCAGACTGCCGCAAAAGGCCACCCGAGAACTGTTAGCTGCAAAAGCAAGCAAATGATACCTGCCATTGGGCGCTCAATCGTAAAAAAGGCCAGCCACGGCAAAAAGAAAGCAATAATTAAGCGGATAAATAAACGCATGGATTTTTCTTTCTAAAATTATAAAGCAAAGAAACTTCAGAAGTTCTGGGCTTTTTCTCTCTTTCTTAGAGTAACTTAACCATATAGATAGCTTCACACTAACATAAAAAAGGCTCTGGGGAGATCCTCAGAGCCTTTTTTAGAAAAATCAAAAGAAGAAAATTACTCTGCTTTTGCTTCTTCGCCTTCTTCCTGAACAGCAAGTTCAGCGGCTTCCGCAGCTTCATCTTCTGCACGGTTTTGATTCTGAAGATCGCCGAGGACGTTTTCATTTTCCTCTTTGGTCTTAGCTTCTTCACCACGTGCCTGACGCTCTGCTTCTTCTTCAGAACGTGCAACGTTCACAGTGATTTCGAGAACGACCTCTGGGTGCAAGCGAAGTTTAACCTTTGCAAGGCCAAGAGATTTAATTGGATGTCCAAGAATAATCTGCTGACGGGAAACTGTTGCGCCACCATTTTTTGTAACAGCTTCGGCAACGTCTCTTGCACTCACAGAACCGTAAAGGGATCCGCTCTCGCCTGCCTGACGCAGAAGAACAACGGAAAGACCTTCAAGACGTTTTGCAACATCTTCAGCCTCTTCACGGCGATGAAGATTTTCGGCCTCTAACTGCTGACGCTCTTGTTCAAAACGTGTTTTATTTGCAGCATTTGCACGAAGCGCTTTTCCCTGTGGAAGCAGGAAATTACGGGCATAGCCTGGACGAACTTTAACGATGTCGCCCATCTGCCCCAAGCCTTCAATGCGCTCAAGTAGAATAATTTCAGTAGCAGCCATCAGTTCACCACATATGGAAGAAGTGCAAGGAAACGGGCATGTTTAATTGCCTTAGCGAGTTCACGTTGTTTCTTAGCAGAAACGGCTGTGATACGGCTTGGAACAATTTTACCACGCTCAGACAAGAAACGGCTAAGAAGACGAATATCTTTATAGTCGATTGCAGGTGCGTTTTCACCAGCGAATGGGCAAGCTTTCCGGCGGCGGAAAGAACGGCGTGCGCCAACGGCAGTACGACGTGCTGCTGGGTTGACTTCTTTGACGACTGCGTCAGTTGTATCAGTCATTTAGATCTCCTTCATCTGCGGCATCATCCCCTTCGTCAGCCCCATGAGAATGGGAATGACCTTGTGGGCGGCGACCACGGCCACTTTCAAAACGACCACCGGTCTGGCCTTGTCCTTGACGTGGGCCACGTGCTGGGCGTTCGTCACGACGGCTCATCATTGGAGTCTGACCTTCTGGAAGGGCATCAACACGCAATGTGAGGAAACGAAGAACATCTTCGTCCAAAGACATCTGGCGTTCAATTTCTTTAAGGGCTTCTGCTGGTGTATTCAGTCCCAAAAAGACATAATGTCCTTTACGGTTCTTTTTAATACGGTAAGCAAGCGGACGAAGTCCCCAGAATTCTTTCAACTCGACAGAACCGCCGAGTTCGCCCAATTTTGTTCCTAGATTTTCGATAAAGGATTCAACTTGGGTGGTTGATAGATCGTTACGCAAAATGAGCGTTAGTTCATATAAAGCCATGCAAACTCCCTATGGCTAAAGTGATTTTTCTATGCAAGGACTAATTAAGCGACCCTTTTCCATCAAGATTCTTAAAAAAGAATCTCCATGTCATAGAAACAGCTGGCACGCATGGAGAGCGCCAGCAGGGAAAAGTGATATACACCACAAAATCAAAAAGAAATCAAGTTTCACTCGAACAGCTTACTTCGCTTTTAAGGCCTTTAGAAAAGAAAGAAGCTCTGAAACAAAACGTTCCTGATTTTTAATCTCCAACTGCGCATGAAAACCTTCTACAAAACCAGCCTTATAATCAAAATTCTCAAAATCATAGAGATACAAAGAGTCATTATGTGACACCCTGTCCACCAAAACTTGATTAGACCACATCTCTGAAACGTTATTAAGGACAATGATTTTTCGATTAGCGACGAAAGCAGAGCTATGAAGTGCCGAGCTTGAGGTCGCAATAAATACCCCGCCCTCTTTCCATAATTTTATTTGCGCCTGTAAAGAAAGTCTTTCGGGCGCAACAATTTCAATTCCCAGCGATCTCAGTCCCTCGCTTAAAACAGCTTCATTTTGTAAACGCCAAATGCCATTAGGAAGAAATTCTTTTGTAAAATAAACAATCCTATTCGGTTTTTCTTGAATCTCTTCAGGATAAATTTTTGCGCCAAGCGCCACCATCATTTCAGAATAGATCTGATGAACATGGCTGTTTTCCTCAAAAGAAGCTCCTGAAACCTCTATTTCTTTAAAACGTGCGCCTTTTGGAAAAAACGCAAAATTTTCAGGCTTCAACTCAAGTGCCTGCCAAATTTGACGCATATATTCTTTTTCAAAAAGCGCTTCGACACTCGGCTGGCCTGTAAAAACCAAACGGAGTTTTTCACGCTCTAAAGCAGGAAACCTCCAAAGCCGAGAAAGCGCCCCAATCAAAAAATGTCCATAATGCTGATTCACATCACCAAGATAAACGTAGTGATATTCTTCGGGCGCTCTCGGGAATTGGGTTAAATCTGCTTCTGTATAAGTTGCGCCGAGCGGAAGATGTGGTGAAGGAATCCCCCTATAACTCAAACTTTCTGCCACAACACGGCCAGAGGGATAAAAAAGCTCTGCCCCCGTACCTGCAAAAACACTCGGCAGAAAAGTAACATTTTCAGCGACAAGACAAGGTGGATTCTCTTTCAAAACTTTGGTGCCACCATAAATGACTGGGCAGACTTGAAGCATAAAAACCCTTCACCACGCATTCTAAAATAAAAATACCTTGCCTCTTCTGCTTTGGAAAAGACAAGGTATTTTTTAAACCATTCAAAGTTCAGATTAAGCTTAGACGTCTAAGAAAGATTTCAACTTCCGTGAGCGTGTAGGATGTTTCAATTTACGCAAGGCTTTCGCCTCAATCTGGCGAATACGCTCTCTTGTCACATTAAACTGCTGACCAACCTCTTCAAGCGTATGGTCTGTATTCATACCAATCCCAAAACGCATTCTTAAAACACGCTCTTCACGGGCGGTGAGTGAGGCCAAAACTTTCGCCGTTGCATCTCTCAAATTTGTATGAATAGCGGCATCCAATGGGATAATTGCCGTTTTATCTTCAATAAAATCGCCCAAATGGCTGTCTTCCTCATCCCCGATTGGGGTTTCAAGGGAAATCGGCTCTTTTGCAATTTTAAGAACTTTGCGCACTTTCTCCAAAGGCATACCCAACTTTTCAGCCAATTCTTCAGGCATCGGCTCACGGCCAATTTCATGGAGCATTTGGCGGGAAGTCCGTACCAATTTATTGATTGTTTCAATCATATGGACAGGGATACGAATGGTTTTTGCCTGATCTGCGATAGAACGTGTAATGGCCTGACGAATCCACCATGTCGCATAGGTTGAGAATTTATAACCACGACGATATTCAAATTTATCCACCGCCTTCATCAAACCGATATTGCCTTCCTGAATGAGATCAAGGAACTGCAAACCACGATTTGTGTATTTCTTTGCGATCGAAATCACCAGACGAAGATTGGCCTCAATCATCTCTTTCTTCGCACGGCCAGCATCACGCTCCCCACGGGAAATGGTATGATAAACTTCTCTAAATTCTGAAATAGGCAAGCCCATAAGATGAACCAAGCTAGCAACCTCATCCCGCAACGTTTCAAGACGTCCACGATGATTTTCAATCAGCTTTTTCCAATTTTTCCCCGGAAGTTTTGCAATCTCATCAAGCCAAAGCGGATCTAATTCCCGGTTGCGGTAATAAGAGAAGAAAGTCTCACGGTTAAGACGGCAGGATTCAGCCAGACGAGCCATTTTAGACTCTAAATCATTCAGACGCTTAACCTGCTTTTTAATCATTTCACTGATTTCTTCGATACGCCCTGTATGCAGTCTTAAACGGCGGACATGCCGAACCAGCTCATCTCGAATTTCACGATATTCTTTTTCACTGACCTTATCTAATTCTTTTCCCTCAAGAAGAATCACAATCCGCTTTTCTTGCAGAGCGGAAAGCTTTTGATAAAGCACCTCAAGAGAATCAAACTCTGCCATAATTTCAGGACGAAGTTTTTCCTCTAAAGCAACCAGAGAAATAGAAGGCGCATTCATTGAATCCTCATCCTCGGATTCTTCTTCGGCGTCAATATCCTCTTCGTCTTCTTCGGCTAAAGCCTCTTCTTTATCAGAAAAATTCTGACTCTCTTCGAGGTCAATCACCTCACGCAGACTTAACTCTCCAAGACGAATTTTATTCGCCCAGTCAATTAAAGCAGAGAAAACAATCGGGCTACGGCACATGCCCTCTATCATTTCGCCCCAGCCAGCCTCAATCCTTTTGGCTATCGCAATTTCGCCTTCACGGGAAAGAAGCTCAACAGCGCCCATTTCACGCAAATACATGCGAACAGGATCATCAGTGCGGCCTGCACTCTCAGAAATATTACCGCTACGACTGTTTTCTTTATGGGAGTGTTTTTCAGACGACTCCTCATCGTCGGAGTCATCAGACTCATCCTCACTCTCTTCGTTGTCGTCTTCCGGATCAGAATCTTCATCATTTTCAACAACCTGAACACCCATTTCTGACAAGGCGGCCATAATATCTTCAATCTGCTCCGAAGACATTTTGTCCTGTGGGAGGACAGCGTTCAAATCATCAAAGGAAATGTGGCCACTGGCACGTCCCTTTGCAATCAGGCGTTTGACAGCAGCTGAATCTATATCAAGCTGCAACCCGTCCTGATCGGCACTGTT
The DNA here is from genome assembly GCA_004843345.1 of Acetobacteraceae bacterium. NCBI lineage: Bacteria > Pseudomonadati > Pseudomonadota > Alphaproteobacteria > Acetobacterales > Acetobacteraceae > Acetobacteraceae bacterium. The sequence continues at coordinate 449,616 of CP039460.1, forward strand.
CTGTTCCGTATCGGCAGGAGTCTTTATCGCCATACTCTCATCTTCCATTGATGGTTGGTTGTCATTTACAAATTGCGTCCCTAAAAACTTCAAGAAACGTAAAAGCGCTCCCTGCCACTTGGGGAATATTGCGCCTAATGTCAAGGTCTGAGTTACAAATTTTCATCTGAAGGCATCTCTGGCATCTCACCTCGCCGCAGACGATCTCTCGCTTCAATACGGGCTAAAAGCGCCTTTGGAAGTACCTGAGAGGCATTTTCCTCTCCATCATTTTTCTCCAAAAGGGCTCTCTTGATGTCCTGCTGTACAGACTGATTGAAAGCCTTAATATCAATAAATCCATAAAAATGCCACCAGCCTTCGACAATTGGCGCACCATCTGTGTCTATATTGCCTAAACGGGAAAATTCAAGCACCTCTTTTTCAAAACCCTTTTCTTTAAGAAAATCTCTAAAAGCTCCTCCATGAAGTTCCATATCCTCTTCCTTAGGATCTTCATCTGCCTCATACCATTCAAACATGGCATCCTGAAGGGCAAGCAGACGTTCATTTCCACCAAATTCCAATCGGGAGAAAGCCTCCTCTACCCAAGGAAATATCTCAGGATGAAGCATCAGAATCCCCAGTAAAATCTGATACCGCAGCCGGGCTGTGCTTTCCTTTGAAAAAGAAACAACTTTTTCCTGACTTACCTCTTCCTGTACTGAAAAATCTGAACGGCGTGTCAGTTGCTGATAATGACGTAAATTAGCTTGATTTCTCTCCCTTTGGTTTTGCCAATTCCCTCTTTTGCGTTGGGAGGGCGAAAAACGAAAATGAGAGAAAAAAGAATCCATCCAAGAAGCTCTGTATTCACTTCCCAAAATCTCATCTTTGATTTGATGACTCGCCTCTTGGAGCGCTTTACGAAACTGCGCACGCCCGTCCGCCGTTTGTGGCGAAATTTTCTCTGCTAAAAGCCCAAAATAACTTTCTTCTAAAGAAAGCGCTTTTTCAATCCGATCCCAAAATTTTTCCTTGCCCTCTTTTTGCACCAAGCTATCGGGGTCTTCTCCTTTTGGCAGAAAACAAAAGCGTAACCTCTTACCCGTTTCTAAAAAAGGAAAGGCAACCTCGCAAACACGAAAAGCCGCTCTTCTGCCTGCACTATCACCATCAAAACAAAAAACAGGCGCATCAGAACTCCGCCATAAAAGACGAAGCTGATCTTCCGTTACAGCCGTCCCTAAAGGCGCAACAGCACCGCCTATCCCTTGCTGGCTCAAGGCGACAACATCCATGTAGCCTTCCACAACAAGAATAGGCGTTTGACGGTCAATAAAGCCTCTTGCTTGTTCAAAATTAAAAAGAATATGCTTTTTGAAAAAAAGAGGCGTCTCTGGGCCATTTAAATATTTAGGCTTGCTGTCATCAAGCACACGCCCGCCAAAAGAAAGCACTTCTTTTTTGCGCCCAAAAATAGGAATCATCACCCTGTTAAAAAAGAAGGGTCTATTCTCCCCCCCTTGCCGGGCTTCTCGCAAAAGTCCCGTTTCTTTCATTTCTTCTTGAGAAAAGCCTTTTTTCTCGAGCGCTTCTATTAACCCTCTTCCAGAATCTGCCCAGCCAAAAGAAAAGCGCTCCGCAATTTCTTGGCCAATGCCACGGGCTGTGAGATATTCCCGTGCTGATTTTCCTTCCGGCGCATAAAGGCGCTCCCGATAATAGAGACGCGCCGCTTCTAAAACATCGCTTAGCTTGCGCCGAACTTCCTGACGTTCCTGCATCTGTGGATCTTGCGCTGGAAGAGACAGGCCGACCTCCGCAGAAAGACGTTCAACCACATCGGAAAAAGTGCCCCCCTGCGTCTGGTGTATAAACCCAATCGCATCTCCATGCGCACCACAGCCGAAACAATGATAGTGATCCTCATAGACATAAAAAGAGGGAGTTTTTTCCCCATGGAAGGGACAACAGCCCTTCCAGTCTTTTCCAGAACGGGTAAGCTTCACCCGCCGTCCAATAATCGACGAAATCGAAAGACGGGCCTTTAGCTCTTCTAAAAAAGCGGGATCAAAAAAACGCATTCAGGCAGTTTTTCCTCTGTAAAAACAGCAAAAAAGTAAATTTATTTCTTGCCCATCAAACGCTCACGCACAATTTTACCTGCCTTCCCTGCATCTAAGGCAGCACCAAATTTTTCTTTCAGCTGTCCCATCACATTTCCCATTTCCTTCATGCTGGCTTCTGGTAAGGCCAAAATAATTTTCTCAATTTCCGCTTTAAGTTTTTCTTCATCAATTTCAGGAGGAAGATAGCGTTTAATCGTTTCAATTTCGGCTTGTTCTTTTGCGACAAGCTCTGGACGGTTGCCTTTTTCGTAAAGCGCAATAGAATCGAGACGAGATTTCACCATGGAACGCAGTGCTTTTTGCAGCTGATCTGCATCTACTTCAACGCCACTGACACGGGCTTCGATGTCCAAATCTTTGAATTTTGCCGTAATGGCGCGAAGTCTTGCAACTTCTTCCTTGTTCCCTTCTTTCATTGAGGTTTTAATGTCGTTCATAATTTTCTGGCGCAAACTAATATCTGTCATTTGATGACCCTGCCTTCTTCATTTAAAATGTAAATTGTTTCTTTAATCCACTATTTTTATCATTTCAGCGGCTTAAACAACAAATGAGAAAAATAAAAACGATGAGTTTTGCACTTTCAAAGACTTTTTAAACTGGCTTGCGCCTCTTTGTATTTTGCCGCATTTTAAGCTCCCACTTTTTTGAAAATTTCACATTATGCACAACTTCAAGTAAAAGCATTCTATAATCTATCTCAATTTTTATCTTTTACGATTAAACGGTTTACCATACTGGAGAATTATGCCCTCCTCTTCTGCTTCTTCCTGCAACAAACAGGATGCTCTTCTTAACGTCCTTACGCCACCCAAAGGGGCGACTGCGGCTCTTCTTTTACAAAATGGCGATGTTTTTTGGGGAAAAGGCTATGGCGCACACGCCGTCACTGATCCCGCAGAGCTTTGCTTCTGCACCGCAACAACGGGCTATCAAGAAACATTAACAGACCCTTCTTTCAGCAAGCAGATTATTATTTTCACCTTTCCTCATATAGGTAATACGGGGATCAATTCCTTTGACAATGAAGCGAGCCATATTCGTGCTTATGGCCTTGTCACAAAGGAACTTCCAACAGCTCCCTCCAGTTGGCGTTCTGAAAGAACCCTTCCTGAATGGCTGATTGAACAAAATCGCCCTGCGATTGCCGGCCTTGATACAAGACGGCTTGTTAGCCTCCTTCGGCAAAAAGGCCCTCAAAATGCTTTAATCGCCTTTCCAAAAAATGGTAAATTCGATCTCAAACAAGCTTTTGAAAAGCTCCAAAAATGGGAAGGGCTTGAAAGCCAGGATCTCGCTGAAGATGCCGCTGGAGAAAGCAGACAGTGGCATGAAGGCAGATGGCAAGAGACACTCCCTGAAACCAAAAATAAAGTGCGGGTTGTTGCGCTTGATTTTGGCGCAAAAGATAATATCCTCCGATCCCTTGTGTCTGCGGGCGCTGACGTGCACGTTGTTCCGGGGAGCTCAAGTATCGAAGAGATTAAAAAGCTTAAACCTCAAGGCATTTTTCTTTCCAATGGCCCAGGAGATCCAGAGGCCACCGGGAAATATGGCGTTCCACTTCTCCAAGAAATTTTTAAGCTCAATATCCCCATTTTTGGCATTTGCATGGGCCATCAGTTACTTGCAAGAGCTTTGGGCGGCAAAACGTACCGTCTTCCCCAAGGCCACCGTGGCACAAACCACCCCGTAAAAGAACTGGCAAGCGGAAAAGTCGAAATTACCAGCCAAAATCATGGCTTTGCAGTCGATCCTGAAAGTCTGCCTAAAGGCGTCATTGCCACCCATATCAGCCTCTTTGACGGATCTAATGAAGGGCTTGAAGTTGTGGGGAAAAATATTTTCTCGGTTCAATACCATCCTGAAGCCAGCCCAGGTCCAAGCGATGCCGTACATCTCTTCGAAAAATTTATGACGATGATCCGTCAAAATCTTTCAAAAAATTCTTCTAAGGAATAAGCGGACGATTATGCCTAAACGTACAGATATTAAATCCATTCTTCTTATCGGCGCTGGCCCAATCGTTATCGGGCAAGGCTGTGAATTTGACTATTCGGGGGCACAAGCCTGTAAGGCTCTCAAGGAAGATGGTTACAGAGTCATCTTGGTCAATTCTAATCCAGCGACAATCATGACCGATCCTGATCTTGCCGATCAAACCTATATTGAACCGATTACAGCCGAATTTCTAACCCGTATCATTGAGAAAGAGAAACCTGATGCGCTCCTGCCTACAATGGGCGGACAAACAGCTCTCAATGCAGCATTAGAATTAGACCGTAAGGGCATTTTAGAAAAATTCGGCGTTGAACTGATCGGTGCCCGAGGCGATGTCATCGATAAAGCCGAAAACCGTCAGCGTTTTCGTGAAATCATGGATGAAGCTGGTCTTTTAAGCCCAAAAAGCTTTACAGCGCATTCTTTGGATGAGGCACAGGAAAAATTAGCCGAAATCGGCCTGCCTGTTATTATCCGCCCTTCTTTCACTCTTGGCGGTGCTGGTGGCGGCATTGCCTATAACAAAGCTGAATTTGATGAAATCGTCATTTCTGGCCTAAGCGCTTCCCCAACAACAGAAGTTTTGGTCGAAGAGTCTGTTATTGGGTGGAAAGAATATGAAATGGAAGTTGTCCGTGACATCAAGGACAACTGCATCATTATCTGCTCTATCGAAAATATTGATCCGATGGGGGTTCATACAGGCGACTCTATTACAGTTGCCCCTGCTTTAACCCTCACAGACAAAGAATTTCAGAAAATGCGGGACGCTTCTCTGACGGTTCTGCGTAAAATTGGCATTGAAACCGGCGGCTCTAACGTTCAATTTGCGATCAATCCCAAAGATGGCCGCATGGTCGTTATTGAGATGAATCCTCGTGTTTCACGCTCCTCTGCTCTCGCCTCCAAAGCAACAGGCTTCCCTATTGCAAAAATCGCAGCAAAGCTTGCGGTTGGCTATACGCTTGATGAACTAGATAACGATATTACAGGCACGACCCCTGCGAGCTTTGAACCTGTCATTGACTATATCGTCACGAAAATTCCACGCTTTGTTTTCGAAAAATTTCCAGCGACACCTGCACTCTTATCCACCTCGATGAAATCTGTCGGTGAGATTATGTCCATTGGGCGGAATTTTGCAGAATCACTTCAAAAAGGATTGCGCTCGCTTGAAACCGGCCTTGAAGGTCTTGATGATCTGCCAGCTCCCAAAGAAGGCACGGTCGAAGATTACCTTGAAGCTTTGGCAACGCCACGTCCAGACCGTCTTCTCCTCATTGCACAGGCTTTCCGTGCTGGCATTCCTTTCGACAAAATTAAACTTTCCAGCCAATATGATCCTTGGTTTTTAAATCAGATTAAACAGCTTGTCGCACAAGAAGCACAAATCAAAGAAAATGGGCTTCCAAAAACTGCTCACGACTGGCGTGAAATTAAGGCACTTGGCTTTTCAGACAAACGTCTAGGCACGCTTTGCGGTCTCAGCGAAGAAGAAGTTCGCAAAGCGCGATATGCTGCAAAAGTGCATCCTTTCTATCAAACCGTTGATACATGTGCGAATGAGTTTGATGCGAAAACCTCCTATTTCTATTCGAGCTATGAAGGTTGCGGTGCATCAGAGGGCTATACTCCTCTAACGCCAAAAGCGGAAAAATTAGATAAAAACCGTAAAAAAGTTATTATTCTTGGTGGTGGCCCTAACCGCATTGGTCAGGGAATTGAGTTTGATTATTGCTGCGTTCATGCCGCCTATGCACTCAGAGAGCATGGCTATGAAACGATCATGGTTAACTGTAATCCAGAGACCGTTTCTACAGATTACGACACCTCCGACAGACTTTATTTTGAGCCGCTTACGGCTGAAGATGTCCTTGAAATTTTAAGGGTTGAGCAAAAATCAGGCACATTGCTGGGCTGCCTTATCCAGTATGGTGGACAGACTCCTTTAAAACTTTCCAGAGCTTTAGAAGAGGCTGGCATTCCAATTTTGGGAACATCCGCAGATGCAATTGACCGTGCCGAAGACCGTGAGCGTTTTTCAGCCCTTCTCCGCAAGCTTGATCTTAAACAGCCTAAAAATGCAATTGCTCTCAATGCTAAGGAAGTCCTCGAAAAAGCAGAGGAGGTCGGCTACCCTCTCGTTGTACGCCCTTCTTACGTTTTGGGTGGACGTGCCATGGCCATTGTCCATGACCGTTCAGGATTAGAACATTACCTTAAAGAAATACTTGCCCGTGCGGGTAAAGAAGTCTCTTCTGGGCCTGTTCTTTTGGACCATTATCTTAATGATGCGATTGAAGTGGATGTTGATTGTATTTCTGACGGCGAACATGCCCATGTCGCAGGCGTAATGGAGCATATCGAAGAGGCTGGCATCCATTCTGGAGATTCAGCCTGCTCTCTTCCACCTTATAGCCTTGCACCAGCCGTTGTGACACGCTTGCGCTCTCAAACCGAAGATCTTGCAAAAGAACTAAATGTTAAAGGGCTTATGAATGTTCAATATGCCATCAAAGACGATGACATTTATGTGCTAGAAGTTAATCCAAGAGCCTCAAGAACCATTCCTTTTGTTGCCAAGGCAACCAATGTGCCCGTTGCAAAAATCGGAGCTTTGGTCATGGCAGGGGCAAAACTCTCAGAGTTTAACCTTATTCCTGGTGCTGCGCTTCCTCATGTTTCTGTGAAAGCGCCCGTTTTCCCCTTTAAGCGTTTTGCTGGTGTGGACACAATCCTTGGCCCAGAAATGCGCTCCACAGGTGAAGTCATGGGACGTGACGTTAATTTTGAGAATGCCTTTGCCAAAGCGCAGCTTGCCGCAAATATGCGCCTTCCTCTCTCTGGTAATGTTCTTTTTTCACTCAGAGATGAGGATAAGAAAGAATTGCCGTTCTTAGCAAAAAAACTCATTGAAATGGGCTTTAAAGTCAGTGCAACACCTGGCTGTGCTGCCTATCTTCAAGAGAGAGACATTCCTGTCCAGCGAATGAATAAACTATTTGAGCTTCGGCCGCATTGCATTGACTCTATCCGCTCAGGCGAAATCCAAATGGTGATTAACACTGTTTCTGGACGCCAGGCCTCGAAAGATAGCTTCCATATCCGCCAGGCCGCGCTGATTATGGATGTGCCAAACTATACCACCCTCTCGGGTGGTAAAGCGGCAATTTATGCCATCGAAGCCTTAAAGAAAAACAATATCAACACGACACCACTCCAAGAAAGGACTGGCGGAAACTAAGACGCCCAGAGGCTTTTTTAGTGTTCAAAAAGGCGTGGCTTTTTACAAAGCTCACGCCTTTTTGCCTTTAAAGGACAGAATCTCTTTAATCTTGCCTCTCTTTTTCAAAACAGATAGAATTAAGGGGATTTTTGTTTGAGGACGAGCTTGTTTTCTTTCATGCCAATCCTTCTTTATTCCCGCAGGAATTCCTATATATCCCAGAACAGGTTATTTCCATTCATCAAAAATAGCTTGTGTGAGTTTATGTATTCCGTTTGTTCCATTTAGGATTTTTTATTGTGCAAAAAATGCCCATCACTCCAGCAGGTTTGCGTCGTCTTGAAGATGAGCTTCGGCAGTTAAAAAGTGAAGAGCGCCCTGCTGTCATTAAGGCAATCGCAGAAGCACGTGAACATGGTGACCTTTCTGAAAATGCTGAATATCACGCAGCACGTGAGAAACAGTCTTTTATTGAGGGCCGAATTGTGCAACTTGAAGGGCTTGTTGGTTCTGCTGAAGTGATTGATTCCTCAGGTTTGACTGAAAAACGCATTCGCTTTGGCGCTTTCGTTGATGTTGCCGATGAGGAAACAGGTAAAGAGCAATCTTTTCAGATTGTTGGTGTGCCTGAGGCAGATATTAAAGAGGGTCGCATCTCTATTTCCTCCCCGATTGCACGGGCATTAATTGGAAAAGAAGAAGGTGATGTTGCGACTGTGCCTGCCCCTGGGGGTGACAAAGCATACGAAATTATTAAAGTTACTTATCGCTGAGGCGTCTTTCCTTTCGTGAAACTGCCTCATTCTCCCGACCTTGTAAGGTTTTTGCTTTAAAGGGAAATTGTAAAATGACAGTAAGTACACAACGTCCACGTCCCGTTATGCTCACCATTTTTGATGGTTTTGGCTGGCGTGATCTCATGGCAGATAATGCTGTAAAGCTTTCTGTAATGCCTAACTTCCACGATCTCTGGAATAACCATCCGCATGCACTCCTTGCTGCGAGTGGCGAGGCCGTCGGCCTGCCAGCTGGACAAATGGGAAATTCTGAAGTCGGCCATTTAACCCTTGGAGCTGGTCGCCGTATCCTTCAAGAGCTTCCCCGTTTAAGCCAAGCTGCTAAAAATAATGAATTTAAGGATCGTCCTGCCGTTAAAGAACTCATTGACGTTCTTAAAAAGACAGGTGGCACATGCCATGTTATGGGACTAACCTCTGAAGGGGGCGTCCACTCCCATCTTGACCATATTATTGGCGCAGTTAAAACCCTTGAAAATGCAGGCATTCCTGTTGCTCTCCACGTCTTCACAGATGGCCGTGATACAGCACCACGCTGTGCTTTAGACGTTCTTGCTAAAATTAGAAAGGAAGTTCCAAAGGCAACAATTGCAACCGTTAGCGGACGCTATTTTGCGATGGACCGTGATAAACGTTGGGCACGTGTGCAAGAGGCTTACAATGTTATCGCCCTTGCAAAAGGCCCTCACTTTGACTCTGCCGAAGATGCTGTTAAAGCGGCCTATGCCGAAGATAAAGGAGACGAATTTGTACAACCTTGCGTCATTGGCGATTACAAAGGCGCACAAAAAGGCGATGGCCTCTGGATGCTGAATTTCCGTGCCGACCGTGCTGGGGAAATTTTAGAAACCCTCCTCCTCCCTGATTTCAAAGGATTTGAACGCCCTGCACAGCCTGCTTTTGCATTTGCGTGCGGCATGACACCTTATTCAACAGAACTTCACCCTTATCTGGAAACCGTTTTCCCAAAGGAAAATATTGAGCAGCATCTTGGGGAACTCGTTGCCAAGGCTGGGCTGACACAGTTGCGTATCGCAGAGACTGAGAAATATCCTCATGTGACCTACTTCTTTAATGGCGGTCAAGAAGCCCCCTCTCCAAAAGAAGACCGCAAGCTTATTCCGTCTCCAAAAGTGGCGACCTATGATCTCCAGCCAGAAATGTCTGCGGATCAGGTGACCGATGATGTTGTTGCGGCGATTGATTCAGGCAAATACGACCTCATCATTCTAAACTATGCAAATCCAGATATGGTTGGTCACACAGGAAAGCTTGATGCCGCTATTTCAGCCTGCCAAGCGGTGGATAAAGGGCTTGGTCGAATTGAAGCCTCATTGAAAAAGCAAGGCGGTGTTTTGCTTCTCACAGCCGATCATGGAAATTGTGAAATCATGAAAAATGAGGAGACAGGCGCACCGCACACCTCTCATACAACCAATCCTGTTCCTGTTGTTTTGGCAGATTTCAGAGACGAAAAAGAGGTAAAATCCTTGCGTGATGGTGGGACGTTAGCAGATGTTGCCCCAACCCTCCTGCACTTCTTACGGATAGAACAGCCTGAAGCAATGACAGGCAAGTCTCTCATAGAAGCGTAAATCACTTGAGAACTTTTATCCAAAAAGTTCTCCTCTTAACGGCTGGAAGCGTCCTTTTTACTCCGACACTTTCAGCCGTTTCGGCATTTGCTGCCGAAGTCAGTAGTCAAAAAAATCTTAACAAACAGATTTTAAAAAATGAACAAGAGCTTTCAAAAGCCCGCCTTGAGCGTCAAAAAATTGCCCAAGCCCTCGAAGAAGAGCGCCGCAATTTAGAAGAAATCACCGCAAATAATCTTGCGCTGCAAAAAAATCAGCATCTAAACCAGCAGCAACTCACAAAATTACAGCAAAATCTCTTACAAAAAAAAGCAGAGCAACGTCAGACTGAGGCGAAATATCAAAAAGCTTTGGAAGAAGAAAGCAAGCTGGAGTTAGCCCAAATTCTTTGGAATGCCTCGCACCCGAAAAGGAGCGATTTTGAAGCCTTTCTCTATGAAATTACGCCCCCTCATATCAAAAACCAGAATGAAAATCTGCCTCCTCTCTTTTTCTCCCTTCTTGGGCAGGAAAATACGGAAAAACAAGAAAATCTAACAACCCGCAACGAAAAATTAGAAAAAGAAAATTTGGCATTAAAAAGCAAACGGGAAAATCTTCAGGCACAGCAAAAAGCTTGGCTGCAGAAAGAAACGCAAATTGAAAAAAAACTTGAGGAATCTCAAAAGCTTACAGCAGAACATCAAAAAAATATTGCTGAACATGACGCTGAAATTAAAAAACGGCAAGCGGTCAAAGCTCAGCTTGAAAAGAAACTTGCCGATCTCATTGCCGAAGAAGATTTAAGACAACGTATTGAGCGTCAAAAAATTCTGCAACAGCGCCAGCTTCAAATCCAGCGTGGCCAAAAACCCAGCCTTCCTACACCTGCCAAGGCCCAGACAATCGAAGCAGGCACGGGTCTTTCGCCTCTCCCTTCACCCCCAACTTCCAAATGGGGACAGATTGAAGACGGTATCGCCAATAATGCGATTAAATATCCCGGCCATGCCAATGAAAATGTTATTTCACCTGTCAATGCGATTGTGCTTTTTGCTGGCAATTTTGAAGGCTTTGGGCAAGTTATTATTCTCGATTGCGGACCGCAACGCAGAATGGTGCTTTCTGGACTGGGTAAAATCTCTGTTAAACAAGGCGATCATCTCCAGAAAAAACAAGTTATCGGACAAATGCCAAGCAATGCCAGCAGCACCCTTTCCCTCCAGCTTCGTATTAAGAATATCCCTATCAATCCTGCGAAATATTTAAAAAATTAACTGTCATTCTAACATTCATATTTTCTACTGAAGGGACATCCGTCATGAGAAAAACAGATTTAAAACCTTTAGAAAAGAGAATTATAAAAGCACTTTTAAATGAAGGAAGAAGTAATCAAGATATACAATATTTAGTAAATATTGGACGCAAAAAAACTGTTAATTCTGGCCGAATTTCTGACATAAAAAACAATAATAATCAACCTGTCGCTTCCAAAGAGGAAGTAGAAAAATTTTTATTTCAAAAAGAAACATATGACTGGGAAACAGGGCTAAACCGTCTAAATGATGAACGCCTGATTAAAGCCCGTGAAGCAATGCTTTTCGCCGTAAGCGTCTTCAATACGCCTTATATGAAATTTAAAGCTGAAGCCTTTATGTTAATGCTAATATAGCTTGGACATATCTAGTACATGAGCATTGCATTAGAATAGGCATAAATATTGAGAAAAAAAACGGTAAACAAACTTGGACTCTCCCTCTCAGTAAACTGATAGAGAACGAAAAATTAAAGCTTCCATCTGGTATCAAAGACAATTTAAAGGCAATCAAAGAAATCCGAGACCAAGTAAAGCATCATCTCACAGGCAACAGTGATCCTTTCTGGTATGGGATTTTCCAAGCTTGTTGTTTGAATTTTGATAAGATACTTGTCCAATGGTTTGGTGAAAAAACATCATTACAAAAAAATTTATCTTTTGCGATTCAATTTGCAAAATTAAATCTGCATCAAGCCTCCAACATACAAAATTTTAATATTCCACCTGCAATTGAAGCATTAGATTTAAGGCTTAATACAAAAATATCTGACGAACTTGCTAATGATCCACAATACAAATTAAAAGTTCTCTTCGCACTGCTTTCTGGTGGAAAATCCTCCGAACATATTGAATTTATCAGTCCAGAAAGCGCACAAGGGAAAGAAATTCATAATATTCTAATAAAAGAAAAAACAATTCTAACATCTGATGAATATCCATTTAAGACAAAAGCCATTGTGGATATAATTAAAGGGAAGTTAAGTTGGTTTTCTATCTATTACCATACAAAAGCATGGAAAAAATTTAAAATACGCCCAGAAACTAAAAGCAACACCCCAAGAAAAACTCAAAGCAAATACTGCATTTATGACGCTGCTCATAAAGATTATTTATACAACCAAAAATGGGCAGAATTTCTTCTCAAAACAATAACATCAAAAGACGATCTAAAATAATTCCTCTTAGAATATCAAAAGTTAACCAAAAAGGAGCCATTCAAATGATAAGTTTGTTTGACCCGATCCAAATTGGAAAAACGACCTGTCAGAACCGTCTTTTTATGGCGCCTCTGACACGCACCCGCAATTACCCTGATGGCGTTCCCTCTTCCCTCATGGCGCAATATTATGCACAGCGAGCAGAGGCAGGCTTAATTGTCTCCGAAAGCATTGCAATTTGTCTTCAAGGATATGGCTTTCTCAATGCGTCTGGCATCTGGATGGAAGAACAGATTGAAGGCTGGAAACATGTCACAGAAGCCGTTCATCAGAAAGGCGGAAAAATCATTGCGCAATTATGGCATGGCGGCAGAATTGTTTTTCCTACGATGTCTGGTGGACAACAGCCTGTCTCTGCAAGCGATAGCGCAGCACCTGGCATCGGCCATACATGGGAAGGAAAACGTCCTTATCCCAAGGCAAGGGCTTTAAAGATTTCTGAAATTCATCAAATTACCGAGCTTTTTGCCAAGGCTGCCCGAAATGCGCGCAAAGCAGGATTTGATGGTGTACAGATTCATGGTGCGAATGGTTATCTCCTAGACCAATTTTTAAGAGACAGCAGCAACCAAAGAACAGATGAATATGGCTACTCTCCTGAAAACCGTATGCGGTTCTTAAAAGAAGTCTGCCAAGCAGTCATTGCTGAAATTGGATCAGAGCAAGTAGGTGTCCGCCTTTCTCCTAATGGTGAAATTTTAGGCTGTATCGACAGCCAACCCGAAAAACTCTTTCTTCCAGTCGCTAAAATGCTTAATGAATTAAACATTGCCTGGCTGGCACTCAAAGAATTTAATCCACACGCCTCAAAAGATAATCTCGCCAATCCCCTTTCCTACCAACCCAAATTATCGCCAGAAATCCGAAAGATTTTTAAAAAGCCTTTGGTTTTAAATGGGAATTATAATTTTGAAAGCGCCAAAGAAGCTGTTCAAGACGGATTTGCCGATGCCATTTCTTTCGGCAGGGATTTTATTGCTAATCCTGATCTCGTGAAACGCTTTAAAACAAGCGCCCCCCTCAATAAAGAAGATAAAACAACATGGTACGGCCAATTCCTCACCGATAAAGAACATGGCTATACAGATTGGCCAACAATCTAATTCTTGCCCCTTGCTTCGCAAAAATCGCCCAGCGCCAAATCAAAAAAGCGCATTTCTCCCCATGGTTCATTTTTCAACGCCATATTAAAACGTAACCATGGGAGAAGAAGCAAGAGAATTTGAGAAGTTCCTAAAAATCACTCAGCATAATCCGCTTCCAATGATTGGGAGAGGTACAGACATAGTGATAGTTTTGATCATCTACAAACTGACCTGCCTCGCATGCCTCTCTGGATGATTTCGGAGTTCTTAAATTTTCTTTGAAAGATTCAGCCGATACTGATTTATCAGCAATCATCGGAGATGTGATTATCACATTTTCAGAATCACTCAGTGCGCCAATACTCGCTGTATTAACATAAGGGATACGCATCCCTGCAGATCCCGGATAAACCAAGGAGCAATTCCCAGAAGCCGCACAAAGACGAAGGGAGCCATCCCCGCCAAAACTTATATCTGCCCCAGGTGCGCCACTATTGGGCGACATGATATTTTCATTTTCGGGCTTATCTGCTGCCACTCTGACACCCATATGCCACGACATATTGCTATGATCGTCACAGCTAGCACCGTTTACAGCATCACATTGCTCCCAATGATCCTCACGCATAGATGTCTTCCCTGCCTGTTTATATAGACTGGAAGCGAGTGCTTTAGATCCTGACGTAGAATCTGCACTAATAGGGTTTGTTACCCCCAAAACATTGCCTTTAATTGCCCAGACTAAATTGCTTGTGAAGGGCTCAAGCTGAAGCAAGTTTGGAAACTGGCCTCCTATATAAAGCCCCCACGAACTCAATTCTGGCCATGCATTGAAGCCATCATTTTGAGTCGCCCCGTCCAGCCAAGATTTTCCAGGGAAATGGCTGTCCAAGGTAAGTGTCAGCCCGTTATAATGGTATTTCCCACTAATTGTCGTATGAAGTTCGTTATCATATTCAGCATTCTCACATTCACGTACCAAACTGTGTTTTTCACTAGAAGACTGGTTATTTTCTGGAAGGGAGTCATTATCAACGATAGCGCAGGTATCAAGCAAATTAAACATTTTTGATCTCGCACCAACATAGATCCTTGGAAAGGTCGCATCTTTATCATAATGCGTATCGAAATTTTCCGGATCATTTGCATAATCTTGAGGGTTTAGAGATTGAGATGCTGTTTCCGGCGCATTAGGAATGACCCATTTATCAACATCTAAACGGTCACATTTATTCGCAGATCCGAAATGAGATGGACATTTATCACTAAAAATCCAGTTATTGATCATACCAGAGAAACCATTCACGCCCGTAAATTTATAACCAGAGCTTTTATCCTTATAGGTTTTTGTCGATACATTACTGACAATACTCTGATGTTGCTTAATCTTTGCTCGGTCTGTTTCTGAAAGGACTGGGTAAATGTAAACACCTTGTTTATAAAAATACAGATCATGATTCACACCTCCAGAATCTTGAATATTTTTACCCGCAACAATCTTTGGAGTTGTGTTTTTAGTCCCATTATCAAAAACGACACCATCTAATGTCCCCGGATAATGTGCAATTTGATCGCCTGTTGTAGGACTTATGCCTGGACGGTTGCTTGTATAGGGCGCATTTGAGTTCCATAAACTCAAACAAGTACCCAGATTCATCCCGCCCTCATTCTGACATGTTATAAGGACATGTGAACCTCTCCCCTCAGAAAAACCCCCTATCGTTACCCCATCTGGATCTGTCCAATTATCTTCATCTGACGGATTTGCTTGACGGTGCGCCCCCGTAATCCGCATAAGAAGTTGGCCATCAATCATACTATTGAATCTGGCTCTTCCTGTACTGAGCAGGTCTCCATTCGGGGCTGTTGGTGTATCTAAACCACTCGTTTTAATGAACTGGTTCAGCCGCGCCTCATAATCTAAACCGGCAACACCATTGGGCGTATTGATTTGAGATTGCATCACAGATTTATCATTTGCTCTAACCTCTTTTGAAAGAGAGGTCGTCAAAAAAAGCGCTGATATAAAATAAATGATTAGTTTAGACACCCAATGTTCTTCCCATGCAAGATAATGACCCATCATTGAGCCAATCATACAATGGAATACGCAACCAATCGATTCTTAACCTTCTCCTGCAATGATGCTTTTATGATAAACTGTACGGATCATAAGCATGCCAGCGCCTGTTTTGATCTTTTATACATTGACGAAAGGCTTTTTCCTAATTGATCTGAGAATGTGTAATCACCCCTATGACCCAGTCGGATACAATTTAACCTCAATTTAAGAGAGAATTGTTATTTGCCTGTTATGACAATATAAAGGGAGAAGAGAGACGGTTTCTACTAGGTGCTATCTCTTCCCTCTCGACGCCTATTTACATGTTTAAAATTATACTAATCTAAAAGTCAGATTGTAATGAGCTTAGGATGAATGATGAGCAATAAGGTTATCTCTTTCACAACGACGACTTTATGCGCCGTCTTTTTAGCAGGATCGGTTGGCTATTTGGCAGGAACAGGCAAACTTTCCTTGAAATCCATAGCGCCTCTTCATTCTAAACCTGTGGCCATGCTCAATCTCCGCTTTTTAGAAGCCGCAGCAAAACGAGGCAGCGTCACTGCACAGCTTCATCTTGGCAATGCCTATTATTTTGGAAAAGATGTCCCTCAAAGCGATGTCAAAGCGGCGGAATTTTATCAAAAAGCCGCTGATGAAGGCGATGCCAGAGCGCAATATGCTTTGGGGCTTCTTTATGATGACAGCGACGGAATAACACCAGATTATGCGAAATCTGCGGAACTTTGGCAAAAAGCGGCCGATCAAGGCTTTGTCAAAGCGCAATATAATTTAGGGGTTCTGTACGAAAAGGGAAAAGGTGTTCCGCAAAATTACACCAAAGCCGCAGAATTATACCAAAAAGCGGTCGATCAAAATTTTGCGCATGCAGAGTACAATTTAGGCATTCTCTATGCCAACGGACAAGGCGTTAAACAAGATGACGCCAAAGCCGCAGAATTATATCAAAAAGCAGCCGATCAAGGCTATGCGCCTGCTCAAATCAATTTAGGGGTTCTCTATAAAAATGGACAAGGCGTTCCGCAAGATTACGCTAGAACCATAGAGCTCTGGAAAAAAGCCGTCGCACAAGGAGATAAAAAAGCAGGACGCAATTTAGAGAAATTCTATCAGGAACATCCTGAATTGCGGACATGATCTTTCTTCTCCCCAAAGAGACTCTAAAAATAAGACAAAATTTTAAAACTATGCTATGCGTTACTCCAGCTTACAGTATTCCTTTATGTAAATTTTGCTCTTTATGAAATTCCTTCCTGCGTCTTTGAAGTCTGTTTTACTTCTTTCCAGCGCTTTTTTAGCCTTTTCGCCCCTTTATGCGTCTGCTGTGGAAGAGGCAAAACTCTCTGAAAAGATTGAGAAAACGCCACTGCCAGCAAATATCAGTCCTGAAAAAAAGAAAGAAGCTCTCGAAACTATTAAGCTTCTTCAGCTTTTTGGGACGATTATGGACGTTGCCCATACAGAATATGTTGAGCCTGTCAGCGATAAAAAACTGATTGAAAACGGCTTAAAAGGCATGCTGAGCAATCTTGATCCGCATTCAGGCTATATGCCAGAAGAAGAATTTCAATCCATGAAAAACGAGATTGAAGGCCATTTTGGCGGTCTCGGGATGGAGGTTCAGCAAGATAGTGGCCATATCCGTGTTGTCTCTGCACTCGATGATACACCTGCCTCCCGTGCTGGTATTCAAAGTGGCGATCTCATCACTGATG
This sequence comes from Acetobacteraceae bacterium, assembly GCA_004843345.1. Lineage (NCBI taxonomy): Bacteria > Pseudomonadati > Pseudomonadota > Alphaproteobacteria > Acetobacterales > Acetobacteraceae > Acetobacteraceae bacterium. The sequence continues at coordinate 466,743 of CP039460.1, forward strand.
TTGATGATGCGCCCCTCGCTGGCTTACCCCTTATTAAAGCGGTTGAAAAACTCCGTGGAAAACCAGGCAGCAAAGTCGTTCTCAAACTGATACAGGCTAAAACAGGAAAAAGCCTGACACTTTCCCTTAAACGGGAAAAAATCAAAGTCAGAATGGTACGCTCTGCCCTCTACCATGATAATCTTGCTTATTTGCGTCTTAGTGAATTTGGCGACCATGCGGCTTCAGAACTAGCTGCTGCGTTTAATAAAGTCCAAAAAGAAGCCGCCGCCAACAAGACAAAACTCAAAGGGGTCATTCTAGACCTTCGCAACAATCCGGGCGGACGTTTAGATGAGGCAGTTGCTGTGTCCCGTGAATTTATTCCATCGGGTGAAATTGTTTCCATTCGGGCGAGAAAGGCTGAAAGCAACCAAAGCTGGAAGGCCGATGGCAGCGAAATCACCCATAATCTTCCGCTCGTAGTTCTCATTAACTCTGGCTCTGCCTCTGCAAGTGAAATTGTGGCTGGCGCTGTCAAGGATCATCAGCGTGGCCTTATTTTAGGAACACGCTCTTTTGGAAAAGGCTCTGTGCAGTCAGTTATTCCGCTGCCAGACAATCAAGGCGCTCTGCGCCTAACGACGGCCCGTTATTATACCCCATCGGGCCACTCCATCCAGAAATTTGGAATCAGTCCAGATATTGAGATTTTTGAATCTTCAGACGATAGTAAATATTTTGTTTTCCATGAGGCCGATTTTACAGGCGCTCTTGAGAATGAAGACAAAAAACCGCTGGATGCGCCTCGAACCCTTTCGCCAGAAGCGAAAAAAGTTCCGAGTGTGCCACCAAAATCTTGGCCTGAGTTTGACCTGCTCAAACCAAGTACTGATTTTCAGCTTCAGCAAGCTATCAATATCCTTGAGAAAGGCTTAGATGCCTATTTTGTCAAGGAGCCCCCGAAAAAGGTCGTCTCCGAAACATCTAGTAAGAAGTAATCGTTATGACTGACATCTCCTCCTTTCATTCTCTTCCTTATCGTCCCAATGCCGGCATTGCGCTGTTTAATCGAAAAGGAGAATTGTTCTTAGGAAGGCGTGTCGATCACCGTCAGCAAATTTGGCAATGCCCTCAAGGCGGTATTCAAGAAAATGAAACGCCTGAACAAGCTGCTTGGCGTGAAATGGCGGAAGAGATTGGCACCAACAAGGCAAAATATCTCGGCGAACGTGAAGGATGGGTTACCTACGAGTTACCTGCCCGCCTTTACGGAAAAGCCCTCGGCGGACGCTATCGTGGCCAAAGGCAAAAATGGGTCGTTTTTGCTTTTCTCGGTGAGGATAAAGATATAAATCTTGAACAATTCGAATATCCTGAATTTAGCGAATGGAAATGGGCTTCCCCTGAAAGCATTCTTTCAGACTATAATCTTGGATTTAAAAGCAAAGCCTACCAAGAAGTTTTTCCCGATATTGTTCAAATTTTCAATGAAAGTGGGTTTGGCACAGAAAACAAACAGTAGAACTGTTTGGAAGCACGCCGATCTCTTTTTGAACAAGGCCTGTCTGATGTATGGCTTTTAAGCCTTGCTTAGAAGCCATTTTGGCATAAACGCCTTCCTCGTCCTTCAAAAGCATCTCAGGGCTTCCTTCCTGTACGACGCACCCCTCGTGCATGACAGAAATAAAGTTTGCATTACCTAGACTGCTCAAGCGGTGTGAAACCATAATAGTTGTCTTTCCTTTACGGTACTCCCTCAGGAAATTTTCAAGCTTTGCCTCGCTATTTGCATCTAAAGCGCTCATCGCCTCATCTAAAATCAAGATTGCAGGCTGTCTTAGCAATGCTCTTGCAATGGCGACACACTGACGCTGCCCACCAGAAAGAGAACGCCCCTGATAGCCTACCAAAGTTTGGTAGCCGTCTGGAAATTGTTTAATAAAATCCAGTCCCATTGCCTCACACAGATTTTGAACCTCTTCTAACGAAGCTTCTGGCTCTGAAATGCGGATATTATCAAGCAAGCTCATTTCGAATAAAGGCGTTTCCTGCCCTACATAGCCAATTAAAGACCGCAACTCTTTTATCGCAAAAGATTTTAGATCCTCACCTCCCAAAAGCACACGCCCCATCGCAGGGTCATGTAAACGAGGAATTAAGGAAAGAGCTGTCGATTTTCCAGCCCCACTTTCCCCTACTAACGCTACAAAACTCCCTTCTTTAATCTTTAAAGAAAAATTTTGAAGTCCCCATCGTCCATCACTATATTGATAAGAGACATCTTCAAAAACCAAACTGGAAAAAGGACGCGAAATAGCAACTGGATCTTTCGGGTCTTGAATCAAAATCGGCGTATCCATAACAGAAAAGACATGTGAAAGACCCGCAGCCCCCTCTTGCAAGGCGGCATTCAGAGAAGCCAAAGAACGCATCGGACGGGAAGCGGCGAAAAGTGCCGCAATAAATGCTGTAAATTCCCCTAAAGAAGCCCCTCCCATCGCCGAGCGCCAGCCGGCAAAGGCAAACGCAATCGCCACAGAAACCCCCGCGATGACTTCTAATAAAGGATCTAATTTCGCTTTATTGCGTGCCATGGCAAAATGGGCATTCCGCAATTTATTCAAGCCATCCCCTAAGTCCTGATACTGCTTTTCTTCCATTCCGTGGAGGCGGACAGGACGTGCAAGAGAAAAATTTTCTGTTAAACGTGCAACCATCTTTGCTGTTTGGCTTTGCATTTCTCTAGCGGAATTTTTAACCTTTTTACCGACATTGCGTACAGGTAAAACGGTCAGCGGATAAAGAATAAGAGCGACAATCGCCAATTCCCAATCCAGCCAAATCATACAAATGCCAAGCCCAATAACCGTCGCCACATCTCCTACCGCATTGGTTGCTCTGGTCAGGGCTTCACGGATTGCCATAGCCTCCGTTGTAAAACGGGAAGTCCACCCAGCAGGCGGCAAGGCTTCAATGGTAGAAAGGTCTTTATAAAGCAGCGATTTTAGCAATTTATGCTGAAGACTTTGAATCGTGTCTAACGAAAGGCGGTGCAACATTAACGTCTGCCCATATTGGCAAAGCGCTTTTAACCCCGTCAAAATAACAACAAGAATAGGAATTTGATAGAGAATTCGTGGATCTTTACGGGCAAACATATCCACTGCTTTACGAATGACAAGCGGATAAGCGGCCATCAAAGAGGCTGCGGCAATGGCTAAAAGCAACGTCAAAAGCAACAGGAATTTTCGGTGAGACAGCTCTTCTTTCCACAAGCGCACGAGAAGAGATGTCTTTGCTTTTTTAAGTTTGTCTGAATTATCTTTTGACGTTTTCGAGGAAATAATCAGGGCTCTCTTTCTTTAGCAATCTTCCAGCCTTGCAGGCCAAAATATTTTAAAATCTCTTGTTTGGTAACTTTGGCCTCTTGCGCTAACCAATAAAGGCGCATTTCTTTTAATAATGCCCCAATTTGAGGGCCTGCTTCGACATTTCTTTCGAGCAGATCCCGCCCTGCGACTGGAAATTCAGGCAAAACTGTCTCTTGAAGCCGCTGACGTAAAATCTCCCAGTCATTCTTACAGGTTTTGTCCTTAGAAATCACGCTTTCAGCATCTTTTATTTCTGCGATATAAGAATAAGCCATTAAGTCAGAAAGAGGATACTGATCGAGATATTTCAAAAGTGTTGGCATATCTGATGTTAATTCAAAAACATTCCCAAAATGTGCAAAAAAAGACAGGCGTTTTTTCTCTTTATTTGAAAGCGCAAAAGTTTTTTTTAAAATCTCAATCTCTGGACAAAGCACATAAAGACGCAGAATAAAATCCTCTGGTAAATCCAATGCCAAGCCAGTGTTTAAGGCCTCAATCTCATAACTTTGAAAAAGGCGTTTTAAAATTCCAGCCTCCTCCATTGCATAAAGCGTTCGAATGAGGTGTGGCCCTAAAAGAATTTTAGAAAACTCATCCCGTATGCGTTCCTTCGCCAAAGTGGCAAACCCTTCAAGCGCTTCTGAAATCACTTTCAAAATTTTTTTAGAAGGGGCTTCCTGTTCAAAACGTGCTGAAAAGCGAAAATAACGTAAAATCCGAAGATAATCTTCCTGAATGCGCAAAGCAGGCACACCCACAAACCGAACCTTTCCTAGCCTTAAGTCTGCTTCCCCGCCAAAATAATCATAAAGCTTGCCCGTTTTATCCATCGACATCGCATTGATCGTAAAATCACGCCGCTCAGCATCTTTTTGCCAATCCGCAGTCCAGGCAACTTGCGCATGGCGGCCATCGGTCACAAGGTCCTGACGCAATGAAGTCAGCTCGTAGATCTCTCCTTTGATAAGAACAGAAACCGTTCCATGTTCTAAACCTGTCGGAAAAAAACGCTGTTTTGCAGCTTTAAGCTTTTCAATGACACGCTCTGGCGGATATGGCACAGCCATATCAATATCATGCGGGACTTGCCCCAAAAGAGAATCTCGAACACACCCCCCTACCAATCGAGCCTCTGGAAAAATAGACCATAAACGCTTTAAGCCAGAATGCTTCTCACACAGATGCGAAAGATCATATCGCTTCATAACATCTTAGGGACAACGAGGATTAAAAAGCACACGGAATAGGGAAAAATTGACCTCTGCTCCAAACACCCATACATTCTTTTCCATCCAAGAAATGCACAGCGCTCAATGCCCCTAACTCAAAAATCACCGCCTTGCTTAAACGTGCTAAAATCGGCGCTTTTTTCTCGTCTTCCGTTAAGCGGAGATAAACAGAAGCCCTGCCTTCCTCTTTACTAAACTGGCAAAAAAGCGGATGATCTGGCCCAACACAGTAAATTTTTCCAATATTGGTCATCAAAGAGATGCTCTGGCGTCTTTCACATAAACCGCTAAATTGCATTCTCATGGCAATATAAGGCACATCCTCAACTTCAATAAAGCCTTTACCTGAGGGGGTTTGAAGGAAATAATTTCCAGCCTCATCACGCATCAGCATCGACGCTAAAAATTTCTGAGCCTCCCGCTCCTTAATCAGTTCTGACTTATAATACCAGCGTCCGTCCCGAGCGATACGGAAAGGCAACCTTCCCGTTTTCTCTGTTCCTTTTTTAGGCAAACACTGACACCCGAAGGATAATTTCTCTAATGTCGCCATCATCGCAAATTTAGACATACAAGATTCTTCAACTGCCTGCCTTGTCACGATGCCTCCCTGATTTCTATACTCACAGAAATATAATTCCCTATTCGAACTTCTTTACACTCCTCCTAAATGGGAATAACGCTTTAAAATGTCATTAACTTTATGTGTGTCTCTCTTCTATCACCTCTCTATTGTTGCTAAGATGCCATAATTTTAGAGATGAATTACCCTTTCCCTCTTAGATTAAGATGATTCGAATGTTTTCTTCCCTTCCCAAGCAATATGCTTTCAGACACATAAAGAATCTTGCATGGGCTAGGAAACCTCTAGCGCTTTCGCTGATTTTCACCTTACTCTCCCCCCTAGCTCTTGCCGTGCTTCCCCAAACGGCACACGCACAATCCCAGCAAGAGGCGGAAGAGGAAGAAGCCGCCATGGAGCAACAGCGTCAGGAAGAAGCGAGGAAAAATTCCCTTAGCAAAGCACCGCCTTCCGCCCTGCCTGGCGTTGAAAACAGCTATGAAGAACCCAGCATTCATTCCAACAACGATACAAACCCAACACAGGCACTTTTTGAATCCATCAATAAAGGATCTATGAATGCCGCCCGTGAAGCTTTAAGCCGTGGTGCTGACATCACGGCACGCAATGTTTTGGATCAAACGCCTTTGGATATGGCGATTGACTTAAACCGAAATAATATCGTCTTTCTCTTGCTCTCTCTTAGAGGTTACAATCCTGAAGGACACCTCATAAAAACCACAACGCATGAGGAAACGGGAGACATGTCCGCCAAAGTTTCGGGCACGGCGAGCATGGTCGTCAATCCAAAAAGAGAAGAACCGCATTACGATCCAAGCGGTGGCGTTCCCATTCCTAAAATTGGCTTTTTGGGCTATGGCCCTACTGTTGCAACGCCTAAGAAAGTAAAAAGGCCATCGACTTTCACTCCTGCCCTGCCACCGGTAGATGAAAAGCTTGAAAAACCTAAAATTGAAAAAGAAATTGTCGAAGCGGAAAGAGCGCCAAGAGATCCAGCAGCACCGACAGTTGGTGCAACACCGCAGCAGCCAGGGCAATTCGTCGTCAAAGCCCGCTCTAAAAAGCAAAAACATGCGGTTATTTCTATTCCAGCCAATGCAAAAAACGTCCATATCCGTCCGATGCAAAATCCAGATGAAACACAGGAAACAGAACCTCTTCCGCCTGCACCAACAGCCCCCAATGAACCATAACAAACATAAAAAAAAGCCCCTTTTTACAGGGGCTTTAATAAGACAATAATTCCGAAAAATTAAGAGAGGCCATGCCCCTTGCGCCATTCTTGACGAAGCGCATCCACGGGGAGAAGCTCCCCTTCTTTCTCAAAATGCCAAAAAGTCCAACCATTGCAGGAAGGCGCCCCCGTCAAAAAAGCGCCCATTTTATGAATGGAAGCCCGTGTGTCCCCTGAAATCAAACTCCCATCAGCACTAATGGTTGCCTGCAGGCGGCGTGAACGGTCATATAGCAATGTACCTGGCTCTAAAATCCCATTCTCCACCAATGTTCCAAAAGGCACTCTTGGCTGAGCCCGTGGCGCTGGTGTCACCTCAAGCGCCTTATCCCCCAAAACCTCTTCTCTATCCAAGCGCTCTTGTGCACCCTTAATATAATCAGGATGACGCTCAATCACGATAAAACGGCGATTCAAGCGCTTTGCCATCGCTGCCGTTGTTCCTGTCCCAGAAAAAGGATCTAAAATCACATCGTCCATTTTCGTTGATGACAATAAAACACGGTACAGCAGCATTTCCGGTTTCTGTGTCGGGTGAAGTTTTAACCCATGCTCATTGCGTAAACGCTCTTTGCCATTGCACACAGATATCGTCCAATCAGAGCGCATCTGCACATCATCATTCAAAGCCTTCATCGCTTGGTAATTAAAGCAATATTTGCTTTGAGGCGATTTTGCCGCCCAAATCAGTGTTTCATGCGCATTGGTGAAACGGCGTCCTTTGAAATTTGGCATGGGATTGGTTTTCCGCCAAACAACATCATTTAAAATCCAGAAGCCCATATCCTGCAACATTGCGCCGATACGGAAAATATTATGGTAAGAGCCAATCACCCATAAAGTGCCGTCCTTATGTAAAACACGGCGGGCCTCTGTCAGCCATGCCCTCGTAAATTTATCATAGGCCTCAAAATCATCGAAGCGATCCCATGAATCCGTCACCCCATCGACCAGACTGTCATCTGGACGGCGCAACTCTCCTTGTAATTGCAAGTTGTAAGGCGGATCTGCAAAAACGCAATTCACGCTTTCAGAAGGCAGACGGCTCATCACCTCAACACAATCCCCCTGAGAAATCATATCAACTGGCCAAAAATCATCTGAAGAGGAAGTCGAAGATTGAATGCTCATAGGTTCCCAATTCCTGAAACGGCTAAGCGCTGCACTGGCGCAAAAGAATAACGGTGGTGAGGAGTTGCCCCTTTTTTTTGAAGCCCCTCAAGGTGTTTTTTTACCCCGTACCCTGCGTTATTTTCCCAACCATAATGGGCGTAACGCAAGGAAAGGCGCTCCATCACCCGATCTCTAACAACTTTTGCCATAATGGAGGCTGCTGCAATGGAAAGAGAATAACGATCCCCTTTCACCACTGCCCGTCCCTTGCAGGGTAAATCTGGAAAATCATTTCCATCGACCAAAACATAGTCTGGATTTTTCCCTAAACGATGACGCAAAACCGCCAAAGACCGGCGCATAGCCAAATGCGTTGCTTGTCGAATGTTATATTTATCAATTTCAACGGAAGAGCCTGCCCCAAGCGCCCAAACAACATCAGGCGAAGCAGAAAGACGTTCAAAAACAGACTGGCGTTTTTTTTTGCTCAGCTTTTTTGAATCATCAATGCCATCACAAAGATCTGAAATTTTATACGAGGAAAAAACAAAAGAGGCGGCGACGACAGGACCAGCGAGACAGCCTCGGCCAACCTCATCAATCCCAGCAACCAGCCCTCCACAGGCTTCCTCAAGCGTAAAATCAGGCAAACGATATTCCTATTGAAGTAACGTGAGACCCGATTCTACCTTTGCGACTCCAAAAAGAACAGCCCTAAATTTTAAAAAACTTAAGGATCAAGCTCTTTTTTTTCTTTTATTTTTTAGTTTCAACAGCTGGAGGGGTTGAAACAGTCTGACTATTTTGACTCACAGGAGTCGAAGGCGCGCTGACAACAGAAGTCTCCTTCTGGTACTGCATTATCTGTTCGAGAACTTGAGGCTGAAAAAGATGCGCAAGATTGAAGAGGAAAAGGAAAAGTGAGAAGAGAAAAAGCCCAAAATATTTTTTAGTCCGTTCCCATCTCAACAAAAAATAACCTTGCGGCAATAAAATCCATAAATAAGAAAGTGGCTGACATCCAGCCCCAGCCATATTCTGCCGATCTTTTTGTATAAACAAAAACTGCACAGCAAAATGGATAAAAATTGCAAACACCATCCAACTTTGTGCCACAAAAGCACTAGAAGACTGCAACCGCATCTCTAACGACGTAGAATTAATAAGCGCCCAAACAGCTAATTCGCAGGATAAAGCGATCGCCCAAAAAGAAGACAAGCTCGCCCGTTTTTTCTCTAAAGCTTCTAAAAAAGATGTTGCAATCATTTTCGAAGCTTCGGACTCTGCTCTTTTTTCAGCAGAACTTGCCGAAGAAAAAGTAATTGTGGGCAAACCTGCCTGCCTTGCCGTGCGCCATTCATCCCCAAAGCTGGAAGTCCAAACGAGCGTCTCGTCCTTTACCTTGCCTGAGATAATTAAGCCCGAAATCTCCATTTGAGAGACTGGACCCGTTGGTTTTCCGTCTTTTTCGTAAAACCACTGCGCCATGTCTAACAATCCTTCTGCAATATTCTCTCTTTAGAGCTTTAAATAAAAACCGATCTATCGCATACGATAGACGCAAAAAAGCTCCCGAGAACCGAGAGCTTTTTTTAATCTTAAAAACGAATTAGCCACGACGGCGGATAATACGTCCCAAAACAAAACCAATCAATGCCGCCAATGCCAAGCCAAGCAATGGGCGTTGGCGTGTGAAAAGCGCAGCTGGGCAAGCACAATTCTCTTCGTTAAGAGAATTAAGGAATTCATCACGAAGATCTCGTGCCTTGCCTTTGCTGTAATCGCTGAAATCATCAAAGCTATCGTGAAAACGATCTGCAGCCGCTCCTGCCTTATCGGCTAAATCACGGGCATGCTCTTTGCCATAATGAACGCCTTGATCGATTTTATCGGAAGCTTTATCAGAAACTTTTTTTGCACCATCGGCAATTTTATCAACGGCTTCTTGTGCGTCTTTTTTGATATCGTCAGTCATTTTTTCACTGTCCTACCTTACAAGAAATGAAGAATGTGGCAGGCCTTAAGTCTAACGAAATGAGCCTAGCCGTTTCCTAGAATATGCGCATCTCTTTTGCATTCTTCAAGAGGCTACCAAGAGATGATTGAAGATTTTTCATTATATAACACTTTTACTCTAAAAAATTCCTTAGAACCTTAGGAGATATTTGCTAGAATAGGCCTGTCATCGGGTTTTGAGCCCGACTTTAAATTCAGACGGTATCTCTGAGCCCTTTATATAGGATAACAAAATGTTACATTTAGTACTGGTGTCCGTTTTCGCTGTATTTATTTCACTCAATGTGAGTGTTATCCCGTGTTGCGTTGTCTCGTTATTTTATTGCATCTTTAAAGATCACGATTTTCACTCTTTTAAAAAAGCTTTTATTGCCACCTATACCCTCTCCACACTTTTTCTGGTGAGCGGTGCGCTTTTCTTGATTATCAAGGATCATATTTCAATTTAATTTTATAAAAACAATAGTGATTTTAGGGCATTCCGCCTTAAATGGAATGCCCATATTTCTCTGCTGAATGCGTCTAATAAATGAACTTGTCAGACGTTAAAAAGAGTTTTACCGTCAAACGAACAAATCCTAAATTTCTAACCATGATGCAGGAATTTTCAGTGACGTACCCCCCCCCCCCCGCAAAAATGAGCTTCTTCCTCTCAATTTAACGCCCGATAGCCTTTGGGATAAATATAAGGGGGAAATTAAAAAAGCACTTTTCCTCTCCTGCGGGTTAGACGCTCTTTTATATGGGGCGATCCGCCCTGATCAAGCAGGCGGCCATGTGGATACGACACGCCACGTTCGTTCTGGGGGTGACTTTAAAAATGATCACCATCAAGAACAATATGATAATCGTGGTGCGTATGATTCCAACGCTGTTCATAAAAATTCAGCTTTTATTGAACGTGGGAAAGAAGGAAAATCTCAACATAAATCCGGGCATATAAGTACTGACTATGCAACTGGCCAGCCCATAAGCAAAAACCAAAATCCTAATTTAGATCATGTGATTTCTGGGAAAAGCCTTCATGAAAATAAAATTCGTGCAGGTCTTACACCTCATCTAGAAACAGGTGATTTAGCAGCGAATGAACATAACCTTTTCTACACTTCAGAAAGCATCAATAAATCCAAAGGCGCAAAGTCACCTGAACAATTCGCAACATATTGCGAAAAAAACAGAAGCCAATGGCAGGATACGGTCTCCAAACTAGAGAAAAAATCCCAACAGACAGTGCTGACAGACAAAGAACGCAAAAATCTCAAAAAAAACAAAGAGCTTTTAAATGTTGATCCGGAAAAAGTTCGCACTCAGGGTGAAAAATCCCAAAAACACGTTAATCACCAAATAGATAGAAATTACTATACGAGCAAAGATTTCTGGAAAACATCTGGTGTTTCTGCCCTAAAAGGCGGTGGCATGATGGCTCTCAAACAAGGTACAGGTTTGATCCTGATTGCTGGTTTTGAAGAAATTTCCATCGAATGGCCTCACCTCGTTCAAAAATGGAAAAACGCTTCCGATGGTTTGTCCGAAGCCATTACAGCCACGTGTGAACATCTCAATCTTGCACTTACGAGAGCTTTTACGAAATTAAAAGAAAATGCTGGGGAGACTCTCAAACAAATTTTAAAATCTTTTGGCTCTGGCCTTCTCGCAGAGATTACAACCATCATTATTGATGTTTTCGTTGGGACTTTAAAAAGCCTCGTGCGAATGATTCGAAATCTTTGGACAACGCTGACAAATGCGATTGAAGTCCTCGTCCTCAATCCTAAAAATTTAGGGGCTGAGGAAAAAATAAAAGCTGTTCTGGAAATCCTTGCTGTTGGAACAGGAGCAATTCTCCAACCCATCATTGCAGAACTCATTGATAAAGCCCTCGCACCCTACCTCTTCTCCTCTGGTGCAAATATTATCCGTGAAATTTTTGCTCAATTCATTGGGATTGCAGCTGGCGGACTGGTCAGTGTGACTCTGCTCCACTTCATTGAGAATAGTCCCCTAGCGCAAAAAATTATTTCAATAATTATAAAAGCTCAACAGATCACATTGGATGTTTGCAAGCAGATTGGCAATCTCATTGGCATATCAGGAGAGGAGCTTTTTAAATCACGACAATCCCTTCTCCTTATAGCGGGTGCGACAGTTGGCATCGTCACCAGCGGTATTATTTTGGCAATTTTTAATCCTAATATGAACGTTGTTAGCACTATTGTAGGCAGTGCTCTCGCAGGTGCCGCAGTTGGGGGAGCCATCGCTCTGACAACAAATGACAACCAGGAAACACAAAGAAGTCTTCTACCGAAAATACCTTAAATATCATAATATCGTCCTCTATTTCTGCAGACAATTGCGCCTTTGATTACTTAAACAATCTTTCTCAGATTTTTGAAAAAGTAGGGTCGCGCTGCTCTGCAAGAAATGGAGACTGCAAAAAACACAAGTAAAAATGAAATTATAATAAATTTAAGAACTTCCCAAAGAAGCTAAAAACAAAAAGCAGAAAGATTTTTCATCTTGAGGGAAAACTTGCTACGCTAAAGGCTCGGACGGAGGCAGTGGCCGACTGGCAAGCCTTTTTAAAAAATCACCAAGTGAAAAATTAATGATTCAAAAAACTCTCATTGATCAGCATAAAAAGACGGATATTTTACAGCATCCTTTTGTCTTCATTTTTCGAGGCCTGATTTTCCTCTTTTTATTTGATGTTTCTTTTTTTGAAATTTTTGATCCGCTTCTCATTGGTGCTATTCTATTACAATTTTTTGCGCATAAAGACGGCCTTATTCTCCGCTTTATAAAAAGCTATGCCAAGGCCATTTGGTATCCAGAGCGCACGATTGGCTTTCTCTTTAAAGGTCTTCTCATAAAATTCATTCCGCATCTGTTTAAAGCGCTTTTCTCACATCACTCTAAAACACGTCCCTAAAGAAAAACCCCCTGCTCTTTTCAGAACAGAGGGTTTTTAATGAAAAGCTTTTAAGAGCGATTAGGCAGCTTCTTGCGCTTCTGCTGGTGCAGCAACGGATCCACTGTCTTTACCTTTGGCCTCTGCATCGCGGTCAACCAATTCAAAGATTGCCATATCCGCATTATCGCCATAACGCATGCCAGCTTTAAGAACACGGGAATACCCGCCATTGCGCTCTTTATAACGTGGCGCAATTGTGTCAAACAATTTGCGGACGATAGCCTCGTCCTGCAACTGAGCAACAGCCTGACGGCGTGCATGGAGATCCCCGCGCTTACCAAGGGTGATGAGTTTATCCACAACAGCACGCAATTCTTTTGCTTTTGGCAAAGTTGTTGTGATTTGTTCGTGTTTTAGAACCGCAACCGCCATATTTTTAAACATAGCTTTACGATGAGATGAAGTGACGTTTAATTTCCGTCCGCCTAACCGATGACGCATTTTCTTATAATCCGACTTTCAATTTCATCTCTCCCCTTTCCCTTTCAGGAGGTGGAGAGATATTTAAATTATTTTCCATCAACCTTCTGAAGCAACTCTTCGATGCTTTCAGGTGGCCATTCAGGGATATCCATCCCCAGCGATAATCCCATAGAACTCAGAACTTCTTTGATTTCATTCAAAGACTTCCGGCCAAAGTTGGGTGTACGAAGCATTTCATGCTCTGACTTTTGAACCAAATCGCCGATATAGACGATATTGTCATTTTTAAGACAGTTCGCACTCCGCACGGATAGTTCAAGCTCATCCACTTTCCGTAGAAGATTACGGTTAAAGGATAGAGGCTCTTCCTCTTCTTCCTTCTCAATAGGACGAGGCTCTTCAAAGTTAATGAAGAGATTAAGCTGATCCTGCAAAATACGGGCAGAAAGAGCAACCGCATCTTCTGGTGTAACAACGCCATTCGTCTCAACACTCAGGATGAGCTTGTCATAGTCTGTTACCTGACCGACACGGGTCTGCTCAACTTTGTAAGCCACACGGCGAACCGGAGAATAAATTGCATCAACTGGAATAAGTCCAATTGGCGCACCTTCTGGACGGTTGGCGCTTGCTGGAACATAACCACGGCCAGTGTTGATTGTGAATTCCATCTCGACCTCTGCGCCATCATCAAGGCTGCAGATAACCAAATCAGGATTCATGATCTCAACATCATGTGTCGCTGTAATCTGAGAAGCTGTCACTTCTCCAGGACCTTTTGCACGAAGTGTGAGTTTTTTAGGACCTTCTTCGTGCATTTTAATTGCAAGCTGTTTGATATTTAAAACAATATCAATCACATCCTCACGCACACCAGGAACAGAAGAGAACTCATGAAGAACCCCTTCAATCTTAATGGCAGTGACAGCAGCACCCTGCAAAGAGGATAATAAAATCCGACGAAGAGCATTCCCTAAAGTAAGCCCAAAACCACGTTCTAGCGGCTCTGCGGTCAGAACAGCAGAAAGGGCAGGAAGCTTACCCTGCTCAACAGTAAGTCTTTCAGGCTGAATAAGGGATTGCCAATTTTTCTGAAGAACCAAGACACAGGCCTTTCAAACTATGCCCCAAAATCGGGGCGATAAAACAATGCCAGCATTCCTGCCTTTTCGTTAAAAGCTATGAAGGAGATTATAGAAATCTCCTCATATCCTCTCTCCAAAAGCAGGGAAAGGCCAAAGTGAATTAAACGCGACGGCGTTTACGTGGACGACAGCCGTTGTGAGGAACAGGTGTCAAATCACGAATCATCGTGATCACAAATCCAACAGACTGCAACGCACGAAGTGCACTTTCACGGCCTGAACCTGGACCGCAAACTTCAACCTCTAGGGTTTCCATACCATGCTCACGTGCTTTGCGACCAGCATCCTCTGCGGCCAACTGAGCAGCATAAGGTGTAGACTTGCGGGAACCCTTAAAACCCTGCTGACCAGAAGAAGACCATGAAATAGCATTCCCCTGGGCATCACTGATGGTGATCATTGTATTGTTAAATGTTGACAATACATGAGCAACACCAGAAGTAATATTTTTTCGCTCTCTGCGACGAACTCGCGTAGATGCTGGCTTAGCCATATATTAAATCCGTATATCCTGAATTAAGACCCACAACGGGGTCACAAAAAACCTATCCCTTAACGGGTCACTTTCTTCTTACCTGCAATCGCAACGGCTTTACCTTTACGAGTACGGGCATTTGTATGTGTACGCTGTCCACGAACAGGGAGACGACGGCGGTGACGCAATCCTCTATAAGACCCCAAGTCCATCAGACGCTTAATGCTCATCGCAGTTTCACGACGAAGGTCACCTTCCACACGGACGGACTCATCGATCTCTGTACGAATCGCAGCGACTTCATCGTCACTTAGTTCATTCACTCGTTTCTGAGCAGGAATCTCCAATTTCTTGCAGATTGCATCCGCTGTTGTTGCACCAACACCATAAATGTAGCGAAGAGCAATGCACACTCGCTTATTTGTTGGAATATTTACGCCAGCAATACGCGCCACGCTTTATCTCCCTTAATTTTAAGGCGGTATTATTTACGCCAAAATTTAAATTCACCATCAAACTCTTAAAAACATTAAACGCAGAATACTATACAACCACGCCATTAGAATAAAAAAGGGTCAAAGCCCGAATATATTCCTCTGCTTAAAAAGTCAATCTCTCTTTTTCTATGAACCGTTACGAAAACGACACATATTTTATCTTTTTTACAAACATTTTACTGTTTGAAAAAATACTCCCCCCACTTTTCCTAAATAAAATCAGGAAAAAATTTCCCCTATTTTCTGCCGAACCACTTCCATCGAAGCAGTGCCGTCAATTTCTTTCAAAAGCTGACGGCTTCTATAATAAGGCAGAAGAGGCGCTGTTTGTTCTTCGTAAGTACGGAGACGGTCTTTCACAACCTCTTCCCCATCATCGGCCCGCTTAGAACCATCTGCTGCCTTGCGCTCCGCAAGCCGTTTTAAAATAGCATCATGCGGAACATCCAGAAAAATTACAAAACCAATGGCTTTTTCCAACTTGGATAAAAGCGCATCTAAATCTTTTGCTTGATCAACATTGCGTGGAAAACCATCTAAAATGAATCCCCTTGCGCAATCCTCTGAAGATAGACGTTTTTCCACCAAGCGCAAAACCAATTCGTCAGAAACCAGTTTTCCATTATCCACAAGGGCTTTAACTTCTAATCCCAATGGAGTCGCTGAGGCGATTTCTTTACGGAGAATATCCCCTGTTGAAATCGTTGGAATCTGAAGTTCCTTTGCCAACATTGCGGCCTGTGTCCCTTTTCCAGCACCAGGCGCACCAAGAAAAATAATATTCTTACTTGTCATTTGCAAATCCTCTTTCAACTCAGTGCTGCTTATTGACAATACGACGTCCTGCCCGACCGCTCTGCTTTTTAATCAAGCCTCTATATTGATGACCAACGAGATGAGACTGAACTTGCGTAACAGTATCAATGGTTACCGTTACAATAATGATCAAGCTTGTACCGCCGAAATAAAATGGAACACTATATTTCGTAATTAAAAACTGTGGCAACAGACAGACAGCTACCAAATAGGCTGCGCCAATCGTTGTTAGACGGGACAAAGTGCTATCAAAATAAGCAGCCGTCTTCGCTCCTGGACGAATCCCCGGAATGAAGCCTCCCTGCTTTCTCAAATTATCAGCCGTTTCTTCTGGATTAAAAGTTACAGCCGCATAAAAATATGAGAAGAAAATAATCAAGCCTGCATAGGTCAACATATAAAGGGGACGGCCTTGGGAAAGCTGATGCGAAAGCGTTACCAGCCAAGCAGGAGAAGTATTCGCATCAATCATCCCCGCCAAACTCAACGGTAATAAAAGGATAGAAGATGCAAAAATGGGTGGAATAACCCCTGCTGTATTTACTTTAACGGGCAGATGCGAACTATCCCCACCATAAATACGGCGACCAACCTGACGTTTCGGATATTGAATTACGACACGGAACTGTGCCAACTCCATAAAGACAATAAAAACAATAACAGCTAAGGCCATGGCTAAAAAGGCTGCGATAAAGAAGCCAGAAATAACCCCCGTCCGCCCCAGCTCAAGTAAACTTGCTGTTGCAGAAGGCAAGCCAGCAACGATACCTGCAAAAATAATCAGCGAAATCCCATTCCCAACACCCCGAGAGGTAATCTGCTCCCCAATCCACATCAGGAACATTGAGCCCCCTACGAGGGTCAAAACGCAACTGGAAATAAAGAACATGCCAGGATCAATAACCGCACTCTGTCCTGTCGGGCTATGAATAGCCTGCAACCCGATTGCAATCCCATAGGCTTGGAACATGGCAATAAAAAGGGTCAAATAGCGTGTATATTGATTAATTTTTTGACGTCCGCTCTCGCCATCCTTCTTCAAGGCTTCCAAAGAAGGGATCGTTGTCGAAAGCAACTGAACGATAATTGAAGCACTAATATAGGGCATAATGTTCAAGGCAAAGACAGTCATACGTCCTAATGCCCCCCCAGAGAACATATCAAAAACACCCAAAATGCCAGTTTTTTGTTGGCTTAAAATCTGTCCCATAATCATAGGATCAATACCCGGAACAGGAATATACGTTCCAAGGCGATAAATAATTAAGGCGCCCAACGTAAACCAGATACGTTTCTTCAGCTCAGAAGCCTTAGAAAAAGATTCCATGCTGAGATTGGAAGCGAAATGCTCAGCGGCTGAGACCATATCTCTATATACCTTTCATAAAAGAGAGCGTTTGCAGAAACTGCCTGCGAAACGCTCCCTTAATGCATCATAAATGCTAATATGCGCAATACATATTAGCATTGCCTAAAGAAATTAGGCGTTTTCCTCTGCAGCCGGAACATTCAATGTTTTCACTGAACCCCCAGCCTTTTCAACAGCAGCAATCGCTGCAGCTGATGCACCAGCAACTTCGAAATCAACTTTAGCACTGATTTCACCGCGTGCAAGCAAACGAACGCCTGCCAGTTTTTTACGGGAGCTAACAAGCCCAGCTGCTTTCAAAGATTCGAAATTAACCAATTTCCCCTTCTCAAGCTTGCCCTCTTCAAGCGCCTGAGAAACGACGTTTAGGTTAATGATTGCATATTCCTTACGGAAGATGTTCACAAAGCCACGTTTTGGCATACGGCGATAAATAGGAAGCTGACCACCTTCAAAGCCATTAATGGCGACACCTGAACGTGCCTTCTGCCCTTTATGACCTGAACCAGAAGTCTTTCCCTTGCCGGAACCAATACCACGGCCAACCCTTTTGGCACGATAATGTGCGCCTGGGTTATCACGTAGTTCGTTTAACTTAACCATGATTCTCCACTTTCACTAAATGCGCGACAACACGAATCATGCCACGGATGGCAGGTGTGTCTTCGAGCTCGCGAACAGCACCAATCCGGCGAAGTCCTAGGCCTCTCATAGCTTCGGCTTGACCTGGTTTGGAACGAATTAAGGAACCAGTGCGAATAACACGCACTTTTCCAGCTTCAACAGGAGGTAATTGTTTTTTAGCCATTTTTCACCTCTGCTGCCGCTTCTTTATCCGCTGCATTTGAACCACGGAAAAGCTGAGAGATCTTCTTACCACGACGCTGTGCAACCTGACGTGGGCTATCAGCGTTTGCCAATGCCTCAAAAGTTGCCTTAATCATGTTATGAGGATTGCGGCTGCCAAGGCATTTTGCAACAACGTCACTCACACCAAGGCTTTCAAAAACCGCACGCATTGGACCACCAGCGATGATCCCTGTACCTGCTGGCGCAGCACGCAACACAACTTTACCCGCACCATAGTGACCTTCAAGATCATAATGAAGCGTACGACCGTCTTTCATAGAAACACGAATCATATTTTTACGAGCACGTTCAGTTGCTTTACGGATGGCTTCAGGAACTTCCCTTGCCTTACCCGCACCGTAACCAACACGGCCTTTCTGATCACCAACAACCACCAAAGCAGCAAAAGCGAAACGGCGTCCGCCCTTAACAACTTTTGCAACACGGTTAATGGTGACTAACTTATCAATGACATCGTCGGCCTGTTCTGCTTTAGCCCGACCGCGTCCTTCTCTGGGTTCACGTACCATAATTTATTCTCCTTAGAAGGACAGCCCCTTTTCGCGAGCCGCATCAGCCAAAGCTTTGACACGACCATGATATAAATAAGACCCGCGATCAAAAACGACCTCTTTGACACCTACTTTCAAAGCACGTTCAGCAACAAGCTGACCTACTTTGGTTGCGGCATCAATGTTTGAGCCTTTTGAAGCTTCTGCACGGAATTCTTTATCCAAGCTAGAAGCACTTGCGAGTGTCTTTCCTTGCGCATCGTCAATAATCTGAGCATGAATGTTCAGGTTAGAACGAAAAACAGAAAGACGAGGACGTCCGTTCGCTTTTTTTCTTAATTGAAAACGAAGGCGGTCACGACGACGATGCCGCGTTTCTTGCAATGATGCCATTACTTCTTCTTACCTTCCTTACGCAACAGAACCTCATTCTCATAGCGAACACCCTTACCTTTATAAGGCTCAGGTTTGCGGAAGTTACGAAGGTCAACAGCAATCTGTCCGACACGCTGTTTATCATTCCCTTCGACCACAATAGCTGTTGGACGTGGCACTGTAATCTTAATATCATCTGGAACGGGATAAATGACGTCATGGGAGAACCCAAGATTCATCACTAAGTTTTTCCCCTGCACAGCGGCACGGAAACCTGTTCCTTGAATTTCAAGCGCTTTTGTAAAGCCTGTTGTAACACCCGTGACCATATTTGCGATCAATGCACGGGTTGTCCCCCACATTGCGCCAGCAGGACCGCGGCGCTTCGCCAAAGGCTCAACGACAACGCTACCATCTTCAACTTTAACAGAAACCTCTGAAGAAAGGGCTAAAGAGAGTTCACCTCTTTTACCTTTAACTTTGCAAAGATTATCTTTAATTTCTACGCTCACACCATCTGGGAGAGCTACGGCGTTTTTACCTACTCGTGACATAAATTCCCTCCTTAGAAAACGCGGCAGAGAATTTCGCCGCCAACATTGGCTGCGCGAGCTTCGTTATTTGAGAGAACGCCTTGCGGTGTGGAAAGGACGGAAATACCAAGTCCTGCACAAACACGAGGAAGTTCTTTAATTGGGGAATAGACCCGGCGACTTGGTTTTGAAACGCGTGTAATCTTACGAATTACAGGCTGTTCACCAGAATATTTCAACTCAACACGGAGCTGATTGACGCCTTTGCGCACTTCTTCTGTTGAAAAACCACGAATATAACCTTCGCGCTGCAACACAGCCAAAACACTTGCACGAAATTTGGAAGCAGGTACGACACAAACTTTGTGACCAGCTTTCTGCGCATTGCGAATGCGGGTAAGCATATCCCCCAAGGGATCAGACATTGCCATCTTATAAGCCTCTTATTACCAGCTGGACTTCGTTAGACCAGGAATCTGGCCTGAGGAAGCAAGATCCCGCAAAGCGATACGGGACATACGGAATTTACGATAGTTCGCACGCGAACGACCAGAAATCTCACAACGCAAACGGACACGTGTTGCAGAACCGTTGCGAGGAAGACTCGCTAATTTCATTGTTGCTTCAAAACGATCCTCAATAGGAAGGTTACGATCGTAAATTGTTTTTTTAAGAGCATCGCGCTTTGCACGATCGCGCTGAGACATCGCAGCGCGTCTATTATTCCGGTTAACTGCCGAAAGTTTTGCCATATATTTTTCTCCTAGAACCTTTCGGAAAATTCCGAGGGTTTTCTCTGGCGCTCCGTTTAACCGGAGCCCCATTATCTTATCTTAAAAGCGTAAGTTAGAAAACCCTTAAGCCGTAAATGGCATATTAAAGGCTTTTAACAACGCATGTGCCTCTTTGTTATCTTTTGTAGATGTAACAAAGATGACATCCATTCCCCGAACAGAATCGACTTTATCATAGTCAATTTCTGGGAAAATGATTTGCTCTTTAAGACCTAGTGCGTAGTTCCCATTTCCATCGAAGCCTTTTTTAGAAGACAATCCACGGAAATCACGGATACGAGGCATCGCAATATTGATGAAACGGTCGAGGAATTCATACATTCTCTCCCCTCTCAATGTTACCATGCAACCAATAGGAAGACCTTCACGGATTTTAAATCCAGCGATAGCCTTACGTGCACGGGTTTTAACGGCTTTCTGACCTGCAATTAAGGTCATATCTGCAACAGCAGCGTCCAGTTTCTTCTGGTCTGCAGCGGCTTCACCGACACCCATGTTAAGAACAATTTTCTCAAGGCGAGGAATTTGCATTTCATTTTTGAATGAAAATTCTTCCTTCAGCTTCGAACGGATTTCGCGCTTATACAGATCATATAAACGTGGCGCAGAAGCATTTTTGTCTGACATTTCTTGCCCCTTAGACATCAATGACTTCACCAGTGGCTTTGGCAATACGTACTTTCTTGCCATCTTCCACGCGGAAACCTACTTTTGTAGGCTTATCCGTTTTTGGATCAATCAATTTAAGATTGGAAAGATCGATAGGCATTGCTTTTTCAACAATCCCCCCACCTTCACCCATACGATTTGGCTTGCTGTGACGCTTTGCTAAAGCAGCGCCTTCAACAACAGCTTTGCCTTCTTTAGGCAAAACTTTTAGAACTTTACCGCGGTGACCACGGGATTTACCCGTGATAACCAAAACAGTATCGTCTTTTTTAATACGTGCAGCCATTTTTATAGCACCTCCGGAGCCAATGAAATAATTTTCATGAATTTCTTAGCTCTGAGCTCACGAACAACTGGGCCAAAAATACGCGTGCCGATTGGTTCGGCCTGTTTGTTCAAAAGAACCGCAGCATTTTTGTCAAAACGGATGGTAGAACCATCAGCACGGCGCACAGGATAAGATGTGCGCACGATAACTGCCTGATGAACATCACCTTTTTTCACTTTTCCGCGAGGAATGGCCTCTTTAACGGAAACAACGATGATATCCCCGACAGAAGCGCTTTTACGCTTTGATCCGCCAAGAACTTTAATGCACTGAACACGGCGGGCACCTGAATTATCGGCAACCTCAAGATTAGATTCAACAATAATCATGCCGTTTTCTCCTCAGATGCAGCCAAAGGCTGATCATTGCGGAAAATCACTTTCCAAGTTTTACGCTTGGAAATAGGTGCACATTCTTCAATACGAACGATATCACCAACGTGACATTCGTTTGCAGGATCATGCGCCGCATATTTTTTAGAGCGACGAATGAACTTTTTATACAAAGGATGCTTAATCCGACGGTCAACGAGAACCGTAACGGTTTTATCCATCCTGTCACCGGTTACCCGGCCAGTTAAGACGCGTTTAGGCAAGTAACCTCTCCTCTATGACTGGGCTGCAGACGCTTTAGGCGCTGCGCTATTATTTTTTCTACGTTCTTCACCAAGAAGCAACTTAATACGAGCAACAGCTTTGCGAACAACTGCAATTTCTGCAGTACTTTCCTGCTGACTGGTTGCAAGACGGAAACGCTGGTTAATTTGCTCTTTTTTAAGTTCAACCAACAAAGCCCGCAATTCATCAACGCTCTTGCCACGAAGTTCTTCAATTTTATAGGTATCAGCCTTAATTTTACTCATGAACCTTCTCCTAAACGGCTGACAAACTTAGTTTTAATCGGTAACTTAGCCGCCGCTAAAGAAAAAGCCAAGCGAGCAGTTTCAGGTGAGACACCTTCAATCTCGAAAAGGATTCTTCCTGGTTTCACACGTGCAGCCCAATATTCTGGACTACCTTTACCAGATCCCATACGGACCTCAGCTGGCTTAGCTGTTACCGGAAGGTCTGGGAAAATTCTAATCCAGACACGTCCAGCACGCTTCATCGCACGTGTAATCGCACGACGGGCAGCCTCAATCTGACGAGCTGTAATTCTTTCAGGCTCTAAAGCCTTCAAACCGTAAGTCCCAAAGTTTAAACGCGTACCCCCCTTGGCCATGCCATGAATACGCCCTTTGCGAACCTTACGAAACTTGGTACGCTTTGGAGAAAGCATAATCTATATTCCTATACTAGTATCTGCAATCAGCGCTGCGGAGCTTGTTCAGCTGCCTTGCGATCTTGCGCTTGCGGATCATGACCGAGAACTTCACCTTTGAAGATCCAGACCTTCACACCACAAGCCCCATAAGTTGTTTGTGCTGTTGCTGTGCCGTAATCAATATCTGCACGGAGTGTATGCAATGGCACACGACCTTCACGATATTTCTCATCACGGGCAATCTCTGCACCACCAAGACGACCACTACAGGTAATACGAATACCTTGAGCGCCAAGACGCATAGCAGACTGAATAGCACGTTTCATCGCACGACGAAATGCCACACGACGTTCAAGTTGCTGTGCAATATTTTCAGCAACCAATGTCGCATCGATTTCAGGCTTGCGGATCTCAACAATGTTAAGGGAGACATCGGCCTTGGTCATACGACTTAGATCTTTACGAAGTGTATCGATGTCTTGACCTTTTTTACCGATAATCACACCAGGACGAGCTGCATAAATTGTAACGCGTGGCTTTTTAGCTGGGCGTTCAATCACAATACGAGAAACTCCCGCACCTGAAAGTTTCTTACGCAAAAACTCTCTTAGTTTGATATCTTCATGAAGCTGTTTTGCATAGGTCTCACCCGCGTACCAACGGCTATCCCAAGTACGGTTAATCCCTAAACGCAGTCCAACTGGATTTACTTTATGTCCCATATCTTAGGCTGCCTTTTTTTCTGTAGAGTCAGAAGAGGTTGCAGGAGACTTTTTAGAGCCACGAGGTGCTTTCACAAGGTCTTGACCTTCTGGAACTTCCTCAACAACAATCATCAAATGACTGAAAAACTTTTGAATACCACCAGCACGGCCACGAGCACGAGCGTGGAAACGCTTCATCACAAGCGCCTTGCCAACTTCTGCACGGCGAACGACCAAACGATCAACATCTAGCTGATGGTTGTTCTCGGCGTTAGCAATCGCACTTTCCAGAACCTTTTTAACAGTCTGAGCAATACGACGACGTGAGAATGTCAAAGTATCCAGTGCCTTTTCAGCAGTCTGATTGCGAATAACTTTTGCAACTTCATTAAGTTTGCGAGGGCTAACCCTTAGGTTGCGCAACACGGCTTGAGCCTGATTGGAAGGCAAAGCGCGGGGAGCTTTTTGTTTACCCATAATGAATTATCCCCTCTTTGCTTTCTTATCAGCACCATGCCCCGTATAAGTACGAGTTGGTGAGAATTCACCAAATTTATGGCCAACCATATTTTCAGTGACCTGAACAGGCAAAAATTTACGCCCATTATAAACACCGAAAGTTAAGCCAACGAACTGAGGAAGAATTGTCGACCGGCGAGACCAGATCTTAATAACTTCATTGCGGCCAGATGCTCTGGCAGCCTCAGCTTTTGCAAAAAGATACCCGTCCACAAACGGGCCTTTCCAGACGGAACGTGCCATCTTTTAAAACTCCTTATTTACCCGTTTTACGACGACGGATGATCAAGCGATCAGTTTTCTTGTTATTGCGGGTCTTGTAGCCCTTGGTTGGTTTACCCCAAGGTGTCACAGGATGACGGCCACCAGATGTACGCCCTTCACCACCACCGTGTGGATGGTCAACAGGGTTCATGACAACGCCTCGGTTATGAGGGCGGCGTCCTTTCCATCTTTGACGACCAGCTTTACCCAAGCTCTGATTCATGTTGTCAGGGTTGGAAACTGCACCAACCGTTGCCATGCATTCAGCACGAACAAGACGTAATTCACCGGACTGAAGTTTTAACTGTGCATAACCGCTGTCTTTACCGACTAACTGAGCATATGTACCAGCTGAACGTGCAAGCTTTCCACCTGCGCCCTGCTTTAGCTCAATATTATGGACGATTGTACCAACAGGCATGGAACGCAATGGCATTGCATTACCTGGTTTTGCATCCACTTTTTCGCCAGCAATAACTTTATCACCAACTTGCAAACGCTGAGGCGCAAGAATGTAAGCAAGCTCACCATCCTCATAACGCAACAATGCGATAAAGGCTGTACGATTTGGATCATATTCAATCCGTTCGATTTCAGCAGAAACATCATATTTCTGACGACGAAAATCAACAAGACGATATGCTTTTTTATGCCCACCACCACGGAAACGAACTGTGATATGACCGTGATTATTACGTCCACCTGTTGAAGTTTTACCTTCAGTCAAGGTTTTGACGGGCTTACCCTTCCACAGAGCACTGCGGTCAATAAGAACCGTACCGCGGTTACTGGGAGTTGTAGGGTTAAAATGTTTTAATGCCATTTGAAAACCTACCCAATCTTGGCTGTTAGATCAATCTGTGCTCCTGGAGCCAGGCGAACATAGGCTTTTTTGACATCAGAACGTGCACCGAGACGTCCTTTTGTACGTTTAACCTTTCCTTTCTGGTTCAAGGTTTGAACAGAGATAACACTTACCTTAAAAATTTCTTCGACAGCGCGACGAATAGCTTCCTTGGTTGCCGTTGGAGCAACTGTAAAAACATATTGCCCTGTCTCAGAAACAAATGTTGCTTTTTCTGTAATCACAGGCGTGCGAACAACGTCGAACAGCTCAGCTTCAGACATAGCAGCCACAGCTTCTTTATTTGCGTAAACTTGCTTTACACTCATGATGCAGCTCCTTCTAAACGCTTCTGAAGACCTTCAACTGCTGAACGTGTCAGAATCAAGGTATCGTGTTTTAGAATGTCATATACGTTTGCACCAGCAACTGGGAGAATATCGAACCCAATTACGTTTGCAATGGCATTTGAAAATTCAGGATTAACAGCCGCATCAACGAAAAGAGCGGATTCTAGTCCTAGATTTTTAACGGTTTCAGTCGCCTGCTTTGTTTTTGCAATTCCAGCTGCCTCTTCAATCAGAAGAAGTTTACCTTCAAGTGCTTTTTGAGAAAGCGCAGAAAGAAGACCCAAACGTCTCACTTTCTTGGGCAAGCTGTAAGCATGCGAACGCAGAACAGGACCATGAACAACACCACCAGTACGGTACTGAGGCGCGCGCACAGCACCGTGACGAGCAGAACCCGTCCCCTTCTGGCGATACACCTTTTTAGTTGTTCCTGAAACTTGACTACGACTTTTAATAGCATGATTACCGGAACGGGCTTTCGCCAACTGCCAGAGCACCACGCGCGCCATTATATCGGTGCGTGGCTTGATGCCAAAAATTTCCTGGGAAAGAGACATTGTACCCTTTGCCTCCCCTCCCAGATTTTTTACTTCAACTTCCATTTATTCCAGCCTTATCTAATATCTTATTGCGCCGCTTCAGCTGCATATGTTGGATATGGAGCTTCTGGGTGGCGCTGCTTTTTAACAGCATCAGAAACAAGGACATAACCTTCTTTAGAACCAGGGACGGCTCCTTTAATGAAGATAAGATTATTTTCTTGATCCACTGCTGCGATTTCAAGGTTCTGAGTCGTAACACGGCGATCACCCATGTGACCTGCCATTTTCTTTCCCTTAAAAACTTTTCCAGGGTCTTGGCGCTGACCAGTAGAACCGTGTGAACGGTGACTAATGGAGACACCATGGGACGCTTCCAAACCGCGGAAGTTATGGCGCTTCATCGCACCAGCGAATCCCTTACCCTTACTCGTTCCAGTAACGTCAACTTTCTGACCTGGAACAAAATGAGCTGCTGTTAGTTTTGTGCCAACTTCGAGCACAGCGTCATCAGACACTCTAAACTCAACAAGCTTTTTTTTCAACTCTACTTTTTGACTTGCGAAATGTCCACGGTTTGGTTTGCTGACATGCTTGGCTTTTGCTTCACCATAACCAACCTGAAGTGCGACATATCCGTCACGTTCATTTGTTTTTACGTCAACAACTTCAACATGATCCAGCTGAAGGAGTGTGACAGGAATGCTGACACCGTCTTCTTTGAAGATACGGCTCATTCCTAATTTTTTTGCAATAAGTCCGGTACGCATATCTGCCCTCAAAGTTTAATTTCAACATCAACACCAGCAGCGAGGTCGAGCTTCATAAGCGCGTCAACGGTTTGAGGTGTTGGTTCAACGATATCCAACAAGCGGCGGTGCGTACGCATTTCGAACTGTTCACGGCTCTTTTTATCAATGTGAGGTGAGCGGTTCACTGTAAAGCGAGCAATATGTGTTGGGAGGGGAATAGGACCACGTACCCGAGCCCCCGTTCTTTTCGCTGTATTTACAATATCACGAGTACTGCTATCCAGCACCCGGTGGTCATAAGCTTTTAGGCGAATACGAATATTTTGATCGTCCATTATCCTACTTTGAGCCTTATTTTAATTTAAAAGAAATTCACACGAATCCCTAAGAATCCGTGCAAAAGATAACCCCCGGAAGCAAGCTCCCAGGGGCTAACCAAATGCTTAATAGCAGATATTATTTCTTAACGGAAGAGACAACACCTGCACCAACTGTACGTCCGCCTTCACGGATAGCGAAGCGCAAGCCTTCGTCCATAGCAATTGGAGCAATCAATTCAACATCCATAGCAACGTTATCGCCAGGCATAACCATTTCGGTTCCTTCTGGAAGATGAACGACACCTGTAACGTCTGTTGTTCTGAAATAGAACTGTGGACGATAGTTGGTGAAGAATGGGGTATGACGCCCGCCTTCCTCTTTTGTCAAAATATATGCTTCTGCCAAGAACTGGCTGTGTGGCGTAATAGAACCTGGTTTTGCAAGAACCTGACCACGTTCAACATCTTCACGCTTTGTACCACGCAACAACGCACCGATGTTATCACCTGCTTCACCACGATCGAGAAGCTTACGGAACATCTCAACACCTGTAACGGTGGTTTTTGTTGTTGGTTTAAGACCAACGATTTCAACTTCGTTACCGACGTTAATTTCGCCACGTTCGACACGGCCTGTAACAACAGTACCACGACCAGAAATGGAGAACACATCTTCGATTGGCATCAAGAATGGACGATCAACTGGACGTTCTGGCTGTGGAATGTAGGCATCAACCGCATCCATCAACTCAAGAATTTTTTCCTCACCGATAGAAGCATCACCATCTTCCAAAGTTGCTAATGCAGACCCCTGAATGATAGGAATATCATCCCCTGGGAACTCATAGGAAGAAAGAAGTTCACGAATTTCCATTTCCACGAGCTCAAGCAATTCAGGATCATCAACCTGATCAACTTTATTCATGAAAACAACAAGAGCAGGAACACCAACCTGACGTGAAAGCAAGATGTGCTCACGAGTCTGTGGCATTGGACCATCAGCAGCAGACACAACCAAGATTGCGCCATCCATCTGAGCTGCACCTGTGATCATGTTTTTGACATAGTCAGCATGGCCTGGGCAGTCAACGTGCGCATAGTGACGCTTATCTGTTTCATACTCAACGTGAGCTGTAGAAATCGTAATACCACGAGCTCTTTCTTCTGGCGCTTTATCAATCTGATCGTATGCGCTGTATTCTGCACCACCTTTTTTAGCAAGCGTTTTTGTGATCGCAGCTGTTAAAGATGTTTTACCATGGTCAACGTGACCGATTGTGCCAATATTGCAGTGCGGTTTTGTCCGCTCAAACTTAGCCTTAGCCATAACCTATCCTTTTAAAAACTTTCCTGACAACGCAGGATATATCTTTTATTATTTACCAAAAATGAAAAAGACTTACCAACGATAATGGCTGAATGCACGATTAGCTTCGGCCATACGATGGGTATCTTCGCGCTTTTTAACAGCTGAGCCACGATTATTAATCGCATCGAACAACTCTTGTGAAAGGCGATCACACATTGTCTTTTCGCTTCTTTTACGCGCTGCGTCAACAATCCAGCGAATTGCTAGAGCCTGACGACGTTCTGCACGCACATCAACTGGCACCTGATATGTGGCACCACCGACACGACGGGAGCGAACCTCAACTTGAGGTTTAACATTATCCAAAGCTGAATGGAACATGGCAATTGGATCTGCATCCGGACCACCCCGTTTAGCTAAGCTATCCAGAGCCCCGTAAAGGATACGCTCTGCTAAAGATTTTTTCCCGTCATACATCATGACATTCATGAAACGGGTTAACACGACATCTCCAAATTTTGGATCTGGAAGAATTTCGCGCTTTTCAGCACTGTGCCGACGACTCATTCCCTACTCTCCCTTATTTCGGACGTTTTGCGCCGTAGTGCGAACGTCTTTGACGACGTTTTGGAATACCTTGAGTATCCAAGACACCACGAATAATATGATAACGCACACCTGGTAAATCCTTTACACGTCCGCCGCGAATAAGGACAACGCTATGTTCCTGAAGATTGTGACCTTCACCAGGAATATAACTCACCACCTCATAACCATTGGTCAAGCGGACCTTGGCCACCTTTCTCAAAGCTGAGTTAGGTTTTTTTGGCGTGACAGTATAGACACGGGTACAGACACCACGTTTCTGTGGGCATCCCTGCAATGCAGGCACCTTATTACGCTTGGCAGCAGGCTTACGGCCTCTGGCAATGAGCTGGTTAATAGTGGGCATTCGCCTTATTCAATCCTTTTATTCTGTCTGCGATTTATAAACTCGCAAAAACTTTACTTATCTGCGAAGAGCATAATAACACCATTCACAGACAGACCTGTAAAAATATAACCACGTTACTACGCAGTCGCAACTTAATCACCTAATGGGGCAGAAAAATAACCTTTAATCTTCTGCCCCGTCAAGTCCTAGACACTAAGAGAAAAAATACGTGTCTCTCGTACCATCGTACCTTACTTAAGACTCGCTTTCCAACTCAGCCTCTAATGAAGCCGTGTCTTCGGTAATAATTTCTGCGTCAACCGCAGCTAAAGGAGATGCTTGCTCTCCAAGCCTGCGCATTTGGCGCATCAATCCGCCAGTTCCTGCTGGAATCAAACGCCCAACAATGACGTTTTCTTTTAACCCTCCAAGATGATCCACTTTACCAGAGCTGGCCGCTTCGGTCAGCACACGAGTGGTTTCTTGGAAAGAAGCCGCAGAAATGAAGGACTCTGTCTGCAAGGAAGCCTTAGTGATTCCCTGTAGAACAGGAGAAGCTTCTGCAGGCTTACGCCCACTTTCTTCTAATTCACGATTCTCTGCCTCGAAGACAAGACGGTCAACGATCTCACCAAGCAACCAAACCGAATCGCCTGGATTTGTAATCTCAACTTTTTGAAGCATCTGGCGCACAATCACTTCGATATGCTTATCGTTGATCTTCACGCCCTGAAGACGGTAAACGTCTTGAACTTCATTTACCAGATATTCAGAGAGGGCTTCAACCCCTAGAACTTTCAAAATGTCATGAGGGACACGAGGTCCGTCAACCAATGGGTCACCTTTTTGAATAAAGTCACCTTCCTGAACAGAAATACGTTTACCTTTAGGGATAAGATATTCCATCTGCTCCCCTGTTTGATCGTCTTTCACAACGATGCAACGTTTTGCTTTGTAATCCCGTCCAAATTCAATATACCCGCTGTTTTCTGCAATGATCGCATGGTCTTTAGGGCTACGAGCCTCAAAGAGTTCTGCAACACGTGGCAGACCACCTGTAATATCACGGGTTTTGGAACCTTCACGTGGAATACGTGCCAGCACGTCACCCGCATGAACTTCAGCCCCATTTTCAACTGAAAGAATGGAATCTGGAGACAAGAAATAGCGTGCTTCATTGCCATTGGCTAAACGCTCGATATTTCCGTCCTTATCTTTCAACTGAAGACGTGGACGAAGGTCAACCCCTTTAGCGGCTTGTTTGTAATCTACAACCACACGTGAAGCTAGGCCTGTCACCTCGTCCATACGTTCCATCAAAGTAATCGAGTCAATCAAATCAACATATTCGACACGCCCCGCTTGCTCTGTAATAATTGGCAAGGTGTATGGGTCCCACTCAGCCAATTTCTGACCACGCGTGACTTTTTCATCCTGAGAAACCATCAGTTTAGAACCGTATGGCACACGGTAACGCGCACGTTCTACCCCGTTTTCGTCCATAAGAACGATCTCACAGTTACGGGACATGACAACAGGAATCTTTTGCGAATTCACAACCACGTTGAGATTCGCAATTTCGACCTTACCCTCACGTGCAGCTTCGACCATAGATTGTTCAGCACCACGGGTCGCCGTTCCTCCAATATGGAAAGTACGCATCGTGAGCTGTGTTCCAGGCTCACCGATAGACTGCGCCGCGATAACACCAACAGCCTCACCGACATTCACTTCCGTGCCCCTTGCAAGGTCACGTCCATAGCATTTTGCACAAATGCCAACACGGCTCTCACAGGTCAAGACAGAGCGAATCTTAATATTTTCGATCCCTGCTTTTTCCAAGGTTTCAATCGCTTCCTCATCAAGCAATGTCCCTGTTTGATAGAGAACTTCACCTGAAACGGGATGGCTAACATCTTCTGCCAAAGTACGACCTAAAGCACGATCTTCCAAAGAAGCAACCACTTCTCCGCCATCCATGACGACGTGAACATCAATCCCTTTTTCCGTTCCACAGTCTTTATCACTAATGATGCAGTCCTGCGCAACGTCAACTAAACGACGTGTCAAATAACCTGAGTTCGCCGTTTTTAGAGCCGTATCCGCAAGACCTTTTCGCGCACCATGGCTGGACGTAAAATAGTCAAGAACGGAAAGTCCTTCTTTAAAGTTCGCAACAATTGGCTGTTCGATAATTTCACCTGAAGGTTTAACCATCAAACCACGCATACCAGCAAGCTGCTTCATCTGTGCTGGCGACCCACGGGCACCAGAATCACTCATCATCCAAACAGAATTGGTTGGCTTACCAATTTCAGAAGCGGAAATCGCCTCGACCATCGCTGCCTGAACCTCATCTGTACAACGAGACCATGTATCGACAACTTTATTGTAGCGCTCACCAGCTGTAATCAAACCATCCTGATATTGCTGTTCAAACTCCTTCACTTCGGCTGCGGCACGATCGACCAATTCAGCTTTCGCCTTAGGCACAATCATATCATCTTTACCAAAGGAAACCCCTGCCAAAGCCGCATGACGGAAACCAATTCCCATCAGCTGATCACAGAAAATAACAGCATCTTTCTGGCCACAATGGCGATAAACCATATCAATGACACTCGAAACCGCCTTCTTCGTCAACTGACGGTTAATGAGGCTGTAAGAAATATGTGGGTTATTTGGCAAAATAAGACCAATAATGGCGCGGCCAGGTGTTGTAACAACAACCTTGGAAACCATCTCACCATTTTCGTCCATTTCTTTGAAACGCAAACGGATTTTCTGATGAAGATTCACTTCTTCCGCCGCCAAAGCAGCTTCGATTTCGGCAATAGAGCCAAATGCGGTTGGCGCAGGTGTCTTAACAACTTCCTTGCCTGTTTCAGGATCTTTTACGATCTCTGCTTCATCTGGTGTTGCCTTAAACTCTGGCGTTTCTAAGCTCAAATAATAAAGACCCAAAACAATATCCTGCGATGGCACGATAATAGGCTTACCGTTAGCAGGGCTGAGAATATTATTTGTGGACATCATCAAAACACGTGCCTCAAGCTGGGCTTCCAGCGAAAGCGGAACGTGAACAGCCATCTGATCCCCGTCAAAGTCAGCGTTAAAGGCCGTACAAACCAACGGATGAAGCTGGATTGCCTTTCCTTCGATCAAGATAGGCTCAAACGCCTGAATCCCAAGACGATGCAACGTTGGCGCACGGTTAAGGAACACGGGATGTTCTCTAATGACTTCTTCAAGAATATCCCAAACTTCTGGACGTTCTTTTTCCACCATTTTTTTAGCCGCTTTAATGGTATTCGCATGACCATATTTCTCAAGCTTAGCGTAAATAAACGGTTTAAACAGCTCTAATGCCATTTTCTTTGGCAAACCACACTGGTGCAGTTTTAATTCAGGACCAACCACAATCACAGAACGGCCCGAATAATCCACACGTTTACCAAGAAGGTTCTGACGGAAACGGCCTTGCTTTCCCTTCAGCATGTCTGAAAGAGATTTCAAGGGGCGTTTATTCCCACCAGAAATAGCTCTGCCCCGGCGACCATTATCAAATAACGCATCAACAGATTCCTGCAACATACGTTTTTCGTTACGAACGATAATATCTGGAGCACGCAACTCCATCAAACGCTTCAAACGATTGTTACGGTTAATCACACGACGATAAAGGTCGTTCAAATCAGACGTTGCAAAACGGCCGCCATCCAAAGGCACCAAAGGACGCAACTCTGGCGGAATGACAGGAATGACATCTAAAATCATCCATTCTGGCTTACCGCCGCTTTCAACAAAAGCTTCCACCATCTTTAAGCGTTTCACCAGTTTTTTTCTGGCAGCTTCAGAAGTGGCCTTACGCAATTTTTTACGCAGTTTTGTTTTTTCAGAATCTTCGTCCGTAACCTCTTGATCGTAATCAAAAGGATCTGGTTCACCAGCTTCTTTTGCTTCAGCCGTTAAACGGCGCTCTTCACTGTTTGGAATTCCCCAATCATAGCTTGAAAGCGCTTTTTTAATGGCTTCAGCCCCGATACCGACCTCAAGTCCTGCATCTGGATACATGTCCAGAAGATCTTCACAGCGCTCTTCATCCAAGAGATACTGATCACGTCTCTTAGCATATTTAAAGGACTCAATTTCTTCTGAATCACAAATCCCTTTATCAAGAACAAGGAATTTCTCGAAATAAAGAACAGGCTCAACATCCTTCAGCGGAAGATCCAACAATGTCGCAATACGACTTGGAAGGGACTTCAAAAACCAAATATGCGCCACAGGAGAAGCAAGTTCAATATGCCCCATCCGCTCACGGCGGACTTTTGCCAAGGTGACTTCAACACCGCATTTTTCGCAGATAATCCCACGGAATTTCATCCGCTTATATTTTCCGCAAAGGCATTCATAATCTTTGGTTGGCCCAAAAATACGCGCACAGAAAAGCCCATCACGCTCTGGCTTAAAAGTACGGTAGTTGATTGTTTCAGGCTTTTTGATTTCTCCAAAGGACCACGAACGGATCTGTTCAGGAGAGGCCAGACGAATTCTAATCTGGTCAAAAGCCCCCTGTTCTGTTGCTGAAGGCCCTAAAATTTTGGTGATCTCTTTCATTCGCCATTATCCTGCTTGCCGGGAAGTTTGGGGAAATAGAAGCACCTATTTCCCCTTGTTCCCTAAAGAGCTTTTAAAAGCTCGTTCATTATTATTTCAACGGGTTTCCAATAAGAATTCTAACTTAATTAGAACCTTGCTCTAGCTCGACATTAAGACCAAGTGATTTTAACTCTTTGGTCAAAACGTTAAAGCTCTCTGGAATTCCCGCTTCGAAATCTTCATCCTCACGAACGATAGACTCGTAAACTTTTGTTCGCCCTGAAACGTCATCTGACTTAACCGTCAGCATTTCCTGAAGCGTATAGGCTGCGCCGTATGCTTCCAATGCCCAGACTTCCATTTCTCCGAAACGCTGCCCACCGAACTGCGCCTTACCACCGAGTGGCTGTTGCGTAATCAAAGAATATGGCCCGATGGAACGAGAGTGAATCTTATCATCAACCAAATGATGCAATTTAAGCATATAAATATAACCAACGGTTGTTTTACGCTCAAATTTCAGTCCTGTACGACCATCAATCAACTGAGACTGGCCAGAAACATCTACACCAGCTTTTGCGAGCATTTGCTCAATATCTGGAATAGAAGCTCCATCAAACACAGGCGTTGCAATCGGCACCCCCTTGCGGATATTCTTTACCAATTCAAAAAGCTGATCATTAGACATTTCGGCAATCTCTGTCTCAAAGACTTTCTCACCGTAAACCTCTTTCAGCTCATCGAGAAGCTCCTGATGACGCTCCCCTGTGCGCTGATAATCATCAACAATTTCACCAATGTTCTGACCAATATTTGCACAAGCCCAGCCCAAATGTGTTTCAAGAATCTGCCCCACATTCATACGGGAAGGCACACCCAATGGGTTAAGGACGATATCCACGGCCTGACCATTTTCAAGGAAAGGCATATCCTCGATCGGAACCACACGGGAAACAACACCCTTATTTCCATGACGTCCAGCCATTTTATCCCCAGGCTGAAGCTTACGCTTCACCGCAACGAAAATTTTAACCATTTTCATTACACCAGGAGAGAGTTCGTCGCCACGCTGTAACTTATCAACCTTATCTTCAAAATGCGCATCAATACGTGCCACAGCAGCATCATACTCTTTACAAATTGTCTGAATAGCTGTTGCAATTTCTGCATCTGCCAAAGGAATATCTCTCCAGCTATCACGTGGAATTTCACGCAAAGCTTCCAGAGTGATTTTATCTCCCTTTTTCAGATTCTTAACGGTTTTAGATTTTGTCGCAGCGCCAACTTCCTGACCAACAAGACGTGCTTTCAAACGATCGTGGAAGTTACGTTCCTGAATAGCACGCTCATCATCACGGTCTTTAGCAAAACGTTCGATTTCATTCCGCTCAATCGCCATCGCACGTTCATCTTTATCCACACCACGACGTGAGAAAACACGAACGTCAACAACTGTTCCGCTTGTTCCTGGTGGAAGTTTAAGAGACGTATCACGAACATCAGAGGCTTTTTCACCAAAAATAGCACGTAACAATTTTTCTTCTGGTGTCATGGGGCTTTCCCCTTTTGGGGTCACCTTACCGACAAGAATATCGCCTGGTTCAACTTCTGCACCGACATAGACAATGCCAGCCTCATCAAGATTTCTAAGGGCCTCTTCACCTGCATTTGGAATGTCACGGGTGATTTCTTCCTGTCCAAGCTTCGTATCACGCGCCATGACCTCGAACTCTTCCAAATGGATAGAGGTGAAGACGTCATCACGTGCAATACGTTCAGAGATAAGAATAGAATCCTCATAATTGTAGCCATTCCAAGGCATGAAGGCCACCATGACGTTACGGCCAAGTGCCAACTCCCCCTGTTCTGTTGATGGGCCGTCCGCAATAATATCACCTGCCACAACACGATCGCCAACTTTCACCAAAGGACGCTGGTTAATACATGTGGACTGATTAGAACGCATATATTTACGCAAACGGTAAATATCGACACCTTCAATATTATCCTCATCATCTGTTGCACGGATAACCACACGGGCACCGTCAACCTGATCAATCACACCGCCACGTTTTGCAACAATCGCAGCCCCAGAATCCCGAGCAACGGCCGCTTCCATTCCCGTTCCAACTAAGGGAGCATCAGACTGCACCAATGGAACGGCCTGACGCTGCATGTTAGACCCCATCAAAGCACGGTTCGCATCATCGTTTTCAAGGAATGGGATGAGTGCAGCAGCAACAGAGACCAGCTGTTTCGGAGAAACGTCACAAGCTGTCACCTGATCGGGAGGCACAAGACGGAAATCACCCGACTTACGCACAGAAACAAGATCACTTGTCAAACGACCCGTCTTAGGATCTTGCGCAGCATCAGCCTGCGCAACCGTGAGTTTTTCTTCTTCAATAGCAGAAAGATATTTAAATCCGTCTTGAAGCACCCCGTCCTGAACAAGACGATATGGTGTTTCAATAAAGCCGTATTTATTCACTCTTGCATAAGTTGCCAAAGAGTTAATCAAACCAATATTTGGCCCTTCAGGCGTTTCAATCGGGCAAATACGTCCATAATGGGTTGGATGAACGTCACGCACTTCAAAGCCCGCACGCTCACGTGTCAATCCCCCTGGACCCAACGCAGAAAGACGACGTTTATGAGTCACCTCTGAAAGAGGATTTGTCTGATCCATAAACTGACTTAATTGTGAAGAGCCAAAGAATTCACGAACCGCCGCCGCTGCTGGCTTTGCGTTAATCAAATCGTGTGGCATTGCCGTATCAATCGGAGAAGAACTCATCCGTTCACGAATGGCACGCTCCATACGCAAAAGGCCAATACGGTACTGATTTTCCATTAATTCACCAACGGAACGAACACGACGGTTTCCGAGGTTATCAATATCATCGACCTGACCACGCCCATCCTTCAAATCACAAAGGACTTTAATCGTATGGATAATGTCTTCTTTCCGCAACGTACGAACGGTATCAGGAACATCCTCCTCCAAACGCATGTTCATTTTAACACGCCCAACGGGAGAAAGATCATAACGTTCAACGTCAAAGAACAAACCGCTCAACATTGCCTCAGCAGCCTCACGGGTCGGTGGCTCACCAGGACGGATAATCCGGTAAATATCAATCAGCGCTTCATCACGTGTACGATTCTTATCTGCCAACATCGTGTCTCTGATCCAAGGACCGTGTGTTGCGTCAACCGCCAGCGTTGGCAAATCTTTAACACCAGCTTCCTGAATCTCAACCAAAAGCTCTTCTGTGATTTCTTCACCTGCTTCTGCGTAAATCAAACCCGTTTTTAGATTAACGATATCCCGTGCAACGATACGCCCAACAAGATCATTCACAGAAGCACTGACCGTTTTTGTTTTTTCAGCGATTTTCTTAACCAAACGGGCTGTCAACTTTGCACCAGCCTCAGCAACAACCTCTCCTGTATCTGCCTCAACTAATGGTGAAAGGAGTTTCTGGCCACGGAAAAATTCTGTATCAAACGCACGTGCCCATCCTTTTCCATGACGGAAGAAAGAAACCGTGCTGTAAAACTCACGAAGAATTTCATCTTGATCCATACCCTCAATATCGAGCATATCAAGATCACCACCCTCTTCTGCCTTTTTAGCACGTGCCTTAATGGAATTTTCACCCTCTAAAGCATAAAGCAAAGTTGTTACGGGCAATTTACGCTTACGGTCGATACGAACATGCAAAATATCTTTCGCATCAAATTCAAAATCCAACCATGAGCCACGATAAGGAATCACACGCGCACTATAAAGATATTTGCCAGAAGAATGTGTTTTCCCCTTATCGTGATCAAAGAAAACACCCGGACTGCGGTGCATTTGGGAAACGATAACACGCTCTGTCCCATTGACAATAAAGGTCCCATTTTCTGTCATTAAAGGCATTTCACCCATATAAACAGGCTGCTCTTTAAGATCATGAATGGTACGAGCCCCAGTGTCTTCGTCAATATCCCATGTCGTTAAACGCAAAATAACACGAAGCGGTGCTGAATATGTCAAACCACGCTGAAGACATTCCTCAACATCATATTTTGGCGCTTCAAATTCATAACGCTGAAAATCCAAACGACCACGACCGCTAAAATCATGGATTGGGAAAACAGAACGAAAAACTTCCTGAAGCCCAGAAGATGAACGAGAATCAGGATTCACATCACGTTGCAAAAAACTCTCATAAGAGGCTCTTTGAACATCAATAAGATTCGGCATCGTCGCCACTTCAGGAATACGCCCAAAGCTTTTACGAATCTTCTTTTTAGCATTGAATGCTTTTTCTTTTACCATTAGGAACTCCTGGCCGCCGTCTTAAACACTCGAAATCTAGGAACAAAGAAAAGTTTGTTATCCCTACTGCTTTACGCTTTATTGTCGCCTTATTGGCGCAGTTTTTACTTTAAAATATAGTTTAATAAACATCACAAAACTCATATCAAAACAGGATACCCCTATTATCGTATAAGTTCTCAAAAACGGCAAGGAAGGGTGATGTCTAACACCCCCTTCCTCTACCAGCCCTTTCGGAGAAAATGCCTCCTACTGCGGACTTGCTAACAAATCAAAAATTATTTGATTTCGACTGTTGCACCAGCTTCTTCAAGAGCTTTTTTCATTTTGTCAGCTTCGTCTTTGGAAACACCTTCTTTAAGTGTTTTTGGTGCGCCTTCGACCAAGTCTTTAGCTTCTTTCAAGCCGAGTCCTGTGATCCCACGGACTTCTTTAATGACATTGATCTTTTTGTCGCCTGCGCTTGCCAAAACAACATCAAATTCTGTTTTTTCTTCAGCGGCAGCAGCGGCAGCACCAGGAGCGGCAGCGGCAACAGCAACAGGAGCAGCAGCAGAAACGCCCCATTTATCTTCCAAAAGTTTGGAAAGCTCAGCAGCTTCTAAAACTGTAAGAGCAGATAGTTCGTCAACAAGTTTAGCTAAATCAGCCATTTTTAAATCCTATTAAAATTATTCACAAAAATATTATGTAGATTGTCAAAACTTTTATCTTCAAAGCACCTTTAAATTCTAAAGGCGATTTCAGATTAAGCTTCTTCCCCTTCAGGTTTCATCGCCACAAGACGCGCCACCTGACCCGCTGGAGCCTGAGCCAAGCGAGCAAGTTTAGAAGGCACACTAGCAACCAAGCCAGCAATCTTGCCACGAAGTTCTTCGAGAGATGGCAATTCAGACAGAGCCTTAATTGCATTTTCATCAAGAACCTGATTTCCGAGAGCACCACCGACAACAACGAATTTTTTATTCGTTTTTGCAAAGTCAGTTAGCGCCTTTGCAACAGCAACAGGCTCATCAGCCCATGAAATTGCTGTTGGCCCTTGGAAAAGATCTGCAATATTTTCGTAAGATGTCTTAGGCAAAGCCCGCGCCACCAAACGATTTTTTGCGACCTTATAGGATGCGCCAGCAGACCGAACTTTTTGACGAAGTTCCGTCGTCTCAGCAGCATTTAAGCCCTCATTTCGGGAGACAATCACAATATTTGCGGTCTCAAATACTTTAGATAACGAGGTAACTAAAGCTTCTTTCTCATTGCGGTTCAAACGCACCTCCTTTAGACGCCTTAATGCGCCCAGCCAGTTTTGCCAGATTAACCATAAAGATTATCCCAGCCTGCCACCTTGGCTGAAGAGAGGATTTGTCACAAAACGCCAAAAGAGCTTCTTTTGGACGAACGTAAATTCAAAAACCACTCTTCCACCTCACACCCGCCACCCTGCCAAAATGACAAAGATACTTAAAACCCCTTAAGGAGTCCAACGTGTGCTCTTAGGCAGAAAGAAGGGAGCGAACTCCCCTCTCATTCCGTAAAATTACTACCGAGATTACTGCGTAATCCCTGACATGTCCACAGCAATCCCTGGCCCCATTGTTGAGGAAAGAGAAAGCGTCTTCATGTACACGCCTTTTGCACCTGATGGCTTATCCTTTTGGACAGCATCAAGCAATGCACGAATATTTTCTTCAAGCTTCTTTTCATCAAAAGAAGCCTTACCAACACCTGCATGAACAATACCGCTTTTTTCTGCACGATATTCAACTTGCCCTGCTTTTGCGCTTTCAACAGCCTCTTTGACATTCACGGTGACTGTACCAAGACGTGGGTTTGGCATCAATCCACGAGGACCGAGAATCTTACCCAACCGTCCAACAAGCGCCATCATATCAGGGGTTGCAATGCAGCGATCAAAATCAATCTTACCGCTTTGGATTTCTTCGACTAAATCCTCAGCTCCAACGATATCAGCACCAGCTGCTTTAGCCTCCTCTGCTTTTGGACCACGCGCAAGAACTGCAACACGCAGATTTTTACCCGTGCCATGAGGCAAAGAAACCATACCACGAACCATTTGGTCCGCATGCCGAGGATCAATCCCCAAACGCAATGCGACTTCAACGGTCTCATCAAATTTTGAGGTTGCAAATTCACGAACAAGCTTAACGGCCTCACCCAAAGGATAAGAACGTGCCACATCTAACTTTCCTGCGATTGCTTTTTGTTTTTTAGTTTTAATCGCCATGAATTAAGCTCCCGTCACCTTGATGCCCATAGAGCGAGCAGAACCTACCAACATACGGACAGCTGCTTCAACATCATGAGAGTTCAAGTCTTGCGCCTTTGTTTTTGCAATTTCACGAAGCTGGTCAACAGTAACAGAACCAACCTCAGGGGAACGACCAACTGTCTGCGACCCCTTTGTGATTTTTGCTGCCTTGAGTAAGAAATAGGTATTTGGCGGTGTTTTTGTAATAAAACTAAAGGTACGATCAGCATAAGCTGTAATCACCACAGGAATAGGCATCCCTGCTTCCATACCCTGCGTTGCCGCATTAAACTCTTTACAGAATTGCATGATATTAAGGCCACGCTGACCTAATGCAGGACCAACTGGTGGAGACGGATTCGCCTTACCTGCTGGAATTTGTAACTTAATGTAGCCAACAATTTTCTTGGCCATAATTCGGAAACCTTTCAAATAATGAAAAATACGATTCCGAACCGCGGTCAAACAGGAGTCGCCAAAAAACGATCCCTTCCACGTTCGAGATTTTTCTTATGAAGAAACCTCTCACTAGCGGATTCAAAGAAAAAAAGCAACCCCTTTAGACGATAGAGAAAACTCCTGAAAAAGATCCCTGTTAAAAGCCCATCCCTGCGCCACAACAAAACACCATATTCAAAAAAGAGACACTTCA
Source organism: Acetobacteraceae bacterium (assembly GCA_004843345.1). Lineage (NCBI taxonomy): Bacteria > Pseudomonadati > Pseudomonadota > Alphaproteobacteria > Acetobacterales > Acetobacteraceae > Acetobacteraceae bacterium. The sequence goes on from CP039460.1 coordinate 507,678, forward strand.
GAAGCGAAAATAGAGAAAGCCTTGCCTTAAAATCTCAAAATCAATAATCTCTGAGACACTCTGAACCTCATTGACTTTCCTTTGTTGGAAATTTTCTATAACCGTCACACATCCTTTATGTTTATAACGCTTCCTATCAACATATTGCCGCATAACTAATCTATATTGAGTATATCTATATTATGACCGCTGAAAATCTGCCACATATCCGTGCTGGGCACCGTTCCTTTTTAGCCTTAGTTCTCATGCCTGAAAATCCTCTTGATCTTTGGATGACCGCACTGGAACGTGAAATTGAAACGGCTCCTGATCTTTTTCGTGGTCGCGCCGTCATTTTGGATTTATCGGCCATCAAAGAAAATACACCTGAACTCATTTCTCTTCCAAAACGTTTGCGTGATATGGGACTCTTCATTACTGGCGTTGAAGGGCAGGCCGCTTATTGGCCAAGCCTAAAAGAGTGGAACATCCCAATGGCTCCCTCCAATGGCGGCCACCTCATGCCTCTTGAAAACGCCTCCCCTTCCGAAAAAAAATCTCAAACTTCTACAAAATCAGCGCTCATCATTGAGGAGACAATTCGCTCTGGCCAGCTTTTCCAACACGCAGATGGCGATGTGATTATTATGGGAAATGTTTCTTGGGGTGCGGAAATTATCGCTGGAGGCTCTATTATTGTTTACGGCGCCTTACGCGGACGTGCGATTGCGGGCCTTGAAGGTGGTGCAGATGCCCGTGTTATCGCACAGCAGTTTGAAGCGGAACTCATCGCCATTGACGGCTATTACTCTGTTTTGGAAAATTTTGATTCAGACCTTATCGGACAACCTGCCCAGGCAAAGCTTGTCAATAAGCGTGTTGAGCTTCTACCCATCCCAACAACAAAACTTCCAGCGCTTGTAAAGACTCCTAAAAAATAATACGACCTAAGCCTTTTTAGCTCTTAATCTAAATAGGTTTTTGTTGTATCTAAAATAACACAGGTTCGTTTAGTTTCTTATTTTCTTTACTTTTTCTTGCTTCTTTAAGGAGAAGACATAGTATAGTCCCCTAGGAACTCTAACAGATTTTCTATTTATCCTTGTCGGGATATGTTTAAAAACATTCTGATATTTTCGTACGAAGGAGCCAGCCGGGTTTATGGTTGAAGTCATTGTTGTTACCTCTGGTAAAGGCGGCGTTGGAAAGACAACCTCAACAGCGGCTTTGGGCGCTGCGCTAGCAAGAACTGGGAAGAACGTGGTCGTGGTTGACTTCGATGTCGGCCTCCGAAATCTAGATCTGGTCATGGGTGTCGAGCGTCGTGTTGTCTTTGATCTGATTAATGTTATTCAAGGTGATGCTAAATTAGCGCAGGCTCTCATCCGTTATCCAAAATGTGAAACACTTTCTATCCTGCCGGCTTCTCAAACAAAAGATAAAGAAAATCTAACGCTTGAAGGTATTGAGAAAGTTATCGAAGAACTTTCCAAAAGCTTTGACTATATTCTTTGCGACAGCCCTGCTGGCATTGAGGATGGCGCAAAACACGCCATGTATTTTGCGGACAAAGCTGTTATCGTTACAAATCCGGAAGTCAGCTCTATCCGTGACTCTGATAGAATTATCGGCCTTCTTGACAGTCGGACTAAAAAATCTTCGGAAGGTGGGCGTGTCGAAAAGTTTCTTCTCATTACACGTTTTGATCCTGTCCGAGCAGATCGTGAGGAAATGCTCAAGGTCGAGGAAGTTGAAGAATTTCTTTCTATTCCACTCATTGGCGTTATTCCTGAGAGTAAATTTATTCTCGAGGCCTCCAATAAAGGTGAGCCTGTGACGATCTATGCCCCCAACAGTCCTCCAGGAAAAGCCTATGAAGATGCTGCACGGCGACTGCAAGGTGAAGAACTTGAGCTTGTTGTTCCTTCGGGGAAACGTGGGTTTCTTGGTTTTCTATTCGGGCGTTGATACCTTAGAAAGGGGTGATTATGCTAGGTATTTTTCGGAGTAAAAAAAGAAAAGCAACAAGCTCTGTTGCAAAAGAAAGACTCCAAATCCTTTTAACGCATGAACGCGGTGGATCTGGCCCAGACCAAGTTTTGCTGGCCAATTTGCGAGAAGATATTTTGGCTGTCGTTGAGAAATATTTCCCAATTGACCGCCAAAAACTCAATATTGGCTTAACAGAGCAAGCTGATCAGTCCCGCGTTGAGATTGACATCGAAGTTCCTAAAAATCTAGGACGTTAATTCAGAAAACACCTTAAGTACCTTTAGGCCGTTTTTATAAGCTGCTCTAATAGAATTAGGTGTGTTTCCTGGAAAGCCATGCGAGGTGTCGCCATGCCAGCAATTCTGCTGGCGGTCCATTCTGTTTGCACGCTTTTTCAAGCTGAAGCGTGGCCTTCCCTGCCTTACGAAGCCCTTCCAGCGACCAATTCCGAACAGATAAAGCAAACTTATCCCGATCACGCCAAAAAACGGGCGGACGCACACCAGCCACCGCTTGGGCAACACTCATTCCTTTTTCGACATTTTCCCGTGCGGCCTCTAAGCGGCGTAACTGATAAAGAACAACTCTTGCGTAAGCTATTGGATTTTGTCCTTCGCTTAATGCACGGCGAAAAGCAGCATCTGCCTTTGGATAATTGCCAGCCAAAGCCCATTGGATCGCCTCCCCCATATCCGCAGAAGCCGTATCCCCTGTAATTTTTTCTAAATCTTCTCTATCGAGAGGGGTTTCTAAATCTGCATAAAGACAAAATTTTTCAATCTCAGAACGGAGTAACGCCCGATCCCCCTCCATATGGGTTGCAAGCCAAATTTCCGCGTCATGCGTCAATTTCACCTTTCTCTGAGACAATTCTCGCTTAACCCAATCCGAAATTTCCTGCCCTGTCGGCGGATAACACCCAATCGCAGCAATTTTAGAAGAAGATTCCGCATATTTTCGCAAGCGGGATTTTGACGTTAATCCTCCCCCTTCCATTAAAATCAAGGGGGCTTCTAAATCTTCAGCAGGCGTTACCTCTAAAACAGTTTTTAAAGGTTCTAAGACGGTATCGGCGACCTCTCTCAGAACAATGACACGACGTCCTCCAAAAAAAGAAAGTGCGCCATATTCCTCTGCGAGACGGGAAATTTCATCATTTCCAAGAGTTACTAAGCGAAAAGAGTCTGCTTCACTGACTTTTTGAGCAAGTGCTTTGGTTCGTTCCGAGATAAGCCCTATATCATCCCCATAAAAAAGCATTCCATGATATTTCTGGGGTGTAGCCAAGACAGATTGCGTCTCTTTAACGGAGATTTTCATAAAACACCGCTCTTGGCAAAAAAGAAACTTTACTCATCTTGTCCTGTGCTGCCCCCAGGCTCTGTCGAGACATCATGCGACGTATAACCAAGCACTGAATCTGGCATGCCATCTGGCGCAATATTGCCCTCTGTTGCGACGCCTGTACCCTCCTGATCATCTGGATCCAAATATTTACCTGTTTTCCAACGGTGATGGGCGACAGATTGAGCGCCTGATTTAAAATAAACAGCTATTCCCTGTGCCATTTGAGCGGCCAAAGCCCTGGCAACACGGGCCTCCACATTTTGATTGTCTAGATTTTTTGCAAAAACTTCATCAATGGTGGGGTCATAACCGTCTAAGGCGCTTGCACTCCCTGATGCCAAAATTTTGGGGTCTGGTCCGACCCTATATAAATGCCAAGTTGCTGAACCAACCATCTGGGATCGGCCTGACGTATTATCTGAATGCGTTCCAATGGCCGAAGTTTGCATATTCCCCATTACCCTGACAATGTACCCTTGAGGATCTTCACTGCTTGATCCAGAAAGTTCTTCTTGTAAGGCTAAGCGCATCTCTTGCCCGAAACGTGTTGGGATATTCGCAACAAACACTTTCTGCATTTCGTTTTGAACGTCGGGATCATCTTTTCCCGTACTCCCATAGAGAGGATGAAAACCGCAAGCGCTTTGAGACAAGCCCAAAAAAGGCAATGCTAAAAGCGGAATTAAAAAACGATATTTTATCTTCTTAGCAATTTTCAATTTCTCTCATCCTGTTCCAGAGCGTTTATTTTACAACGAAATTTACAATGCGCCCTTTCACAACAATTTCCCTAACGATTTGCTTTCCATCCATTGCCTGCATCACATTCGGCAACGCTTTTGCCAGTTTTAACACTTCTGCTTCTTCAAGCCCAAGTGGAATTTCAAGTACCCCACGAACCTTGCCATTCACTTGAACCGCAAGCTTTTGTGTATTCTCTTCCAAAAACTCTGCCTTAACCTCTGGCCATAAACGTTCCGCAGCCAATTTTCCTTTCGGATCAAGATTCGCAATCACTTCTTCTGCCAAATGTGGCATGATTGGGGCCATTAACACAGCTAAAATTTCCAAAGCCTCACGGCGTGCCTGCTGTGACTCCTTCCCTGAACTCTCAAAAGAGCTTCGAATAGCCGCCACTAGCTCATGCAAACGAGCCAGAGCCACGTTCGGAACGAAAGCCTCAAAAGCTTCTCCAACAGCTTTGATCGTTTTATGAAGACTCTGACGAAGCTTCTGCGCCTGATCTTTATCTTTTGAATCGCTCTGGGAGGTGCCTTTTTCTTCTAAAATACGGGCAACAAGTGCTTCAATTCGCTGAACAAAACGGGCAGAGGCTGCGACCCCCTCCGCTGTCCATTCCTGATCTCTTTCGGGCGGTGTATCGGATAAGACAAATAATCTCGCAATATCTGCGCCATATTCTGCAATAATAGCCTCTGGAGAAACCGTATTTCGGCGGGATTTAGACATTTTTTCAGAACGTCCGACCTTAACCTCACGTCCTGTTTCTTTATGAAGTTTTTTACCGTCTTTTATCTCAACCTCTTCTGGATAGAGCCATTGATCGTCTAATTTATAGCTTTCATGGGTTACCATGCCCTGCGTAAAGAGGCTTGCAAACGGCTCTGCCTTATCAACAAGGCCTGCTTTCTGCAAAGCACGCATAAAAAAGCGTGCATATAACAGATGCAAAATTGCATGCTCTACCCCACCAATATATTGATTTACAGGCATAAAGCGCGATGCAACTTCTTTGTTGATAGGCGCCTTTGCATCAGGGGAAAGATAACGCAGAGGATACCAGCCACTATCAACAAAGGTATCAAGCGTATCGGTTTCACGTTGCGCAGCCTTGCCACATTTTGGACAAGCAACATGTTTCCATGTTGGGTGATGGTCTAAAGGATTACCAGAAACAGAGAAATCTGCATCTTCTGGCAACTGAACAGGGAGCTGATCTTCTGGAACAGTAACATCGCCACAGCTTTCACAGCGAATAATCGGAATAGGACATCCCCAATAACGCTGACGGCTAACCCCCCAATCCCTTAAACGGTAATTAATTTCCTTCTGACCTATTTTCTGCGTTTCGAGGAAATGAATAACACGCTTTTTTGCTTCTGAAATTTTGAGACCGTTCAAATCTGGCCCAATTGTCTTCTCGCCCGAAGCAGGAGAATTCATCATCTTGCCTGACGTAAAAGGCAAGAATTTCTTTTCTGAAACGGCCTTTGTAATCTCTTCCTCTGAAACGCCTGAAGGGCATCCAATATAAGGAATATCTAAATTATATTTCGTCGCAAATTCATAATCACGCTCATCTGCACAAGGACAGCCGAATAAAGCCCCCGTACCATAATCAGAAAGCACAAAATTTGCGGCCCAAACAGGAATCTCTTTACCCTCAAGAAAAGGATGCTGAACTTTCAGCCCCGTATCCATCCCCTTCTTTTCTGCTTTTGAAAGTGTTTCTTCAGACGTGCCCAACTGTGCGCATTCTTTTTGGAAAGCTTTTAAAGCCTCATTCTTTTCTGCAACTTCGTTCATCAAAGAATGGTCTGGCGCCAACGCAATGAAGGACATCCCATACAAAGTATCTGGGCGTGTCGTGAAAATTTCAATTTCTTCTGCTGAATTAACAAGTTTGAGTTTTAAACTTGTCCCTTCAGATTTACCAATCCAGCGTTCCTGCATAATACGGACACGCTCTGGCCACCCTTCCTTCAAAGGCGCTTGTTCTAAACCTTGGAGAAGCTCCTCTGCAAAATCTGTAATGCGTAAAAACCACTGGGAAAGTGTCTTCTTTTCAATCAAAGCACCTGAACGCCAGCCTCTGCCATTCACAACCTGTTCATTGGCCAAAACAGTCATTTCAACAGGATCCCAGTTCACCTGAGACTCTCTGCGTTCTGCAAGACCTGCTTTGACAAATTCGAGGAAAATTCTTTGCTGTGCCCCATAATATTCAGGGTCACAAGTTGCAATTTCGCGGCTCCAATCAAAAGAAAACCCCAAGCGTTTTAAAGTTTTCCGCATCGCCGCAATATTGGATTTTGTCCAAGCTGCTGGATGTGTTCCTCTTTCCCTTGCTGCATTTTCTGCTGGCAAGCCGAAGGCATCCCACCCCATTGGATGCAAAACCTGCTTCCCCCGCGCACGGTGGTAACGTGCGACCACATCTCCAAGGGCATAATTGCGCACATGCCCCATATGAAGCTGCCCTGAAGGATATGGCCACATTTCCATCACATAATAAGGCTTCGGCGCATTTGGATTCTTAATTTCGGAATCTGAAATTTCAAAAAGCTTTTTTTTATCCCATGCTTCCTGCCAGATCACTTCCCTCTCTTTTAAGGGAGTCTCTTTATCCACCGTCTGATTGTCTGTCATTTCATCTAATTCCGAAAATATATTTTAAATTCTATGCTAAAAGCAAAACGCCTAAATCTGTTTGAAATTTTTAGAGATTATGGGCACGCAACTGTCTGGCACGCTCTAGGATACGCGCCGTAATATCTGAAACAGTTTCGCCAGCGACAGGTGTATCCTCCCACCCATCTTCCCCGCAACTATTGCGCGAAAGGTGAACCTGCCTAAAAATAGAAACCCTTAACGCATCCGAACGTAAACGGCGATCCAACACATAAACCGCAATCTTAAAGCGCTCTTCTTTGGTTGTCGGCGGCACATACCAATCCGTCAAAAGAACACCCCCAACCGCATCCGCAGAAGCTAAAGGCATGAAGGAAAGCGTATCAAGCGCCCCACGCCAAATAAAGGCATTCACTCCACCACGAAGGCTGTCATTTCCACCTTCTGCACCACGATCGACACCAACCAAATGATTTTTTGGCTTTACAAGCATCTCTGGATTTCGGGTTTCGGCGCAGCCTGCCAATGCCATAAACGCCACCAGAGAAATAGCAAACGCATGTTTTTTAATACATTTTGGCAGAGTCATAGTCTTCATTTTTCCCTTTATGGAACTCTCATTCAAGTTCAGTCTCTCACTAGAAACTTATGCCACAATTTATCTTTATCTGTGAACTAAGAACAATTTTAGCATTTTTTACAGCAAATTTTACCTTTCGGCTTATCATTTAAACAAAAAGTTCACGATCCCATAAGATAAAAAGAGCGGTCACGCCTAAAAATCCTTATTCATCTAAGGCCACTTCTATTACCCTAGGACTGTTTTCTCTTCTTCAAACAATGTATGTTTTTTAAAAAAAGCATCCTCATTTAATGACTTTTTAAAAACTCTTCGGTATAAAAATATTCAATGGGGTATCCATGGGGGTATTGTCCGCATAGCTCAGTAGGATAGAGCACAGGATTCCTAATCCTGGGGCCGTTGGTTCGAATCCAACTGTGGACACCATCTCCCCTTTAAAAGTCCTCTTTCCATCTCTTCAAACAAAACGAATGAAACCTCTTTTCTTTGCAATTGTTGCCCTTTTCTACACCTCCTCAACCGCTTTCGCCGATATTTGCGAGGGTGTTGCGCTCTCTAATTTTAGCGATGAAGCTGGACATCACGTCCAAAAAGGGGAAATTATTTCAAGCCTTCATAGCGACAAGTTCGATCACAAAGGCAATCCTAAAACCTATGCCCAATATATGGGATTTGTCTGGTCTGCAAAAAAAGTAAAACTTACCAACTGCCACATCGAAAAAGGCGTAAAAAACGGGAAAATCGTTTCTAAACTTGTGTTAAACAACACGCCTGACAATCAAAATGAAATCAAGTATCAAAAAGCCCGAAAATTTTTAGAAACAGAAACCACGCTTTGCATGGCAGAAACGGGAAACGCAGCTTCGGCTTATGTTTATAATCCGGCTTCAAAATTAGGTCGCCTCACGGCAGGTTTTATTGAAGGACGCTCCAAAAACAAAAATTTCCCAGAACCAAAATGGCCAGAAGGCGCTATTTCTGGCAAAGATGATTAAATAAATTTTTTACGCTTGGCTTTTGAATTTTATACTCCCTTGTCCTCCTTATCTGGCAAAAATTACCGATAAAATTGGCAGATTGATCTTCTCCCCCCAACACAACCAAAAAGATGATGCCGTCTGTAAGGAAACTGTTTTAGAATGACATATAAAAAGCCCTCGGAACATCGAGGGCTTTTCTTCCATCCTCAAAAACGAATCAACACTTTATGCTTTTTTTGCCTCTACGGACTTTGCATCTTTAGCGTGAAGAAAACCACTAAAACGGACACATTCTCTAAAATTATCGAAAACAGGCGCTGCGAGTTTTAAAGAAACCTTCCGAATTTCTTCTTTGGTTTTTTGAGAATCTGTCTTTTCTTTCTTCCCTTTCTCCAAAGATTTCTCTTTAAGACGATAGGTCAAAACAGCCTCATCATTATCAGAAAGCACCTCAACAAGGCGTGCCATTTGCTCTAAATTTACAGGAACGCCAATCTGATCATCGCTTAAAGCCTGCATCGTCAAATCTGCTTTATATGCCGATCCAACGCCTATTTTAACAGAAGTCAGCGCATCTTTCTCCAAATTCCAGCCTTTTCCAATAGACCGCACCTCGAGACCATTATCGGAAGCCCTTAAAAGCAAAATCTGATTCTGATCGCTCGCAACACAAAGATCTGGCTTTTCGAGAGGGCTTTTTGCTTTCTTATCCGAAATTTTTTCGTGTTTCTTCGGTAAAAGTTTTGGCGTTTCCGGCTGGGGTAAGTGCATCACAGAACCCCATAGGCCGCCAACCTTCATCAAATACATTCCGCCCCCCAAGGCCGTCGGCTGCAAAGCCTCTTGTATCGTTGGAGAGGGCATTTTGGCTTTTGCAAAGACCTGATGGGAAAAAATCATACACCCTGTGACCAACAAGGTGAAAAAGCATTTCTTGTTCAAGCGTCTTATCCCTTATTTAGATTTAATATCAGCCTTCCCTTGCTCACCTGCTTTTGGGAAAACAATTTTTTCAGACGAAGATTTTTTCACTTTTTTATGAGGTTTTGGCGCTTCTAATGGCGCAAAATGATACTCTCGCACGCAATCCCTAAAGGCAGCAAAAACTTTGTCTGTATGTGTCGTATTTACTTTTTTTGTTTTCTGACCGTGACGATACACCGTATCGTAGGTAATCGTTCCTTTCTGTCCTTTTTCAAGCTCTTTTAATAATTCCTTCATTTTGGCAAGAGAAACATCTGCAACAAACCCTCTTTTATCAAGATTGCGCATATCAAAATGGGTACGATAACCGTCTTCCAAGGCAATATCGATTTTATTTGAATCTGCAGGCGTGAGGTGTAATTTCAAATCATAGGTTCGAACCTGAAGATCCTCTCCAGAAATTCTCAAAACCAATGTCTGATCGCGCGCACCAGCAACGCAAATATCTGTCTTATGTGTTTTTGGAATATAATGCTCTAACTGAACCCAAGCACCATCTAATTCTTTTAGATGAAGGTCTTGCCCTACGGCAATATCCATTCCGCTATCGCCTGAAGCTGGCGTTTTTTCAGCCGCTTTTTCCCCTGCAAAAGCAGAATCTAAACCAAAAACAGACGTTACACAGAAAGCGGTAAAAAGAATTTTTTTGAGCATATTTCCTAAAATCCAGTCCCAATAAAAAGGCTAAACGCTAACCCAGCCCTTGCTGGTGTCAATTTATCAGAATTTTCTTTTCTCGCATAAAAAAAATTCGCTTTTTCTATTCTCCCTGCTTAATTTTTTATAAAAAATTTTGCTTTACTTTTTTACAGATAAAATGCCATCTATTTTTATGAGTACTGCCCCTTTAGAAAAAATGAAATTGGAAGACCTGCCCTTAATGGCAAAAGGTCTTATTTCAAATGAGACGGACGAGATTGCGCTTTTAGCCAATCTTTCCGCTTTAATTTTTGAAACTTTTGACGGGATTAACTGGGCTGGTTTTTATCGCCTTCTCTCTTCCCAAGAGCTGGTTCTTGGCCCTTTTCAAGGGCGCATTGCGTGTACCCGTATTGCGCTTGGCAAAGGCGTTTGCGGTACGTCCGCTTCTCAACGCAAAACCTTTCGGATTGAAAATGTCCATGAGTTTGAAGGACATATTGCCTGCGACAGCGCATCCAATTCCGAAATCGTCATTCCTATTCTCGGCGCAAAACAGCTTTATGGCGTTCTTGATATTGACAGCCCCAATATTGGACGTTTCTCCGAAACAGACCAAACTCTTTTAGAAGAAATTGTCTCTGAGCTGGCACAAAGACTGGATCAGCTTTCAAACGCATCTTAACTTTTAAATAAAGTACAGGGAGTGCAGAGAATGCCTTTTTTACAAACCGATGGCATGTCTGATTATGAACATGGACGGCAAATGTGGGATTCACTCCGTGCTGGCGTTGCGTATGCCCTCCGGGAATATATGTTTCAAGGCCGAAGTTTTGAGCTGAAAGATTGGGAAAAGCTCAACGCTTTTCATGTCGTTTGTGAAGAGCCTAATGATCGGGGAGAATATGAAATTCATCCCCATGTTCGTCTTTACCTCAAACAGCATTTTAAGCGACCTATTATCGGCCATTTAAGCCTGCCTTTCGATTTCTAATTTCCCCTCTAAAAATTCTGTGTTTATTCCCATGCTGCCTTCTCTTCTTCAGAAAAAAAGTTTGATTTCTTATCTAAGCGCTTTTTTTATTGGCCTGTTTTTTCTGCTTATCACAGCGCCTTTTTCTGCGTGGTATGGACAAATTTCAGAAGCCGTCTTCCACCTTGAAGGGGATGACCTCCAGCATCTCATTGGCAGTCTCTATTTTCTAAACGAACCTTGGCACTGGCCCATTTTCACAGAACTTAGTCTGGAGTATCCATTCACGCCCAGCGTTGGGCAAATGGATGCCATCCCGCTTTTTTCTTTATTTATTAAAGGCATTGCCTCTCTAACAGGCGCAAATATCCAGTCTATTACCCCTTATTATTGCCTGTCTATTCTTCTTCAGCCCATTGCTGCAGTATTCGCACTGCGGTCGATGGGCGTAAAAGATATTAAAAGCGCTATCGCCATTGCGCTTCTTGCCAGCACACTGCCAACATGGTGGATTAGAGGAATTCATGTTGCCCTCTTTGGCCAATGGATTTTGCTCATTGCCCTTGGCGCTTATTTCAGAACTGTCCGAAATGATAGTCTCAAATGGAGCATTTTTCTAAATTTCTGGGCAGGCTTAAGCTTTTTAATCCATCCTTATTTATGCGTGATGATTCTTGCTATTGCGGCTGGAGCACCTATTTCTGCCTTTTTCCGCAAAAACATTCCCCTCGCAATTCAAGCCGCCTTAGGTCTTGTAGGGGCTCTTCTCCTCATCGTCATTATCATGCTCACGTGCGGTTATACCCATAATGTTGTCCTAATTGGGGGCGATTTTAAAATCCATTCCATGGATCTTCTTGCACCTTTCTGGCCAGAAAATTCACCTATTTTCCACGCAAAACCCATCAATGGTTCGATGGAAGGATTCCAATATCTTGGGATAGGTCTTCTCTTCCTTTCTGCCTTTGCCGTTGCGTTGGCCTGCCGCCTCTACACACTCAAAAATCTTTTCCTGCGCCATGCTGGACTTTTCCTAAGTGTTTTTGGCCTCCTTTTTATTGCAACGGGACAAATTCATTTCGCAGGCCATGCGCTATTTGGAGATTTCACACTTCCGTTTCCATGCGCCGAGGATTTGCGCTCTTGCGGACGTTTTTTCTGGCCTGTTGCCTATCTCATTATTCTTTGCACCATTTACTTGCTCAGAAATTTAGAATGGAAAATCTGGCTTCCTGTCATGATTGGCGCTATTGCCCTGCAAACGATTGAACGTGGTCACCACTGGGGAGATGGCGGAACGTCCGTCTATGCCGCAGCCCCCACACAAGAAGAAGAAAACTATATTAATTTTGTTCAAAAGCATGATTTTGTCCAAATTTATCCCCGCATTGAATGCACTTCCTTTTCGGATGATTTCTATGATTCTATTCGGGCTGTTTATGCTGCTTCCCTCAAAGATATTCCTGAAAACTCTATGTATTTAGCAAGAACACCTGAAAAAGCCGCTTGCCCGCTCAAAGACAAAGAGCCTTTTATTCCAAGCGAAACCCCAAAAACTTTATTCGTGTTAACAGGAAAAAAACGTCTCGCCGCTATTGAAACGCTCAAAGAAAAATTTGACCATATTGGTTGCAAAAACATCACGAAGACTGTCTCTTTTTGCGCACAAGACCTGCCAGAACCAAAGTAAAACTGGCTAAATTCGTTTAAATATGTTCTGTTCAAAGTTTATTTAAACAATGTAATATCGTTGAGAATTTTTATGATTTCGCCCTTTATATCCTCTGTCAGTGCCTTCTTTATGACGGCTGCTTTAATTGATATTCCACCAGGGCTGGAACTTCTTCTTGCGATTTCAACCACCACAACCATTGGACGCCGTGCAGGCATCGGTGTTGGAATCGGTGTTGGATTTGGAATTTTTACATGGTGTATCGCTTCCATTATTGGCTTGAGCGATCTCGTCATGGCTTCCCCTAAAATTTTTCAACTTATTAAATGGGTTGGCATCGCCTATTTGGTCTGGATTGCCCTGAATTTTATCTGGAGCGCTGTCCGTAATACAGACCCTATGAAGGAAAATCCCACTCATAAACATATAGCAAAGCAAAATACGCTCTTCGCAGGCTTTAAACAGGGCTATTTCACCTCTGTTTTAAATCCCAATGTTGCCTTGATGTTTTTAGTAATTTTTACACCTTTCATTCCCCACGGGCAGCCTTTTAAACCATGGACACTTTTTTACGGCATTTCGGAATCTCTTATGGAGGCTGGTTATTTAGTGCTTGTGGCCTTCCTCGCAGCGCCAATGACCCGTTTGCTGCGAAATGATCGTGTCAGAGACTGGTTTGAAGGCATTGCAGGGTTTATATTGCTCCTCATTGCCCTTCAGATTGCTCTCACCTCTGCGCCGAATTAAAAATGATTATTGTTGTTGTCGTTTTTTTGCTGCTTTCCTTTATCGTGATTTTTTAAATCAGCGATACAGCGAACATTCCTGCATTCTTTTTTAAGATCGCTTCTTTAAGGGATTTTCAAGAATCTGTCCTTTTCATGAAAATTCTCCTGAGATGCGTTTTCTTTAAGAAATTCTTTAGACACGAGCCAAAGGCAATACTCTAAGGCCATGAAACTTTTTATCACCTCTCTTCTCTCTCTTTCTGCCTTTGCACTCGCAGGTTGCCAAAGTGGCATTATCAACCACACAACCCATGCAGAACGGGTTATCAAGGCTCAAAAAGCAACACAGTTTTTAGAAAAGCGTTACCAGCAACTCAAAATTGAAGAAAATACTGTTGCTAACTTTAAATGCCCACAGCTCAATCGAGCCGATAAAAAGGCAGAAAAAATCATTGAACATCTAAAAGAAAATTCACGCCACCCACGTGCAGGACAATCCGCATTTCACGTCCCAACGGCGCTTAATTTGAAGAATGCAGAACGCACACTTGACCGTCTCAGCACTGAAATCGAAAAATGCCAAGCTTCACCGCATTTGAAGCACACAGCCTTCAAAGCCGACAAATAAGCCTTATTTTTTTCTGAAAAGAATAATCGGAACCGTCAAAGACATGAGCGTAATCGTAATCCCCATGATCATTTCAAGTCTCTCCTTAAAATAGGGTCACAAAATTGTTTTCCAAAACTTCTCACGTTATTTTGCACCTTTTCTAAAAAAACGTAAAGGTAGAAGAACTCTCTTCTGCCATCTCAAGGAAAAACAATATGTCAAATGATTGGGGCTTAGGCTCTCGTATTCCAGACTTTAAAAAGAAATTTGCAGCGGAGAACCTCTCTCAAGCGTTTTATTATCAATAAATTTGGTCTAAAAATGCCCCGTGGCTATGGCTGGATCAGAGATCCCAAAAAAAGCGCTCTATAACCGCTATTATTACCGAAAAAATAAAATTTGGGGAGAGCTTTTCCAGCAAGTGCTGAACCTTATTTTTAAACAACGTCGCTAGGTTTTAAAATTTCAAATTTTCCTTTAAGGATTCCCTCATGACAAATCTTTCTTCTCAAATTGGAAATCATCTTTTTCCCAATCTTCTGATGAATGCGGCTGGGGTGTCTTGCCAAACGGAAAAAGAACTTAACCTCATTCTTAGCTCCCAAGCTGGTGGTATTGTCACCAAAAGCGCTACCTTGGAAAAAAGGGAAGGCAACCCCCTTCCCCGTCAAGAACTGCTTGAAATTGGCAGTATCAACTCTATGGGACTGCCCAATCTGGGCTTTGACTATTATTTAGATTACGCTCTTCGGAAACAGGAAGAAGGCACACATCCTCCCGTTATTCTCTCTCTTTCAGGGCTTAGTATTTCTGAAAATATGGAAATGCTGCAAAAGGTTGAAAAAAGTGGTTTTAAAGGCCTCACAGAACTCAATCTCTCTTGTCCAAATGTCATTGGCAAAGGACAAGTCGGTTATGATTATAAAGCAATGAAAGAGGTTCTCTCAGAAGCTTTTTCGCATTTCAATAAAGATTTAGGGATTAAGTTACCGCCTTATTTTGATTTCTTTCAATTTGATGCGGTTGCTGAAATTCTAAATGAATTTAAGCTTGCCTATGTTAATTTAATCAATTCTGTCGGCAATGGTCTCGCCATTGACCTTGAAAGCGAAACCGCTCTTATCCGTCCCAAAGGCGGTTTTGGCGGTTTAGGGGGAGAAATGATTAAGGCAACGGCCTTAGCCAATGTGCGTGCAATGCGTCTGCGTTTAAACGACACAATCCGCATCATCGGGACAGGCGGTGTCAAAACCGGTCAAGATGTTTTTGAACATGTCTTATGCGGGGCGGATCTTGTCCAAATCGGAACGGAGCTTTGGCGGGAAGGGCCAGAGATTTTTGCCCGATTGAATAAAGAGCTTTCTGAAATCATGCAGCAGAAAAATTATCAAACACTTCAAGATTTCCGAAGTAAACTCAAAACTCTCGCCTAAAGGCAAGCCCCCCTCTAACGAGGGGGGCTTCTTTGTCTCAAAAGCTTTTTAAGAACGTTTTACGACAAAACAGAGGTCATCACAGCAAAAACACCTTTGCTGCGGATCTGCCCTCTATAAGCATTCACTTTTTCTTTAAATTCTGCGGTTAAATAACCTCTAACGGCATCGAAGCAAGGCAAAGAGAAACCTTCATCTTGCGAACCATTTTTAGCAATTTCCATCTGTGCAGGACTTAAAGCTGGCTCATTTAATGCATACACTTCACCGTTACAGCGACGTCCACGTAAATATTCCAGCAGTAAAGCGCACATAACCTCAACACGCTTAATTTCTGTACAACCCGTCAATGCATTTTTAACGGTCTCCGCCCAGAAAACATTCACTTTAGAAACAGAATCACCAGCAATACGGGAACAGGTATCTCCAAGCGCTGGATTGGTGAAACGCTCCACCGTTACCCGTGCATATTGTTTTAAATTAACGCCCTGTGGTGCTTTGATCGTTGGTAAAACATCTTTTTCCAAGACCGCCATGACGAAATCTTTAATCGCTTTTTTCTCAAGTGTCTGGTCAATATAATCAATATTTTCCAGCATGCCTGAAGTGCCCAAAATTGAATGGGTTGAATTAAGAACACGCAGTTTTACATGCTCAAACCCATCAATCACAGGTGCAGAACCTGCTTCTTGTGGATTACTGCCGCTTGCATAAATGCCGCCATTAACAGAAATACCAGAGATCAGCTGAACCCCAACTTTGTCAAAATCTGGACGTCCATTGCTGAAATTATCTTCCAATACCCATTGGAGGAATTCCTCTGCAAGAACAGGCACAAGATCATTAATACCATTTAATTTATTAACGTACTCTTTACGCTCTTGGCTTAAAGTTGGGGTAATACGATCTACCATGGAATTAGGGAAAGCCACATCTTTTTCAATCCATTGTGCGAGCTCTTCATCTCTTGCTTTAGCAAAGCTGGTAAAGGCTTTAAAAGCTGCTTTGCCGTTATGCATCACGTTATCGCAAGACATCACAGTGAACGGAAGCAAACCAGCAGCACGTCGGCGTGCCAATGCTTCCACAACAAAACCAAAAACCGTTTTAGGGTTTTGAGGATTTTGCAGATCATGCTTAACGTCTGGATGTTCTAAACGGAAAGCGCCCGAAGTCGCATCAATGTTATAACCACCCTCTGTAATGGTCAAAGAAACAATTTTTGTTTCAGGCGCTGTCAAAACTTTCAGAACTTTTTCACCATCTTCTGGCGCATAAAGATAGTCGCACAAAGTGCCAATTAAATGGGCTTTATGTGTTCCGTCTTCTTTAAAGTTTGTCAGTGTATAAAGGTTATTTTGCGCCGCATAATCTTTCATTTTTTGCTGATTAACAGTATTGGCAATCACCTCAACGCCAGTGATGCCCCAGTGGTCATGTCCGCCCGCCTGCAAAAGGCGGTCTAAATAGACGCAGAGATGGGCTCGATAGAAATTACCCAAACCAAAATGAACAATACCTGTTGTAACCTTCGACCGGTCATAAGCAGGCCTTGTAATTGAGTTCGGAAGTTTTGAAATTGTCTCGTTATTGAGAGCAATTTCTTTTTTATCTGTCTTAAAAAGCGACATCTCGAGAATCTCCTAAGGAAATACGATGATCTAAGCCTTTCAGAAAAGCAGAGTCTAATCTGTCTTTCTTCATCTTAATATTAAAACCCTAACACAATCTCGAGGGAGATAAATCACTTTAATTTATTAAGTGCTTTGCAGATTTCGTTTTCTCTTCTATAGAATTCAAGTTGGTTTTAAGGATGTCATCTTTTGACACAGGTAAGGAAAAACATCCTTATTTATTGAAGCGCATGGGGTAAAAACAACCTGCCTCTATCAAAAGCAGGTATAACTGTTTTTATACATGCCTGAAACTGAATGGAACTGATGAGCTATGTCACAGTCTAGTACGCCAGAAAAAAATTCCCTCCCTTTATATCCTATGGTTGTTATGGGCGTCTGCGGTACAGGTAAATCCTGTGTTGCCAAAGCCATTGCAGAACGCCTTGGTCTCGCCTTTAAGGAAGGGGATTCACTTCACCCTCAATCTAATGTTGACAAAATGTCTGCTGGCATTCCCCTCAATGATGAAGACCGTGTGCCTTGGCTTCGCAAATGCCGTGAATGGCTGCGTGGCGAAGCCCAAAAACACACAGGCGCAATCCTCACCTGCTCTGCGCTTAAAAGACAATATCGTGAAAGATTGGCTTGCGGCCTTCCCGTCCGTTTTGTTTATCTTAAAACATCCCGTGCTGAACTTGAAAAACGCCTTGCAAACCGCAAGGGTCATTTCATGAAGCCTGGCATGCTTGACAGCCAGCTCAAAACCCTCGAAGAGCCAACAGCAGACGAACCTGTCATTGTCGTTCCAGCAGATGCCCCTCTCGAAGAAATCATCAACACAGTTGTGGCAGAACTTAAAAAGCTTCCTTACCCACAGCCTGGCTACCTAGATGATCCAAAAGCCGCCGCTCTTGCTGCGGATACAGACAGAAAAGTCTAAAAATCAAAACACTAAAAAGCCAAAAACCCCCGCTTTTTCATAAAAGCGGGGGTTTTATTCTGATACGGCTTAAAGCTTATTGGCTTTCGCTGGTGCGCTTAATGAAACCTGCAACATTTTTATGCAAATCTTTCAAAACATCTTGGTTTAAATAAACCATGTGTCCTGCTGGATATTGATAGATCTCAATATTCTTCCTTAAATCTTGCGGAATAGGCAAATGATTCATTTCATACAGACCTTCATAATAAGGCGTTGCCAAATCGTAATATCCCCCATTAAGCATGATTTTAAGGTTTGGATTAGTCTTCATCGCTAAGGCTAAATCAGACATTACATTCGTTGTGCCCTTATAAGGATCACTGCCTGCCTGTGGCAATTTATGGGATGTGTCCCATTTTTCCTCTGCCGACTCATTCATAAAACGATAAGGCATTCCCTCACCAAATTTCAGCGTCTGACGGACATATTGATTAAAGGTTGAAACATAGGCTGAGCTAATCGCATCGGATTGCGGATCATACAGGCTATTTTTTTCCATCAAATCCACCGCAGGCGCACTATATTCTGTTCCAAGGCGTCCTGTGATTAATCCCGAAGCACGCTGTAATTCCTGCGTAAACATCAAACCTGTCACTCTCAAATCTGCACGCAGGAGATATGCTTCTGAAAGACCTGTATAGGCATGAAGCTTTTGCGCAACCGCCTTTTTATCCTCATCAGAAAGATCACTGCCCTTATTCAAAGCTGGGAGATATTGATTCATCGCAAAATCTTCCACCTCTTTTAACAAAGGCTGAAGTTCTGCCGCCTGCTTTTCACCTAAACGGTGGTGATACCAAGCCGTTGCCGTATAAGTCGGCAATGCTAAGGCATAAGGCATATCATTCCCCGGATTATAATCAGGCGTATCAATATTATTGTCGTAGCTTAAAATCTGTGAAAGTAAAATCACGCCATTCAGATCAAGTCCTGCATTTTGCTGAAGCTCTTTAGCGACAACCGCAGAACGCAATGTTCCGTAACTCTCTCCAAACAAATAACGTGGCGAATTAAATCGATCATATTTCGTTAAAAATTTCTCAATAAAAGACGCAAAGGCATGCGCATCGCCATCCACCCCAAAAAAGGTTTCCTCTGCCTTATCACCGCCAATACGCCCAAAGCCAGTCCCCGGCGCATCAATAAACACGAGATCTGCAATATCAAGTAAACTTTCCGCATTTGGCGCAAGCTTATAAGGCGGCGCTGGCAAATGGCTATCGCCAGGCGTTACAACACGGACCGGTCCGAAAGAGCCAATATGTAGCCAAAGAGAAGAAGAGCCTGGGCCCCCATTATAAAAGAAAACAATCGGGCGTTTTTCTTTCTGTGCCCCATCTTTAAAATAGGCCGTATAGAACATAGAGGCGACCGCTGGATTTTTCTTAGCCGCATCCTCGTCATCTGATTTTTTAGATTCCTCATCAGTGCTTTCAAGATCACCACGTTCTTTCAAAATCTTATCAGAATCATCATATTTTGCGTCATGAACGCTTAATGTTCCCGAAACGGCATGATAGGCAATCGGCACCGCATTCAAAGTAATCGTTCCAGAGACATTGCTGTCTTGCACATTCTTTGCTGTCGCTTTTTCACTTTCATGCCCTGCTGCCATATTAGGACTAGATGCTGAAAAAGCAGGACTGCTCAGGCACGAAAAGGCCAATAATCCTAAAAAGCATTTAGAAGGAAATTTCATTGCATTATTCTCTTTAATTTATTTGCTTTTTTATTTAAATGCGCAACGGCAAAAACTCTTTTCACTCTTACCTATCCCCTCAACAAAGGAAAGGGCTTTTTCAAAAGAACCGTTACAGCCCTATTTCCTCTGTATTTGCAAAATAATGAAGCCGTTTCTGGCAATCAAAAGGATCTTTGGGCTTTACAAAGGCTTCTTTTGGACAATGCGTCCAATCATAAAAACGGGTTAAAAGAAACCGTAATGCAGCCCCCTGACAGAAAAGAGGCAGTTTTTGCTTTTCCAGTTTTGTTAAAGCGCGCACAGATTCATAACTTTTTAAAAAAGACTGGGCACAATCCAACTTAAACAAGATTTCTCCGTCCTGATTCACATCAAAACACCAAAATGCCAAAATAATAGCCAAATCCCAAGCCAAAAAATCCGTACAGGCAAAGTAAAAATCAATCATGCCCGAAAGACTGATCTCACCTTTTTCCTCAAATCCTGTAAACATGACATTATCGGGAAATAAATCCCCATGAATCTGCCCCTGCGGCATCTCATTTTTTAAAGGCCAGTCAGACAAAATCCGCTTCAAAGCTTTCTCTGCATAAAGATGCAACGTGTGAAAACGACTCTCTTTATCGGCCTCACTTTGTTTTAAAAGAGCTGTCCAACTCTCTATGCCAAGATCATTTTTACGGGGAGTTTTCCACCCCTGCCCAATCAAGTGAAATTTTGCCAAATTTTTCCCAAGCGCCGCACAAATTTCTGGCGTAATCGGAGAGGGATTATTCTGCCCCTCTAAAAATTTGGAAATCAACGCAGGGCGGGAATTTAAACGTCCAATCAACTCCCCTTGCTTTTGTGGAAAAGGCGTTGCCGCAGGAAACTGATTTTCCGCCAAATATTTTACAAAACCGATAAACCAAGGCAAATCTGCCTCTTTCACCCGTTTTTCAAACAAAGTCAGAACAAAATGATGAATTTTCCCATTCTGTGCGGTATCTAGAAAAAAATTTGTATTTTCCGTCCCCTGCTTAATGGGACGTAAATCCTGTAACGCTCCTAAATCATATTTTGCAAGAAACGCTTGCGCCTCTTCCCAAGAAACAGGGGTATAAACCGCCATAACTATCCCTATTAAAATTCATAATCAGCTAATTTATAGCGTTAAAAATTAAAATTCACTCTATATTAATCTCCAGAACGAATACTTTCTTTCAATAGAGAAAGACAAAGTAAATGACGTAAAGAGAAATCCATCTTTATAAAGATTTTTGTCGATATAAAGATGCTTCCAATTAAGGACAGATAAACAGATGACGCATGTACTTTATTACATTTTTTGGGGATGGATGAGTTTTTATTTTTGCTGGCGGATCTTTGTGCTTTTAACAGAGCCTGAAGAAGGCTTTATTTTAAAAAGACTATTCTTTGCCATCTGCGATATGTTTTGGCTGTTCTGTTGTGTCTTTATGGTGACGCGATAAAAGATGAATTCCAATTTAAAATAAAATCATTCAGCAAAACTTTATAACCTACCCCTTAACAATTTTGAAACGCCTTATAATTCTATAATAGGATGAGACTAAAGAATCTCATCCTAAAATCATTTGAATACGTAGATCTCTCGGTAGGCTATTGCTTCTTGTTTTTACGATGCTCACTTGGTGAAACTAATTTTCCAGCTTTCGCTTCTGGAAAATTTTGTTCATACATTTGTTGAAGACGGGGGCCAGAATCTTCATCAAGTGCTTTAGTAAGCTGATCGAAAGCACTAAAGGGTAGCGAATCATCATATACAGAAAGAGGATGCTCCTTAATCTCAGGGAAGGCATCACTTGGCATCAGCTTCCCCTGTATCGCAAGTGCAGCACACCGCATTGCATGTTGTTTACATACCCCTCTAATCTCTTTCCAAATTTCTTTAATAAGTTCTTTCGGTGAATACTCTGTAACCTGCCCTAAAAGTAATAATTTTCCATCATCTGAAACAGCGCAACGGAGGGCAGAGAGAGCTTCACGATTAAGGCACCATTCCTTCAATAATTGATTAGCCTCAAACCAGCATAAAGAAAAAGAATCTAAACGCATCCAGCGTGGAATCACCCTGCCATCTGTCTGCTCGTTAGCCCTTACAAAGAGATAATGAAGCGCCTCTCCGTTCAAAGACTTATTAAAATAATTAACCCAAGTTTTACGCCAATATGAACCAGCATCATCGGCAATAATTGGCCACGTCTTTTTATTAACAGCACTAAAAAGACTTTCTGGAACATGCATATCATGTGCGTGTAAACATTGCACACCTGACATCATCCGTTCTCTCAGATGTTCTCTTAAATATTCCTTATAAGACGCATCATCAATCGTCATCACATCTCTCCATTACGAACTAGACGCATTGTTTCAAAACCATCAAAAAAGGCTTCATTGCCTTTTAAGATTATTCTTCAGTCAATAAATCTGACAAACTCCAAAATCCCCGAAGCGTTTCGTTTTAAAATCGCCTCTCTCTTTTCCGAAATTATCCCTTCCTTCCATAGGGCCAAAGATTTTCTAGCCGCTTTCTCCTCCTTTTTGTTTTCACAGGATAACGGAAAATATAACGTTTCTTTTTCTCCCTCGCAGAAAATCTCAGACATGACGCCGTAATGCCCATTCCGTTTTGTATATGTTTTAAACGGCACTCTTGGATTAACCATCGTAAAGCGCACAGCTTTTTCCACGCTCTCTAATTTTTCGTCTGCTTTATCGACTGCGCCGTCTCCGTCATTGCCTTCAAGCCAGAAAAGCGCGCCATCTTCATCTGCGTACAAGCCGTGCCCTTTTAAGAACTTGTTAGATTTTTCAAGAACTTCTGGCGTAAGCTCATCTTCCTTTGGGTCATAGTTTTCCTCATCAAAGATTTTGCCTAGGCCATGCATTACCGCATCGTATTTCTTTTTATCGAAAGCATCACGGCGTTCATCTTCTTTGGTCAAATCGGAGTCAGGGCGCTGATCCGCAGTATCTCCTCTGCCTGAGCCGCTATCTTCCTCCGAAAAATTCTCCAAAGGCGCCATGGCGATGGCCTTATGCTCGTCGGCCTTATCCTCGTCAAAAGTTAAAGGACCATTCTGCGTGAAAAAGAATTCCTCTTCCTCCTCTTCAATCCATTCTATAAATCTTGCATAATCGTCACGGCTGCTCTTAACAAACCGCCCCTTTTGGCGTCCTTCCAAAAGCCCAAAGGTAAGAGCATTCATTGCCTCCTTTTCTAAATTTGTTTTTATTTTTTTAGAAAAAAACAGCTTTATATAAGAGGGGGAAGACTCAGGATTCATCAAAATAATTTCTATTCCTTCCTGAATCCGGTTCAGCTCATACTTTTTAATTTCAAAAATAAAGCCTTTATTTAAATTTGCGATATCCGTTATGCGGGGCGTTCCCAATGGCTCTCCGCAAGAAACGCAACGCTTCGCATTTGGAAGATTCAAATAAGAACAGGCGTTGCATCGGCGCTTTCCATTTATGCCTAGACCTATATCCTCTTTGGAAAGGGGAGGCTTAGCATCCTCAGGATAGCCATGCTCATTCATCCAATTCGCATAATCCAAAAGAAGACAGTCTTCTTTGTTCGTTTCAGGACTGATTCTAAGCCCTCTCCCGACCATTTGAACATAAAGCGCAGATGACAGTGTCGGCCGTAACGCAATAATACAATCCACAGGCGGACAATCCACACCGGTTGTCATCGTATCCACACTCACGACAATACGGGTTGCGCCGTCCTTAACATCCTGAATAATTTTTTCTCTTTTGAACTGGGGAGTCTCCCCCGTTATAATTTCCGAGCTGACACCGACTTCCTTCAACCCTTCATTGAGCTTTTCACAAAATTTAACAGAAGGGCAGAAAATAAAGATACTCCGCCGGCCTTGCGATTTCTCCAGCATATCCGGGATAATGACGCCCAGCTGCGTTTCATAAAACTCTTCCAGATCAATCGTATCAAAATCCAGCGTCTTGGAATTGGGAATAAGAGAGCTGAAATCGAGCTGTGTCACTCTCGCCTCTGGCAGAACCAAGGGGGATAAAAATCCTTTATCAACAAGCTCTTCAATACCGACTTTATAAGAGACTTTTTCAAAAATACTTTCTTCCTGCCCGTAAATAAGCCCCTCTCCGAGACGCCATGGCGTGCCTGAAAATCCAATCAAAGGAATATCCGAAAGCAGCGAGCACAGCTCATAAAACTGGCCTCTCATGCTATTGACACGATGACATTCATCAATCATCAGCAAACCAATATTAAGCCTTTGAATCTCCTCTAAATCAAGCGACCCAATCGTTGCGAAAATAACATCTCCGCTGCTGTCTTTCACCCCCAGCTTAGCGCTCAAAAGAGACGCTTTATGAGGCTCTCCCTCTTTGCGTAATAAATTAAATTTCTCAAAATTCTGCTGGCAGAGCGTGGCATTGTGATGCGCAACAAGAACTTTCTCACCTAAACGGCAATAACGATGCGCAATCGCAGCAATCATAAAAGATTTACCTGCGCCGACAGCCGCTTCAATAATCACCGCATTAGACCCGTTGCGAATATCATCCAGCGCCGCATTGACCGCTCTTCTTTGATAAGGCCTAAGCTGAATTGCGGAAATTTCATTACGCATCACATTTCTCCATTACGCATTAGACGCATCATTTCAAAATCATCAAAGGGCTTCATTGCCTTTTGCGGTTATCTTTAAAAGACCTATAGAAGCAATAGGGCGAATTCCTGCCGATAACATTCTTATTATTGGAGGTTCCAAATAGCCATTTGAAATCAATTCTCTAATAGTATTGGCTTTTTTCTCATCCCCAAGACTTTCCAAAAACTGCTCTAAATTTTGGTAAGGCTCTCTTATCCAAAGATCAGGAGCTTCCCAAAGAACTTGTTTTTCATATTCACTCAGCATCACATTTCTCCATTACGCGCTAGACGCATATTTTGATAATCATAAGACAGGCCTTCCGCCCTTCCGTTCTGGAGGGCGGTAACGAACTCATCAATGATAAATAAAGGCAAAACGAACCATTCCCTTGGCTTATGCGTATTCCCCAAGCCATCTGGAATTTTAATACGGGCGCGGGCATTGCCAAAAATTTTATGCAAGAGCTTTTCCACCCTCTCTGGCGACCATTTTCCGCCAACCTCATAGGTTTGGAGGATTTCCACAGGCGCATAAAGATAGGTGGCCTCTTTCTTCGCATTCGCCAGACGTTTTTTCACCAAATTTGTTGTAACGCCTATTTTGACAAGATTTGCGCCATATTCCGCAATTTCCGGGGATTGGGAAAGGGAGCGCAAAACATAAATTGACCCTGTTTTGAGATTCATAACCTCAGGAACAGCCTTCCCTGACTTATCAGCAGAGACAATCCGCCGCCCGTTATTTTTACGTTCTGACAAACGCCGCCATAAAGAGGCCTGCTGCAGCGGGCTTTCCATTTCATTATCGAAAATCACCCTTAAACGGGCTTTTGGATTGCCCTTGCTGTCCTGACCGTCCAGCGCTTCTTTTTCAGCAACGTAGCAAATCTGCCCTTTCAGGATAAAATATTGCCCGGCCTCAACATTGCTTTCATCCCGAAAAGGAATTGCCACCTTTGAGCCCTCTTTTAAGGCCTGCCGAACGGCATCAAATTTTTCGCTGAATTCTTCAAAATTCTCACAAGGCGCTCTGCGGGCAGGCTCGTCCCCCTCTTCCGCCTGCTCACGCTGTTTTTCCTCATACGATTTTACAAAACGGAGCTTTGTTAAGGGGTTTTCATCTTCCTGATCTAAAAAAGCATCGTCCAAAGCCTCTAATAAGGCCTCTCCCATTAAATGATCCAAGGACTCTTCCGCCGCCGTCTTTTTATCCTGAGCGTTGGAAAGTAAATTCAGGACGTCCAAAGGGGTTAAAATTTCCTTTAAGCGCTCTTCTTTTACCGTCAGCTCCCGAATTTTTTGAAGACGGATTTCATAAAGCTCCGCAAAAAGCGCCTCATATTCATGGCTTTCTTTCGCTTCTTTTTGCTTTTGATAGAACAGCGTAATCTCTTCAAAACCGCCAATAAGGCGTTCTTCCAATTTCGTAAATTCCCTTACCTCATCGGGAGAGGTATCAATCCCTAAGGCCGCATCTAATTCCTCTAAAGAATAACTCGAAATCTCTCTCTCTTCTTTCCTCATGCGTTTTCTTGCGCCTCTTTTTGCCTCTCTGCCTTTCTAAAAGACTGATAGGCCGCAACCCCCTCCGCCAAAAGCTTCTCCCAGGGATCATTGCTTTTCAAAGAGGGGATGCGGTTATTTTGCCGCTTAAAGCGCAAAGCTTCCTCCGCCCTTGTTTTGGCTTCGTCATAGGTTAAGCGGATTTTCTTTTTATCCACTTGCTCTTGAATAAAACGAAAGGTCTCCTCATTGAGGGTTTTGGAGAGAATCTTATAACTGTTCCAAAATGGATTGACCGATTCAATCAAATCAATATTAAGAGAGCCGGTTGCGAGCTGCCATTTTTTAATCCCGTCAATCAAAATCTCTTTTGTCGTTTTTTCAGGAAAAGGCTTTGATTCAAGGGACATTCCAGAAGATTGGCTTACCGCCCCCTCCGCAACCTGACGCTGCCTCTCCTCTTCCCAAAAGCGCCTGGACTCGGCAATGGCAGCGCTTTTCGCCATCCAATGCTGCCGAACAGCCTCCTTCTCCCCTTCTGGAAGATCAGGATAATGCGCTGCGATAATTTTTCCGGCTTCCTCAATCGTGATCTCCTGGGCAATGGTATTTTCGCCCAAGGCCTTAATCATCGTTCTGGGATTATTGAGTAAACTCGTCTCCAAAAGGTCTAAATCCTCTTGGATAATGCGCGCGCCCTCTTCGGTCTCAGGCATTTTAATCTCCGCCACATGAACGGTGATGTCTCCCGTTTCCGGATTAACCTCCAGACCGCTTTTAGGACTGTCTTTCTCTTTTTGCTTGAACGTCAATTTTGGAACGAGCGCCTGTTCCATGAGCATCGAAACAGAAACAGCCTTTAACAGTTCATTCACAACATTGGCCGCGTCCTCCTGACCGCTATAGGGTTCAGCGACAATATTGATAAATTTCGCCTTGGACTTTCCTTTGGCGTCCCGTGTCACACGCCCGATAATCTGAACGATTTCTGTCAGGGAATTCCGGTAACCGATTGTAATGGCCTGCTCCGCCCAGATCCAGTCAAAGCCCTCTTTCGC
Source organism: Acetobacteraceae bacterium (assembly GCA_004843345.1). Taxonomy (NCBI): domain Bacteria; kingdom Pseudomonadati; phylum Pseudomonadota; class Alphaproteobacteria; order Acetobacterales; family Acetobacteraceae; species Acetobacteraceae bacterium. The sequence goes on from CP039460.1 coordinate 534,494, forward strand.
CATGCCCAGCGCAATAATCACGTCAATATAATCACGGTCTGTCTTGATTTTATCTGAACGCAGCGACTTCATCAGCTGATCCCTCGCTGGCAGATTATCATCGACCAGATCCACAATTTTCAACAGTTTCCCCTCAGGGAACAGCTCCGGATTTTTTGGCTTCACAAGGAGGAAACCTGTTTGGCTGTCGGTCCCTAAATATTCTCCGAAAACCGTTAGAATCTCATCTACCTGCTGATATTTTGTTGTCATTCCCGCCTCGGAGGAATTGACATTTGGAATATGAATGATGGTCTTTTTCGTGACATCAATCACCTCCGGCAGGGGGGCCATCCAGTTACCCGTCTCATAGAAATAATATCCCAAATCCAAATCCCTGAGATATTTATAGGATTGAAGCTGCTGGTAATAAGAATAAGACACAGGCGAAAATTTCGCCTCATCCTCCGGATGCAGGACGGCCTCGCCGTCTCCACGGAAGAAAGAGCCCGTCATCGCCATGATATGCGCCCGATCCCGCGCCAGTAAGGCCCGGACATTATTGCCCAGAACATTCTCCTGCGCATGGGAAACATGGTGGAATTCATCTACGGCGACAAAACAGTCATCAAACATCTCAAGGGGAAGATACTCAAACACACGCCGAAAGGTCGCATGACAGCAAATTAAAACACGCCCTTTAGAGGAAAAAACCGCCTCTTCCTCCACGGGCAGACAAAGAAAAGCCTCGAGGGCGGACATCGTGCCTTTCGAGGTTTCTGATCCAGAGCGGAAACATAAATTATGACGGTCTGAAACTTCCCAATCCGCCCAAAACCCGTTTTCCGTCAGATTTGTATTGCCAAAGGAAGCGCCAATCGAACGTTCGGGCACCACAATAATACATTTTTTAAGCCCCTGATTTTTCAATTTGTCCAAGGCGACAAACATCAAAGCCCTTGATTTCCCCGAGGCGGGCGGCGCCTTGAGCAAAAGATACCGCTCCCCCCGCTTTTGCCAAAGCTGAGCCTGCATTTCCCGCATGCCCAGCGCATTTGGAAATTTGGAAGGGGCCGTCCGCGCCCCTCCCCGATAGGTTGTGAAATTCACAGGCGCTTTTTGATGTTCCGCAGTCATTTTCTTTTTCCTTTTTGCGAGGGGCGCTTTCCCGTGACAGAGCCGAGTTTTTTGATTTCCTGGGCATAAAGATTCATCAGACGGGCGAGGCTTTCCTCATCTGTTTTGGGACGCATGCCGAAAAAATGACGTTCCACAATTTCATCATTTTCCTCATGGGCCTGGAGGAGCGCAGGATAATCCTCCGCCATGCGCTTGGGATCGTACATTTCCGCAATGGTTGCAGGGTAATGGCCCTCACGGGCTTTTAGAATTTTTTGGGCGGAAAGCGTTAAGGCCTCCATCACCTCTTCGGTCAATTCCGGAACAGGGAAAGTGTTCCAGCCCAATGTGTTGGAATAACGGATACTTGTGCCCATATATCCGCAGGCAAGACCAATCCAAAGCCGGTGCAAACGGGAAGAAATTAAGGCAAAACAAAATAAAGGCGCATCGAAAAGGGAAAATGCGCTATCCAAAACGATAACATTATTTGAAATAACACCTGCCGTTATGTAATCTCGCCCTTCAGAAGCCACCCTTGGAATCAGAAGGGTTAATCCCTTGTCTATTTGCCTTACTTCATCAAAAAACCAAGGCGTAAATGACTTCTTTCTTGTGGTTTCTTTTGAACTAAGTAATCTAAATTCCCTAACTTTTTCAAACCGCTCTGCCAATTCTGGAATTTCTTTGGCTTCTTCAACTTCCTCGGGTTTTACCCAAATGCAAAAACGCTCTTCGCCCCGAATAAATTCAGCGCTGCCTAAAATAGGCCGAATGAATTTAGAGACTTTTCCCTGCGTTTCTTGAAGAAGTTTTTCTTTTTCCGAAAAAGTTAAAAGAAGATTTCCGCCCTCGGTGGGCTGGTTACCTTTGGTAATAAGCCCACCGAGGGCGGAAATTTTTGCTGAAAGCGGCTTTGAATGCGCTTCCACAATGATATCTTCCGCTCCGATGAGATAGGCATTGATATTGGAAACAATTTTCTTTTTTAAAAGATCGTCCTGACCGTTTTTCTGACCGACTTCATAAAGGATTTTTTCATCATTTGCCCCTTTTGCGGCTAAGCCAACAATAGAAACTGTTACGCCTGCATTATGTGCTGCCGCATTCTTCCATTGAAAATTCGGATAAGCGAAACAAATCTCACAGCCTGCCCCTTCCCCAATCAATAACGGCCATAATGTGCCAATCTGCGTCCCTTGGCAAAGTGAGTTCGTCGTAACAAAGGCCGCACGGATAATAGGCTTAGAAGAGGGGTTGTATTGTATTGTATTGTATTGTATTGTACTGTACTGTACTGTACTGTACTGTACTGTACTGTACTGTAAGAGATTATCTCACTCGCTTTGAAAAACCAGCAAGAGATATAATCCAGCGAGGCGTATTTTTTTGCCTTATTTTTAAAGACTTCGTCTAAATCCGCTTTTTGTTCTTTTGTTTGGTAGGTCGAGCCCCGATAAGGCGGATTGCCGACAATATAAAGTTCCCCGCCCTCATGTTCAAAATCAATTGCCGCTTGCGGTTCTGACATAAAGTTCAGCGCATTTTCCGCTTTTTCAACTTTGACCTCTGTCTCATGGACGGGACAGACTTTATGCCAATCCAGCCGAAGGGCATTCCCCTCCACAATCCAGTTTTCTTTATCCAGCGGCAAAGCTTCTTCCTGCGCTTTGCCCAGCCCCTTATACACAACATCGCACTGGAATTTGGCAACGACCAGGGAAAGTCTTGCAATTTGCGTTGGAAAATCCTCTTTTTCAATCCCTCTGAAATTCCGGAGGGTAATCTCGCTTTCGGCTAAGAGATCGCCAGTTTTCCCTAATTTCTCCTTAATGTCATGTTCTAATTTCCGGAGCTCCTTATAGGCAATCACCAGGAAATTCCCAGACCCGCAGGCCGGATCAAACACACGGATTTTTTTTATCCGAGTCAAAAGGGCGTTTAATTTCGAGGCTTTCAATTTCGGTCCATAATCGCAAGCCTCGTCAATCTCTTCCCGCAAGCCATCCAGAAATAAAGGATTTAAAAGTTTTAAAATATTGGAAACCGAGGTGTAATGAATCCCGTCCTCGCCCCGTTCCTCCGCCCCTTCCTGCGTGCCTGCCTTAATGGTCTGAATCAAAGAGCCAAAAATATCAGGGTTGATTTCTTTCCACTTTTCCTTTGCTGCCGCCATTAAATAGCGCCAAGCGCTCGCCGAGAATTTCGGCACTTCAACATGATGTTCAAATAAATGCCCGTTCACATAGCGCAATTTCTGCGCCCAGTTCGGCAAATTCTGACGCTCACCTTCTTTCAAACCCAAGGCCGTAAAATATTCTAAAATCGTTTGATGAATTTCTGAGAATTTTCCAGCGCCCCGCGCGCCATGGAGCTCCACAACCCGCCTGAAGCTATTCTCACGAAAAATCCCTGTTTTGTCTGCAAAAAGACAAAAAATTAAACGGGCTAAGAAAAAATTGAGCGCCGGCCTTTTTTCATCTTTCGACCATTCAGGATTAGCCTTGAGCAATTCAATATAAAGTCTTCTCAATATTGCCGCCGCCTTGCGGTCTAGAGCGGTTTCCTTAATCTCGGCGACATAATCAATCTTAATCAGGGGCAGAAACGGGCTATAGGCCTCCCCCGAATTGAGATCTTTTAATTCCCCTGAAAAGGGAACGCCGTTTTTGGTATCCTCGCCGTAATATTCCACGCCATCGGTCACCATCAACAGGCGGGGTTTATTTTTGCGGGTTTTTATTTTGGAGGCCTTTTCCGAATGGCGTAATAACGCCAAAGAAGCCTCAAAATCTGTTTCCCCTTGCGATTCTGGCGAGGGCAAGGCAAGCAAATGAATCTCCCCTTTCAGCAAAAGCGCATTTTCAATGTCAGAGCCTGAATGCTGTTTGAGGGTGGCAATCGTTCTTGCGGAATAAGGAAAAATCTCTAAAAATGTAAACCCGAATGTTTTGGGATCATATTGCCAGTCCTCTCCTGCAAAATTTTCAGAAAAAACAGCAAACCCGTCCAGCATCGCTTGAAATTTGTCTTGAGGGGGTTCGTGTTTTTTGACAGCTTTAGCCACAGGAAAATCTCTGAACTGATTATAGCGTGATATAACAGGGTATCTTTAAGGAAAGCCTTCATAAAACGCAACCCTCCCCAAGACCTTAAATCAAATTAAAGATTCCCGTCAAAAGAATAATCCAAAAAGAAGGAAGGTCTCTTTCTTTCATTTCTTCCATACCTGAATTTAAGTCTGATATTTAAAGCTGTCCGGCTTTTTATCCGGACTAGGAACGCATCTCATGCGGAATTGCGGGTCAAGGAAATTCTAAAAATGGCTGTTTTCTGGGAAAAATGGTGCCGGATGAGAGATTTGAACTCCCGACCTTCGGTTTACAAAACCGCTGCACTACCACTGTGCTAATCCGGCATTTTCTTGCTGTTCGCAAGGGCGCTTTATCATCTCAAAGCGCAACATCTGAAAAGCTTAATGCCAAACTCTTGCAAAAGACTCAAGAGCTAAATTGTATTTTTTTTACAATCCCCACCATTTTTTATCCCAAATCAGGAAACCGACAGGACTATCAACCGCCCAAGTTTCAAAACAAAGGATAAAAGTTAGAATAACCACGGCAAATAAAACCAGCGCACAGATTAAAAGAATAAGGTCTGCCCGTCTGGACTCTTTAGAGATTCGGCTTTCCATCCGTTGGCGTTGCTGTTCTGTTTTAATCGCCAGAACATCTGTCTCCGTGGATTGATCTTTCCAAGTCGAAACCGTTTCTTTTTTTACCACTCAAAGGTTTCCTTATCATGAAAGCTAACGACTTCGTTCCCTTGCAAAGCCGTAATCTCTTCTTACCTAAAAAATTTTTCCTTTTTTAGCAAATTTTACCCGCTTCAAAAACGACTCTTTTCGGAAAAGTTTTTTAGTAAAATCGTAGATAAACACCTTGTATTTGAGAGAGGAAAGCGCAATCTTTGAAGGACAAGGTGTTCCGCCTAAAAAACACTGTTAAATCTTATTTTTAGGGAATTTAACTCACATGCGTAAAATTACAACTCTTCTGGCTAGCGCAGCCTTCCTTGCTGGCACAGCATTGACAGCGCCTGCTTTCGCCGCTGGTGATGCAACCCCTGCTGCTGCTTCCCACAAACACCACCCTATTCAGACGCTTAAAACAAAATATGCCCAGCACAAAGCTGAAGCCGCTTTTGACAGCCTTTCTGCAGATGGGCAAATTGCCATTGCTGATGTGCTTGCCGCACAATTACAGCTTTCAGACAATGATGCCAAACAAGCAACGGTTCTTTTGAAAAAAGCTCAGGCATCTTTGAAAAAAGCAGCTTCTGCAGACAGCAGCTTCACAGCAGCGATGAATCAGCTCAATCCTAAATTGAAACTTGAGATTGCCAAACAACAGCAGGCTGCCGTTGATGAAACAGGTGCAAATCCAGCTGGTTCAACCAAATGGATTCCTGTTGGCGCAGAAATCGTTGCGGTTGATAAGCTAAGCTCTGCGGATAAAGCCGTTGTTGCAAAAGCAAATAGCCAATTGCGTTCTGGCAATACACAGGCTGCAGCGGATACATTACGCACAATTGGCCAAGACCTTGATTTCGTGATTGCACTCGCCCCACTCGCTTCAACAACAGATGCTGTGGATCGTGCTGTGCTTTTTGCTGACCAAGGTCAGACCCAAGAAGCGCAAGATGCTATTAGCACAGTCACAAACGGCATCATCTTCCTTTCTCAGAACGTGATTGAAAGCAATGCCTCTAATAGCGTTAAGCAGAAGCAAGCTAATGCTGTGGAAAAAGCTGACACAAAAGCCGCCAATGCGAAAGCAGATGCAAAGACTGCACAAACCGATGCAGCACAGGCAGATGCCAATGCGGATGCAGCCGCATCTGAAGCCAGCGCAGCAGATGCAAAAGCAGCTAATGCAGAAAGCCAACCAGCCCAAAAAGGCGGTAAAGGTCTTGCACCAGGCGCACCTGCTGATACAAGCCCTGACACCAACCCAGGCAAATGATCTGGTTTTGACAGCAGAAACGCTCAAACAAAAACTGGCTCCCAAAAGGAGCCAGTTTTTTATATATCCTCTTTATAAAATAATTTTATAAGTAGAACTTTAAAATTTCTCCCCAGCCTTGCTGGCAACAGGCAGCTCTCAAAGTATTTTCCAAAAGGCAAGCCACCGTCATTGGCCCGACCCCACCTGGCACAGGCGTAATCCATGAGGCTTTTTCTTTCACAGAGTCAAAAGCCACATCTCCGACCAAACGCACTTTACCATCTTCCCCCTCAATGCGGTTAATCCCGACATCGATGACAATCGCCCCATCACTGACCCAATCCGCTTGGACGAGCTCGGAATGGCCTGTCGCCGAAATAATAATCTCTGCTTCACGGCAGAGCGCAGGCAAATTTTTTGTATAAATATTGGCAACTGAAAGGGTTGCCTCCTCCCGAAGCAATAATTGCGCCATAGGCTTACCGACTAAATTAGAAGCGCCAATCACAAGCACCTTTTTGCCTCTTAAATCTGATTCAACGCTGCGCAGCAAACGCCAACAGCCCAAAGGGGTACAGGGAATTATCGCCTCTTTCATTCCAAGAGAAAGACGCCCAGCATTTACAACACCTAAGCCGTCAACATCTTTTTGATAATCAACCGCATTTAAAAGCCTTTGCGCATTAATATGCTTCGGCAATGGCAATTGGATTAAAATCCCATGCGTATTGGAGTCTTGATTTAAACGATGAATTTCTTTCAGAAGAATATTTTCTGAAACAGTCGCATCAAATTTCAGCGTAATAGAATTCATGCCAACTTGCTTGGCCTGCTCCCCCTTTTTACGCACATAAATTTCAGATGCAGGGTCATCCCCAACTAAAATAACCGCAAGACCAGGAACCTGTATCAGCTCCTGATGGGCTTTGATAAAGCTTGAAATGCGCTTTCTCAGCGCCTTTGCCGCCTCTCTGCCGTTAAGTAATTTACCTTTCTGCAATGAAAGTAGGGATTCTATTGAATTTTTCAGGACGGCACTCTTCCTGTGATTAGAATTGTCTTTTAAAAAATCAGTGAAAGCACTCTCTCCCAATCATCTAAAAATTTAAACCCCTTTCGGGATCAAAAGCTTTTTCAAATGCAAGAAAATGAGATGCCCACAGCTTACCGCAAACATCTCATTTCTTCAAACATCGCAAAATTAAGATTTAGCCTTGCCCATCATCGGATGGCAATTCCTCATCTGCCTGCGCATCCCCATTGATTGCCATATAAAGATGCTGACCATCTCTTAAAATCTGGAAAAGAATAGGTTTTTTCCCTGCCAAGGATTGGGAAATGAAAGAAGAGACCGCTTTAGGTGTCGTTACAGGGTGATTATTCACCGCTAAAAGAACATCCCCGGGACGGATGCCAGCACGGAATGCAACACTGTTTGGCGCAACCTCCATAACAGCCACGCCCTGCACATTCTCATCGACGCCGATTTCCTGACGAATATGCGGATTCAAAGAAGACAATCCTGGCAAACCAATCTTACCAGAATTGGCATTACCCTCATCTGCGCCTTTTCCATCAGCACCGAGATCCCCTGTTACAACAGAAAGATCAAGATTTTTATTCTCACGGATAACAGAAATAGAAGCCTTGGTCTTCGGAGGCAAAGAACTGATTTTCACAGCGAGGTCATGCGCATTCTTAACAGCTTTGCCGTCCACAGAAACAATCACATCGCCACTCTTAATCCCCGCTTTTTCCGCAGGGCTAGAGGTCGTCACAGAGGCAACCAATGCACCTTCTGCTGGCAAGGTTGGGCTTTTTGATTTAACGCCCATCGCTTCTGCGAGCGCTGGTGTAAGGTCTTGCCCTGCAACTCCAAGATAACCACGAACCACATGGCCTGTCTTACGAAGCTGTTTCACAACAGAACTCACCGTATCAGACGGAATCGCAAAACCAATCCCAATAGAGCCTCCGCCATTTGGTGAGAGAATCATCGCATTCATACCAGCCACTTTCCCATTCAGGGTTAAAAGAGGCCCGCCTGAGTTCCCACGGTTAATAGGTGCATCCAGCTGAATGAAGTCATTATAAGCGCCAGAGTGCAAATCACGTCCCATAGCAGACACAATGCCGGCTGTTACCGTACCGCCAAGACCGTATGGATCCCCAACGGCAACAATCCACTGTCCCGGATTCAGCTCCTCAGATTCGCCTAGTTCGAGATAAGGCAAGGCTGCATCTGGCTTAATTTTTAACAAAGCAACATCTGTTTTACTATCCTTCCCGATAATCTTGGCAGGATAGGAACGGCCATTATCAAGCGTAATAGAAACTTTCGTTGCGCCAGAAACAACATGGAAATTCGTAACAACATAGCCATCCGCACTGATGAGGAAACCTGACCCTTTTGCCTCAACAGAATGTGGCTGTTGCTGCATTGGCATTCCAGGCATCATAAAGGGGAAGGGGAAACCGAAAGGCACCATGCCACCTTGAGGGGGTCCCATCTGAATAGACGGGCCGTCTCCCTCTTCTTGCCCAGGATCTTTAATCGTTGCGGAAACAGAAACCACGGCTGGCTTCACCGCTTTCACCAAAGGCACAAAATCTGGAACGGATGCCGCTGCCGCATGTGGATGAATAACAGTTGAGCTATTTTTCTCATCAATTTTTGGAGAAGCCTCTTCTTTTGCTCCGTCTGCGCCCTTAGCATTCTCCGCAGGCTTGTCTTTTGCAGACGCTGAAGAAGATGTCATGGAGGAAAAAATGGAGGCCTCGGCTGGAGACCAAGCCATTCCAGAAACGCTCGCCCCCAAAAGCAGGGAAAGCGCAAGCTTCGTACCCATAAAAGATTTTCTCTTTATCTGCGATGTCATCCTTTGACCCTTTTTACAAATCAGGCAATTCTGCCTCATTTTACCAAGATTATCTGTGAGGTAAGTATTCCAGACGCTTTTATCAAACTTCATCCAAGTAAATTTTTTAACAATCTTAAAAATACGACTAGTTTTAACCTCAATTCTTACAAAAAATTCTCTCTTTATCAAATGCGGAAATGATAGATTCTGCCTATTTTCGTAAAGATTCAAAAAAATCTTTCAAAAGTTGGCAGCTCTCCCTCTCCCGAATACCTCCAAAAATCTCAATCGGCGGATAGGGTAAATTCTGCGAAAAAAGCCGAGGCCCATTATCGACTGCGCCGCCTTTTAGATCATAAGCTGCAAAACTTACAGCCCTGATTTTAAACATGCCAATCGCAGCTGCACATAATGGACAAGGCTCCAGCGTCACAGCCAGAGCCGTCTGCGATAGAAAGGCAGCACCATATTTTTGGCGCACAGCTTCTAAAACTAAAATTTCCGCATGCGCCATCGGATTATCCTGTTCAATAACCCGATTGCCATTCGCCTCTAACAAAACGCCCTGCGCATCCATGATTGCCGCGCCAACAGGCACTTCTGAACGCTCTTTTGCCTGGTAAGCCTGTTCAAAAGCCGCATTCATAAGGCTTTCCCATTGCGCCTTTGTCCAGTATAATCTCTCATGTTGAGGGGTGGGAGTTGCCACTTTGAATTTTCTCTCTTCAAAGCCTTCATTTTTCCCATTATTAGCTGAATATGCGCCAGACTTCAAAACAAAATTCTCCCCGACCCGACTCTTTAAAAAAGCATAACGCTTTACGAGGCTCTGCACCAAATAGACCTCCTCTAAAAACAGACTCTCAAAACATCTCCATTACAAAAAACGCTGCTGCGCAAAATGAGCGCATTGCAAAATATTTAGCCCGTTGTGGCATTGCCAGCAGAAGAGAAAGTGAAAAACTTGTCGAGGCAGGCCGTATTTCTGTTTATTTTGCAGAATTACGCAAAAAAGAGAGAATTACGCATCCCTCCACTTTAGTCGGTAAAGCAGATCAGGTTTTCGTGGATGATGTGCCGATTGATCCGCCTGCCAGCCCTCGCCTCTGGCTTTACCATAAACCGGCAGGCCTCATTACCACCCATAGCGATCCACTTGGACGCCCAACCATTTTTGAAAATCTTCCCAAAGAACTCCCTCGTGTCATTTCGATCGGCCGGCTGGATTTAAACTCTGAGGGGCTTTTACTGTTAACCAATGACGGCAATCTCAGCCGCGAATTGGAATTGCCAGACAGGGGCTGGAAACGCCTTTACCGTGTAAGGGTTTTTGGCACAATCAATCCCGAAGCCCTCAAAAAACTCGCAGATGGCATCGTTGTAGAAGGCGTTCAGTATAAATCCATCATTGCAGAACCTGAAACTTCCTTAAAAACAGGGCGGAATACATGGCTTCGTGTTCAGCTTTTTGAAGGGAAAAATAGAGAAATCAGACGGGTAATGCTGGCTTTAGGGCTAAAAGTAAACCGCCTCATCCGCCTTGCTTATGGCCCTTTTTCTCTAGGAGAGTTAGAAATTGGCAAGGTGCATGCCCTCACGCCTGAAGAAGTCTATCAGGCACTGCCTCAATATTTTCCAGCACCAAAACATCCAAAAACGTCCCCCCAAACAACAGAAAATGCCCCTAACGAAAAAAGAGAAGATAAAAACACACGAAGATTTTCACATTCAAAACAAAATGCCAAAAAACAAAATTTCAAAGAAAGAGAAGCTACGTCTAAAGAGCAAAAAAACTTTAGAAAATCTTTCCGTTTTGAAAAAAAGAATCGCAAAAGTGCAGAGGAAGATTTCTCCGCACCTCAAAGAGAGAGAAAAAATTGGAATCCCTCTGCTCCTCTTTCTAAATTCGGACGCACAACAGGAAAATCAGCCTCAAACACCCCTTCACCTTCTGGCTTTCCAAAATCCAAAAAACGGAATTTTAAACGATGAGTTTAAGAATTTCTGGCGGAAGTTTTAAAAATCTACACCTCAACACACCTCCAGGACGTGAAACACGCCCGACAAGCGAACGGGCACGTTCGGCTATTTTTGATATGCTGCGGTTTGCAAGTTGGGGCGGCGAAACTCTTTTCACGGGAACAGTACTAGACGGTTTTGCAGGAACGGGCGCACTTGGATTAGAAGCGCTTTCAAGGGGCTGTGCTTCCGCTTATTTTTTTGAAAAAAATGCCAAAGCGCTCAAGGCGCTCACCATGAATATCGAACGTTGCAAAATGGCAGAGAAGGTTCGGCTTTTTGCCAGCGACATTCTGCGCCCGCCCATTTTTAAAAAATCATGGGGAATGCCTCTGCCCAATTTAATTTTTTTAGACCCGCCTTATGGTAAAAACCTGATCCCAAAAAGTTTGGCTGCGCTTAAAAAAGCAGGCTGGCTTGAACATCCAGACCTTCTTATTGTAGGAGAAACGGGAGAAGATGAAATTTTTAAAAATGTTTTAAGTGCTGATAATCTCTTAGAAGAAAGGCGGTTTGGCGCCGCTATGGTTCGTTTTTGGCATCCCAATAAATCATAAATAAAATAAGGATTTAAAGAAAAATTGTACAAACAGACAAAAAGCCCTCTTTACTAAGTTTACGCCATAACCGCTTTTTCCGTCACTTTAAATCAAATGGCGTTATCTCATAAACTTACCGCCCAGCACCCTGATCTTTGGAAAAGAGCCGTAAAAAACAATTCATTTCAGTATTCAAATGAAGAATGCAATGATAAAAAAAGAGGCTCAATAAGAGAATTTTAGAATGAAGAACCTTATGATTGTCGTGTGGTATTTAAGTATTTAGGGAGAGTGTCATTTCCTTTTTCAACGTATTAAAGCAAAAGCTTAACCAATATGGGTTTCGAAGGCATCGAAATGACGATGCGGCAGGGGATCGGTTTGACTATCAAGATTCTTTCCCACCGACAGAAGACGAGGATCGGCCTCATCCCTTAAATAAGGTTATTGGCTATATAAAGGGATTTTTTGGGTTAGCTATTGGACTTTGCTTTCTCATTTGCGCAAATTGCCTTTTCCTTGCCATTATAACATTTGATCATTCTGATCCCAATTTAGACACAGCGAACGGCAACGCTGTTCAGAACATGACTGGTATTCTAGGAGCGGATATTTCTAACGTGCTTTTACATATTTTCGGTATCGCCTCTTTTTTACTGGTTGTTATTTTTGGCGGATGGGGACTTCAACTCATCTACGCAGGAAAACCCGGCCATCTCGTTACACGCATCCTTGGCGCTCTTGGTTTTCTGTTTTCAGGCGCTGCCTTTGCCAGCCTTTTTGAATGGATTTTCTTCTTCCCTGATGGCCTGACAACATGGAAAATGTTTGTTCCAGGTTATTCTTTAGGAGGCCGTGTCGGTGATTTTATCGGCAGTAAACTGCTCACTGTTTTTTCTCTCACACCCGATTTGAAAATTCCACCGCAGGCTGCCGTTATTCTTATCCTTTTGGTGCTTATTTTAGGTGCTGTCATGGGGATGCTGGCCTTTAAAATGCCAGCAGACTATTGGCTCGCCGTTGGCAAACCTTTTTCCCAAATCTATCATTATTTTTCCCCAGAAAAGACTGGCAAAAGGCGTTCTCGCAGACAAGCCTTTGGAGATAGTCCATTTTCAGACATTCAACCGCCGAATGAACCTGCTTTTGCGCCCTCAAAAGCACAAAATAATGCCAAAACATCTACAGAAAACCCTTGGTTTTCTCCCAAACCTTCTAACGTAAATATAAGTCCTTTTGAACCGCTTGTGCCAGACAGATCGCCCTTGGCTGCGGTAGAAGAGTCACCAATCCTTTCAGAAAAACACTCTGAGAATCAAGAGACCTCTCAGGTACACGAAACAACAGCAGCGCCAACAATTTTAGAAGAAAATCACGTTGACCTCTCTGTTGCCCAATCGCAATCAGAGACACGGGAAGTACAGGCGCAACCGCCTTTCAAACCAGAAGAGGAACTTCAGGCAGAAATGCCAGCAGCCACCTCTTTAGGGAAATTTTTTCCAAACCGCCCCTCCCCTACTTCGTTCACAGATCCAATGGCCTCGCATGAGCCGCAATATCTAGGCACACCAACTGTTCGGAACACCTATAATCTGCACCGTTCTGATGAAGATGAAGACGAAGTTTTCCAACGCGATACCGATCAGGAGAAACGTACAGACCACCCTTGGCAAGCAGGACATAGACCCCCCATTCCAACGGTCTCGCCAGCCCATCCATATTCTCAACCAACGACACCTCACGCCCAGCCTGTACCGGCAGCATCAGCACCTATCACGCCACAGGTTCAGCCAACACCTGTCTATGAATCTGCCCCTGTTCGGCAAGAGCCTTCTGCCGTTGCGGCTTCACACATTGCGCCTCCGCCACCAGCACCGCCTGTGCCGCAAGCTCCGCCAGCCTCCTCATCAGCCTCTCCTTACTCCACAGAAAACTGGATTCGGCCTTCTCTGTCTCTTCTTGAAGACCGTCCCCCAAATGAGGATATTCCAACGGAAGAAGATCTCAAAGAAATGGGAGATAATCTGGAGGTAGTTCTTTCCCAATATAAAATTAAAGGTCAAGTGGTTGCGATCCGGCGTGGCCCTGTGGCAACTTTATTTGAATTCCGTCCTGTTGCGGGCACAAGAGAAAGCCAGATTGCAGCGCTGAGCGATGATATTGCACGCTCCCTCGCCGTTGCCAATGTCCGCATTACCCGTGTGCCTGGCAGAAACACCGTTGGCTTAGAAGTGCCAAATTATATGCGGGATATGGTTTCCTTTGTGGAGCTTCTCAGCAATCCCACTTGGACCTCCAGCACAGGAATGCTGGAATTAGCGTTAGGTAAAAACGTCACGGGCAAACCAATCTATGCCGACCTTGCAAAAATGCCGCATCTCATGGTGGCTGGAACAACAGGGTCAGGGAAATCAGTCGGCATGAATGCCATGCTGCTTTCATTGCTTTTCCGTTTAAGTCCTGATGACTGTAAAATGATTCTGGTCGATCCAAAAAAATTGGAATTCTCCCTGTATGAAGGAATTCCCCACCTTCTAACGCCCGTTATCACAGAGGCTGATAAAGCACTCGGTGCGTTGCGTTGGGCGGTTGGCGAGATGGAACGCCGCTATCAGTTTCTAGCCGATGCTGGTGTGCGTAATATTGTCAATTATAATCACCGTGCTAAAGAAATCCGTGAGGGACGTCTCTCCCCTATCCGCACCTACCATAGTGGCAACGACCCCCAAACGGGCCTTCCCATTACCGAGGAGCTTGAGCTTCCAAGTGAACATTTGCCCTATATCGTCATTGTGATTGATGAAATGGCGGATTTGATGATGTCAGATGGCAAAGGCAAAGAAATTGAAGCCGGTGTTGTCCGCTTGGCGCAGAAAGCCCGTGCCTGCGGTATTCACTTGATTATTGCGACACAAAGACCCTCCGCAGATGTGATTACGGGTTTGATTAAAGCCAACTTCCCGAGCCGTATTGCCTTCCAAGTCACCAATAAAATTGATTCCCGTATCGTTTTAGATGCCCCTGGCGGAGAACAGCTCCTCGGAAACGGCGATATGCTCTTCCGCCTCACAGGAAAGCCTATCATCCGTCTGCATGGCCCCTTCATCAGTGAAGAGGAAGTGGATGCTGTTGCGAATGATTTACGCAATAAACGCGCACCTATCTACAACGCGGATATCGCCCAAAAAATGGAGGAAGCTGCCACAGAAGATAATAGTAAAGGCAGCAGCTCCTCTGATTCCAATAACGGTCCAGGCGGTGATAAAGATGAGCTTTATGAAGATGCCATTGACATCATCTTTAAGCATAAACGTGCGACAGCAAGTTTCCTTCAGCGTCAGCTCAGCATTGGGTATAACCGTGCTTCTAAAATCATTGAAATGATGGAAGAAGACGGGATTGTCGGCCCAGCATCTCCAAGCGGCAAAAGGGAAATTTACGGTCGCAAAGCCCCTCTTCCAGAAAAAGAAGAAGACGGATTTGCCAATGATGATGTCTTTACAGAAAGCGAAGAAAATGAACATGGCGCACCTTTCTAATCCTTCTGCAAAGAATTAGATGAACGTCTCATTGCCTTTCAGAGAAGGAGGAGAAAGATTTTTCCGCCAGAACGACCAGCGGCTTCCCCTTCTCTATCTCTCTTTCCATTTTGCGGTTATTGCGAAACCTGCTGGCATGGGGGTTTATCCCTCAAAATCCAATCCGCAACACAAAAGTGTTGAAGATTATTTACAACCTCAAAAACGGGGAGGTCCTTGGCTCGTTCATCGCCTTGACCATGACACCGCAGGCTGCCTCCTCATTGCACGGCGTAAGACAGCTCTGATTGCTGCGCAAACCCTCTTTTCAGCTCCTAAAACAAATTCTCATCTCAAAAAAAACTATTGGGCAATTTTAGACGGAGAGCTTAAAAAGCAAATTGGGGAAGAAGGGGAAATCAATTTTCCACTGCACAAAATCCGCCAACAGCATAAATGGTTTATGCAAGCGTACACAGAGAAAAAAGCACCGCCACCGAGCCTTCAAAAAAATCTTCTCCCAGCCAAAACAAAATGGAAAATTCTTGGAAAAGGCCAAGGCAAGACTTGGCTGGAACTGGAACTTATCACAGGCCGAACCCATCAAGCACGAGTGCATTGCCAAACACTTGGCGCTGCTATTCTGGGCGATCCTCTTTACACTTCCAGAGACAAAGGTGAGCAAAACACACCTTTATGCCTTCTTGCCCGCACCCTATTTCTAGCACTTCCATCGGGTGAAAAAATCCAAGCAACCATGCCTCCCCCAGCCTTCATGCTGTCACTTTTAAAACAAATTTCTCCTGAATTTCCTTTTAAAAAAGAATAATTATGTTTTCTCATTTTAAATCTTCACTTCTCTTTGGACTATGTGCTGCCGTCAGTCTTACTGCGATGCGTCCAGCCATCGCTGCGGAAACGCATTCTCCTTCTCAAAAACCCTTAAAAAAGACAACAGCACCAGCAAAAGATCGTCTTCTTCTCTCTATTGATGGCGGTGGCATGTTTGGCATCATTCCTGCCATCATGCTCAAACAGGTGGCCCAATGCGTTGGCACAGTTGAAAAACAAGACCCCGACAAAATTCAGCTGGCAGATTATTTTGATGTCATTTCGGGAACGTCCGCAGGGTCCGTCCTGACAGGCCTGCTTGTCACCCCTATAGATGACACCGAAAAGACGCAACAAGATACTGCGCCAAATCGTGCAATGTCTATCGATCAGATTATTGCCCTCTATCAAACGCTTGGCCGTAAAATCTTTACCCAATCTGGTAAAAATCCACTGGAAACCTACCGAAAACATGGTGTGCTTTATCCGAGCTCAAACCTGAGTGAAATGAGCAAAGAAGTCTTTAAAAATCATACAAATAAGGAAGCCCTGACGGATTTTGCCATTTCCTTCTACGATCAAAATGCTGGAGGGGTTTTTGCCACCCGAAACCGTGGCATTTACCAAATCAAAGAGGCAAATGGTAAAGCGATTAAATGGGAAAATCCTATGGAAATGTCCAATCTTGTTGCCTCCAGCAGCATGGTGCCTGCCCTCTTCCCTTTTTATGAATGGTCCGCTATTCCTGCTTCGGGAGCGCAACCCTATCATTTCAGTACTTCCGATGGGGGTGTTTATCAGTCTAACCCAACGCTTTTAGGCATTACCGAAGCACGTCTAAATGCACTTTCCTTAGAAAAAGAGACAAAAATAAAATCCTCCGATCTACGCCTGCACGTCATTTCTCTTGGCACAGGTCAGATCAGCGGAAATGCGTTTAAAAATTCAAAAATCAGCCAAGTCAAACAACCCAAAACAGCACAGGAAAGATTTGCCTTCCTCAATAATCTTGCGAGCGCAGAACGTAGCGCTGGGAATAAAGCCATCGATTTATATCTCGCAAATGATCCGAACATTGATTATGTCCGTTTAAATATTCCTCTCCCGGCCGCTCTTGCTGGCCGTGCAGAAGATGCGAGCCCAGAAAATATGGCCGCGATTGCAGAAGCCATCAAAAACGCCTTGCCTGCGCTAAAACCGCAAATTGAACAAGCGTGCCGTATGATTGTAACCCATGGCAAAAATCAGACTTCTTCTCCCCTCTAAATATAATATGCAAAAAAAAACAAACGGCCAGCTTTTAGCTGGCCGTTCTGATTTCAATCGCAAAAATTTAGAAATTACCGATTATCCATCAAAGCCCGTGCAATACGATTTTTGAATGGCGTGAGACGGTTCGCAATTTTCAAACCAATTTTTCTTGCGGCCAAGAAGGGTTTCTCATCACGTGTATAAATAGCGCCAATCGCATTGGTTGCCGCAAAGAGAGGGAAAGTTTCCAATCTTAATTTATGGCAGAATTTCTTCAAGGCAACAGGATTTCCCGGATCGGCATCTGGTGTAGCCATCACTTCCGCCGCTAAAATCTCTTGCGCTTTAAGGCCAAAATTAAAACCATGCGCTGTAATCGGATGCATCCCAACCGCAGCATCCCCCACCAAAGCCATCCTTGGCGCATAGAAACGGTGCGCATACACAGCTTTCAGCGGATAAGCAATCCGTGGACTTGTCAACGCTAAAGACCCATAACGGTCTTCACTCATAATGGAAACTTCCCGATTAAATGTTTCCTCATCACATTCCTGTAAATGCGTGATTTCTTCGGGCTTCATCGTCAAAACGAGTGAGGACTGGTAACGCCCGTCCTCTGTCATTTCAGCCACAGGCAAAAGCGCAACAGTCTTGCCTTCTGTAAACCATTGAAGGGCAATATTCTCATGCGGAACATGATGCGCAACACGGCAAACCAAAACGCTTGAATGGAAATCATGCAAAATAATGCCAATCCCTGCATTTTTACGCAGATTGGAGAAGCGGCCATCCGCAACGACCAACAAACGTCCAGACAATGTGTCCCCATTATCAAGACGCACCTCAAGTTCCTGCCCCTGATTTGTTTGTCGTGTTCTTGAAATAGAATGACCTGCAATCAGCGTAATATTGTCAGATTCCTCTTTGACGCGTTCATAAAGCGCCTTACGAATAAGGTGGTTTGCAACCAGCCAGCCTAACTCTTTGCTTTCTGTTCCAGATTTACGCTTAAAAAGAGAATGGGGCGCTTCAAAAACCAAGGGAGAGGATCCCCCATTGCCACTTTCAACCCGTGCCTGATACATGGGGCAAATACATTCCTGCGGAAATTTTTCCCAAACGCCAGCATCCTCAAGCCATTTACGGCTATGGTGAGTCAAGGCAATTTCACGCCCATCAAAAGACGGATCAGCAAGAACATTCTCTGGTGCTTTTTCAATGAGGGCCACCTGCCAGCCATCTCTTGCAAAAGATAAGGCCGTTGCAAGACCCGCAGGCCCACCACCGCCAATGAGAATATCGAATGATTGTCTTTGAGCGTTTTCCATCTCGTTCTCCTCAATGGGCAATCGGGCGCCCATACCCCTTTTTAAGAAATAATTACTCTACTTCTTTACGATATTTTCGAAACAGCTTCTAGCGTTTTGGCCAAGAAAGAACATGATCTTCCAAAGCTGGACGCTTCTTCTTACCAAGCGCAGCAACCTTTTCTGGAATAGAACCTGCAAGGATAATTCCCAATATACCCCCACGCTCAGAATCTTCTTCAAGCCCAAGTGCTTTTCTAAGCTGTGCATCTTCTCCATAAGCACCGCTAATCCAAATGCCGCCAAAACCTGAAAAGCTCAAAGCATTCAGAATATTCATTGCCCCTGCAGCCACAGAATATTCCTGTTCTGAACGGGGGATAGGACAATCCGGAATAAATTCGCCACCAATCACAATTGCCATAGGAGCAGAGCTAAAACGCCTCTCCAAACGGGACAGTTTTTTTTTCATCCGTTGCGAGAGCTTGACGCTTCAAAGCCTCTGCGACTTTTTTACCCAGAGAAGTACAATTTTCTTCCCCAGAAACCGTCACCCAGCGCCAGGGACGAATACGCCCGTGATCTGGCGCACAAAGGCCTGATTTTAAAATTGCCTCCAAGATTTCGCCTTGAGGAGCAGGCGCTTGAAGTGAATCTATCGACTGGCGAGACAAAAGCGCTTCTAGCGAATTTGGTACTGAGTTTGCCATAAAAATTTGAAGTTCCCTAAAAAATAATATTAACTATTAACTGAGACTCTAGACTAAAGCCGTAGGGAATAAGTCTGGCAAAAGCCTGAGAAACATCTTAACCTGATTTGCAGGCCTTATGCCAATCTCTAAATCTTAATTTGAATAATTAACTCGAGCGTGAATTTTAAAAAGGAAAAACTAATGGTAACACCCTACGATCCAAATAATATTTTTGCAAAAATCATCAAAGGTGCGATCCCTGCGAAAATTATTGCCCGAAATGAATATGCCATTGCCTTTTACAATATTCAGCCACAGGCAAAATTTCATGCGTTGGTCATTCCAACAGGGCCTTACCGTAATTTCTCAGACTTTAATGTGAATGCCTCTCCAAAAGAGCATCATGCCTTTTGGAATCTTACGCAAGAAGTCGCCAGCCTTTTAGAAGAACACTATCTCGAAGAAACAAAAGATAAAAATTTGGCAGGCTTCCGGCTCATTACCAACAAAGGTCCTGCTTCGGGACAGGAGGTTGAACATTTCCATGTTCATATCCTCGGTGGTGAAAAACTCGCCTCCCTTAATACCAAAGCCTAACAGAAACAGCACCTTTTTAAGCGCTGATTTTCAAAAGAGGATTCTGTCAGAATTTTTCACTTTATCGCCTTCTTTTGAAAAAAATTGAAACAAAAAGAGAGAAAAAAGACAAAAAATACTGTTTTTTTGTTTTTTCGCTTGCCATTAGGGCGAGAATTGCTCTAAGAGTGGTCTCACCCAACAGGCTCTTGTCTCGTTCGTCTAGAGGCCTAGGACACCGCCCTTTCACGGCGGCAACACGGGTTCGAATCCCGTACGAGACGCCATCCTTTTTGTAAGGAATATCCTGTTTATTCCACTCTATTTAATGCAAATATAAGTGGTCATAAAGGCTCTTGTCTCGTTCGTCTAGAGGCCTAGGACACCGCCCTTTCACGGCGGCAACACGGGTTCGAATCCCGTACGAGACGCCATTTATATTTAGATTTGTTAAATAATCTCTCTTTAAACAAGACTTACACTTCTTTACTCTTGAAAAGAAATTTGAATTGAAATTTAAGGGGAATAGCATGACAGATTTGGCTATTTTTAAGCAAAAAGTTGTTTTTATCACAGGGGCAGGCTCAGGGATTGGTCCAGCCACAGCGCTTGCCTTTGCAGAATTAGGGGCGCAAACCGTTTTGGTTGGCCGAAAAAAAGCGCCTCTTGAAGAAACCGCTCAAAACATCACACAGGCTGGACATCTCGCACCCCTCATTATTGAAAATTGTGATGTCTCTCAAGAAGACAATCTCAAATCTGCCCTTTCTCAAACTTTCGAAAAATTTGGACGTTTAGACATTGCCTTTAACAATGCCGGCATGGCGGATTCCGCTTTAGGCCCTTTAGCAGACATCAATTCTGACGCTTATCAACGCATGATGCAGGTCAATGTCGATGGCGTCTTTTTTGCGATGAAGCATGAAATTCCCCTCATGCGTCAAACGATTGAAAAATTCAAAACAGAAGCAGGCGCCGGCGGACAATGCCGTATCCTTAACACGGCCTCTATTGCGGGACTGATTGGCTTTGCAAATGCAGCCGCTTTGGACTATGCCAATGACAAAATTGCTATCAATGCCATTGCACCAGGCCCCGTAGAGACACCTCTCGTTCATGAATTTACGCAAACAGAAGCCAATGACACCGCCTTTAAACAGCAAATTCCAATGAAACGCTACGGCACATCTGAAGAAATTGCAGAGCTTGTCATCGGCTTATGTTCCCCTCAAATGAAATTCATCACAGGCACAGTGATTACTATTGATGGCGGCATTACCGCAGGACACTAACCACTATTGTCAATAAAATTGCCTTTTAAAAAAGACACTAGTGCGCAAATGGAAAAGTGATAAACTGCAAAAATTATTTCTATTTTGAGGTTAATTTTGATGCGAAATATTAACAATTCAACGTTATCTATAAATCTCTTAGAAATAGAAAACTTTGACCATGAAAATACTAAAACGCTAGACCTTTCAACACTTAACTTTATTTTTGGCTCAAATGGCTCTGGCAAAACGAGTATTTCAAGAAAAATCAAAGAACAAACCGAAGCGGATTACACGGATTACAACATACATGTTTTTAATATTGATTTTATAAAAAGAGAAATCCGTTGCACCTCCGAAGAAGAACTAACACCCGTTATTTCTTTTAAAGAAGAAATTATCGAAGATCAGGACAGACTAAAAAGGAAAAAAGAAGAATTTAACGAGCTAAGCCAAACAATTACAGAATTGAACGCTGATGTAACAAATCTGGAAAGTAAGCAAAAAACAGTAAAAAAAGTATCATAGAGCAGATATGGAATACTACTTCTAACGAAAGAAATACCTTTAAAGATGCTCTACCTAAATCTTATGGTTCAAGTGGCAATAAGGCTAAAGTTTTTGAAGAAATACAAGAGACATCACCTAACTCAAATGATATAATTTTTGATCTTCTGAAGGAATAATATAAGGCTTTATGGAACAAGGATTCCATCACCGTCTCTTTACCAAAAATAGATATTTTTTCTACTCCTATCCTCAGTGAAGACGATTTGGAAATGCTAAAAAAAACTATCACCGCTGTTTCCAAAAGTGACTTAGCCCAAGCTTTCAAAAAATTAGACAACATAGACTGGGTAAAACATGGGCTTGAACTATATTTACAAAAAGACAAACAACATTGCCCTTTCTGCCAGCAACAAATTACAAAACAATATTCGTGAAATATTTGATGAAACTTATGAAAATCAACTTAAATCACTTCAGCAATTAAAAGAACGTTTCTCTAATACGACAAAAAAATTTGAAGTATATCTTTCAAACTATGACCTAAGAGAATATGAAAATGCAGGCTGTCAAGAAATTGCACTCAAAACAATTTTTCAAAGATTTTCTCTTCAAAAAGAAAATCTCCTTGTCTCATTAACGAATATTTCTTCCCAAATAGATAAAAAAATAAATTCTCCATCTCTCACTCCTGAAATATCTATCCCTCCCCTAGAAGGGATCAAAAATGATATTCAAGAAATAAGGAATATTCTTGAACGACACAATTCGCTAATCGAAAACCGAAAGTCAGAGCAAGAAAATTTCAAAACAAAACTAAAATCCTATCTCCGAAGAAAAACAAATTCTGATATTAAACAATGGGAAAAAGAAGACTCAGAAATTTGTAAAAATATAAAAGAAATTAGGCTTAAAAGCCAAAAGGACTGTGAAAATAAAAATTTAGTTCAAGCAAAAATTTCTGAGATAGAAGATAATTTAACATCCTCTAAACCAAGTATCAACGCCATTAACAGCATCTTAAGAAGCTCTGGTTTTTATAATTTTGAGCTTGTTCCGGATGACGAATCAAGAACACATACACCATATTGGAAAATATAAACTACGACGTCCCAATGGTAAATTCGTAGAAGTAGAAGATGATCTTAACGAAGGTGAGCGTAATTTTTTAGCGTTTCTTTATTTTATTGAAAGCATAAAAAACCAAAAACAACATAATACAGAAAAAAGTATAATTATCATTGACGATCCTATTTCATCGATGGACAGTGCAGTTCTTTTTTTTGTTACCGTCTTAATTAAAAAAAATATCTTTGAGCCATTAAAAAACGATTCTAATGGCCAGAATATTATTACTATTCTGACACAGAATCTCCAATTTTACTTAGAAATCACAGATACGAATTTCCTTAAATGTATTCCACCAAAAGAGATAAGATATATTCGCCTTAGAAAGACAGAAAAAGGAACTGCCCTTTTGCCTCCATTATTGAATAAAAAAGAAACAGAGGAAATAAACCCTATAAAAAACAATTATCAGGCTCTCTGGTGCATTATTGCAGAAGCCCAAAAAAATAAGGACAGCTCTGACCCAGTTATTTGTATTAGTGTCCGAAATGCAATGCGACGTATCCTTGAAACATTCCTACAATTTAAAAATGATTTCTCCAAAGGATCAGAATTTAACGATTTACCTGAAGATAAACAACACTGCATAAACGTTCTTTATCGTAGCCTCAACACAGGATCACATTCTATTGAAGACCCTCTTGCTATCGATCCTAATGAACCACTTAACATATGGCTAAACGCATTTGAGTTAATTTTTGAAAAAAGCGGTGCATCACTGCATTATAAAAAAATGCTCGAAAAAAGTGGATTTTCTTCGTCTTGATAAAAAATAAGCAAGCAAACAGAAGAAAACCTATTTTGATCTAATTTTTTACGCCATGGCGTCCAGCAGGCCTTTGGCCAAGTGATGGCCTTTCATCGCTGCTTTTTTTAAATATTTACTCGCTGTTGCGAGATTTCGGGAAACACCTTCACCGTTATAATACATCACGCCGAGATTATAATTCGCGTCCACGTCCCCCATCATCACGGCTTTTTCAAAATATTTTCGGGCAATATCTAAATTTTTCCCAATGCCATGCCCTTGATAGAAAATCACGCCAAGATTGAAACAAGCCTCTGAACTGCCATGTTTTTCAGCCTGTTGAAGCCACCTGAAGGCTTCCTGATAATCTTTAGAAACCCCTATGCCTTCAAAATAGCGTAATCCCAATGCGCAGGCAGCTTGTGGATTATGTGCCTGTGCAGCCTGTTTTAAACTAATGAGATTATTTTGTTTCTGCTGTTGAGCATTTGTTCCAAAATAATCCACGCCCGTTTCCTTGCGGATACGACACCAAGGACAAGAATGGCTGGCTTCTGGATAATAATGCTGAGGGTTGGAACGGCATTGTTTCAATGTCCTCTGCATTTCTCCCAAAGCTTCCACCCATTGGAGCGCCGTCGGACGTTGAAAAGGCAATAAGGTTTTTTTACGGAAATAGCCTCCCTTGCGTGCGCCAAAAGCCTGCTCAAAATATCTTCTTATTTCAATAGGAAAATCTTTCAAAAGCACCGAAGCTTTTGGCGGGTGATTTGTAACAGAATGCTGCAAGGAATAGGAAAATTGATAATCTCTAATTTGGTGGCCAAGCTCTTTATTCGGATCATCAGGGTCTGTTCCTGCAAAAGGATGCCTCCCCATGCCCAAAAGGTAAAAAATCAAAATCGCCAGCGCAAAACAGTCATGGTTTTCTGTGCGAAGCGTTTTGGTTAAAGAGTGCCCTTGAAGCTCGGGCGCTGTGTATTCCTCAACCCCAACTTGGCAATTATAAATTTTGCGCCCATCATTGATTTGAAAAGAATCCGTATCAATAAGAACCGCTAATCCCTCTTTGGAAATTAAAATACCAGAATGGTTAATATCCCCAATCACACAGCCTGCACGGTGGACATTGGCAATCGCACGAATAATATTTTGCGTTGTGTGAACTAGAAAGCGGTAATCCTGTTGCGGAAACTTTAAACGCCTGCTCTTAGGACTGTAAAGCTCATGTACTGGGAAATAGCCCAGAACTTTCTGCATCGAAAAACCGCAAAAATCGCCCTTACTATCCGTGATGATCGCTTGTGGAAAAGCAACCATCTTTCCTGCCTTTTCCGCCAAACGCTGCTGAATCATAAAACGGATTTTAGAAGCTCGTGATTCAGCCTTATCCTTTTTATAAATTTTTACGGCAACTTTAGGATCATTTTTAATTTCATAAACGTCCCCCTCGCCACCACTGCCAAGCTTTGCGCCGAGTTCAATTGGACGTCCATTAAGGTAATAAGCAGAAACCGTCATTTATCGTTGCTTTACCTTCGCCAGAATCAACGTTTTATCATCATCTGTGCGGGCGCACACTTTTTCACTTTCCAACAAAGCCCCCAGCATTTGCGATAATCCTCTGTCACAACCCGCTTTTTTCTTCTTGCTGGCAAGTCCCATCGGCCCTGCCAGCGTTTTAAAAAAAGGCTGATGCGCTGTATTATTAGATAAATTCAAAGCCAAAGCTTCAATCCCATCGCTAAAAACGCAAACCCCTTTAATCTTTTTCTCCGAGGTGGAAATACGGATTGCAGGGACATCATCGGTTAAGAAATAAGTTGTGGAAGCATATTCCCCATGATGTGGCGCAGAAAAGCATTCCCATTCCTGTGACTCATCACAGGTCACAATCGCCCCGTCCCCAATATGGGCGCTGATTTGCTGTTTTCCATTGCTTAGAAATAAAACTAAAGTGCAGGCATAATCTTTTAAAATTAATTCATTTCCTGCTTTTAAAGCGGCTTTTTGAATCGCTTCTCTGGCCTCTAATACCCATTCCCGCAAGAGGCTTTCTGTTGGCAAAAAAGACGATTTTTTAAAATAACGCCGAATTTTATTTTTCAAAAAAAAGCAGGCAATTTTAGCGCCCTCTCCGCCGTGAGAGGTACTGCCTGCACCATCGCTCACGATTGCAGCAAAATAAAAACTTTTATATCTGGAAAACAAGGGCGGTGAAATTGGAAAAGCAACAGCGGCATCTTGGCACGCTGTCTTATTTTTAAGATGGCTCGTGCCAATTTTAGAGGCAATCATCCAATACCAAGGCTTCATGCTCAAAACCCCTTTTAAATTTCAGCCCATCCTGAAGGCGAAGGCAATGCGACCGTTTCCCCGGGACGGGATCGTGAGACAGAGCTGAGAGAACTGGAAAGCCAGCTAAACAGCTCATTAAACTTCACGCCTTGAAGCTTTAAAGGCGCACGGACAGAGAGCTCGGTCAAAATATCCATATCGGCATCCTTGACCCCAATCGCAAAAAACGCAAATTCCTTAGTCATCTCGCCTTTTTTAATCAGCTCCATCGCCCGTGTGACATCATCATTTGGACCGCCATCGGTAATCATAAAAATCCAAGGGCGGTAATATTTCACCCCATTCGCCTGATATTGAGACTTGCGGTTTCGAAGCAAATCAATCGCCGTTTCAATGGCTTCGCCCATCGGCGTTAAGCCTGTGGCCTTAAAATCATACGGATGGAACTCATCCACAGTTGAAAATTCCTGCGCAACTTTAACATCACCGCCAAAAGTAATAATCGAAATCTCCACACGCTTGGCCGCCAAAGAATCTTTTTCAAGTTCTGACTTAAAAAGGCGGACGCCCTCGTTGAGATCATCAATTGGACCTCTTGAACCAAACATACCCGCAGACATAGATCCAGAAATATCTAAAAGGAGAATGCAAGGACATCTATTTTCAGGATTTTCAGCGAACTCAATGGCTGAAAAATCCGAAAAAGGAACTTGTTCAAAATTACTCAAAATAACATCCCCTTGAATCATATCATCTATTCATTTTCATCTGCCTCACTCTAAATCTATACAGGAGGCAGGACAAGCTTTTCTAAGTCTTCTCGGATATTTTTCTTGCGAAAAAATATCAAAAAAAGAGCCTGATTCTCTCTCTTTGGAAGAAAGTCATCAGGCTCTAAAAACATCTATCAAAAGACCGAACGATTACGCTTTAACTTGAGAAGCTTTGTATTCAAATGCTTTAAATTTCTCTTCTAACTGCCACTGAACAGAGGCTTTCTCATTTTTATCCAAGAAATTCTTACATCTGCGGGAGAGAACGGCTTTTTGCACAGAAGATTTGCACGACTTGACGGGTTCACCATTTTTCGCCCAAAGGGAATTGCCAGAAAGGAACGCATGTTCCAGCCCTGCACGGCTTAAGGCTTTCAAATCGCCATAATTTTGATTTTGATCCGTTACAGCACGCATATACTCCTGCGTCAAATTGCCACGGGAAACCCCTTCATCATCTGTTGAAAGGGCAACCGGCACTCGAGAACGCTCATAAAGCGCCAAAGGATGTGCCTTGCCTTTAATGCCAAGAATTTCATCATTGGAAGTAAGATTAATCTCAACCAAAATCCCTTTATCAGACATTTCTTTAAGGAGTTGCTGGCTATTTTCCTCACCTGCAATATCCACGCCATGCCCAATACGAGTTGCGCCTGCGACTTCAACAGCCTTTCTGATATGATCTTTCAATGCCGTTTCTGGCACGAGATCATGATTAAGCTCCCCAGCATGTAAAGACAAATGCACAGAAGGATAGGCCTTATTAAAGAAAGCAAACATTTGCATATGCTGATCGTAATCCTGCACAGCAACCTTATTATCTTCAGGCTCAGCGAAATCAACACCTACCACACGGCGATCCTGCGCCGAAAGCGCATAACCTAAAGAAAGTTCAGCAAAAACTTCTGATGGCGTATACGTTCTAAGCGCCTGATACAAATAGCGGACCTTGACACTGCAAGCTGGCTGAGGGTTTACTCCCTTGCATCCTAACAGATCATCACTGCGTTTTTCAGCATCGTTAATTTCACGCTCGGCCTGTGCAACCAATTTGGGCAATTCAGGAGAAAGCGCCTGACGCCAATCCTCTAAGCGTGCATCATCTGTTTTATCCGATGCTGGCAATTTCTTACCTGCGGCAATGGCTTCAACAACGGTCGGCGCAACCATAAATTCAGCATATTGCACATGATCTGCTACTGCTCTGGCTCTCGCTTCTGCCAACATATCCCCCATTCTTGCAGGCTTTAACCCATCAAAACGATGAAAAGCGGCAAAGAAATGATCATGTCCTGTTTCTCCACCGGGATGATAGACAAAATTACGCATCGACATCACATCGATCATTTTCTCTGTTTTCTCTTTATTCTTTAAGAGTTTTTTAGCTAGAATCTGATCTTTTTGGGGCGGAACAGCACAAGCTTCCGGCAAGATTTCACTTTTACTTTCAGAAATGCAGTTGCCATCTTCAGAAGCCCAGCGCAAAAAATTCTCAGCATAAATTGCACCTGTAAGATGATTATGAAGGTCTGCGCCTTTAGGAAAGCTTTTTAAAAAAGCTTCCAAATCTTTTGGATTATTTTTAACACTCTCCAAAATTGTATTTAAGGATTCATCATCTGATAGCGATGTATTTTGCGCCTTTGCAAAGGCGAAGGAAGAAGAAAAGCCTGACACCAAAACAGCGCCTGTCAGTAACGCACGAAAGGAAAATTTAGGATTTTTTAAATGAGGCATCTCAGAACTACCCTTCTCTTTATATTTTAAAATTTTAATTATCTTGGAGACCTCCTATAATATAAAACACCCCAAGCGCAAAATAGGATTTTCAAAAAAAAAGCCTTACATCCGCCCTTTAAATTCACTTACAATTTTGTAGGCAGAAGTTGGCGGAGAGACTTTTCTCGCTTTTTTTCCGCCGAAAAACCTCCCAAAAAGGCGGCGAAAAACTTTAAACAGAGTAAAAAGAACCGTTCCTCCCAAAAGAAATTCAAAAAGCTGAACCATCCATGAAATCCCCTCTGTTTTTGACGAAGATGCAACAGGCTCTAAAGAAGATTGCTTCAAGGCCAAAGATTTCTTTTCTTTTGAAACTTTTGTCGGCTGTGGCGGGAGCGAAACACTGAAACTCGGCCTTAAAACAATCATAGGCTTTTTCTGATCTTGTAAAAGCTCTAAGTGAATCCGTGCTTCCTGATTTCCTTCTGCTGCTGCCTGCTGAAAAAGAGAGGTCGCTTTTTCCTTATTCTGTGGAACGCCATTACCTGCCTCATACAACAAGCCCAAAGCATTTTCTGCCAAAGCGCTGCCATGATTCGAGGCTTTCTGAAAATATTGCGCTGCAAGAGAGTCATTTTGAGGCACACCGTCCCCTTTTAAAAAAGCAACCCCGAGCGCATAAGACGCTGAAACATCGCCCTGATCTGCTTTTTGAACCAGTCCATCAAGCTCCTCTGGCACAATTGCAAAAGCCATCGTACCCGTTAAGAGGCCAAAACATCCCGCAAGCACGGTTAAAAAGCGTGTTGTTTTTTCTAAAATCACATTCATACTAATTAGAGTATCGTATCCATCTTCACCGAAACGGTGTTTGGAACTCTTCAAAAACACTTTGAAGAAGCTACCACTTTCTTTATTCTTTAAATTACTCAAGAAAACAACGCTCAAAAAAGATTTTATCAACGAAGCGCCTTTCCTTGCTAAAATACCACGCCTTCCTTACCTTTCCTCGCTTTCAAGACCCCCCTAACGTCATGCTTCGAAAAATCCTTAACCATATTCCGTTTCTTCGCCAGCTTCTTCTGCCCACACAGGTCAATACGCCAAGCTCTTTTAAAACGTTTAAAACGACAAAAAGTAATTCAGGTGGCACGCGGGATTCCTTTGGCACTTTTTACGGCAAAAATGGGGATTATTTTGGCCATAGAGCGCTAAACGGCATGTTTACAGATAAAAAAGGCGACTATATTGGCAAGATCAATTCAGATGGCACTTTCCACGACCGCTTTGGTTCTTTCGCAGGGCGTATTACCCGCCACGGCCATCTCTTTGGAAGTGACGGAAATTTTTTAGGACGTCTCTCAAAATCTGGTGCTGTCAGTGGTAAAAAAGGACAATATCTTGGACAAGTTCCTCCAGGGAATGAAGCCGCTGCTTTTAAACTCGTCTTTGAACAGGATCAAAAATGACGCTTCCTTTATTAGCTATCACCGCTTGGAGCGGTACGGGTAAAACCACGCTGCTCAAACAGCTTATTCCACTTTTAATTCAAAAAAACATTCCCGTTGGCCTGATTAAACATACCCATCACAAAATGGATATTGATACAAAAGGAAAAGACAGCTACGAACTCCGTAAAGCAGGAGCTCATCAAACCATTGTCGCCAGCTCAAAACGCTGGGCGCTTATGACAGAAATGCCAGAAGAAACAGAGCCCGATTTACAAGATCTTGCCTCAAAAATGGATCCAAGGACGCTCAAACTCATTCTTGTTGAGGGCTTTAAAAGAGAACCTATTCCAAAAATCCAGCTTTTTCGGAAGGCAGCTGGTCATGCGCTGGAAGATTTTACGATTGATCCCCATACGATTGCCGTTGCCTCAGACGTCCCTTTAGAAAATCTCCAAGTTCAACAGCTTAACTTAAACAACCCTGCTGAAATTGCTGATTTTATTGAAAACTGGCTTGCGCACCAAGCATCTTAAAAGACGCTCGTAGAAAACAGCAATCATCGCTTCTGGCCTTTGTTTGATCAAATTCGTGATCTGTAAATAGGCTTATGTCATTCTTTTAATTTTTTGATTAAAAATAACCCTAAAATTCTTAATAAAAAGCGACAACGGCCATTTGCGGGGTTAGATTTGCATTCGTGTTTCGCCCAACAACGGGAACAGAAACCTGTGCAACAACACCCCAATGAGGGGTAAAAGCATATTCAACGCCAGGCACGACTGTAAATTGGTCGCTCCATTCCCCCCGTCTTTTTGACCACATTCCTTGTGCATCATAACCTTTAACTGTGGTTGGCGCTGCCCAGTTGCCCATTAAATCAAGTGCAAGACCAAATTTTTTGGTAAGACCATATTCAAAACCTTCCCCAACACTTCCAAATTCTGTTGGACTTGCCCAGCCATTAAATCCAACATCTGTGCCGTAAGTGGACATACCATGAATTCTGGCATCTCCTGTCGCCTGATTGGCACTTGCCCAAATCGAACTGACGAGAGAATGGCCAAAAACAGGAATAGAATACATCATGGTAACTCCAAAAGTGAAATACCATGTGCCAGAACCTGTGCTATCATTTGGATTGGATAAACGGTCAACTTTCCCCGTTGGGGCTTGTGCGCCAAGCGTTAAGGTCAGAGAAGGCGAGTAAGTCGAGCTGGTTCTATATTTAATCCCAAACGGCAAATCAGCCATCTGTGGACTGCTCATCCCCGCACCACCGTTCCAATTCAAATCATAAGTCGGCTCTGCAAACACTTCAAACTGATCCGTAATCGAATAAGCCAGCCACCAAAGGTTATTATAATTATTCGCACCATTTGCGCCCTTTGACGTATCATGATGACCGTTTGAATTAAATTTTCCCCAAGGGGTCGATCCAAAAAACATTGGCTCAACGCACCAGCGCCCCTTTCCATTCATTGCAGGAAAGGATTCATTCAATGTCCCTTGATTCCAAAATTCGGGGACTGGCTGAGTAAAAAACTTTCCAACCTCTCCTAAAACACCCCATTTATCGAGTTTTTTCCATATTTTAGCCTCGACAATCTTATCTCCTTTTTTCCCATTTTGGATGCCGAAACGGTCTGGCCCTGTGGCTGTGTTTCCTCTTTCTGCCCATTCCTTTAAATCATTTTGCCGATTAAGCGCATCCTGCTGCGCTTTAAGCTGATCCAGCGTTGGAACAGTTGGAGACTCTTCTGGTGAGAAAGGAATTAAAGGCTGCTGTTCAATGACAATATTTCCAGTAGAAGCTGTGCCCTCTAAACGTTTTTCAGCACCCACGTCACGAGACACGCCTTCTTCTGCCCTCGCAAAAGTTGCGACAAGCTGAGTGCCTAAAAATGCTCCGAGTGCTGAACCATACAGCGCCAATCTTCTAAAATTTAATCTCATATCCCTAATAGGACAGAACTATTTTTATAACTTCTCGAATATGCTTTTCGTTTAAGAGAAAACTTCTAAAAATAATGCCATTCTATTCCCAAAATCTGCCCCTCAATTCAGGACAATAAACCGCAAACGCTACGCTCCTTCTGCGTGACCATGTTGATGTCGCCCATGGCGGCGGCGCGGTTTTCGGACGTGCAACAGCTTCTGCTTTTCAATCTTTTTCAAATTGGTTCGGTTCAAAAGGCCGGACATAAGCTTCCACAGTTCGAAATTTGGAATAAAACTTTGCAAAGGGACTTTACAAAGTCTGATAATCAGTTGCCTAATCTTGTACAAAAATGAGCCTCTGTAAAGAAAAGAGTTACAGATGCCCCCTTAACTGTTGCTTTTTTATAACATCCAAACAAGATGCTCTAGCCAATCAGGCAAGAAATAAACAGAAAGGATTAAGACGATTAAAAGAAAATATTTTAACAACTTATCCGAAAAGGATGGGACTGGCTCTTCGATGTTCGGCTTTGAAGATTCTTCAGACATAGACTTCCCTCGAATCATTAAATCTGTTCTTTCAAGCGTGATAATAGCGCTCTTTTTGCTTCCATTCAAAACAACGGCGCAAGAGGCGAACGTTTTAGACAAAAATCTTGAACAGCCGGCCTCCTCCACTCCAATAGAAAATTCTTCCTCTAAAAAATCCTCCCTCAAAAGCCACTTTAAAGGCATTAGCCCTGAAGAAGAAGCCGAAGCTATGGCTTACGATTCAAATAATCCAAAAGAATGGGGAAAAAATGCCCCTTACGGTTTTCAAAACGAAAAAGGAAATATCGTTGACTTAGATAATAATGCCATGGGAAGGCTATATCCTCCTGCGCCAGCGGATCCTCCGCCCAAAGATGACATGGATTACAGCCATCTTTTTTGCCCAAGCCTCGGCCGTTATGCCAGATGGACAAAAAAGATTGATAAAGGACATGATGCCAATGGCAATCTGCTGATTATCCACCAGCTTGATTGTCCTGAATTTCGACATCTTCCCTTTCTCGATCATGATGGTGCTGGGATTTCAGGGGAAATGGCCTATCGGAGAAATTGTGAGAAATTTTCGAGGAAAGTCGGCAAAATGACCTTTGAAGAACAACAAAAAAACCATATTTTTGATCACATTCCACAAGGCTGTGGCGGTTAAAGAGAAAAAAATTGCGATGCCTTCGTGAGAGGCGTATTTATAAAAATATCAGAGTTTTAAAAACGATCCCCCGAAAAGGAGCAAATTGTGACATCAGAAGATCCGCAAAAAGCAAAAAGAGACGTTGCCAAAAAGATTTATCAAGATGCACAAGAACATGTTGCCCGTGCAGAGGCCATTATTGAAAAGGCTGTTATTGATCTCAAGCGCCTCAAAGAAGACCCTCTTGATAGCAAAGAGGCTGGAAGTGAAGAATTACGTCAAGCGATAGCCCGTGACACAGAAATTCTTATCGGCTTAATGGAAGCTGGCCGTGAGGGCTATCGCCAACGCAAATCTCAGGCAGAATTTAATTACCGTAAAGCAGGCGGTGTTATCGCACCGGACGGCACGTTGCCCTAATTTCCTTTTCAAAATAAGCGCTAAAAAAATAGCCCCTAATTTTTTAGGGGCTATTTTAACATCTGGTGCTTCATTAAAGTAAAGAAGCACCTTCTTTCGCATTCTTAAAAGAAGTATTAGCAGCGCCCTTTTCTTTCCAATGCGCAATTTCTGTTAAACGCTCTTTCATCACATGATCTAAAGTTTCATAAGCATCTGAACCTAAAAGCAAATGAGAAGACATTTTCCCTGAAACAGCTTTTAAAATCACATCTGCTGCCTTATCAGGATCACCTTGTGCATTTTCCACCATTTTTTCAAAAAACTCATGCCAATATTTCAACATCTCATCATAGGCTGGCAAAGATTTTTGTGCTTCCATTAGCACGCCTGAAACGGCAAATTCTGTTTTAAACGCTCCAGGCTCAACCAGCATAACTTCAATGTTAAACTGGGAAACTTCTTGGCGAAGGGCATCTGTCCAGCCCTCAAGGGCATATTTTGTCGCAGAATACGGCGCACAAGCTGGAAAAGAAACCATACCGGCAATACTTGTGAAATTGATAATCTTACCAGATTTCTGCTGACGCATCGCAGGAAGTACTAATTTAATTAGCTCCACGGGCGCTATGAAATTCAGTGCCATCAGCGCATCCATTTCCTCTTGAGAAAACGCCTCTGCCTCCCCAACACATCCTCGCCCTGCAACATTGGCCAGCATATCAATTTTTGAAAAATGCTCTAAACTTGCTTTAACCAAGGCCTCGCGCTGCGACTGCACTGTAATATCAGCTGGAAAAACAAAAACACGATCCGGTGCGATTTTTGCTATTTCTTCCAAGGCTTCTTTTTTTCGAGCCGTCACGACAATATTGTCGCCTTCTGCCAAGATTTTTTGGGCTAGGGATTTCCCAAAACCCGAAGAAGCGCCTGTGATAAGCCAATTTCTTTTCTGAGACATCTCTTTTTCTTTCTCTCTATATATGGAGAAAATCCTCCAATAGAAAAAGAATGTCAGAGATCTTTTTTCTATATAATCCTCTTAATTCTAACAAACCTTATTAGAAAAGCTAATAAATTAAAGGAAGACTGTCCTGACTCACATAAATATAACGGCCTTGTTTTCAGAAGCAGATAAACATATTTCCAACAGAGATACACCACTCCGTAAATAGGAATAAAATCATGCCTGCCCCTTATGATGCCTCTCAAACCCTCTTATTAGATCAGGATTTTAAAAAATTTATCACGCCCGAGACATTCTCTACACCGCCAAAAGAAGTTTCTGCCTTAGACCTGTCCCAAAACAATCCTCATATTAAGGCGATTATTACAAATTTTGCGGTTGGCGTTTCGGAAGAAATTCTTGAAAAACTTCCCAATTTAGAAATTATTTCTGTCTTTGGCGTTGGTGTAGATCGCCTCCCGCTTCAAAAAGCAAAAGAACGTAAGCTGAAAATTACAACAACCGCAGGCGTCAATGCAGACGAAGTTGCTGATACGGCGCTCATGCTTCTGCTAAATTTAAACCGTCACTTTCTTGGAAATGTTCAATGGATGGAAAATGGCTCTTGGGTCAAAATTGGCGAACCGCCCCTTGGTCATTCGATTAAAGGGTCAAAAGTGGGCATTGCTGGCTTTGGTGCGATTGGCAAAGCCATTGCCGAGAGACTTTCTGTCTTTGGGGCTGAAATCCGCTATTTTAACCGCAGTGCAGCTCAAACCGCTTTCAAACGTGAAGACAGCATAGATTCATTGGCAGACTGGGCAGACACGCTCATTTTAGCGCTTCCCGGAACTCAAGAAACGCAAAATATTATCAATGAAAATATTTTGAAAAAACTTGGTGCAAATTCTGTTCTTATTAACATTGCCAGAGGTTCCTTAATTGATGAAAAGGCTCTGATTGAAGCCCTCAAAAACAAAACAATCCGAGGCGCTGGTCTTGATGTTTTCCTTAATGAGCCTAACATCAATCCTGCCTATTTAACGCTTCCTAATTGTGTGCTTCAGCCCCATCAAGGCTCTGCGACATGGGAAACACGCCAAGCGATGGCGTGCAATGTTGTCCAGAATTTACAAGCGCATTTTTCTAAGAGAGCGCTTCTTACCCCTCTTAAAGGCTTTGCATAAATTTAAGCCTTTAAAAATACAAAAAGCCCGCTTTTTAGCGGGCTTTTTTAAATAATGAATCTCTATTTTAAGCGTTATCTTGCTTTTCAGCCGCCCTTACAGCAAGCTTTGCAAAACCTTCAGCAAAAATATTCGCATAACCCTGATGGGGCTTGCGAATAGCCATATCTGTCGTTTCAGATAAAACTGTTTTATTAAAAACCTGAATCGCCGTTTCCTTAAAATCCTCTTCTGAAAGCTTTTCTCCCACAAGGCGTTTCTGAAAAGCTCTCACCAAAGCATCTGTAAAAGCAACATGTTTTTCAATAGCTTGCTTAGAACCGCCAAGCTGCCCAACGGCTTCCTGTACGATAGAATGAATATCTGACATCTATTCCTCCAACTTTTTCTTTAAAATTAACCTCTGCCAGAATATCCCAGCGATCTCAGTTCCACATTCTGCCTATTCTCTTAAAAGTTTCAAGTCTCAAAAGAAAAATAGCTTCTCCACCTTCTTTTAATGAAGAAGGTGGAGCGTCCCACGGGCAATGTTAATAAGTGGCTGAGGCCAAACACCTAAGACCATGACAAACGTTGTCGAGAAAACAACCATTAGGCCATCTGGCTTGCAAAACCAAAGAGAAGAGAGCTGAACCTCAGACTGTGGCGCTTCTTTGAGGTACATCGTAATCACAACCCGCAGGTAGTAATAAAGCCCCAAAGCAGAGCCTAGAATAATTGCCCCAGTCAGCCACCAAAGATGCGCATCAACAGCAGATGCAATCACATAGAATTTGCCAATAAAGCCAAGCGTTAAGGGAATCCCTGCAAAAGAAACCATCATCAATGTCATTAAAGTCGCAATGAAAGGCGAACGCCAGAAGATTCCACGATATTCATCTAAGGAATCAATTTCAGCACCAGCTTTCTGCGTTGACAGCACACTCACAATCCCAAAGGCAGCAAGATTGGTTGCCACATAACCTGCAAGATAAACGCCTATTGTCTCAAGAGCAAAAGCCGAAGCCTTCAAAGCCACAACCGCAACCAGCAAATATCCAAAATGCCCAATGGAAGAATAGCCTAAAAGACGCTTTACGCTTTTCTGATTGAGCGCCATTAAATTTCCAAAAACAATGGAAATAAAAGCCATCACAGCCAAAAGAAGCTGCACATCGCTTCCTAGCCCTGCAGGAATATAAAAAACCAAACGGACAAGGGCGCAAAAAATAGCGACCTTACTCGCCGTTGCAAGAAAGGCGGAAACAGAAGCATGTGCCCCCTGATACACATCAGGTGTCCAAAGATGGAAAGGCGCAAGAGAGAGTTTAAACCCAAGCCCCACCATCATCATTCCAAAACCAATAAGGAGTAAAGGCGAATAAAGCGCTTCACTCGAAAAAGATCTTCCAAATCCAGCGAAAGAAAGATCTCCTGTATTGGCATAAATCAACGCTATCCCAAACAGAAGGAAAGAAGAGGCTACTGCTGACAGAACGGTATATTTAAGACTTGCTTCTAAAGCATGTTCCCGCCCAAAAGCATATCCAACCATTCCAAAAACAGGCAAAGAGAGCAATTCAACGCCCAAAAACAGTGAAGCAAAATGATTTGAAATTGCTAAAAGCAATCCACCCAAGCAAGCCATCAAAAGGAGTAAATAAAATTCATCCTTATTATCCGTAAAATTTTTCAACCAAGGATAAGCGAAAAGGCACGTTCCCAAGCCAGAAAAGAGAATTAAAGCACTGTAAAACAGTCCGTAAAAATCCACACGGATTAAAGACGTTACCGAAACAGCCCCCACTTGATTGGCAAAATAAAGGGAAACCATTGCAGCGCCCAGCCCAAGAGCTGTCAGTGTTGCATTGAGAAAATGATTCCGCTTCCAAGCAATAGAGAGCATGACAAGCACGACAGCCAGCCCGACAATAAACAAAGGAAGCAATGCGATCAGTTGTTGCGAAGTGATAGTCATGACGATTTACAACCCTGCCGTAGGAAGAAAATGAGCAAGCCACTGCTGGAGGTCACTCATGGCATAATGAGAAGTATCCAAAATCAGTTGAGGCCAGAAGCCAACCAAGACAAGCAATATTGCAATCGGAAAGATAAGAATAAGTTCCCGAGCAGACATGCTTGGAAGTGTCTCGGCGACAAGCTCGCTTTTAGGCGGACCAAAATAAGTGCGGCGCATCAAGGCCAACGCATAAATTGACGCAAAAACAAGCCCAAAGGTTGCAATAATGGCAATCAGAGGTGCACTGGCATACGTTCCAAAGAGAATCATGAATTCCCCGATGAAGTTCCCTGTGCCTGGCATTCCCAACGTTGCAACAGAGAAGAACAGGGCAAATCCTGGAAGATATTTAATTTTATCCCAAAGCCCCCCCATCTTGCGCATATCACGGGTATGGAGACGTTTGTAAATCTGTCCGCAAAGAATAAACATGCCCGCTGCGGAAAGACCATGTGCCACCATCTGAACCACAGCCCCCTGGTAAGCCAGCTCACTGAGTGTGTAAATCGCAATCAGCACAAATCCCATATGCGAAATAGAGGTATAAGCGACCAAGCGTTTCATATCGTACTGGCTAAAGGCCATCCAAGCGCCATAGAAAATACTCAATATTCCCAACCACATCGCAATATTCGAAAAATCTAGCGAAGCATGTGGGAAAAATGGCAAAGCAAAACGTAGCAACCCATAAGCAGCTGTTTTAATCAAAATACCTGCCAAATCCACAGAACCTGCGGTTGGTGCCTGCGCATGGGCGTCTGGCAACCAGCCATGCAAGGGAACAACTGGCATTTTAACCGCAAAAGCAATGAAAAAACCAAGCATCAAGAGATATTCAACCTTATAGGACATCTCTGTATGCAAGAGATCCGCATAGTTAAATGTCCAAACATGGGTTGCGCTATGATGAACAAAGACCAATCCCAAAATGGCAATAAGCATCAAAAGACCGCTCGCCTGCGTATAAATAAAGAACTTAATCGCAGCGCCTGTCCGTGTCTTATTCGCATCTGGGTCATCATGTCCCCAAATGGCAATCAAGAAATACATTGGGACAATCATCATTTCCCAAAAGACGAAGAAAAGGAACATGTCAACGGCAAGAAACACACCGATAACACTGCTCAAAATCCACATCAAATTGAAATAAAAGAAACCTTTGCTTGTTTGAATTTCCTGATAAGAGCAAATCACGGCGCTCATCGTCAGCAGAGCCGTCAAAGCAATCAGCACCATAGAGAGACCATCAATGGCCAAATGAATGGAAATGCCAAAACGTGGAATCCACGGCAGCATATATTCCATCTGCCATTGCGGCATACCGACTGGCTGGGTCAGGTGATAACCACCTGTTACCCACATCTGCAATGAAAGCAGCAGCGTTCCAACCGTGCCAACAACCCCGAGGCAAAAAGGAAACTTGTCGCCCAGACGTTCTGTCCACCAGCAGAAAAGCCCAACAACAAAGGGGATTAAAATGAGCCAAGGTAATAACATGAGACGTCCTTCCCTTATTTTAAAATCATCTGCATTGGATCAGAACCCAACAATCAATACGGCCATCATGAGGACAACCCCAATCCCCATGGAGGCGACATACCAACGTAAATAACCATTTTCACTCAAAAGAATAAATCGGCTTGCCAAACGAGACAGACGGGCAGGTATGT
Organism: Acetobacteraceae bacterium; assembly: GCA_004843345.1. NCBI lineage: Bacteria > Pseudomonadati > Pseudomonadota > Alphaproteobacteria > Acetobacterales > Acetobacteraceae > Acetobacteraceae bacterium. The sequence continues at coordinate 573,406 of CP039460.1, forward strand.
CCATCGTCAATGAAAGCGGATCCATTTTTAAAAGCACGGAAATCAGCGCATACGGTTTAACAAACAGCACCGCATAAACCTCATCAAATCCCCAGCCTACAAGCCACCAATGGGAGAAAAACCGCCCAACAGCACTTGAAGAGACTGCACTCACAAAGCGCCTCTGGCCAAGCCATAAAACAGCGGCCACCGCAATCCCAGAAAGGGCAATAACCGCAGAGCTTCCTTGCAGAAGCAAGGTTTGGTGAGAGGAAAGCTCAAGTGTTTCTGGCAAGACCCCTTTGAGCGGAAGGACTATCAAACCGCCTACAAAGGTCGATAAAACCGCCAAAATGCCCAGAGGAAAATATTCCGTAATCGCCTTGCTCGCATGGGCGTGGATTTGCTCCTTGCCATGAAAGACAATAAAGATCATGCGGAAGGTATAGAGAGAGGTCATAAATGCCCCTGCCAACCCCGCCAGCATTAAGTTGATATGCCCACTTACCATTGCGCCAGCCAAAATTTCATCTTTACTGAAGAAACCAGCGGTTAAGAGGGGCACAGCTGAAAGTGCGCCTCCCCCGACAAGGAAGCAGATATAAATCAACGGAATGGATTTACGAAGCCCCCCCATCTTGAAAATATCCTGCTCGTGATGGCAAGCCAAAATAACAGAACCTGCGGAAAGGAAAAGCAAAGCTTTAAAGAACGCATGTGTCATTAAATGGAAGATAGCGCCATCCCATGCCTGTGCGCCCAACGCCATGAACATATAGCCAATCTGACTCATCGTTGAATAAGCCAAAACACGCTTAATATCCGTTTGCACCAGCGCCGCAAAGCCTGACAAAGTCAAGGTCACTGCACCGATAATCCCGACAAGCTCCAAAATTTGAGGCGTCATCAAAAACAGAACATGCGTCCGAGCAATCAAATAAACACCGGCAGTCACCATCGTTGCCGCATGGATCAAGGCAGAAACAGGGGTCGGCCCTGCCATCGCATCTGCGAGCCAGACCTGCAATGGAATCTGTGCTGACTTACCAACAGCACCGCCGAGAAGCATCAACGTCCCCCAGCTCAGCAAAACATCACCGTTCGCAAAATGCTGCGGCGCTAATTGTGCCATTTCATGGAAATTTAATGTACCAAGGCTTTGATAGAGGATAAACATCCCAAAAGCCAGCAGCACGTCTCCCACACGGGTTACAATGAACGCTTTTTGAGCCGCACTGTCGTTTTTAAGTTCTGTATAATAAAACCCAATCAGCAGATAAGAGCAAAGGCCAACCCCTTCCCAACCGAGATACATCAAAAGCAAATTATCGGCTAAGACCAAGACCAGCATGCTGGCGATAAAAAGATTGGTGTAGGCAAAGAAACGGGAATATCCTTCCTCACCACGCATATAATAAGAGGCATAGATGTGGATAAGGAAACCAACGCCCGTAACAATAGAAAGCATTGTCATGGACAGCCCGTCCAACCAGAGGCTGAAATCAATATGGAAATTGCCAACCGACATCCATGTCCAAAGAAGCACTTCAATCGGCTGATGGCCATGGGTTAGAAATTGGAAATCGGCCAAAGCCGCAACCACGGCAGAACAGCCAATCGAACCACAACCAATCAGAGCCGAAACCCTTTCTGATAAACGCCCAGCGGAAAAACTCAATAAGAGAAAACCAATCAGGGGAAATAAAAGCGTTAAACCTAACATATTCACCCCCGCAATTCGCTGACAACATCAATATCAAGATGCTGATAGCGGCGATAGAGTTGAAACAAAAGCGCTAAAGCGACACTGGCTTCGGCAGCGGCAAGTGTCAGCGCCAGAATATACATGACCTGCCCATCTGCCTGCTGCCAGCCACTGCCGACAACGACAAAGGCCAACGCCGCAGAATTGAGCATCAATTCAAGGCAAATCAACATAAAAAGAAGATTGCGGCGTATCATCAGACCGAAAAGGCCTAGGCTAAATAAAATTGCGGCCAGAATTAAGCCGTGTCCCATCGGAATCATACCCGCTCCTCCATCTCTACCTTTGTTCCATCGTCCTTACCCAAAAGATTGTCTCGCCCAAGGTGGAAAGCCACAACCATGCCCGCCAAAAGGAGCATAGAGGCCAACTCCACAACAAAGAGATATTCGCCAAAGAGAGAAAGTCCGACGTCTTTCACGCCAATGACTTCGCCTTCCATGATCTGAGAACTCTGCCCAAGGAGCGCAAACACGACCACAGCCAATAAAATCGCTGATAAGATCCCCGGGCCAATCCATAATTTAGGACTAAGCCATGCCTTTTCCTGATTTTCCTCAACTTTTCCAAGATTGAGCATCATCACAACAAAGACAAACAAAACCATGATGGCTCCGGCATAGATAATCACTTCCAATGCCCCAGCGAAATATGCGCCCAGAGAAAAGAAAATCCCTGACATGGCTAAAAGCGAAATCAAAAAATATAAAAGCGCACGCACGACATTGGTGGATGTCACCACTCTCAACACGGCTAAGATGGCAATAAAAGCGCAACTGTAAAAAGAGAATTCCATGTCAATCGCCTTATGGTAAGAGATCTTTTACGTTGATCGGTTTAGCTTCATTCTCTGCGTCACCTTTACCTTTGCCGGTAACGGCGACACCGCTCATGTGATAGAAATTATAATCAGGATATTTTCCAGGCCCTGAAATCAAGAGATCTTCTTTCTCAAACACAAGGTCTTGACGCTTATATTCTCCCAACTCAAAATCCGGTGTCAGCTGAATAGCCATTGTTGGACAAGCCTCTTCACAGAAACCGCAAAAAATACAGCGGGAAAAATTAATACGAAAAAACTCTGCATACCAACGCCCGTCTTCTCTTTCTGCTTTTTGAAGAGAAATACAGCTTGCAGGGCAAACCGCAGCGCACAAGTTACACGCCACACAGCGCTCTTCTCCATTGGGATCAAGTGTCAACGCAATCTTGCCGCGAAAACGTGGAGGAAGGTAAACAGGCTCTTCTGGATACATAAGAGTTTCACGTTTTGAAAACGCATTTAAAGCGACAATCCAAATACTGCGAAGCTGTGTGCCAACGCCAACAAGTAATTCTTTAAGTGTCATTCTCTTTCTCCCCGCCTATTGCGCTTTCCAGAAAATAAGAGCTGCGGTAACAAGGAAGTTTAACAATGTCAGTGGCAGACAGATCCTCCAACCGAAGGACATCACCTGATCATAACGTGGCCGAGGCAATGCCGCACGGATAAGAATAAACATAATCATAAAGAAACCTGTTTTAAGGCAGAACCAAAGCCATGCCGGCAAGAAAGGCCCAAGCCATCCGCCAAAAAACAAGGTCACCATCAAAGCCGAAACGGTCACAATGCCGAGATATTCGCCGACAAAGAACATCCCAAATTTCATACCCGAATATTCAAGATGATAACCGTCTGCAATTTCCTGCTCTGTTTCCGGCTGATCAAAAGGATGACGATGGCAGACGGCCATGCCTGCAATGCAAAAAGCAAAAAAACCAAGAAATTGCGGAATAACATTCCATAAATGGGCTTGGCTTTGAACAATATCAATTAAATTATAAGACCCTGCCTGCGCCACAACCCCTAAAAGAGCAAGCCCCAAAAAGACCTCATAACTCAATGTCTGAACCGCAGCACGCATTGCGCCTAGCAACGAATATTTATTATTGCTCGACCAGCCTGCAAACAAGACAGCATAAACTCCGAGCCCTGCAAGCATCAAGAAAAAGAGAAGTCCAATATTTAAATTGGCAACAACAATACTTGACGTCATCGGCACAACAGCAAAAGCCAACAGTAATCCCGTAAAGGCAATGGCTGGCGCCATGATGAAAATCAAAGGGTCTGCGAATTTTGGCACCCAGTCCTCTTTAAAGAACATCTTCACCATATCGGCGACCAGCTGAAGCGAACCGCCCCAGCCAACACGGTTAGGCCCATAGCGGTTCTGAAAAAGTCCCAAAACACGGCGCTCAATAAAGCTCATAAGCGCACCAACCATGACGACAACCAAGACAATCACAGCGGCTCTTATAATGCTTAATAAAATATCGAGAAAATCTGGTGTCAGCCACTGCATTATTTCATCCTCCTCGACAAATCACAATTTTTATAAGCCATTTCTGGCGCTAGCGTTGGATAACCAAGAGGCAAAGCAACCTGTCCTTCGCTCAAATTCTCCGAAAGCGTAACAGGAAGTTCAAAACGCTTACCCTCATGTTCCAAAGAAAGCATTTCTCCTGCCTTTAAGCCGATCCGATCTGCCTCTTGTCGATTCAAAGATGCAGAAGCCTTCGACATTCTTTTTTGGAAAACAGGTGAACGCTGGGAAAGCTCTTCGCTGCCAAAAAGCTGATAATCGGGCACAATACGCCATTTCCCAGCGTGAGGCTGAAACGCAGCTGGAATTTTGGTGAAATAATGCAAGCCTTGTGAAGCCGTTTCAAAGAAACGCTTCCCTGGATCGCCATGGCGCAAATGCCCCCCAACTTCATCTTGAAATTTATTCCAAGCCTGTGGAGAGTTCCAGCCTGGCGCCCATGCAAAAGGCACTTCAGAACGTGCGGCGGAAGGCTGGTTATTTCCTTCCATCGAAAAGGCAAACATACTATCAGGGTCTTGTGGCTGGCGTGGCTCGTGCACACTGATGTCAGCCCGCATGGCTGTACGTCCACTAGAACATTGCGGCGAACGTGGAAGCTTCTGCCCAAGAATTCTAAAATCGGCGTTTGGCGCAACATCTTTAAGCGCTTTTAATTCAGGAAATTCTGCTGTGAGATTTTCAATCACGGCATCAAGCTGTCCCCAATTAACGTCCCCTTTTTCCTTAAAATTACGAATAGCGTAAATCCAGCGCCAGCTTTCCGCCATAACCACAGAAGTATCGTAAAAAGCAGGATCATAAACTTGGAAGAAACGTTGGGCACGCCCTTCATTATTGACAACTGTGCCATCACCTTCTGCAAAACTTGCCGCAGAAAGAAGATAATTGGCCTTATCAGTAATGGCATTCGTTTGATGATCCAGAACAATAATATTTTGAGCTTTCTCAAGCGCCGCATGAACTTTGCCAGAAGAAATATGACGGGAAAGATCATTTTCTAAAATAATCACCGTATCTGCTGCCCGTGTTTCGAGCTGATTCAGCGCCTCCTCCACAGAGCCGCCTCCGATCATGCCTAAACCAACAGAATTAACTTCCTCCGCAACCAAAGCAATGCCAACCTCTGAACCTTTTTCCTTCAGCGCCTTAGCCACATTGGCAGCAGCTTCCAGCACCTCAATCAAACCAACTTGCGTGCCTGAAATAATGAGAGGTTTTTTTGCATTCGAAAGCGTTTTTGCAATTTCTTCCGCTTTCTCCTGCAATTCTTGGCTTAGCCCCTCTACCGCTGGCGCATTTCCATCAATCGCATGGGCGATAGCAAACCCCAAACGGGCTTGGTCTTCTGCAGGTGCGCAATAATGGAATTTTGCGACATCTTCTAAACGGGTTTTATCGGTGTTTGTGACAAAAAGAGGAAAACACTCGCCCTGTGCAACATTTTGGAGCGCCGCTGCTTGCCAATCCGCAATCGGGACAATGGCGGCTTTGTCACGCTCGCTCATATTTGAAGTATCTCTTACATCAACCCCTTCCATCGACATTTCCTGCGCCTTGCGTTTTAAGGCCTGACGCACTGCCAATGCCATCCGTGCGCCTGTTTGGGTAATGTCTTCCCCAAGCACCAAAACAGCATCATATGCCTCAATCTCACGCAAAGAAGGTGTCGAAATACCGCCTTCCTTTAAAATTTTCAGCAATAGATTGAGTTTATCCATTTCTAATTGGGAAAGGCCAGTATAAAAATGGCTAGCGCCAACCAGAGATTTTAACGCTAAATTACTCTCAAGAGAGGCTCTGGCAGAGCCAATGCCAATCACTTTCTTTGATTGATCCAAAACATTGCTAACTTCTTCAAGCATCAACTCTGCATCAAGCTGGATAGACGTCTGAGAGGCACGTTTCTGAGGATGTTTTGGACGATCTTTTAAATTGACATAGCCATAGCCAAAACGCCCACGATCGCAAAGGAAATAATGATTTAGCGTTCCGTTATAACGATTTTCAATACGGCGTAATTCCCCATAACGCTCGCCCGGACTAATATTACAGCCTAAAGAACATTGCTGGCACACGCTTGGCGCAAACTGCATATCCCATTTACGGTTATAGCGTTCTGTATGCGTTTTATCGGTAAAAACACCTGTTGGGCAGACTTCAACCAAATTTCCTGAAAATTCACTTTCCAGCGTGCCATCTTCAACACGCCCAAAATAAACATTATTATGTGCGCCAAAAACCCCAAGATCACTACCGTCCGCATAGTCTTTGTAATAACGAACACAACGGTAGCAGGCGATACAGCGATTCATCTGATGCGCCACAAACGGCCCTAAATCCTGATTTTGATGGGTGCGTTTTGAAAAACGGTAACGGCGGAAACTATGCCCCGTCATTACCGTCATATCTTGTAAATGACAATTTCCGCCTTCCGCACAGACAGGGCAATCATGCGGATGATTTGTCATAAGCCATTCCACGACACTTTTACGGAAAGCAACCGCCTCCTCATCGTCAATGGCAATGACTGAGCCTTCCGCAACTGGCACCATGCAAGACATAACCAAACGGCCACGCTTATCATCCTTGTCCTTAAACTGCTTCACAGCACACTGCCGACAAGACCCCACGCTTCCCAGCGCAGGATGCCAACAAAAATACGGAATATCCAGCCCTAGAGAGAGACAGGCCTGTAAAAGATTCTCCGAACCCTTAACTTCATATTCTTTGCCATCGACGTAAATTGTAGCCATTTTAGCTTTCTTTCACATTAAAATCGTCAACTCACCCGAATGTTGGGCTAAAATGATTAGGTTGAATGCCTTTCACAGTCCATGAAGTCTTCGCAGGCTCGGCTTTGATACCTGCCTCGAACTCATGGCGGAAATATTTCAACGCACTCTGTAACGGCTCAACCGCTCCAGGTGCTAAAGAGCAAAAACTATGCCCCGGTGAAAGACTACGGCAGAGATGTTCAAGTGTCTCAATATCCCCTTCCTGACCTTCGCCTGCCTCAATGGCACGGAGGATCTGTACACTCCACGGCAAACCATCACGGCAAGGCGTACACCAGCCACAAGATTCATGCGCAAAAAATTCCATCAAATTACGGGTTAAAGGCACCATCTCCGTTTTATCATCGACTGCCATAGCTAAGGCCGTTCCAAGACGGCTTCCTGCCTTGCCAATATCCGCATAGGTCATTGGCGTATCCAAGTGATCTGCCGTCAGGAAATCCGTTGAAGCGCCTCCTGGAAGCCACGCTTTCAATTTCAATCCATCTTTCATGCCACCAGCATAATCTTCGAGAAGTTCACGGGCAGTAATCCCAAAAGGCAATTCCCAAAGACCCGGATTTTTGACAAGCCCCGAAAAACCCATCAATTTTGTGCCGGCATCACTGCATCCTTTAGAAAGGCTCTGATACCACTCCACCCCATTGGCCATAATCTCAGGCACATTACACAAAGTCTCTACGTTATTAACGCAGGTTGGCTTTCCCCAAGCCCCAAATTTTGCTGGAAAAGGAGGCTTCGCACGGGGATTGGCTCTCCGCCCTTCCAAAGAGTTAATCAAGGCTGTTTCTTCGCCACAAATATAACGCCCAGCACCAGTATGTAAGAAAAGCTCAAAATCAAACCCCGTGCCGAAAATATTCTTTCCCAGAAAGCCTTTTTCTCTCGCTTCAGCCAAAGCACGGTGTATATGCCCAGCCGCCTTAAGATATTCGCCACGCATAAAAATATAGGCACGCTGTGCGCCAATCGCGAAAGCGCTAATCAGCATGCCTTCAATCAAAAGATGCGGCAACTGCTCTAAAAGCACCTTATCCTTATAAGTGCCTGGTTCCATTTCATCGGCATTGCACAAAAGGTAACGTCTCTGCCCTTCATGTCCCTTTGGCATCAAGCTCCATTTTGTTCCTGTGGAGAAACCAGCGCCACCGCGCCCTTTTAACCCAGCATCCTTCACCATTGTAACGATTTCTGCAGGGGTCTTCGCCGTTAAGGCTTGACGAGCCGCAACATAACCATTTTTCTGCAAATATTCTTCGAAGTAAACGGGCTGGCCATCTTCCCGCAGACGCCATGTCAAAGGATGCGTTTCAGGCTTACGAATAATCTGCTTCATGGATAAGCCTCCAAAAGAGCGGGAATAGCATCAGGTGTTAAACGGCTGTGAAGACATTCATCAATCATCACGCTTGGCCCACGATCACAGTCTCCTAAACAGCAAACAGGTAAAAGCGTGAAACGCCCATCTGGCGTTGTCTGACCAGGCTTAATCTTCAAAAGCTTTATCAAAGCCTCCTCTAAGCCTCGATACCCCGTGATATGACAAACCACATCATTGCAATAACGGATAATATGACGGCCTACGGGCTGGCGGAAAATCTGACTGTAAAACGTCGCCACCCCTTCCACATCGCTTGCAGGGATTTTTAGAATTTCTGCAATCGCATAAATCGCCCCATCAGGCACCCAGCCACGCTCTTTCTGAACAATTTTCAGCGCTTCAATCGAAGCCGATCTTGGGTGTTCATAATGCCCCATTTCATGCTCTATGAGCTCACGCTCTGTGGCGGTTAATTCAAAAGCCTCGCTTTGCATTTTAGAAGGTTCCTGCATCTTAACGATCCACATCTGACATAACGAAATCAATACTTCCCAAATACACAATCAAATCAGGCAAAATACTGCCCCGAATTGTCGCTGGAATTTGCTGCAAATGGGGGAAACTCGGTGTCCGAATACGGGTTCGGTAGCTCATCGTCCCTCCATCACTCGTAAGATAATAACCGTTAGCGCCCTTTGTTGCCTCAATCATCTGAAAAGATTCATTTGCAGGCATTACAGGCCCCCATGAAGAATGAAGGAAGTGTGTAATCATCGTTTCAATATCACGCAATGTCCGCTCTTTTGGCGGTGGTGTTGTCAAAGGATGATCCGCCTTAAAGGGGCCTTCAGGCATATTATTTAGGCACTGCTCAAGAATACGCATGCTCTGATACATTTCCTCAACCTTGAGCATCACTCTCGTATAGCAGTCACTCACACCGCCACCAATCGGCACGTCAAAATCGAAATTCTCATATCCAGAATAAGGGCGTGCCTTACGCACATCAAAATCAATCCCCGTTGCCCTTAATCCAGCACCTGTAACGCCCCATTCTACGGCTTCACTTGCCGTATAGGCCGCAACACCTTGGGAACGCGCCTTAAGAACAGAGTTCTCCATCGCCGCTTTCACATAGACTTTTAAGCGCTTTGGCAGCCAATCTAAAAATTCCCGCAGCAATTTATCCCAACCTTGGGGCAAGTCATGCGCCACACCGCCAATACGGAACCATGCCGGATGCATACGGAAACCCGTAATCGCCTCCACCACATCATAAACTTTCTGACGATCCGTAAAGGCAAGAAAAACAGGCGTCATACCGCCAACGTCTTGAATAAAAGTGGAAAGATACAAGAGGTGGCTATTGATACGGAAAAGCTCTGAAAGCATCACCCTGATCGTTTTCACACGGTCTGGAACAGCAATCCCTGCCAATTTTTCAACTGCTAAAACATAAGGCATTTCATTGACGCAACCGCCAAGATATTCCACACGGTCTGTATATGGAATATAGCTGTGCCAAGACTGGCGCTCCCCCATTTTCTCTGCACCGCGATGGTGATAGCCAATATCTGGCACACAATCGACAATTTCTTCCCCATCAAGCTGCAGAACAATTCGGAAAGCTCCGTGCGCAGAAGGATGGTTCGGACCGAAATTAAGGAACATGAAATCTTCATGCGCCGTTTGACGCTTCATTCCCCAATCTTCTGGCTTAAAGGTCAAAGATTCCATCTCAAGCGCTTCTTTCGCCTTCGTAAGCTCGAAAGGATCAAATTCCGTTGCTCTGGCAGGATATTCTTTACGAAGCGGATGCCCCTTCCACGTCTTAGGCATCATAATACGGGTTAAATGGGGATGATTTTCAAAAACAATCCCAAACATTTCCCAAGTTTCCCGCTCATACCAATTTGCATTCGGGAAAAGCCCTGTGAGAGTTGACAGACGAAGATCTTCATCTTTCAAGGCCACCTTGATCATGACATCTCTGTTTCGCCCTAAGGACATAAACTGATAAAAAACCGTAAAATCTGCCTCTGGCAATCCCTCACGATGCGTCCGCAGGCGCTCATCCACGCCATGCAAATCAAAAAGCATCGAATAAGGATTAGGCAAATTTTTCAGAAATGCTACAATTTCGAGAAGCTTCGCACGAGGAACCCAAAGAACAGGCATACCCATACGGGTTGGCTGAACCGTAAAGGAATCCTCTCCAAAACGCTGACGCAATTCGCTGACGACGGGATCTGTCACATGATCTCTTGTCTGAAACGCCATAGAATCTTGAACCCTTACATCGACCATATCATCTGCACCATTTAAAAATTGACGGTTACGGCTCGGCTACCTTTGTTATTGCCACCCCATAAAACTAAATCGTATCAGCTGTTCTCAAATCTTTGACGGCGGCACGCTCATCATGTTTGCGTGATTTTTCCGACTGCATATTAGCACGGTAAACCCCTTGCTCCCCCACTACCCAAGAAAGCGGACGGCGCTCCTTCCCAACAGAATCTCGCAGCAAAAGCAAAGCCTGCAAATAAGCCTCAGGGCGTGGCGGACATCCAGGAATATAGACATCCACAGGTAAAAACTTATCAACCCCCTGCACCACAGAATAAATATCGTACATACCACCCGAATTGGCGCAAGAGCCCATCGAAATGACCCATTTCGGCTCAACCATCTGATCATAAAGGCGCTGGACAACAGGCGCCATTTTTGTGAAACACGTCCCTGCAATCACCATCAAATCCGCCTGACGTGGAGAGGTTCGCATCACCTCCGCACCAAAACGAGCCACATCATGCACAGATGTAAAGGAGGTTGTCATTTCAACGTAACAACAAGAAAGACCAAAATTGTAAGGCCAAATAGAGTTCTTTCGGCTCCAATTCGCCATGGAGTGAAGCACCTGCTCCAGCTTACCCATAAAAACATTCTTATGAACAGCTTCCTCTATCGGATCTTTAACAATCTGCTGATCTTGAAGGGGATAACGGTCATTCGGGCCGTCTAGCTCTGCTCTGGTGAGGGTGTAATCCATAATTAATGCCTCGAAACCTTAATCTCTTCTTTGTTTTGAAGGGTACGGCGAGAACGAGCTGGAATCCAATCCAAAACGCCAATCCGCATGAGATACACTAAGCCCGCCAGCAAAAGAAGGATGAACGCCACCCCCTCGACAAAGCCAGCGGCATCAATTTCCCTAAGAGAAACCGCCCAAGCATAAAGATAAAGAATCTCCGCATCAACAATAACGAAGATCATTGCGATTAAATAAAATTTTGCTGAAAAACGGAGACGGGCGGTCCCAACAGGATCTATCCCAGATTCAAAAGGAACATGCTTTGCTCTCGCCCTTGCACGCCCTCCGACAAGCCATCCACCTAAAAGCATAATCCCTGCTAATAGGAGCGATAGAATACAGAAAACAGCAAACCCCCAGTTATGGGCCAGAATCTGAGCCTGATGAGATACCAACATACGCATGCTTCCACTTACACTTAAAAAATAAGCAAGAATCCTACTAACAGGCAGGAAACTTTACACATGGACAGCCCATTAAGGAGGCTGTCATTTTAACGAAAACCAGTCGCCTCTATGTCTAATTTCTGGAGACCACTTAAAGCCCTAAAATATTTCATGTCAATTTAAATAAACCGTTTTTTGTACGTTTTTTCCGAGAAAAGAAACGTCCTTTTCACATACCCTTTTTGAAGCTTGGTTTTCTGGGATTCCTTGGATTTCTACGTCAGACACTCTTGCAAAAAAGCCACGCAAATCTAATTTGTTAGAGGTGCGTTATTTATAAAATCCAGCCAAAAAAGAATCTCAGGAGATCCATTATGCCAATCGTTAAAATCAGCCTTGCTGAAAATACCGTCACCCAAGAGCAAAAAGATAAAGTGGAAGCAGGTGTCCGCAAACTCCTCATCGGCATTATGCACAAAGACCCCAAACGAATTTATCTTTCTTTCGAGGAAGCCCCCAGAGCAGAACTTGAAGCGCGCATTCAGGAGAATGATACAAAATGACGGACAAAACACCTCAAAGAAGAGAGCCTCTCGCCGTCCATGTTTTTTGGCAGAAATTAAAAGGGATTCAAATTAACTGGAAACTTGCCCTCTTTTGGGCGGCTGCAGGCATGGTAACAAGCATTCTCATTCGAATGCTCAATTTTTAGAGCATACCAACAACATCATACTTCTCTTTCACCTTACCTTGAAATAATCTATATCGACAACCTGTTTACAAAAAGTAAACTTGTTGTCGAATAGGAGATTTAAAATGAACGAGAGTAAAGCAGATAAGCTTACAAATATTACCCTATCCGTTTTTAAGCTAAACGGACAACTCATTGAATGGGGCAATTATTTTTCCCATCCACACGGATTAACCAGCGCCCGATGGCAAATCCTCAGTGCAATTTCACTGGCGTCCCAGCCCCCTAATATCCCCCAAATCGCAGCCACCATGAGCATTTCTAGGCAAGCGGTTCTCAAACAAATAAAACCGCTGATAGCGATGGGATTTATTGAAGTCCAAACGAACCCTACACATAAACGCTCCCCTCTTTATACGCTCACAGAACAAGGGAAAAGCACCTATCAAGCGTTAAATAAATGCTGGAATCAGCACGTCCAAAAAATGGTGAAACAATTTAACAGCAGCGACTTAGATGCGGTCATTCAGGTGCTTTCTGCCTTGTCTGAAATTCACATCCCTATTGCAGAAACATAATCTTGCGCATGCCTTCCTGCCTTTCAGGCGATGCCGACATTTCATTTTCAAGAGAAATCTGATGCCTAAAATTATTCATCCCAGGCTCACGGCCATGCTGACCATTATGGCCTTCTGGCTTTCAACCCTTATTTCTGAGTTATTTTGCTCTCAAGCAACCATTGTTGCTGTCAAAACAAGTATTCCTTGGGACTTTCTTTTACTTATTCCTGCCTTAGCCCTCACAGGAGGATCTGGTGTTTTCCTCTCTAAAGGACGAAGACAAGGACTTATCGGCACGAAACTCAAGCGTATGCCCTTTATCGCTGCAAATGGTCTTCTGATATTGATTCCAGCTGCACTCTTCCTTGCCGCGAGTTCAAAAGCAGGAAAGTTTGACACAAGCTTCTATAGCGTGCAGGCCATTGAGCTTATTGCTGGCGCAATCAATATCACCCTCTTAGCCATGGGAATGCGTGACGGCCTAAAACTCACACAATATCGCCGAAAAAGGAAGCCAAAGCTTCTCTAATAAAAAGAGCTTTAAAATTCAATTTTTCTAGGAAAATGGTGGAGGGGGTTGGATTCGAACCAACGTAGGCGTACGCCAGCGGATTTACAGTCCGCCCCCTTTAGCCACTCGGGCACCCCTCCACAAAGTCGGGAATCTTTGTTCTTTGAAACAAGATATGGCTATGAATTACCTATGCTTTACGTCAACGTCAAGGGTTTTCTGCTTTTTACTTTCACAAAAACGCTAAAAAAAGCTATTCTTAGCCCAGCCCGATAAATGATTATCTTTACTACCCTTTTATTAGAGTTTTCTATGAGTGATAAACGCCGCCCCTCCCGCAACCGTGCCGAAAAGACCCATCGCCGCCGCTCTGGCCGAAATGGCGGAAGTTACTGGCTTTATGGGCTTCATGCCGCCATGGCGGCGCTGGAAAATCCAGATCGGGATATTTTAGAAATCCGTATTGGGGAAAGCCTGCCTGACGAAATTTACCATGCGATTTCGCAGCGCCGCCTTTCCGCACAAAGCAATGACCGGCAGGCGCTTTCCGAGCTTTGCGGAATGGACGCCGTGCATCAGGGCATTGCAATGAAGGTCAATCCGCTCAAATGCGAAATGACACTGGAAGAGGCCGCAGCTGCAAAAGGCTCTATTCTTGTACTGGATCAGGTCACCGATCCCCGCAATGTTGGAAGCCTCCTCCGCTCTGCGGCTGCCTTTAATGTCGCCGCTATGATTGTCCAAGATCGCCATGCCCCTCAAGAAAATGGCGCAATGGCAAAAACAGCCTCTGGGGCACTCGATATTGTGCCTGTCATTCGTGAGACCAACCTTTCCAGAGCCATTGAAATTCTCAAAAAAAATGGCCGTTGGGTTGTCGGACTGGATGCGGACGGCGAGAGTCTTCCAAAAGCAGACTTAACACCAAGCAAAACCGTCCTTGTTCTCGGTGCGGAAGGCAAAGGCATGCGCCGCCTTGTCGAAGGAAATTGCGATGCAACCCTCAGTATCCCGATGAATCCGATTATGGAAAGTTTTAACGTCTCCGTTGCTGGGGCGATTGCGCTTTACGAAATTAACCGTAAATAAGCGCTTCTTAGACACTTAAATGAAAAGAGATCAAAAAGGCGTTCCTTTGAGCGCCTTTTTCATACCCTGCCCCCTTTCGTCCACACGAAGAATATTTAACAAAATATTTACAAGCTTTAAAAAGACGCTTAGCCTCATTCTCCCATCTTTAAACGTCTCAGAAGAGGATCACCGCATAAAAATCAAAGAAATTGCGAAAACCCGCTATACGAGCAATGCCTTTGACCTCCAGCAAAAACTTTCCGAAAAAACAATTAACGACCTTAAAGAAGTCCTGCGCCTCACGCCCTCTTCCTGTAACTTGCAACCATGACATTTCTTTTTTGTCTCTCATCAAGAAAATAAAGATAAAATTGCCCAATCCATGGAAGGCATCTCTTCTGAAAACCAATCCAGAGTACAAGATGCTTCTCTTGTTGTCATTTTCTGCTCCCAACTCAAAATTGATGAGGCATATCTCACGCAGCTTTTGGATCAAGAGGAAGCCGATAGACGCTTCAGAAGCCATGAAGCCCGTCTCCGACAGGAGAAATTGCGTCAATATTATGTTGGAAAACTCTCTGCAGACTCCAGCCAAAACTGGTTCAAACACCAGCTTTATATTGCGCTCGGCGCTTTCCTGATTGAAGCCAAGGCGATGGGATTAGACGCATGCCCGATGGAGGGATTTGATCCCCAAAAACTTGATCAGATCTTTGACTTAAAAGAAAAAGGATTGAACAACACAGTTCTCGTGGCACTTGGTCATCATAGCAAAGACGATTTTAACAAAGACCTTCAAAAATCCCGTCTAAATTCAAAGAGACTCTTCACAAACCTCTAAAGAAAACACCGCATCGCAAAAAATTTCGCCTAAGAGACATTGCTCTTAGGCGAAACATATTCTTTCTGCCTTAATGAGCTGGTGTTTCCGGTGCTGGCAAAGGTGCGCCAAGCGGTGCTAAACCAGCTGGCTACTGCGGTTGAGGGGTTGGTTGGACAACGCCCTGCGCAGGGGGCTGCTGTAAAGAAGCGACAGTCGAAGGCGGCGACATGCGCAATTCTCTTAAAACACGTCCTTTGTCGGGATACCAGACCAAAATGCGCTCTTCCGTGCCACCAACCGTTTTACCTGCAACAGGTGGAACAGCCCGTGTCACCACAACCCCAATGCCCCCATCTGGCAGACTTAGCGCATAACGAAGCCCTTCACCTGGCAATTTTGGATAATTCAAAACGACAGGCGTATCATTCGTAATTTTAGCAGAATCTGTTGCGGGCAGACGTTCAGGTGCTTTATCTGCCACAGGGAGTACCATTGTTTGCGCTGGCGCAGAATGTTTTTTGGCGTACATCTTGTGAATCACAAAACTGCCTAATCCGACAACTGCAACCACGATTGCAAGCGCCATCACAAAGATGCAGGCAATCAGCATTTTTTCAAAACGTGGTGAAAAGGCTGTAATTCGGGCAATACCGTCCCCCTCATCGATTTCTTCTTCGACAACCGCTTCTTCTTCAATCTCTTTTTTAGCCATCGCTTTGGAGTATCCTCTTTTCACATAAGATGAATTTTGTCTCTATCACATAAACATCTTATAAGTCTGTTATTCGCTTTTATTTTCTCTCTTTTACACGTTTTCTATGACTTCATCAGTGCTTACTTCTTTTCAGATTCCTCAAAATCTCGACCAAAATCGAGCAGACCGTGTTACCGCAGACCTTTTGCCACATCTGTCCCGAAGTAAGGCGAAAACCCTGATTGAAGAACACGGATTTTACCATAATGGGCTTTTTTCAAAAGACCCTGGATTGCGTGTCAAAAAAGGGGATAAAATCACTTTTGATGAATTTCTTTCTAAACCGCAAGAACCTACGAAAACCATTGCCAAAGAGATTCCTTTAAATCTCCTCTATGAAGATGCCGATGTGATTCTTTTGGACAAGCCTGCTGGCCTTGTTGTCCACCCAGCCCCCGGGCATTTAGACGATACACTGGTAAATGCCCTCGCTGCGCACTGCCCTGCAGTCTTCTCTGCGAAAGAAAACAGAAATTTTACAAAACTTTACGGTAATGAAGACCATCCTGAAAATTATGGGGGGGAAGAACGGCCTGGCATTGTCCACCGTTTGGATAAGGAAACTTCAGGCGTTATGGTTGTGGCAAAAAGCGCTCTCGCCTTTAGGGAACTTTCCAGAGCTTTTGCTGAACGCGATCTTTCCCGCCGTTATATCGCCCTTGTCTGGGGGAATCCTCCTGATGAGGGCGAATGGGAGGGCAATATTGGACGCTCACGCACAGACCGCAAAAAAATGGCGGTTTTAAAAGACTCTGGCAAACCTGCCAAAACCTTTTTTAAAACCTTAGAGCGTTTTGGGAAGAATGATGAAAATCTTGCACTTGTCGAATGTAAACTGGCAACGGGGCGCACCCACCAAATCAGAGTGCATTTTTCCCATTATGGTTTTCCCCTTGTAGGCGATCCTGTTTATCTTAAAAGAATTCCCCGTTTTGCAAAAATGCTTTCACCTGAAATGCGGAATCTCCTTCTCGATTTTCCACGACAAGCCCTTCATGCTGCCCATCTAGGATTTAAACATCCACGAACAGGCGAATGGGTAGAATATTCCACCAAACTCCCTGATGATTTTGAAGAGATCCTGCAATCTTTGAGGCAGATTAAAAAAATTGAAGAAAAAGCTTCTATTTAGACTTTTTTTCTTTCAAACTCTTCACTAAATGAAGAGGGAGTGACTACGAAAAAGTCCCTATTGGAGAGCGCATACGTTATGAATAACCGCACCTTGCCTGCCTTGACGCCTGAGGGAAGCTTAAATCAGTATCTTCAAGATATTCGTAAATACCCTATCCTAACCCCTGAAGAAGAAAAAGATTTAGCAAAGCGCTGGCGGCATCAGCAGGATCATGATGCGGCCTACCGTCTTGTTACCTCTCATTTGCGCCGTGTCGCAAAAATTGCCAGAGACTATCACCGCATTTACGGCCTGCCGATTGCAGAACTTATCAGTGAAGGCAATATCGGCATTATGCAGGCCATTCAGCGCTTTGATCCCGATAATGACAAACAGGCACGCCTTTCCACCTATGCGACTTGGTGGATCAAGGCCGCCATTCAGGAATATATCCTCCATAGCTGGTCCTTGGTAAAAATGGGGACAACGGCGGCGCAAAAAAAACTATTCTTTAATCTCCGAAAAGAAAAACGGAAACTTCTGGCTTACGGCGATGGCGATCTGCATCCAGAACAGGTGACACATATCGCACGTCAGCTTGGTGTACCAGAGCAAGAAGTTATCTCGATGAACCGACGTTTAGCTGGCCCGGAAAGAAGCTTAAATGCGCCTCTTCAAAATGATGATGGCGAAGGCGGACAATGGCAAGATTGGCTCGTCGATGAAGCGCCCTCTCAAGAAGAGCTTTACGCCGAGGAAGAAGAATATAGCGAACGCAAAGGCCTCTTAGACGAAGCGCTCATGACACTCAATGAAAGAGAGCGTCATATTGTTCAAGAGCGCCGGCTCAAAGAAGAACCGCAAACGCTCGAAGACCTCTCCCATCATTACGGTGTCTCTCGGGAACGTATTCGCCAAATTGAAGCCAGAGCCTTAGAAAAAATTCAAAAAGTCATGATGGCTAAAGTGGCAGAACAGCGTAAAGCGCAGGAAAGTCTTCCAGCTCTTGGAAAGTAATTTAAAAGATAAATCTTTTTTAAAAATCTCTTTGTTTTAAGAGTGAAAATTTCCTTATTGAGTACTTACTCATTTTTTGTTATAGTGAGTTCATTCCAAGAGGAATCGAACAGTTTTGATTCCTCTTCAAAAATAAATTTGAATGATGGCAACCAGCTCTGTGGAGATGTGTCCTTTATTCAAAACAAGATTTATCTTTTTAAATGAGAGGATTCACATTATGCGTTTAAGTGCTCGTAACCAAGTCGCTGGTACCATCAAGAAAATCGAAAAAGGGGCTGTTACTTCCCAGATTCAGATCGAAGTTGCTGCTGGCGTCGTTATCACAGCTGCTATCACAAACGAAGCTGTCGCTGAACTCGGCCTCGAAGTCGGCAGCAAAGCAACCGCTGTTATCAAAGCTTCCAACGTTATGGTTGCTGTCTAATTCTTTCTTCTAAAAAGAATTAAAAAAGGGCGTAAGGCTTTAAGCTTTACGCCTTTTTTCATGCGGTATTTTATAAAATTTAAGTGTAAAGGCTTTAAAAGAAATTAAGTATTTCCTCAATTTTAGATAAGGATTTACATTCGTTTTTCTTCTCCGTACTATCATATTCCACTTAAAATTCGTTTTAAAATTCCTCTCTCACTTCTACTGGAAAAGAACTTTGACAACAAAACAGAACAATATGCGTATTAGCGCACGCAATCAAATGACGGGGAACATTCACGCCTTTCATAAAGGCGCTATCAATACCTTAATCGAAATTATCGTTGCGCCTGGCGTTATTGTCTCGTCCACCATCACAAATGAAGCCTTTGAGGAATTAGGCCTTGATCTTGGAAAAGATGTTGTAGCGATTATAAAATCCAGCGACATTATGGTGGGCGTTTCTGACTGGGAAGCTGGCTATCCTAACGCAAATGCCAAATAAAAATCGCTTTAAAATACTCTGCTAAATGCAAAAAACCCGTCTTCAAGACGGGTTTTCTTTTGCTCTGGTGTTTGAAGAGGAAAGGGCATGATCCTTTCCTCCCTAAAAATTAAGCAAGCCCTAAAGAACGTCCGACCTCTTCCAGAACAACAACGGCTGGGAGGGCTTTACCTTCCATCCATTCCAAGAAGGCTCCGCCTGCTGTGGAAACGTGGCTCATTTCGCCAAGTACGCCTGCCTGACGCAAGGAAGCAACCGTATCCCCACCACCGACGATGGATTTCAATTTGCCTTCTTTTGTCAAACGGCCTGTTTCTTTCGCAATGGCATCTGTAGCGGCATCGAAAGGTTTAAATTCAAAAGCCCCAAGAGGACCATTCCAAAGCAGTGTTTTCAAAGAAGAGAGTTTTATTTTCAGCTCTTCCGCAGATTTTGGACCAACGTCCAAGATCATTTTATCGGCTGGAACATTGTTAATATCGCAAACTTCTGTTGGCGCATTGTTTTCCAATTTAGAAGCTACAACCGCGTCAACTGGCAAAATAATTTCACAGCCTTTCACTTTCGCTTTGGCGAGAATTTTGCGCGCTGTTTCGTGCATCTCTGGCTCTTCAAGAGATTTACCGACAGAGACGCCTTGCGCTGCGAGGAAAGTATTCGCCATCGCTCCGCCGATTGCCAAAACATCAACCTTGTCAATCATGTTTTCCAAAACGGCTAACTTGGTAGAGACTTTTGAGCCGCCTACAATCGCAGCGATTGGATGTTCTGCGGAGTCACTTGCTGAAGCAAGGGCTTTCAGCTCACTTTCCATTTCACGGCCAGCATAGGTTGGCAGATCTTTGGAAATGCCTGTTGTGGAAGCATGCGCACGGTGAGCGGCAGAAAAGGCATCATTAACAAAAACATCGCCATTTTCAGCCAATTCTTTTGCAAACTGAGGGTCATTGCCTTCATCGCCAGCATGAAAACGGGTATTTTCCAAGACCAACACATCACCATCTTTAAGTTTTGCAACGGCTTCTTTAGCTTCTGGCCCGACGCAATCAGAGGCGAATGCAACTTTTGAACCTAAACGGCGTGCCAATTCTTCCGCCACAGGGCGCAAAGACATTTCAGGAACGACTTTGCCTTTTGGACGGCCAAAATGGCTCAAAATAATGACTTTCGCTTTTGCATTCTGCAAAAATTTTACCGTTGGAAGCAAACGTTCAATACGCTCCGCATCACTGACTTTGCCATCTTTCATAGGCACGTTCAGATCGGCACGGACAAGGACACGCTTGCCTTCAGGATTTTTAATTTTTTCCAATGTTGGGATTTTTGCCATTTTTATAATCCTTAGAGAAATCTTCCTAAATAGACTACGAAAAAAAGGGGAGAAAACGTTACAGTTCTCTCCCCCTTTTTCAAGGTCACTTAAATCTCAAAAATGCTTTTTCGAGATTCATAAAGATCCAATCAAAGCTTTGCGAAAAGCGTTGCTGTATCTGCCATACGGTTTGAGAAGCCCCATTCGTTATCGTACCAAGAGCAGATACGGATAAGCTTGCCATCGCCAAGAACAGCCGTTTGTGTTGCATCAAAATTTGAAGAATAAATTGTGTGCAAGAAGTCAGAGCTGACCAAAGCCTCATCATTGTAAGACAAAATGCCTTTCAATGGGCCGCTTTGTGTTGCTTTCTTAATAACTTCATTCACTTCTTCAACAGATTTTGGCGCATTTTTGAACAGAACGTCTAAAGAAACGACAGAAACGTTTGCTGTTGGAACACGGATGGCTGTACCGTCCAAACGACCTTTAAGATTTGGCAGAACCAAACCAACAGCACGGGCAGCACCTGTTTTTGTTGGAATCATGTTCAAGGCAGCAGCACGGGCACGGCGCAAGTCTTTATGAAGTGTATCGACAGTGCGCTGATCCCCTGTGTAGGAGTGAACCGTTACCATATAGCCGTAGTCAATACCGAATGCGTCATCCAATGTTTTTGCAACAGGTGCAAGGCAGTTGGTGGTGCAGGAAGCGTTTGAAACAACTTTCATGCCTGGTTTTAGGGCATCGTTGTTGACACCGTAAACGATCGTTGCATCGGCATCTGTGCAAGGTGCGGAAACGAGAACATGCTTTGCGCCTGCTTTAAGAAGAGCTGAAGCTTTTTCTTTTGTTGTAAACAGACCTGTGCATTCCATAGCGACATCAATGCCTTCCAAAGGCACTTCTTCTGGATTGCGATGCGCTGTGACACGGATTGGCGCATATTTACGGCCATCAAGACCTGTAATATGAAGAGCGCCATCAACGACTTCGATTTCACCTTTGAAACGGCCATGCACTGTATCATATTTTAAAAGATGTGCATTCGCTTCGATAGATCCCAGATCGTTAATTAAGATTGGCTCAACGTCGGTGCGTCCACTTTCGATGATACCGCGCAGAACTAGACGACCAATACGGCCGAAGCCATTAATTGCGATTTTTAATGCCATATTCCTTACTCCTTCGCATCCATGCGACTTGATAATCAGAATTTTTGGTGATCTATATTTATCTCACGCACCTATCCATACTATCCTTCCCCTATCAAATACTAGCCCCTTTTTTTGATTTTCCCCTCATGATGGATATTCTTTTTTGAAAAGCGCATTTTTACCTCTCTTTTTTCATAAATGCAGCATTTGTCTCATGCTTGCTGCCTCTGGACTTGTTGCAAGCTGTGCCCCCTTAGACCAGCGTGTCTGGAACCAAATGGCAGGCATTGAACCCTATTATGCATCGCCACCGCCACCGCCAGCACCACCACCGCCAGCCCCCTTTGTCGAGATTCTCTCTGGCACGCCTGAAAGTGAATACGGCCCTCAACTCGAACAGGTCACGAAAATTGCCCTCGAACGGAAGCCAAATATTCTCTTTATTATTCGGTTGCGTGTCCCAACAGGAGATGGACCGGAAGAGCAAATTAGACGCTTGTTAAAACTCGTCCCCAATATGCTTGATCCTGTGGCCGAGCATATGATTAGAGCAGGCGCTGACTCTTCCCAGCTGGATATGGGAACGCTTGCTGTCCCCTATCAGCAAACGCCCTCTGTCCGTATTGAAGTCCAGTAAGTTAGGCTTTTTTAGCGCTTTGAAGCGTATTAACGCAAAATCCTGTAATGAGGAAAAAGGCTAATCCGCCCATTCCCCAAAGCGCTTGGCCAAGTGTCTGCGGGGAAAGCGCCATGCACAGCGGTACGAGCGCCATAAAAAGAATCGCCAAAAGTCCCAGAATTGAAAGTTTTTTACGCATCCGCATCGCCGCAACAATCGACAAGCCATACACAAAAATAATGAAAATACCGCTCACGCCGAGCAATGTCGCAAAAAAACCTGCTGGAAACTGTTGGGAAAGCGTCACAAGCAAAAAGGCCGCCAAACTGACACAAGTCACAGAACGGGCTGGCACATTTGCCCCCTTTCCAGAAGAAAGAAAATCAGGTGCTGCCTCGGTCAATGCCATTTCCTTCAAAATCCGTGATGCCACAAACAAAGAGGAATTTAAAGTCGAGAAAATCACCACCATAATCACCAGCCAAAACGCCTGCTCCGCATAGGGGATATGAAGATAATCCAAAACCGTCAAAAAGGGAGAGCGTGTCATATTCAAGCTATCCCAAGGGATAAAGCAGAGAACCAAGGCAACTGAAAAAAAGTAAATAATCCCAATCCACATGCCGAGCTTAGAGGCCAAAGAGCCAACCATTTCCTCTGGCGTATGGGTTTCCTGTGCGGCAACAGAAACGATCTCGATCCCTGTCATCCCCGTGAAAACCGTGGGCGCTAATGCCAGTACCGCCAGCCATCCAAAGGGCGCAAATCCTTGATGCCCAAACATATTTTCAGAAACAGGGACAGGTGTTGTCACCCCAAAAGCACCCGCAATTAAAAGCGTCACGCCAAGAAGAATAAAAATCACCAAGGCGCTGACTTTCAGCAAAGAAAACCAATATTCTAAATTGCCGTACATCCGTACAGACAGTAAATTAACCCCGCTCATAATCGCCAAAAGCCCATAGCAGATCACCAAATAAGGCAAATGCAAAATAGGCCCGAGCATCGCAGCGCCGGCAATGAGCTGCGCCGTCAAAATAATCAGCCAAACAGCCCAATAAGCCCAGCCCGAAGCAAAACCTGCAATCGGACCAAGCAAATGACGGATATGCTCAATGAAAGAGCCCTGAACCCCACTATCTAAAGCAAGGTCTTTAAACGTCTTTCCCAACACCAAAAACACGAGGGAGCAGAGTAAATAAGTAAATAGAACCGTAGGCCCTGCCTGTAAAATCGCCGCACTTGCGCCCACAAAAAAGCCTGCGCCAATCACACCGCCGATGGCAATCATGATGACATGACGGGCTTCCAGCATTTGCGATTTATCAATTGGCGGCGCCTTCTCTGGCTGAGAGGGCATGTTTTTACAGGTCATTGAATAGACTTTCTCAAAATTCACTTCAGTTCGGTATCAGCGGAATAGCTGGATAAACCTAAAGGAATTTCATCTAAAAAGGAATATTTTTAAAGGCTGGCGACGCACAAAGCCCTCCCTATGCGTTCATAAGAAAGGTTTTCCTTTATTCCTTCTGATAAATATCGCCTGAAAAATTAGATTTTCTTTAGAAAATCCGCAAAAGTAGCTCTTGAAAAATGCGGTTTTGTTATCATGATAGGCGGAAAAAAATACTCATTAGAGCCGAATGTACTCCCGCGCTCCCAATCAATCAGGCCAAGCTTACGGTATTCATTGAGAATTTTAGACACATCTTTTTTGGAAAGATGACGTTCGGAAAGGTTTTCTGCGACAATCCCTTGAGACGGAAACTGCCCCTCATTCTGCTGGGCGTAATCTCTTATCGCCTTCACAATCGCAATGAAGTCTTCTGAAACGTCAACTTCAGTTTCGAGGATATCACCACTTTCTTTGAAGTAGGATAATTTAAGCATCTTTCTTCCCTAATATCCGTTTTGAATTTTGCAACGCTAAGTATAGGGAAATCCTAAGCCTCTGACATCCCCTAACCGCAAAAAACTATATCATAAAAACGCCTCTCTTTCTGAAGAAGTTTGAAGAAATCGACTGTATTTTACGAAAAATTACGCCTAATTTACAAGCAAACCATAGCGCAAAACGCTACCTTCCCCTAGCAGCAGAATAATCTAACGGAACAAATGAGCGCCCATGAACAAAATATTCTTTTGCTATTCCATTTTAATATTTTGTCTTAATGCCATTGTTCTGCACGCACAGCCCGATTTTCAAAGTGAAATTTCTGCTCTTTCCGGCTTTCGCTTCTGCGATTTTATCAGCTTTGTTTTGCTCTTTCTTCTTGCAGAAACCTTCCAAAATCTTGGAAAATTTACAGGCGCATTTTGCCTCGCTATTTTGCTTGGAATGCTGGCAGTCGATGCGCTTATTCTTGCCCCGTCCCTCCATATTGTTTTTGATGAAACGCTTCTCGCTTTTACCGATACAACCTCTCTGTCTTATTATTGGTTTGGATTTGTCTTTCTTTTCTTGGCAGGTCTTTTAGGCGGACTTTTTAGCCAAAAATTTTTCAAAAGAAATCTTAAAAAATCACTGATTTTCTTTTCTCTTTTTCTTCTTACAGGCTTTATAAGCCTTTTTTCAGGGGCACATTCCGCTTTTGATAAAAAAGTTTTTTTCTTGGGGGAAAAGCCTGAAGCACTCCCTTTCCCTTATAAGGAAATTCCAATTCCCCATAGGCTGCGCAATGCCTTTGGGGGCTTTCTCGGAGATCTCGCTTATATTTCTGGAAGTTACATACTTCCTGCCTCTGAGCGCTTACCCCGCTACAAAGCTACTTTTCCGAAAGAATTAGAAACGAAGCCTGCTCCGCCTAAAATCCAAACGATCTTGCTTGTCATGGGAGAGTCCTCCAATCCTTTTGAATATGAGATTTATGGCAGCAAACAAAAAACAACGCCTTTTCTCGTCAAAATGGAACAAGAAGGCCTAGCGTGTCATTTAAATCAGGTACATTCTACGGCCAATATTACGAGATATGCTGTTTTGCCTTCTGTGAGCTTTTGGCATCCTGACACGCCTTTTTTGATAGAAAAAAACAAAAATCTGATTGTACTCGCCCAAGAGCAGCATTTTAAAACCAGCTGGATCTCTAAACAAATTGAAAATAATGCGTATAGCGACATTATTGGATATATTGTGGAGAACAGTGAAAACTATCTCACCCCGAGTGAAGCGCACGGCCTTTATACAGGAACAGATTTCTTAGGCCTTAAAGAATGGAATACGCCAGACAGCACCCTCATTCCGCCTCTAAAAAAAGCATTATCCGAAAAAGATTCCTTTAAATTTATTGGCCTTCATCTCTCAGGAAGCCATACACCTTACCTGCTGCGTTTTGAAAAAGAAGATGAAATCGCTTTGTCGTCCGCCTCGGCCTATACACGTTCTATTCACGCAACCGACCGCACCTTGCAAAAAATTTATGATGAACTGAAAAATACAGATGAGAATGGCCTGATCTTCTATGTTTCAGATCATGGAGAAGATGTTCAGCATGGCGGACACAGCACGGCCTTTGGAAATCTTCAATATCAAATTCCCCTTCTTTTTATCGGCAAAGAAGCCAAATCCTGGTGTGAAGAAGCCGAAAAATTCAGACAAGAAAATGGCTGGTATTCAACCCTTTCCAATCAACTCCTTCTCAGTAAAATCCTCGGATACCATCTCAAACCCGATACGCTTGAAAAGAGAAAGGCAAAAGACCGTATTCTTTTGCCCTCTCAAAAACCTGATTTATGGGAAAAGATTCCAACACGATGAATCCTAGCCCTTCGGATCATCTCGAAACTTTAAAAGTTGAAAGTGTCGGGATCAATTTTAGAGAAGTGATATGAAAGTCTAAGAGCTTTTTTTAGAGTAAAATGATACCAACACTTGATCATCTCTACTAAAAAACTTGTCATTAGCGTCAACCGAACCAACAATTTTCCACTTTGTATTTCAGTCTTCATACGCTCACTTATTTCCTTCTCTAATCTTTTAATTAGCCTCGTAAAAGAAATTACTAACAGAGTTTCAAAAGATGAAGTTCTTGCCGTAGTTTGCCCCAATCCCAAAGGAGCAAGAATACGTCCACTTTTTAACTTATAAAAAGCATTAATCCCACGTTTTCTAAATTTTTTTCTTTCTTCATCTGATGGCTGATGAGAGATATCCAGCACTCCTTTTAGAATAAAAGGATCTAATAATTCTGGCCAATTTTCCTCTATAATTTCGAGTACTTCTTGTCTATTCCAATCTTTATGTGAGACAATTCCTATACAATAGGAATTGTCTGGAGAAACAAAAGCATACAATAAGTCTCCCCTTCTAGGGGAAAAACCGTCTTTCCTTGAATATTTCCGAGATGAAAATGAAGCACGCCAAAATCATTTAGCATATCATCTTGATAATTTTCTTTCTTTACTAACTTTGATTGAAAAGGGACAAGAGATTCCCCAGATTCAGAACGCCTTTTAATTTCCGCATAGGCTGGCCTATATTGTTCTGCTACATGTAGCCCTTTTGCTTCATGAACACTTCGTTTTGCCAACGGCACTCTTCTATGCAAAAGACTAGCATACTTTCTCAACAAAAAATCAAAAGCTTGTTCAATATCACTCTTATTTTGGGATAGTATTTTAGATCTTTGACTTGGATCAAGTAAAACACCCTCTCGATTCAAAATTTTTTCTAAAGCCAAACCATATTGCTGAAATAATATTATAAATTTCAATGTAGGTATCTCTTCCAAAAACACAGGATCGAATACGCTACAGGTAGCATGCAGATAAAATCTATACGCACCAGAGCGTATAAGAGTATTTCTAAATACACACATAATACAGAGAACACTCCGCCACGCAGTTCCTAGCGCAACATCATTCAAAATTTTCAGGGGAGTGGTGCGTTAGAGAGGATTGAACCTCAATTTTTCTAATTCTACCAACGTCTAAAAAGTCCCGCTCTCACAGCGGTTTACATGAAATTACTTTCTACTTGCTTCTACTGACTTCTACCTATATCTAAGATATTAAGGCCTACCAAATGGCCTACTGAATATTGAAGGATTAAACTCGATGAGTAGAAAGAAATCAGGGCAGCTATTTTCTACCCAACTGAGACAACTGCCACGGGGAGACCATGGAGATGGTGGAGGCCTCTATCTCGTAAAAGAGGAACAAGAGAACTCTGGAAAATGGGTTTTCCGTTTTACAAGTCCTCTGAGTGGCAAGCGTAGAAGAATGGGAATGGGGGCTTATCCTGAGGTCAGTTTGGCAAATGCCAGAGACAAAGCGTTAGCTGCAAGAAGCCTGCTTTCAGAATACAAAGACCCCATAGAAGAACGTAGAAAAGAAGAATACGAACGGAAAAAGAGCCACGGACTTACCTTTGAGGAATGCGCCTTAAAATATATCTCTGCAAAGTGCAAAGAATGGAAAGGCGAAGAAAAAGGAACAACATATCGAAAACACAAAGGCCAGTTAGAGCTTCATGTCTTTCCTTCAATCGGAAAACGTCCAGTTGCTGGCATTGATAAACACGACATTATCAAAATATTAGAGCCTGTTTTTCACGATAAGAAAGGGAGAACAGCCGAGAAGCTCATAGAGTACATAAAATCCGTTTTAGACTATGCCAAAGCTCATAATTGGCGAGAAGGTGAAAACCCTGCTGAATGGAGAGGGAACTTAGATAAGATATTCCCCGCACCTTCCAAAATAGCCCCAGTGAAACACCATGATGCTTTAGATTATCGCTTAATGCCCCTTTTCATGGCTGAGCTAAAAAAGAGCCAAGGTCTAACTGCCATTGCCTGCCGTTTTGCAATTCTGAATGCTTCAAGGAGTGGAGAAGCAAGAGGCGCAAGATGGGAGGAAATAGATTTAGAAAAGAAACTTTGGACGATACCAGCAAAGAGAATTAAGGCGAACGCAGATCACACAGTCACACTTTCACGCCCAGCGCTAGAGCTTCTTAATGAAGTAAAACCTTTAAGCAATGGCGCAGGGCTTATTTTTCCAAACTCCAAAGGTAAACCCTTCTCAGATAATGGCCTGTTAAAAGCAGCAAAACTAGCAGGCAAAGCAATAGGAAGCCCAGCCATTACACTACATGGCTTTAGAGCTTCATTCAGAACATGGACAGGAGAAGAAACAGACTACCCTAGAGAAGTGGCAGAGCATGCCTTGAGCCATGCTGTAGGGGGAAGTGTAGAACGTGCTTACAGCAGAGGCACAATGGAAGACAAGCGCCGCCCTCTCATGGAGGCTTGGGGACGGTTCTGCATGGGAGAGAATGGATGAGCCGAAAAAGAGAACGTTATAGAAAGAAATGGGAAGGTATTTTAGAAACGTTAAATAAAAAGGAGGAGCTCAGTGAAATTCAAAAGCTTTTTTTAAAAAGACGTTGTGAAGAAATTTTAGACAGTGGTTGCTTTGGAATTCTTGATCCGAAAAACATTTTTAATAGAATTAACTCAAAATCCTGTAGCCAATGGCTTTCTTATTGGAAAGCAAAAATACCTAAGCAAGCCATCTCAAAAAATATTTTAAAAGCCGTGACAGGATCGGAAGAAGCCCCAAATTTAAAAAATAGCTTTAGCTTATGTAAGGCAATAATCTCTTACAACTTGAAAGAAGAAGATAAACAAGGTGAAGAGCTTAGAAAATGGAAAAAAGCTTTAGGATTACACAAAAGAAATTTTGATAAACTATACGCCAGAGGTAGAGATTATTGCCTTACATTTAAAATAAATTCTTCAAGAAAAACCATAAAAAAAGCTGAGGAAGAAATTCGAGAGCTTAAAGACTGTATAGGACTTCCTATTGAAAAAGTACCTCACTGGGAAGAATACACGCACCTTACTCCTAAACAAGCCGTTATAATCAGAGATTATTTTGAATCCATATATGAAGATTATGAAGACCCAAACTCTCCTTATTATCATTCAAAAGAAATTTTCGAAGACCTACCTTCATTCGATAGTTGGTTAGATCAGCAGATATATATTTTGGAAAAAAGTTACATAAGCAATGAAAGAAAGACTTTAGAACGCCTAACAAAGCCAATAAAGGCAGGACGTCCACCCAATAAAAAGCGCTTTCCAAAACGGGAAACTAAAGAAGATAAACCGACTTTCTAAAATAGGGCAAAAATAAATTTAAAATACCGATTTTTTAAAAATAAACACCCGATTAGCTTCATTTGTACATAAGTAGATGTAAGGAGACACAAAAATATGAATGTTGCATTAGACCAGAAATACTACTCACCAGCAGAGGTACAGAAGCTCTATTCGATCTCAAGAGCGACTCTTTACAATATGCTTTCTGACGGACGCTTAGAAGGTATCAAGGTTGGACGCTCTACCCGTATCCCTGCTGAATCAATCGCTGCTTACTTTCACTCATGCCCAAAATTCTCAGGAGGAGAAATGATAGGAAGCAAATAAAAAAAGGGACTTCCTAACGGCAAATTAAGAAGCCCCTAAGCCAATAAAACCCACTTCCTCATAGAACACTCACAGCCTGCAAGCAAAAAGCGTTCTATCACCAATAGGAGTACTGACCTTATGAGTCATACAACACGCCACCCTAATTGCAAGAGCAGCAACAGATCCACTGCCCAGCGCTACCCTTTAAATGAAAAGGTAGATTTTGAAGAAATCCGCAGGGCATCTCAAGCGCATATCCTGCCAATCCTTCACAGATTGCTACCAGATGGACGCATTAAAGGCTCTCAGTATTTCGCCCGTAATCCAAAGCGTAATGATAAAAGCTTGGGCTCTTTTTCTGTCAATTTTAAGACAGGCCAATGGGCAGACTTTGCAACCAATGACAAAGGCGGAGATTTAATCTCTCTTTGTGCCTACCTGCATGACCTTTCACAAAAAGAAAGCGCCCAGCGCATAGCTCAAATGGTGGGGATTTAAGATGAATACTTATCCCCTCTCCTTCTCTTTTAAAGGCAGATTAAGCGGTAAAGCACGTCCACGCTTTCTAAAAGGGGAGAACAAGATATACACGCAAAGGAAAACGCAAAACCAAGAGAGAATGATTCAGCAATATTTCATTGCTTCTTTTGGAAAGCCCCTTTTAGTCTCTCCTCTTTCCGTAAAAATAGAGTTGACACTTGAGCCCCCTAAAAGCTGGACGAAATACAAACGCTCTCATGCTTTAAATGGAAAGATACTGCCAACCATTAAGCCAGACTTAGACAATGTGGCAAAGCTGATTTTAGACGCTCTGAATGGCTTTGCTTATCAAGATGATAGACAGGTTACACGATTAGAAATAAATCGCTCTTACGGAATTTCTGACAAGGTACAGGTAGAAATCTCTCCTATTGGGGGTGAAGTATGACAGAGAACCTTTTCTCACCGCTCACAGATGAGGAAAAAGCATTTTCCTTATCTTCAATCCCAGTAATGGGAAACACCTCTCACAGCTTAAAAAATGAAGACTGGCAGCCTTGGAACTACCCACCGCAGGGCACTTTGTCTGGGCAAGAAGGAGAAAAGCTCCCCTATCCTTTGCCTGATCCGTGGAGAGGCTATGAATTTAAAGCTTGGTACGCCTATGAAGATGAAGACGGACAAGTTCTTTATTTCGTTGTTCGTATGGAAGACCAAGCAGGCCATAAGGTCACACCTGCCCTTTCTTATGGGGGTTTAGATGGAAAAGAAGGCTGGCATTGGAAAAAACCTGACCAGCGTGTTCTTTTTAACCTTCCAGAACTTGCTTTACTGCAAGACAAAGAAACCTTTCCAAATGATAAAATCCTAGTCGTAGAAGGCGAAAAAACAGCCATAGCTGCACAAAAGAGATTGCCTGCTTATACTGTTACAACCAGTGGGGGAAGCACCAGCGCTGGGCTTGTAAATTGGGAAGCTCTTAGAGGGCATGAAGTTCTTATTTGGCCAGACAATGATGAAGCAGGTTTTAAATATGCTGAGGAAGTAAAAAAGAAGGCCTACCAAGCAGGCGCTCTAAAGGTATTTATTTCCGCAATTCCAGAACATTATCCAAAAGGGTGGGATTTAGCTGACCCTATTCCCGTCCGTCCTTCCCCCATTCAAGAAGCTGCTTAAAGAAAAAGCCCCGCAAGCAATCAAAAGCGGGGCCATTCTCAAACTACTATTCACCAAGGAAACTATATCAATATGACTACCCAGCAACAAGAGAAAATCTCCTTTAATGATCAGAAAAGAATGCAACAATCTTTAGATGAAATTGCTCTAAATGCCCCCTTACAAAAAAGGGAGGAATTGAATCAAGAAGAAGCTCAGAAGATAGAAATCCCAGATGAACTATTAGAAAAATTCCTTACCAAACCTGAAAAAATGACTTGGCCGACTGAGCTTAAAAAAATAATGGGAAATGAAGACGCTAACAGAGTAGAAAAACTGGAAGCTTTTACGTCTCTAGCACCAGAGCTCAAGGGACTGCTTGTCTTTGATGAGCTGAGAAACAGATTCATGTTAACGCGAGAACCTCCCAGCATTAGAAAAAAGAGCCATTCTGTCTTAGGTTTTGGAGAGTCTTTTCCTATTACCTTCAAAGAAAGGCATCTTTTGAAAATATCTGAATGGATAGAGGCAACAACTGGCCTTAAAACCATGATGAAAAAAAGCGTCATTCGGGATTATTTAGAAGAGGCTGGCAATAAATACAGAGTAAACGCTATACGGGATTATCTAAATGCCCAGCGATGGGACGGTATTAAGCGTTTAGAGTACTTTCTAGCTCTTTGCTGGCATCTTGAGCCCTCAGAGTATTTAAAAGAAATTGGCACTCGTTTTATGGTGGCATCTGTTGCTCGTGCTTTGGTGGTTAAAAGGCCTTATAAATTCGATTGGATGCCTGTTTTTAGTGGAACGCAGGGCTTAGGGAAAAGCCGTTTTGTTCGTATTCTATTTGGTGAATGGGCAAAAGAGGACATTTCTGCAAACATTCGAGACAAAGATGCTTGCCAAGAGCTGCAAGGAAACTGGGGAATAGAAATCTCTGAACTTGCTTCTTTACGGCGTACCTCACACGAACAAGCCAAAAGCTTTCTAAGCCGAGAAGTCGATAATTATAGGCCATCTTATGCAAGAGATGCTGAGAACTTTCCCCGCAGATGCGTCTTTATTGGAACAAGCAATGAAGAACGGTTTTTAACAGATCCAACAGGCAATAGACGTTTTATGCCTATCTTCATTGAAAAGCCCCTAAATGCTGAATGGCTGCAAGATAATAAAAATCAGCTTTGGGCAGAAGCTTATGAACTCTTTAAGGCCAATCCTGACTTTGAGACATGGGAACCTGCTTATTTAAAAAATGAGATTGCTGCCATCAGAGAAAGAGCAACTGAAAGCGATATTTTAGAAGAGCGGGTTCAGGACGTTCTTTTAAAGAATATGGTTGGTTTCCGTACAGGGACAAGATGGGAAGGAAGAACAGACTTCCCCCTATCTTTGCTATCTGAAGCCTTAGGAAACAAAACCCCAAGCATGAAAGAAAATAAACGCCTTGGGACAATGCTTAGAAAGTTTGGTTACATAAAAGAGCAGGTAAAAATCGGTGAGATGCGCTCTTGGGTATGGCGGAAAATATGCAATTAAAAAAAAGTAAAAAGTTTTTCTTAAAAAGGGGTGCATCATGTGCAACGTGTGCACACCCGCAGAAAGCTGGGAATAATTGTGCACCCGTAGGTGGCTTTACGGGTGCACGGTGCACCCCTATTTTTCCCTAGGGGTGCACAAAAGAACCCCAGAAATCTGCACCTTATAGAGCCGTTTTTAGAAAGTGCACCCCTTGCACCCCTTTAAACAAAAAAACTTTTAGTTTTTTGTTTTTGTCATTTTTGGAAACAACCAAAGGAAAAATTTTTACTGTCACACAATTAAGGGAAATAACTCAATAAAAAGAGGAGAAGAATAAAGTGGAGATACAGCAGTGCCTTAGTTACGAGAACAGTACGCGCGCACGCACACGCGCGCGTATCATTGGGTTACTACAGCAGCGCCTTATTAAGCTTGCTGTTATGGAAGCAAAAAATCATGAACGCAGGGCAAAGGAAGAAGACCCAGAGGCGTATTTCAAAAGCTTAAATGAGAGATACTCTGTAAAGTTCGCCTGTAATGTTTCTTTGAGAGAAATAGAGCTGCCAGAAGTTGACGTTTACACACTCAGATCAAAGACAGGAATGACGCAAGCGCATTTTGCCTCATATTACGGGTTTACTGCTGGCGCTGTACGAGATTGGGAACAAGGCAAAAGGCAGCCTTCAAGAACGGCAAAGCTCTTACTTAGGGTTATTGAAAAAATGCCTTATGCGGTTGATAAGGCGCTTGAGGAGAGAGTGCTTTAGGCGAGCCCAGCGGATAAAAGGAAGATATATGCTTCCTTGAAGGAAAATATTCCACTCTTTTGTCATTATGGCATTTAGATATAAATGTGATTATATAGAACTCATGAAGCTTCATGGGAACTTAATAGACTCTAATTACTTTTTATCTTACGGAGGGAAACTATGCTAAGCGCACAGACTGTTGCCAATCGCCTAATTGAACTCGCAAGAAAAGAAGGGAAGGCCTTTACACCACTTCAACTGCAAAAACTTGTTTATCTTGCCCATGCTTGGACTCTTGGATTAGATCATAAGCCTTTAATCACAAATAGAATTGAAGCCTGGCAGTATGGACCTGTCATACCTGACATGTACGATCAGTTACGCCGTTATAAAGCAGAACCTGTAAAGCAACTTATCCCTGCTATGTCTGAACATATCAAACCAAGGCAAGAAGACATCATTAAAGAAATCTATAAAACCTATGGCGACTTAACAGGGGGACAATTAGTTTCATTGACTCATAAAAAGGGAACGCCTTGGTCTGAGGTTTTTAATAACGGCGCAGGGCAATGGGATATTATCCCTGATGATTTAATACAACGCCACTATGAAGAAAAACTTGCTAAAAATAATCAATGACGTCCAATCAAAAGCGCCCAGCGTCTATAATTTCGAAAGCAGATAAACAAAATATTGAAGATGCCCAAAGCATTCCTAAGGAGGAAGAGCAAAAACTTGGCAGGGCACTTTCGACTAACAAACCACAAAAAACACTTGAATCTAGAGCACAAGAAGCGGAATTTGATGACGATAGGAAATTTGCTTGGCATGTCCACTATGCAAAAGTTATCTTTTTATATGCTGGAGCTTTTGCCTGTGTATGTATCTTGTTAGTGTGGCTGCTAAATCTTCTCGGTCCAGATAAAATACAATGGCTTTCAGATAGCAAAATAAGCTCTCTTGGAAATATGGTAGGCGCTATTGTTGCTTCCTTTGGAGCAAATAAAATTGGTTCTTTTTTCTTTAAAAAATAGAATCCTAGCGAAGGCTCAAGGCGTTTTATTTGTTCTTTTGGGATGGCTTTCTAAAAAAGCATCTTTAATCTCCTCTAAGCTATCCCATTCTTTTAAATGCTTTGACCCTGCTGGAAATGCACCCCCTTTAAACATACAAAGAAAAAGCGCCCCGATCCATTCAGAAAGAGACGCTTTAGCTATTATGAGAATTGTATCTTAGGCTACATCATCCACGTACCTTTTTCAATTGCTTCCTCAATTTTACCTTTTTCAAAACTTAGAGCGCTTTCTAATTCACCAAAAATATTCTGGATATACGTTCCAGCAGTATTTCTATTATTAGCACCCAAACATTTCAGTTTTTTCTCAAGATCTGAAATCATCGAAATTACTTCTTCAATATCCTGGATAGATGGCCTCATTATAGACATAAAAGCTCTCCTAAAATTAGAAACAATCTAGTAGAAATATTCCGCCCAGCTATCGAAAGAGTCAATAAGTTTAAGCATAGAAATCCTATTCAGCAGAACGTCTCTCTTGCCATGTTTTCCAGCCATCTGGTAGAGGATTTTCTCTTAGGTATTGAGAAGTCCCTCTTATCCAAATAGCAACATTTTCAGGGATTGGTAGCTTTCCTGTTGCCCAGCGAGAAACGGTTGTGTGACTTACGCCTAAAATTCTCGATAAAGCATGCTGACTCCACTCTAAAGAATCCATGCACGCCCGCAGCTCATCTGTTGTCATTGGAAGAAAAACCGAATTTTTTATCTGATCCTATGGTGAATAACTACGGCTTTCTCTATGGCTTCTTTTATCTGCTGTAAAAAAGAAAGATCTTTACCTTTTAATGCTTGTACTGTTCCTGAAGAATTTTGAAAAGAAAGAAGATAATGAAAATTAGACCATTTGTTAAATGCTGCTAACAAACAAAAAAGTGTGCAAAATATTCCTAAAACAAAAGTCGGAAAACTTTTCAAGCCAACAGAGAGCAAAAATCCTCCAACAAAACATATTGCCGCATATGCCAACATTTCCTTCCCGCGGTCTCCAACAGAAAGAACTGAAATGCTACTAATATTTGCTATCGGATAGGTTGTACTCCCTATCCTGATAAAATCAGTGTTTACCTGAACATTTCCATTCTCAAATAAAATAGGATCAAAATTCTGCTTTTCCTCGGGTAATTCGATGTGAACTTCTGGCTTTTGAGTTAAAGACATTTCTTTTTCTTTCTTATAGAAGCCTTTTAGAAACTAATTGTGAAGAATAGTCTTCTTACCTATAGCAAGAGTCAATATACCTAATAGCATTTGTACTCCTAACATGCTGAATTTCAGCCTTTTCTAGGCGTTTTAAATCTAACACCTTCTCCTGCCTTCCCCTCTGGCAAAAACTCGACTCCAGCATCTTCTAAAGCCTTTTGAATCAAATCTAAATTGCTCTGTCTTGGCTCTACCTGCTCTTTTTCAATACGAACAATAGAGATACTGCTTAGCCCAGCTTTTTCTGCCAGTTGTCCCTGCGTCCAGCCTAATAGGCTTCTGGCGCTTCTAATCTGCACTATTGAAATGTTTGTTTTTCTATCTTTTTGTATTGCTTTCATATTTTTATATATGTTATAAAAACTTACATTAAGCAAGATGCTTAATAAGCAAAAAACAAAAAAAAACGGCAAGGAAAAGAGGTGCGAACTCAAACCCTTGCCTAACCAACATTAAAAAGAGAGTTTTAATATGGCTATCAGTGATTTTATCATAGGTAACGAAGATTTAAACAGCCCCGTTTCTATCATAGATAATTTAGAGGATATTCGGGCAGACTTCTCTCTATTGACAGAGAAAAGCTGGAATCCTACTTTGAAGGCAAGAGGTTTAGTCACCTTCAAAGCGGAAGCGCACCCGAAAGTTTTTGCGCTATTTTTATACCTAAGAGATTTATTTCTTGGGGGGAGTCTTGCCCTATACAAAACCCGAAAGGGGAAAAGGCAAGACAGTTCTTTGGCTGTGACTAAACTCCCCCCTGCTCAAAAGCGGGTTTCTTTAGTCAGAAACAAAGGATAGTCCCATGCAACACACAGCAAAAGCGCCCAATACTGAGGCTTTGTCTAATACATTAAGCCAATTCGGAAACTGGCTTTTAGACCTTATGAACGCCGTAGAAGCAAGTAGAATGCTTCTTGAGGTATCGGAGAAGGAAGACGGTGGAAAGTTTGACTATGTCTATACAGCAAAGCGCAATTTAGATTTTATTCTCAGCGCCATAGGTAGCCAGAGTGACAGTTTAGAAGAAGCTCTAAAAACATTTCAGGGAGAAAAAGCATGAAGGACAACACTAGAATGCTTCTCTCTGTCTGCCATGAAGCAAAAAGCTACATTTCAAACGCCGCCTG
Organism: Acetobacteraceae bacterium; assembly: GCA_004843345.1. Taxonomy (NCBI): domain Bacteria; kingdom Pseudomonadati; phylum Pseudomonadota; class Alphaproteobacteria; order Acetobacterales; family Acetobacteraceae; species Acetobacteraceae bacterium. Next base: position 610,368 of record CP039460.1, read on the forward strand.
CCTTTTTATGATCCTTCAAAATGAGCTTGAAAACATACGGCAACAATCGGAGGAAATAGACTGCTTCCTAGAGGCACGTTTAAGCGTGCTGAGCGATGCTTTTAAAATCTACTCTGTATCCCATGAGACCACTTATAAAAATCTCATGTTCGCTATCGAAAGCACAGAGAAAGAGGACACGGAAAACGAAATAGCAAAGAAGGCTGTTTTTATCTCCAAGCATCTTAAAGGAGAGGTCAAATGAAAAGGGATGATATTCTTTCAGAGCTTTTTGACCTTGGTACAATTCTTAAAAACTACTCTTGCGAATATGGGGACACAGAAAGCCACGTTTCCGTCTTACAGAGGATAGGGAAAAGGCTCTCACAGCTTGGCATTATTTTAGCGAATGAGGAGGCTTTCAAATGAGAAAAGACCCACGCATTAAAGCCTTAGAGATTGCATTGATGCCTTGCCGTTGTGCTGGTGAGACAGAAGCAGAAAGCTACCGCAGGGCATTAAAAGAAGCGGACCTATCCGCTTGGAGAAATGCCAAAATAACACCTGCCCCAGAGAATGAGGAAGTTCTTGTTTTCGCAGTAACGAACAATCCCTTTTTACCGACTATTATTTCAAGCGGTTCTTTTATGGCCGAATATCTTGAGTGGAATGTGAGCGGATATTCTGAAAAAGAATTGAAGGTTACGCATTGGCAACCGCTTCCGCCTGATCCACTAGAGGAAAAAGTTTCCCTTAGTCGAAGTACTAAAATGGCCTTTAGCTCTGCCCAGCGAAAAGGGAGATGAATATGAAAGGGAAAGAGTAAGAAGCTTAAAAGGTACAGGGGGTGGTAAAACACCACCCCCCCTTAACCGTTCCTCAGATATGAGGAACGCCTTAAAGGTCTATCCAGATTTGGATAGTCCCCCTGTAGAGGCTATCTGAAAGGGGGGAATTCCCCCTTAATGTATTGTGAAGATTATTCAAACCATGAATTCGGGGTTTGCTCAGATAGAAGGGTATGAGCAACTTTGCGTTGACCTTATACCATTTCTAACGTCGTATTTAGCGACATTAGAAATCATGCAAACCACTTGCTCAAAAATAGTCCTGATATTCAATTAAAACGACGGCTACCACCTTACAAATAGGTCATGTAGAGTAAAAGTGTTCAAATCTCTCCTAAGGCTACACCATGTCTATCAAGCGCCTCGCAAAATCTCTTATTCTCTGCTCTGCCTTCTGCCTCATGGCTAATCATGCTTTGGCCGAGGAAATATTTACCTATCCTAAAACACCAGAAGAATCTCAAAAGTTAATCAAAGAGCTTATTCCAGAGGCAGAAAAAAATAACACAAAAGCACAATATGAGCTTGGGCTTATTTACGGAAAATGTGTAAGTCATGGTTACAACGTCTGTAAACAGAAAACACACCCAAAAGCTTGTGATGACGAGGATTTTAGCTCTTTTGATTATTCTAATTGTGATCGAAAAAAATCCGCTTATTGGTTAAGTAAATCAGCAAATGCAAACTATGCTCCAGCAGAATTTCTAATGGGCAATATATATAGTTTTGGAAGTTATGAAGCTGGCATTAAACAAAATTACCTAAAAGCAAAAGACTGGTATTTAAAATCTCTCAGAGATGAAAAAAATGACAAAAACAACAGCCTTATTTATTATCACATAAAGCTTCTTTACCAAGAAGGCGGCTATGGTCTCCAAAAAGATCCCAAAAAAGCGGCCTATTGGTGTAAAAAAACCAAAATAAAAGGTTTTCAATGCTAAGATTATTTAATCTGGAATTTCCCAAAATAAAATATTTCTAGGCGCATGATCAAAATAAGAATGATCATAGCAACCTTCTGGATAATCCCGGTACATTCCATCATATAATGAAAAATGCCCTGTCGCATCGTCCCAACCAGCAATATCAGAAAAACAAATAAGTCCTCTTTTCTCATTCGTTCTTAAGTAATTTTCTGTCTCTGCAATACTTGCCTCTTGGTTTGGAAAAATCATATCAGGCTCTCCAATATGAGATTGATATCTAATCCAATGAAGCAAATCTCTTACCCGAAAGAAAAACCACATTTTCTTTGACGTCTCTGGAAAGTTTTTCCCTGAAACGGTTATCTTTGGAACATGCGGAATGGTGTAATGATTTAAATTCAAAATATAACTCATACGAACAGCGCATGTATTCGGAAAACCTGTATTAGAAAGAGCTTCACGGTCTTCTAAAGTAGCCTTTGATCCTTTCAACTTAATGTCTAAATATTTATCAATATAAATTTGAATGTTCTGCGCAACTTTCCCTTGAACAACATCAGCCACATGCATAAATTCAGACATGGCATCATCAATTTTCGGATTTTTTTCAGGATCTAAATTCGGATCATAAACTTCATTTGCGGCACTCTCAAAATGATGCCAGCTTCCATGAATAGGCATATTTATTCCCCCCAAATTTTAAAGCGTTTTGGCTTGCCCCAAATCATAGGTCGTGCGTTTTGGCGTTCCCGTTAGGCCTTTTTCATCTGTCCCAAAATCAGAGATTGTAATCTGCGTAAAATTAAAAGAACCAACCTCCATAGGCGGTTGCAAACTACTTAACGGATTATCAAAAGAAGAAAGAATAGCGTTCTTAAGCTCAATCGAACGCACAACAGCCTCACCTCCCTGATTTACCCTTGTGACATCAATCTGAACGGTAGGCTGTGCCTGTCCTGTAAATGCTAAAGAAACCAAACGAGGACTAGAAGAATCAATCGGTTTTTTAAACGTAAATTCTTTGCACCCTGCTGAAGCAGATTCCCTGTTTTTTGCATTCCCAACAGCACTGCGGATATTTCTTTTCATGCCCCAATTAGAAGAATTTAACTCAATCCAGCCTTTATGCTTGGCCTCTGTAACGTCCCCGACAACCCCATCAATTTTCATATAAAGCGCCATTTTAAAACCCCTCTATAATTAAAATCTCTTATTCCACGTTAGGCTCTCTGTCGCTTTTTGCATATATCCGATAATGCTTCTTTTTATCCCAGTTAAACCCGTCTATTTAACGGGGTTAGAAATCCTTAATTGCCTAACAGTAGCGAAATGCGCCCCTTAGAAAGTTTAGACTCCCTGATTTAAGGAGTTTAGAAACAAGCCCAGCGCTGGGCTAAGTCCAAAAGTAACGCTTTATTGAGATGCCCTGAATTAGGGCAACTGGGGATTGAATAAAAAGAGGAAAGTTTTGGAAGACCTATCTAAATGAACTCTCTGGAATTTCCGGATAGTTGGCCAACATTTCGGAAATTCCGAACTGTTGAGCATTATTCAAAAGTTCAAAATAAAGGAGGTCTATCCAAATCTGGATATGCCGCCAAAATTCAAAAGAGGTCTGCTGAATGGTCCCCATTGGGTTCATCTATCCGGAAATTCCAGAGAGTTCATATCGTAGCCCAGCGTATTATCTAGATTGCTAACTGAGTAAAAGAGGTTATTTGAAGACTTTTCTACCTCTGGCTCAATTACAGAAACGTTTTTATAAAGTGTGCACCCGTACGTGCACCCGTAAAGCCACCTAGGGGTGCACAAAAGAACCCCAGAAATCTACACCTTACAGAGCCATTTTTAGAAAGTGCACCCCTTGCACCCCTTTAAACAAAAAAACTTTTAGTTTTTTGTTTTTGTCATTCGCTGGGAAATATATAAAAGGGTGCTCATACTGTGAGCACCCTTTGAGGCAGACAATGCAAAGAGAAGATATTGAATTCATAAAAGAACGCTTCCCCTCAATTCCAACAGCAAGAATAAGAGGTTTGGATCAGAATGTTTTTAATGATCTGTACGATTACGCCGCAGGGCTAGAAAATTTAGAAGGAATGCAAAGACAGCTTAGGGCAATAGGTTCTAAAAACAATTCAAGACAGCAAGAGCTTTTAGAGGAAATAGAAACTGAGAAGATGGAAATTGCCGAATCTTTCCAAAATCTAAAAGGGTACGCACAGCAAGGCGTTAAAATCTTCTAAAAGAGTCCACTGACTTCTATCAGCATCTAATAAATTAAGGCCTACCTGTTGGACTACTTATTTTTAAGAAAGGGGAAAAATCCGCAGAAATCAGGGAATTTTAAAGAGTAAATGGTGCTGTTAGAGAGGATTGAACTCTCGACCTCTCCCTTACCAAGGGAGTGCTCTACCACTGAGCTACAACAGCACAAGATTTACTTGTGGAGACTTAGCAATCTTTCCTAGAAGACGCAAGTATTTTTAGCATTTTTCTTTGGAGAAAATCCGCCTCCACACAGTTTGAAAGAGAGGCCTATTCTTCCTCTCTATGCATTTTTTCGTGGCGTTCGTGACGTTCCTGCGCCTCGATGCACAAGGTCGCAACGGGGCGTGCTTCTAGACGTTTTAAGCTGATAGGTTCTCCTGTCTCTTCACAAAAGCCATAAGAGCCATCTTTAATGCGCATCAGCGCTTCATCAATTTTAGAGATTAGCTTGCGGGCTCTGGAACGGGCCCTAAATTCAAAAACCCTATCGGTTTCAGCCGCAGAACGATCTATCAAATCAGGCGCATTATAGCCACCCTGCTCTGCTAAATTTTCGAGAGTCATATTGGCCTCTGCCAACAAAGCAGTTCGCCAATTTAAGAGTTTTTGCCGAAAATACTCCTTTTGAAGAGGATTCATAAACTCTTCATTCTCACTCGGGCGGTAATCGGTGGGCAACTTCATCGGCAGAACCCTTGATTTGAGAAGCTTAAAGGATTTCGCGTAAACGCTTTGAATATTTCAAACCTTAAATAACGGCAAGACAGGCTCAAAGCAAATCTCCTTGCTTAAAAAGTGTTTTTTTACAACCAAATGCTACATAAAAACCACAAAATAAGCTTTTCATTCTCAAATAATCGGAAGGCGTTTAACGTGAATCCGCGTAATTCTGCGCCTTTCCATGCCGACAACCTGAAAAGACCAGCCTTCATATTCTACACAATCCCCTATCGCCGGCACTTTCTTTAACAGCGCCAGCAAAACGCCTGCCAAAGTATGGAAACGGGCATTGACAGGAAATTCATGAATCCCAAGACGAAAAGCGGCATCTTCTTTCGGAATATCCCCGTCCAGCACCAAATTATCGTCTTCTATGGCAACAATGCCTTTTTGTTTTTCTAAAAGAGGCGCTGTTACACTGTCTTCACCGATAATCGCATCAAAAATATCTGTTGGCGTGACGATACCTTCAAAACTGCCATATTCATCCATAACAAAGACAATACCAATCGGCACATTCCGCAAACGATCGATAATCGCCTGTCCCGTCATAATATCCGGCACAATTGGCGGCGTACGGATCAGGTCTTGGATCGAAAGTTTCTGGCCTTGAAGCAGACGCTCCATAATATCTTTTGCGAGAATAACGCCAATAGGATTATCGACACTGCCATCACAGACGACGAAACGTGTATGGGCTGGCACACGGCGCAAGCGCTTTACCAAATCGTTTGAAGTAATATGAAGATCAATCCAAACCAAATCATTTCGGGGCGTCATGAGCGCACGGACAGGCCGATCGGCAATCCGCATCAAACGCTCAATCATCTGGCGCTCTTGCCCTTCTAAAATCCCAGCCCTTGCGCCCTCTGCGAGCATTCCCCGCAACTCCTCCTCGGTAATCACGGCTGGGGAGAGCGCTGGAACACGAAAAATCTTCAATGTCAGCGAAGTCGCAAAATTCAAAAACCAAATCACAGGCCGCATCATCTGAGAGACCATGAGAAAAAAGCCCGAAAGCCAAATGGAAATTTTATCTGGAAATTGCAGGCCGAGACGCTTTGGCACAAGCTCACCGAAAACGAGCATTGCAGTCGCAATTCCTGCCACCACAACCGCAACCGAAATATGTTCCGCAACCGTTTTCGAAAACTGGAACTCTAAAAGAAGCTCAGTAAAAGCGCCCTCTAGCTTGTTTCCCCCGAACGCCCCTTCAATGATCGAAACCAACGTTAATCCAACCTGAACGGTCGGCAAAAATTCCTGTGGATTCTCAGAAAGTGTCAACGCGCGCCCCGCTCCACGAACCCCATTACGGGCAAGCATTTCAAGACGTGGTTTTTTAACAGAAATCAGCGCCATCTCCCCCATGGCAAAAATGCCATTGAGAACGATCAGCAAGCTGACAATCGCAAGTGCAATCATCGGTTAACGCCCCCCTCTTTCTTTTAAATAGAAAGATTGAGGCTCAGGCTCAGGAGGCTCCTCCGCACTCGTAAGCTCCGTCATATCAGACGAAAGAGAAGGCATAACCGATGATTTTTCCTTTAGATAGCAACATATTGAAGATTAAAAAGTTTTGTGGATTTCAAACCTCTGTTGAGGCCTCTGCCGCAGCTTTGCGTGTGATTTTAACCTGATTATTTGATTTGGAAGCATGCATTTTTAAAATCTGCTCCTTGACCAATTTTTCATAGTCGTGATCTGCTGGACGCTGGTGATCCAAAGGAATTTCTGGCGCCATTGGCTTTTCAGTCTCCGGGCCAAAAAGCACAACTTTAAGAATATGCCACGGACGGCGGATTGCATCCATCACGGCTGTAGATTCATAGCCTGAATGCACCATGCAATCTGCGCATTTTTCATAAGCGCCTGTGCCGTAATCTTTCCAGTTTGTCTCTTCCATTAAGGCTTTGAACGTTGGCGCATATCCCTCTCCCAAAAGGTAGCAAGGACGCTGCCAGCCAAAAACAGTGCGCAAAGGCTTTCCCCATGGGGTGCAGCGGTAGGTTTCATTTCCTGCAAGAAAATTCAAGAAGAGAGGCGACTGTGTAAAGCGCCATTTTTTCCCTTTGCCAAGGCGGAAAATTTCACGGAATAATTCTTTTGTACGGCGGCGGTTTAAGAAATGTCCCTGATCTGGCGCACGCTCATAAGCATAGCCTGGTGCGGTCATAATGCCGTCCACCCCAATGCGCATCACCTCATCAAAGAATTTAGCCGTGCGGACAGGATCAGTTCCTTCAAATAAAGTGCAGTTAATAGAGACTCTAAAGCCACGTCTTTTTGCCTCACGGATAGCAGCAACGGCTTTGTCATAAGTGCCTTCTTGAGAAACCGCCTTGTCATGCCATTCCCTATCCCCATCCAGATGCACGTCCCATGAGAAAAAAGGAGAGGGCTCATAATCATCCATCTTTTTTGCAAGCAAAAGCGCATTGGTGCAAAGATAGACATATTTCTTTCGTGCAACGAGTCGGCGGATAATTTCTGGCATTTCACGGTGTAGAAGTGGCTCACCGCCAGCAACCGCAATCACAGGTGCGCCTGCCTCTGTATCTGCATCTAAGCAATCTTGAACACTGAGTCTCTGATTTAAAATCTCAGCAGGATAGTCAATTTTACCACATCCATTGCAGGCGAGGTTACACCGCAAAAGAGGCTCAAGCATGAGAACCAAAGGGTAACGCTGACGGCCACGCAAATGTTGAGAAACGACGTACCAGCCCACACGGACTGCCTGCATCAATGGAACCGCCATAATTCTTTTCAATACCCTAATAAAATTAAAACCAAAAACGAAGGGGCTTCTCCCCAAAATGAACAGTGCTATCCCTATTCATTTTCCACTATAAACATGAATTTACAAAAACGGTAAAGGAAAAAACCCTTTTATAAGAAGAGGGCAATAAAGTTCAAAAACGTCTTGGCAAAAATAAATATAAAGACAATAGGCTTAAAATAGCCTATCAAGAGAGGTGTAGAAAAATTAAATTGTGTAAAAAATTATCTCTTTTGAAGCTGCTCCTAGAGGCATTTTACCCTCTATATTTACCCTCTATAATAGTGTCTTTAATTTATTAAAAGATATGATTGAGACCTTGATTTTTAGAGAATTAGGAAGAAGGATATACAAATTTAGCTATGAAATTGCGTCTGTTTTTCTCATCAAAAACCCCTCTTCTTCTAACTGCGTTTACCTCTCTCAGCTTTTTTTGCACGACAATGGTTTTTGCAGCGCCCCCTCCAGAAGATCCCCTTGCCTCTGCAACGGCTTCTGACGATGGACTTGGTCTCGGCGGCGAGGAGCTTGGCGATGGAGAATCAAAATCAACCGAGCAAACAGCGCCTGCTCCTCTTCCCCCCGAAGCGGCTGTCTCCCTTATCAATGATTTATGCAAAACACTCGATCAAGCCCAGTCAGCGAGTACGGTAAATCAGCGTCTTGCGATTTTAGCGCCAACGATTGACAAAGTTTTTGATTTAGACGGCATTCTCGTTCGCTCTGTTGGCCATGGATTTGATACACTCAGCCCTGACGACAAGAAACTTCTCCAAGAATCTTTTTACCGCTATACGCTGGCGCATTACGCTTCCATTTTTAAGCCTGGCACGTCTGCTGTTTTCTCTGTTGACCCAGACCCTAAAAAACTCAGCCCGACAAAGCTCGTTATTCATACGAAAATTGGCGGAGAGAATGATAATGGTGACGGCACAGCCATTGATTATGTGATGGAGCCTGACGGCACGCAGTGGAAAGTCAAAGATGTCCTCTTAGAAGGCCATATTAGCCAAGTCGCAGCCCAGCGCTCCGACTTTAGACTGCCTTTCCGTGACAATGGGGCTAAAGGATTGTCAGAGCTTCTTGAAGGAAAAACACAGACTGCACTTCAAGGCAGTTAATTCTTTTTGAAAGAAAATCTCTTTTCAAGAAACATGCGGGATACAAAACACAAATGCCGTTTTTTGAGCATGAAGCCTTTATTTGGCTGTCTGCCATTTCAGCACTGATTGCGCTTTTTGGCGTTATCTATCATTGGATAGGCTTACATCTCATCCGTGAATTTTGTCAGCATGAGGCTGAGTTGCAGCCTTTGCTGACAAAAGGTGAGAAAAAAGAATGGCCTCGAATCAGTGTCTTTAAGCCACTTTATGGCGATATTCCGCTTTTGAAAGAGGCTTTAGAGACTCTTCTCAATCAGGATTATCCCTATTTTGAAATTATTTTTGGTGTGCATGATGCCAAAGACCCTGCGGTTAAAGTCGTTGAAGCCCTCCAGCAGGCTTACCCAACCCAAGAAATCAAAATTGTCATCTCCCCAACCAAAAAGGGCATGAATCAAAAAGTTATCAATCTTGGCCATATTCAAAAACGGGCCACTTCAGATATTTTTGTGATTGCGGATGCAGATATTCACGTCCCGCCTTATTGGCTGAAATATATTATCCAAGCACTGCAAACACCCAAAACAGCTTTGGTGACTGCCCCCTATGCTGGCATTTCCGCCCATGCGGTAAATCCTTGGCAGAGTTTTTCACGCCTTGGCATCAATAGCAGCTTTCTCCCAGGGGTTCTTGTTTCCCGTTATCTTGGGCGACAGGACTGTTTTGGCGCAACCATGGCACTAACACGTCAAAAACTCGAAGAGCTTGGGGGATTTGAGGCGCTTGAATCCTATGTCGCCGACGATGCAAAACTTGCGAATACTGTTCGCAAAACCGATGAAAATGTCGCACTTCTGCCAGCGCTTACCCTCACCAGCGTCACAGAGAATTCCTTTCAAAAACTTATTCAGCATGAATTACGCTGGGGGCGTACAACAAAAAGCGTTCAGCCCATTGCCTATGCAGCCTCTATCCTGCAATTTTCGCTTGTCTGGTCTGCCTTAGCACTCCTGTTTCATCCTTCTTGGCTTTTTCTGACTTTTTTCTTCTTCTGCCTCTTTAGCCGCTGGATCAATGTTCTTTGCTCTGAAAACCTTCTCATTCCAAAGGAAATACAGGCAAAAAGTGAACTTGGAAAACTCTGCTATGCAGCCAGCCTCCTGCCGATTATCTTTTTACGGGAATGGATGGGCGCACTTGTTATCCTTATAAGCTTTCTAGGCTCTAAAGTTCACTGGGCTGGACACATTCTTTTTGCACGTTCTATCCGCAAAAAACCGCCTGTTTTCCAGGATGAAGTAGAATAGAACGTTTAGCTTAAAAACTGTTCTGTTGGCTGCCTCTTTCGTTCGAACCCTAAAATAGCGTAAAAAGGGAATGTGCTTTATTTGAAGCTCTCTACTTTTTTCTTCCGAACCTGTTCCAACGGAAATAGCCTTTACCCATGAAAAAAACTCTTTTCTTACAGCCCCCGTCTTTAGACGGATTTGATGGTGGCGCTGGTTCTCGGTATCAGGCCAAGCGTGAGGTGCGATCTTTTTGGTATCCAACTTGGCTCGCACAGCCTGTTGGCTTGATTGAAGGCGCTCGTCTCATAGATGCGCCTCCAGCCGATATTTCACTCAAAGAAACACTCGAAGAGGCCAAAAAATACGAGCTGATTATTCTCCATACCTCTGTGCCCTCTTTTCCTTCAGATGCCAAAGTCGCTGCAAAGATCAGAGAAATCAATCCCAATGTTCTCATTGGAATGGTTGGGCCAAAAGTAGCGGTTTCACCCAGAGAAAGTTTACAAAAAGCCCCTGCTGTTAATTTTGTGGCTGGAAAAGAATTCGATTTTACCCTTCAAGAAGTTGCCAAACATGTTCCTCTTGCCGAGGTTAAAGGAATCTCTTGGCGTGATGAAACTGGCAGGATTATCACCAATCCCCCTCGCCCTCTTCTTGAGAATATGGATGACCTGCCTTTTGCATCTCAGGCCTATAAAGAACATCTCCGTATCGAAGATTATTTCATCGGCTATCTCAAACACCCCTATCTCTCTATTTACACAGGAAGAGGATGCAAATCCCGTTGCACTTTCTGCCTCTGGCCGCAAACCGTAGGCGGGCATGTGTACCGTACCAGAAGCCCCGAAAATGTTGCGGCGGAAATTAAATGGGCAAAAGAGAATCTGCCACAGGTCAAAGAATTCTTTTTTGACGATGACACATTCACAGATGATCTGCCCCGTGCAGAAGAAATTGCCCGTAAAATGGGAAAATTAGGCGTTATTTGGTCCTGCAATGCCAAGGCGAATGTCCCTTATAAAAGCCTGAAAATCTTTAAAGAGAACGGCTTGCGCCTCCTTTTGGTCGGCTATGAAAGCGGTAACCAGCAAATTCTGCATAATATTAAAAAAGGAATGCGGATTGAAGTCGCCCGAAAATTCACACAAGACTGTCACAAGCTCGGCATTAAAATTCACGGCACATTTATTCTTGGTCTTCCGGGGGAGACCCACGAAACGATTGCGCAAACCATTCAATTTGCCAATGAGATCGACCCGCATACAATTCAGGTCTCCCTTGCAGCCCCTTACCCTGGGACTTTTCTCTATAATCAGGCCAAAGAAAACGGCTGGCTTATGGCAGAAGACCCGTCTGCATTGATTGATGAGAACGGTGTGCAAATTGCGCCCTTGAGCTATCCGCATCTCTCCCATCAGGACATTTTTAACAGCGTTGAGAAATTCTATAAGAAATTCTATTTCCGCCCAAAGAAAATCCTCGCCATTCTCAAAGAGATGTTTTCAGATTGGGAAATGATGAAACGGCGCCTTCGGGAAGGTAAAGAGTTTTTTCAATTCTTGAGCGACCGCAAAAAAAGCCAGCATTAAATAAATGAAACCTCTCTCACAGACACGCCAAGTTCTTTTTTCCGCCGATGATTTTGGAATGTCTGTTGAAATCAATGAGGCGATCGAAAAAGCGCATCTTAACGGCATTCTTTCCACAACAAGCCTGATGGTTGCAGGCCCAGCGGCGGAAGATGCGATTGCGCGCGCTAAGAAATTGCCCAATCTGAAAATCGGTCTCCATCTTGTTGTCATTGAAGGGGAATCTCTGCTCCATCTGCCAGCGATTACAGATGAGAAAGGCTGGTTTGGCGGTAATGGTGTCCAACTTGGCTTTAACTATTTCTTCAATGGCAAGGCTCGAAAAGCATTACACTGCGAAATTGCTGCACAATTCAAAAAATTTCATGAAACAGGTCTCCACCTTGACCATGCGAATGCGCATAAACATATGCATTTGCATCCGCTAGTTGGTCAGTATCTTCTTAAAGAAGGCCCAAAATACGGCTTAAAGGCGGTTCGTATCCCCAATGAGCCTCTTAAAATTCTTGGCGAAAAGCCTCGGATTTCAGCAACAATTTTACAAAACTGGACAAAAATCCTACGCTGCCAAATCCAAAAAGCAGGCATGACAACCACAGATTACTGCTTTGGGATTGAATGGTCTGGCAAATTCACAAAGGAACGCTTACGCTTTCTCCTTCCAAGACTGCCGAAAGGCAGCAGTGAAATCTATTTCCACCCTGCGACTTCCCAAAATGAGCGCCTTCAAAAATTGATGCCTGCCTATGCACAGGAAGAAGAGCTTCAAACCCTCCTTGATCCGAAAATCCCAGACCTTCTTTCAAAAGAACACATAACACCCATCCATTGGCAGAATTTATGAATCAAACGCTCCGCTCTCCTTATTAGAAAATTTCACACGGAAAAATAATTTTTCAACTTTTAGATTTAGAGCAAGCCCCTTCATCTCGCTTTCTTTTAGATTTGCGTCTATAAGGAAAAATCTTGTACGCATAGCTTATTGGAGATAAGGGTGAAGATTTGGAGCGTTTTAAAGCAGAAAAGTCTGTATTTTCTTCCGCTTGCAGGACTCTCTGTTTTAGCTGGCTGCCTTCCTCCCATGGGACCGTCCAATCTACGCCGTGACCATATTGCTTATGACCGCTCTATCGCTAAAGGCCTCCAAGAAGAGCTGCTTTTAAACATTCTCCAGCTGCGTTTTGGCGCACCGCCTATTTTCCTCCAAACACAGGAAATTATTGCCAGCTATGCCTATGAAAAAGGTGCAAAGGGCTATATCGCAGGATCTCCTTGGGGGGGGGCTGAAGTCTCTAAACAAAACGGACTTGGCATTGCAGGGTCTATCAATTTCTCTGATAACCCAACCATCACTTTCCAGCCCATGAATGGCAAACAGCTCAGCACGCTTGTGCTTGCGCCCCTCTCACCAAATCTCATTTTCTCCCTGCTGCAAACACGCACGCCGATTGACGCCCTGTTTTCTCTCACGTTAGATTCTATGGGAGGCTATGATAATATTCATCATACCATGCGTTCAGAGCGTAAAAATGCCGCTGCCTCTAAGAATTTCAGTCGTCTTCTCTGGCTGTTGAGACAACTCCAGCTCAATGATGCGATTGAAATAAGTGTGATTCCAAATGACACACCAAAACTCAAAACAAATAATTTCAACCGTGCCTTTGTTAATTTTTTAGAGCCTGAAAATTCAAATATTTTAGAAATGCAGCAAGAAGTCAAAAAACTGACGCATCTCAACCCAAAGGATAAAAGTTTTGAAATTGTAAATAAGGTTCACCCCGACAAAAAAGGCGAGGTCGGCTTTAGAACACTTTCGATGCTCTCCATCTTAGCCAATGTCTCGGCAACGGTCTCTATCCCTGAAAAAGAAATTGAGGAAGGGATCGCCCCACCGACCTTGACTGATAATATGCTCGAAGGGCGTCCCGTCATCGTTGTGCATTCTGGACATCATCATTCCAGAGATGCCTTTGTTGAAATTCCTTATCGAAAGACAACCTATTGGATTTCTAAAAAAGATTATCCAAGCAAAGTTGCCTTTACCCTTTTGCAAATTATCAACTCTCTGGCTGTCAACCCCAAGGAAAACGGGGCGATGGTCACAATTCCTGTTAACCACTAATTTCATAGGGTCTTAAAACGCTAGAAACAACAAAGACCCTTTAAAACATTTTATATCATATCTCCCCTTTTCTCGCTTTCCATTGCGTTTGTGTCTATAAGGGGAAGTCTTTGTACCTTTACAGCTTATTGGAGATAAGGGTGAAAATTTGGACCGTTTTAAAACAGAGAAGTCTGTATTTTCTTCCACTGGCTAGCCTTTGCGTTTTAGGAGGCTGTCTGCCACCAATGGGGCCGTCCAATCTCCGCCGTGACCATATTGCCTATGACCGCTCTATCTCCCAAGGCTTGCAGGAAGAGCTGCTTTTAAACATTCTCCAGCTGCGTTTTGGCGCACCGCCTATTTTCCTCGAAACGCAACAGATTATTGCGAGCTACGCTTATGAAAAAGGCGGAAAAGGCTATATCGCAGGCTCTCCTTGGAAGGGGGCAAACGAAACCGAAGAAAACGGTCTCGGTATTGCCGGCTCTATCAATTTCTCTGATAACCCAACCATCACATTCCAGCCGATGAATGGCAGCCAGCTCGGCACGCTTGTGCTGGAGCCGCTTTCACCTAACCTTATTTTCTCACTCCTGCAAACACATACACCTGTCGATACGCTCTTCTCCCTCACATTGGATTCCATCGCAGGCTATGACAATATCCACCATAGCGCACGTTCAGGACGTAAAAACGAAGTCGCCTCTAAAAATTTCACCCGTTTAATTTGGTTGTTAAGACAGCTTCAAATCGAAGATGCGATTGAAATCAGCGTTGTGCCCAATGAAGCTCCAGAAAGAGACAATGACGGCTTTAACCGTGCCTTTATTCTTTTCTTAGAGCCTGACAATCCCAAAGTTGCCGATATGCAAAATGAGGTCAGAAAGCTCACAAAACTCGGGCCAAAAGATAAGCAAATTGAGCTTGTCCATAAACGCCAAGCCGTTAAGAAGGGGGAAATCAATTTCAGAACCCTGTCTATGCTTTCTATTTTAGCAAATGTCTCGGCGACGATTTCAATTCCAGAAAAAGATATTAAAGAAGGGATTGCACCGCCAACCCTGACCGATAATATGTTGGAAGGCCGTCCTGTGATTGTTGTCCATTCAGGCCACCATCATTCGGATGAGGCTTTTGTTAAAATTCCGTATGAAGGTGCAACTTATTGGATTTCCAATAAAGATTATCCAAGTAAGCTCGCTTTTACGCTTTTGCAAATTATCAATTCTCTCGCTGTAAACAGATCCGAAAATGGCGCTATGGTAACAATCCCTGTTAATCACTAGATTAACTTTAAGGGATGACGTTCTAAGGAGATTATAAATGTCGCCTAATCGCTTTTCTTTTCTCTTCCGCACGGGCCAGCTTCCACTCGCTCTTCTTCTCATGGGGATCAGTGCCCCTTCATTTGCCTCCAATGCGCACCGTTTCGGAGAACATTACGCCGAAGAGCGTTTTCATACCCTCCCAAAACGGGAAGTTCTTACCATGGCGCCAAGCTGCGGCCATGGACCTTCACAATTACTGGTGACGCATCCTGGAAGCGGCCGCTGCCATCTCAATATGGATGAAAACAAGTCCCATCACAGTAATACAAGCCTTAAAGTCAGAGCTGGCAACCGAAGCAGCTCCACAGCGCATCATTCACAAATGTTCTCTTCCAGACGGCGCAGCCCTGCACTCGTCCAAGATCCTGATTAAGACCTCGTAAAGCGTCATCTTTCACTTTTCTAAATTTTTCTCTCAGGATAAGATAAAAAGCTTCTTATTGGCAAAACCCGCTTCAAGAAAAACACATTTCATCTTATGTCTCATTTTGTAAAAATTTCTTTTTTAACATTCTGCGCCTTTTTTGCCTTTTCAGGCGAAAAAACAGCACTTGCGGAGAGCTGTTCTGCTTTGCCTTGCGCTAAAAAAGACCTCTTGCCCTTCCAAGACCCTTTCCAAAAAAAGAGCCTCCCTCATGGAATCCGCCTTGTCACCATTAATGAGGAAGTGGCTTTTTTAAAACTTTCGTTGCCCCGCTTGCAATATGAGACACTTTACCAAAAAACAGGCCTCACCTTTCGTCCCTTAAGCCTTTCCGCTTAATACAGGATTTCAATCTCCTCCCTTTCTTTGAAAGAAAAGCTTGGTTAAAAAGATAAAGAAGCTTTTCTTCCTCTCCCTAGAACCAAACAGGCTGCTATCCATGTTCAAAAAAACACCCTCTTTTGAAGGATCATCTTCTCTTTCCGATTCTGACTCCCGTCCAGCGACTGCAGAAACCCCTTCAGCCCCAACCGTCCCTTCTGTTCCCCGCCGTGTCATAGGCAACCGCCCTTTTGCTTTTCAATCGGTTGAAGCCCACACGCTTGTGGTCGGTGAAGGCATTCATATCCGTGGCGAAATTTCAAATGCGCAACGCCTTATTATTCAAGGCAGTGTCAAAACAGAACGCATTGTCTGCACCGACTTTGTCATCGAAGAAAAAGGGAGTTTCGAGGGAACAGTAGAAACCGAAAACGCCGATATTGCAGGAATCATGGACGGCGAAATTGTCATTAAAGACAATCTTACCGTACAGTCCACAGGGAAACTGCTTGGCAAAACGCTCTATCGCAAATTAAGGGTCGAACATGGTGGCCGTATCGTTGGCGATATTGAGGTTTTAGCAGACGATCAAGCCTAAAGCCCTTTTATTTAAATCATTTAACTTATTTCAAAGCATACCATGTCTCACAAAAAAAAACTTTCCAATAGCGCCGATGCGATGCCAGAAAGGGTCATTCTTGATCCGCCATTTGGAAAGAAAAAAGTTCTCCTGCATTCCTGCTGCGCCCCTTGCTCTTGTGAAGTCATGGCGGCCATGCAGGCGGCTGGTATTGATTATTCCGTCTATTTCTATAATCCCAATATTCAGCCAGAAAAAGAATATCTCCTCCGCAAAGAGGAAAATATCCGCTATGCCAAAAAACATAATATTGAATTTATCGATGCGGATTATGACACCGATAACTGGATGGCCCGTGCCAAAGGCATGGAATTTGAACCAGAGCGTGGCCTTCGCTGCACAATGTGTTTCGATATGCGCCTAGAAAGAACAGCCCTCTATGCCCATGAAAATGGCTTTCCGGTGATTGCCAGCTGCCTCGGGATTTCACGCTGGAAAAACCTTGCACAAATCAATGAATCTGGTGAACGTGCCGTAAAACCCTATGATGATGTGAAATATTGGGGCTTTAACTGGCGGAAAAAAGGCGGTTCTGCCCGCATGATTGCGATCAGCAAAGAAGAGGAATTTTATCAACAGCAATATTGCGGTTGCGCCTACTCCCTCCGAGATTCCAATAAATGGCGCAAAGAAAACGGCCGCCCAATCATAAAACTCGGCGAAGGGGTTTATACAAATACCCCCGAAACTTCAGAGAATTAAACCAAATAAAAAGCCCCAAATGGGGCTTTTTTAGACATGATTTAAATTAAAAATTACTTAATCACTTTCCGGACATAGGCTCGTTCACAGTGATGGAGGCAGTATGGACGGCCTGGGACGATTTTTTCACCGCAGAAATGGAAATCCGCATCGCCTGGGTCGCCAAACGGCCACTGGCAAGTTAATCCGAGCCTTTTAGGCTGCTGCGGAACGATTTTCTCTTTCTTTTGCGCTTTTTCTGCCCGTTTGACGGCTCTCAAGCGTTCCGCTTCGGCAGTAAGCGCTGCTTCAGAAAAATCATCGAAATTTTCGGCCTCTAAAGGCGTTGCTTTTTTAGAATTTTTTGCCTTTCCAGACTCTTTCGGAAAAACGGGTTTTTCAACAGGCTTTTCCTGTTTTATGGCTGGCGCTTTAACCGCTTTTTCAACAATGGGCTTAGCTTCCTGTTTCGGTGCTGGCGCTTTTTCAGCCTTTGGCATAGGCTGTGGCTTCGGCGCTTTTGGTGCAGGCACTTGCTTTACAAAAAGTTCATTTTGATTAGATTTTTCGGCCTCTTGTTTCTTACGGCGGGATTTTATCGGCGATGGACGCGTTGGAAGTTTAAGGCGGTGCGCTTTTCCAACAACGGCATTTTTAGTTGTCCCTAAACGTCTTCCGATCTCTGCGGTTGAATGACCTTCTGCCCAAAGCTCCCTTAGGTGTTCAATTACGTCGTCCGTCCATTCCATTCCTTACTATCCCTTAACTCATCTCTCATTAATCGGCGCTATATTGACAGTTCCGCCAACGGCTTTCCAGCCAAAAACACTTTTCTCAAGCCCAACCTAGAGAGAGATTCATGCAATGTGGCCAAAATCCAACAATACACCTTCTCTGCCAGACTGAGTGCTAAAATTTTATCGATTCGGTTTCAACTTTAGGAAGCTGTTTTCTCCAACACCACTTGCCCGTCTTTAATCCGTAACGCAAGCCTTCCTTCGATTAAATCGAGTGCCTCTTTCCCAAAAAGATCAGCACGCCAGCCTTTTAACGTCTCAACATCTTTTCGGCCATGCGCTAATGAGGCTAAATCTGAACTCGACGCCACGACTTTTGGCGAAACAGAATGTTCATGCGCCTTCAGCTCCAGTAATGTGCCTAAAAGATTTGCCACCAGCTTCGTCCGTGGTGTCATCTTTTCCCCTTTTCGTGCTGGCGGAGAAGGTAATTCATCCTCCGTCAAGGAACGCCCTTTAGCAATCACTTTAAGCATCCGCTCGCCGATAGGATTATGGGCAATCTTCGCTGGAAAACCCCGAATAGCGGCAAGTGCTTCCGCATTTTTAGGTGCAACAATCGCTGTCTGTGCCAGCACATCGTCCCGAAGGAGGCGCTGACGGGGAATATCCTCTTCCTGCGCTTCTTTTTCACGCCATGCGGCTAAGAGCTGTAACACGCCCATGGCACGGCGCCCTCCCCCACGCAAAGGAATTTTTTTCCAAAGGCTCATCGGCTCTGGAAAGAAGAAAAGCTCATCCTCTAATTTAGCTAAATCCTCTTTAAGCCATGACAGACGGTTCTTCCGGTAAAGGCGATTCATCAGCTCCAAATAAACCAAACGCAGATGCGTCACATCGGCAACCGCATAACGCTTTTGCGCATCGGATAAAGGCCTTTTCGACCAGTCTGTAAAGCGGTGGCTTTTATCAATTTTGCCCTTTGTCAAAGAGGAAACCAGCGCATCATAGCCAATCTGATCCCCTAATCCTTCAGCCCGTGCCGCTAATTGCGTATCAAAGACATTTTTAGGCAAAGCACCGAACAAATGAAAAAAGATTTCTAAATCCTGCCGTGCCGCATGAAAAACTTTCAAGCAAGCCTCATTGGCCAGCAATGCGCCAAGAGGCGCTAAATCCAGTTCTGGCACACATGCATCAATCAGTGCTGTTTCTGACTCAAGCCCAACCTGCACAAGACAAAGCTGTGGCCAATAAGTCTTTTCACGGACGAATTCTGTATCCACTGTAATAAAGGATTCCTGCGCCGCTTTAGCGCAAAATTGGGCAAGTTCTTCCACTTTTGTGATATAGCGGACAGGATTGGATAAGACAGAAATCGTTTTTATCCTCGACAAAAGGCAACAAGGCTGAGAAAAACCTCAGCCTCAAGATACAGAAGCGTGCTTACGCTTCGAGATGTGGTTTAATCAAAGCGGACAGCTGGGATTTTCCAAGTGCGCCCACCTGACGTTCAACAATCTCTCCATTTTTAAACAGCAACAAAGTCGGAATGCTTCGCACCGCATATTTTGTTGGGGTTTCTAACTCATTTTCAATATTGATTTTTGCAATTTTCAACTTGCCTTCAAATTCCTTGGCAATTTCTTCCAAAACAGGGGAAAGCATTTTGCAAGGCCCACACCATTCTGCCCAAAAATCAACCAAAACAGGGATCTCTGATTTTAAAACATGTTTTTCAAAAGCGGCATCTGAGACATTTAGAAGGTTGGCGCTCATTTTTCTCTCTCCATTTGGTGTTCTTAGGATTTTTCTTTTTACGCTTCCCTGACTGTTCCGCCAAGGCATTCTGTGAAAACTCCCATATCAAGAAAGATGTGAATGTTTTCAAGAAAATCAAGCGCCCATTTAAGAATTCTCTTCTTTCACGCCTTGTTTTGCAGACCATTCCCGTAAGATTTTACTTAAATCCTGCTCATTCAATTCAGTAACCTCCAACGTTTCTGTCCAAATTAAATAGGCTTTAAGAGGCAAATCTAGATAAATCTCTTTCAAAAGCTGCGCATATAGCGCCATCTGTAAGCGATAGGCTGGTGAGCGCTCTCCAATAAACTTGCTGCCTGTTTTATAATCGGCGAGATAAATGCCTTTTTCTGTAATATTCAAACGGTCCACAATCCCGTTGACGACTTGCCCAGAGGCAATCCCCGTCAAAGGCTGCTCGGCACGGCTTCCTTTTTCAAAAAGTGGTGCAAGAACAGGTTTTTGCAAAAGCACATTAAGATCACTGGCAATTTTTTTCTTATCCTGTACTATCCATTCTTTGGCATTTCTATCCAACCAGCCTTGCGCTACAAAAACACGCTTATCTGCGTCAATTTCTGGTAAAAATTCCAAAAGCCGATGAATAATTTTTCCCTTTTGCGCCGCACGCTGTTTGCGTGAAGGCAAAGCAGGCTTTGCAGGCGCAAGGGGAGAGCTTGCGGAAGGTAAATCCTCCAAAGCACCATCTTCTGACTGACTTGGACGGAGCGGACGGGCAAGCCTGTCTTCTTTCTTTGGCATCACAGCCTGCCAGCCCTGCGCCTTTCCAACCCAATCTGGCATTGGAGCAACCGCCTTCTCTATAATTTCTTTCTGTTTTCCTAGTCTTTCAGGGCAATCTCCCTTTGACTCGATGCGCAAAAATTTCTCTTTTTGCTCGACCTGAACGGGCAATTGGAGATGAGAGGGGCAATCTTCATAAGAAAATTCCTCAAATGAAAATTCAGGCTGATTTTTCATCTTCTCCAGCGTTTTTTTGGCTTCCTCCACCCAAGCAGGCTGATCTTTAGAATTTGTCCAACCCGCAATAATCAGCCAATCGGCAGGACGGGTCGCCGCAACATAAAAAAGGCGGTTTTCCTCTTCTTCCAGTGCATCCTGACGCACCTTCTGTTGAGCCGCATAATCTGTAGGCAACTTAGCCCCCCCCCATGCATCAAGCGGTAATTTTCCTTTTGAATCGTCTTTTTTAATTGGAAGCCAATAAAAACCCTTTGGCTGCAGAGCTTTTCCCTTTTTACACAAAACAATCACCAAAGGCGCTTGCAAACCCTTTGCGCCATGCACTGTCATAAAACGAACCGCATTTTCGCCATCACCAGCCTGACGCTTCATTGTCGTTTCATTTTCTGCCATCCAGGACACAAACCCCTGCAAAGAAGGCGGAAAGAGGGATTCATATTCCAACGCTACTTCTAACAAATGATCAAGAGGCTCTTCCGTTTCCTTCCCAAAACGGGAAATCATTTTTGCCCTACCGCCATATGCCCCTAATGCTTGGGAAAGAATTTGAAATGGCGTGTCATAATCCACCCGCTTGAGAAGGCCTGCGAACATTTCATAGGCCTTTTGCCATTTTGGCTTTTCAGCAAAGCGTTTTTTTAGCGCTTCCCAAAGGCCTGTAAGGGGCATTTTTGCCGTTTTTAAAAGCGCCTTACCTTCAACATCTTTAAGGCGCAATTCAATAAGGTCTTCATCTTTCAATCCTCCCAGCGGAGACGTCAAAAAGCAAGCAAACGCAAAATCATCACTTGGTAAAAGCAAAGCCTCACAAAGCTTCATCATATCAATCAGCTGAGGCGTCTCAATAAGCTTGCTCCCAATACAATTTACAATTGGAATACCCATTTTTTTCAAACGGCTCATCAGCCCCTTTGGCAAGTGACTCCGTTTTTGAACCAAAATCAGAACATCTTTATAGTCTAAATGAGGCTGTTTTCTTTCCGCATTCGTCCTCTTCCTAAAATGTGATTGAAGAACATCACAGAGCCTCTTTTCTAAAAGTCTCGCCGATGTCTCTGGCGCTTTATGAACGTCTTCTTCTTCAACCGCTGGCACTTCAATGGCAGGCCAGACCTCCACCCGTCCCCAGCTTTCTTTTCGGGCAGAAAAATGCTCTGGAAAAATATTCGAATCTTCCGAGACGCCTTTCGCCATTTTTCCCTGAAAATGCGTATTGACGAAGGACAAAACAGGTTTAGTTGTCCGAAAAGAGACATTCAAAGCAACATTCTCAGCCCATTTAGCCTTTGCGTCCTTTACGACCTTTGCATATTCTGCCTGTGTTTTTGCAAATTCCTTTGGCTGTGCCCCTTGGAAACCATAAATTGACTGTTTCCGGTCTCCCACCGCAAAAATCGTTCGATGGATGTGCGTTTCATCCTCTTTTTGCACAAAAAATTCTGATGTCAGCGCTTTAATAATTTTCCATTGAATCAGAGCATTATCCTGCACCTCATCGAGCAAAAGATGATTTAAACCGCCATCTAACTTATAGCGTACCCATGCAACATCCATATTTTCGAGAAGGGTTTTTGTGCGCCTAATCAAATCATCATAGTCGAGTTGACCTGCAAAATGCTTCTGCCTATCGAGCGTTAAAAGCCCCCCTCTTGAAAGCGTCAAAAAAGCTGCGCCAAACTCTGCGAGGGCGAGCTTATCCTGCACTTCTTTAAGTTTTTCTAAACGCTCTGCTTCATCTTTTAAAAGTCCCTCCAAAGCAGGCGCTTTTTTTACCTCATCCACTTTAGATAATTTTTTTCGTGGATCTCCCTGTGTAGTAAAAAAGAAAGTTTTCCACGTCTCAATGTCTCTTTCCGCAACTGGCTTTAAAAGCCATGTAAGCATTTCGGGACGATTTTTATCAATAGCGCCAACAATTTTCAGCGTCTCAATCCATTCTGCCTCATGAGGCACACTGCGCCACTTTTCCTTCCAGTTTTCATCCTCTTCTGAAAGATCCAAAGCTTGGAAATAAAGCTTTTTACAATAATCAAAAATCTCTTTCGGTTTTGGTTCTGGCTCTAAATTTTGCTCATCCGTTTGTCCTTGCTTTTGTTGCGGATTCCATAACGTAAATTCTTCCTGCTCTCCTGCCAATGCCTCTGTCATGCCAATCAAAGAGATGCTTTTTTGATCTGCCGGCGGAGTAAAAAGGATCTGGGGTGACAAGACATCAATGGCTTCTTTCTGCTCTGGCAAAACCACATCTATCCCTTTTTCTAAAAAAGATCGTTTTTCCTGATCGTCAATCAAAGAGAAATTAGGGTCTGTTGCCGCTTCTAACGGAAATCGGCGCAACAAGGATTCACAAAAAGCATGGATTGTTTCAATCCTGACCCCAATCGGACTTTCTAAGACTTTACATAACAAATCCCGTGCATCTGAAAGAATTTGCTTATTCTCAACAGGCACTTCGAGTGCTTCCAACGCTTGCAAAAGCGCCTCATCTGAAAGTCCAAACCATTCTGCCAATTTAGAACGCAAACGGTTTTGCATCTCGGCTGCTGCTGCTTTGGTATAAGTCAAACACAAAATCGTAGAAGGATCTGCCCCAGCAATCATTTCCCCTGCTTTCTCTGGGTGAGGCTGTGGCAGCATCAGACGCAGGAGGCGGTCAATCAGGAGTTTTGTTTTGCCAGAACCTGCGGAGGCGGCCACAAAAGCAGAGACATTTGGGTCAGAAGCTCTGGCCTGTGCATGGCTGGCTTGCACGATAATTTCTAAATTTTCTGTCATTTTTTCACCGCCATTCACAAACACGCTCTAAAACAGGATAGGGATCATACGGCCCCGTTCCCATTCTGACCTCATAGGGCGTCTCTGGGGAATCATATTGTTCAATTTCAGCACGCAGTTTTTCGAGAATTTTCGACATTGCGTGTCGTATTTCTTCACCTTGTTCTTTGCCTGTTTCGGGAACTTTTTTTGACAAAGAGAAAAGGGACTCTTTTTGTTCTTTATCCTTCCCGCTTCCCTTCAAGCGCCAATAAATCAAATTCTCAATCTCAAAAGCGCTTAGACCCTCAAAACCGCCTCTTTCCAAAACAGCGCCTTCAAGTAAGAGTTGTGGCTTCCGTCCTTCCAAAACATCCTTAGCTTTTGGCAAAGACCCTGTTTTATAATCAAAGATAATGGCTTTTTTTCCGTTTTCGGTACGGACAAGATCTAATCTGTCCGCTTTGCCCACCAATTTAAAATCAATTTCTTTAAAATGGTAGGAAAGCAATATTTCTGTAAAAACTTGCTCACGCCCTTCTGCAAAAGACTGCTCCTCACTTTCCACGAAAAGCGCTGCAATCTCTTTGAGTCTCGGCATCCACCAAAGTTTCAAACGTGTTCGATGAGTCTTTTTTTCAATAAGATTTGCAAAAATCCCTTTGAGTTTTTCAAAATTCTCTTCCTTTGAGGGGCTCTGAAGCGAGGTCTCCGATCTCTCAAAAAAAAGTTGCAATCCTCTATGCACCAAATCGCCGAAATCACTTACTTCCTTTTCCTCTCCCAACCCTGAAAGTGGCGAGAGCTGTAAAATATATTTCGCATAAATGGCGTAAGGCGATGCGTATAAATTCTCAATAGCGGTCACCGCAAGCGAGCGGGGACGAAATACGACAGGCGGTCTTGGTTTGGGCGCTTTTGCTGGTTCTGACTTCTCCACACCATCAAGTGCCTTCGCCCAAGCCAAACTTTTAAAAAGCGGGAAATTCTTTCCCTTTCCCATCAAAGCCTGTGCCCGAACCAACCAAGAAGCAGCTATTTCAGGTTTTTCCGCATTACTTAACGAACGTGAGAAAATCACCCGCCCTGTTCCACAGGCAAAAACCTGAAAATCCTGTGCAAAAGCGCCCAAACGCCGCTCTGGCAAAAAGAGTCCCCCAACCTTACGCATTAAACGGGACATCCAAGGACCGCAATCGGCCACAGGCGGCCAAGTTCCCTCATTCAATCCACCCAAAATCAGCGTATCAAAATCCAATAATCTGGCTTCTAAAATCCCTAAAATAAAGACTCTCGGATGAGACACTTCTTCCCCGTTAAGATAATTTCTTAATCCCGTAATCGAAATGCCCCGCATGGTTTCGGCCAAAAAACCGCCAAACTCTTGTAAAGGCTGATCTGGTAAATCCTCACATATCTCTCGCAGCTCACTCAAATGCTCCGAAAGACGCCGACCATCTTCCCCGTGCCAGAGACGGTAATGACGGCCATAACGATCCTCTTTGCTTTCTTCGAGATTCTCAGGAGTCAGAGAGAGATTTTCTGCTGTTTCAATCAATGCATCTAACAAGGCCTTAACCGCTACCGCCTCTTTTTCATGCGCCTCAAAAATCTTTTTGAGAGGCGCAAAAGCCGTTTCCAGCGCTTCCAGTAAAATTTCAAGCTCATGTTTCTGGCCAACCGTTAATTTTTTTGAATTTAACGACTGAATTTTAGCCCGAAAGCCTGCTAGTCCGCCTTCAATCGGCGAACCTCTTAAAATCTTAAGCTCCAATAAACGTGTCAGAGAAAGGCAACGCACCCTCTCAATCCCTAAAGACGTCAAAGGATGTTTCAACAGGGCTAACAGCGCCACAGGCTCAAACTTTGTACAGGCAGCCTCCACCACAAGGCGCAAAAAAACGGCTGAAGGCGTTTCAGCCAACGTCGCCCCCGCACTATCATCCGCATTGATGCCAAAACGTTTTAAGGCCGCATTCACCCGCAACGCCAAAGAACGGTCAGGAGTAATCAAAGCCGCTGTTTTAGAGGGCGTTTCCACCGCATCCCGAAGCGCTAGCGCAATCGCTCTGGCCTCCTCCTGCGGTTCTTCCGCCTCAATCAGATACACATTTTCAGGCGCTTTCTCAGGGGCTGGAATCCGGCCTTCTTCTCCCATTCTTGTCCCCATCTGCATCTTGTGGGAAAAAGCTTTTCGCCAGAAAGTTTCTCTCGTGACATTTTCTAATTCTGCCGAGGAAAGTTCCGTGCCGTCTTTATTCGCCAAAGGTAAATCCCACGGCTCAATCTCTTCTCTTGAAAGATTCATTCTTTCACACAGATCTTTAAATAAAAATTGAGGGTGAGACTGGGGAAGATACGCCCAAATTTCTGCAGACAAACCTGTATCCACCCCCCGCAGAACCACCCTTCCACTTTCAAGACGGGCCACTTTAGCTAGAAAATTCCCAATCCCTGTTGAACCATCGACAAAACCAACCGCCCAAACACGTCCTTTAGGCGGATATTTTTCAAAATCCTCTGCAAGAATTTTAAGAATTTCCACTTCGCGCGCAATGGGATCTATCGCCTTTTCTTGGTTCTTTAAAATCTCCGGCCAAGCCTTGGTGACAATCTCTAGAAATCTGGCAATCTGTTCCCAGTGCTTGGAAAGGTCTGTACGCTCTTCCTGCGCCTTTTGAACGGCTTCCAGCAAAGACACCTCAGCCCTGTCGGCCTCATCAATCAATTCGCCCAAACTGCGTGCCAATGCCCAAAGATTTTTAGCGGAAGGCGTAGATTCCTTACTTGTTTCCTGAAAAAGTTTCACCAAGCGAGAAAGAACTGCCGTCCGCCGAAAAGGCGAAATCGCAGGTGGAAGATTCACAAGCAGGTTAAGCGCAGCAATCGGCGCTCTTTCCTCTAAATCCCCAATCACCGCAATACGGGGGAGCAAAATCGCCTTCCCGTCTAAAACCCGTAAAAAAGCCTCACTTAAGTGCCGTCCTGCTCTGCGCCCTGGGACTAAAATCATTCCCTCATCAGAGGCATAATTCTCAAGCCTGCTTTTTCCCTTCCCTTCCGCAAGCCATGCTCTGGCGATTGTTTCAAAAAAAGAGGCCTGTAAAGGAAGGGAATGAAGGGACATGCAACAATCTCAAAATGGTTTTGAAAGAAATTCCTTCCTGCAAATTACCATCTCAAACTCTTTCTGTCTGCTTGTTTCATTTCTCCTTATTTGCCAGTATATGCTCAACCAAGGAGAGATTCTGCTGATGTAGCAATCATAAATTCTTTCATTGTGTAGACGCCTATAAGAGAATTGTTATCTCTATTAACCTGTTCTTTTAACCAAGAAAATGCGCCCTTTTTGTAGCCATCTCCATCAATCAAAATAATAGTAGGCACGCCAATATTTTTAATATTTTCCACCGCAAATGGATATTTCTCATCCACGGAGCCTGCTTTTGACTGCCATTTGCATTCAATAATCAAATCATTCGGAAATAAATCTTTATTAATCACCAAAAAATCACAACGGCGATCTGTTCCATAAATAGATGAACCACAATAAATTTCTCTATAAAAACTCTTTCCTCGAAATGTTGAGCGTCTCTGAAAAATAGATTTCTTCTGATCTTTTCCTTTATTTTCGTAGCCATAATCTATCAAAACATTAGAAACGAAACCTTCTAACTTTTTTCCTGTAAAGTTTGCCTGAGAACCACTTACACGTCCATGCTTTGGAAGATTTCTCATAACAATCCCCCTAAAACCTCTTCGATCCGCTGAATGGATAAATCTAAATAGGATTTTTCTAATTCTATCCCAATATATTGGCGGTCTTGTTCAAGGGCAGCGACACCTGTTGTGCCTGATCCACTGAACGGATCTAAAACGACATCCCCTTTATTCGAAGACGCTGCGACAATACGCCTTAAAAGGTCCAAGGGCTTTTGTGTTGGATGTTTCCCGAAAGTCTTTTCTTTCGATCCCGGAACAGGGATAGACCAAACAGAACGCATCTGCTTATTAGGTTTTTTCAAACTATCTTTTGGAAAATGACCGTTCTTCATCTCCTGATAGTTAAAAGTATGTTTTTCTTTTCCCTGTTTGCGTGCCCAAATCAAACTTTCATGGCTGGCCGTAAAACAACGGCAGGAAAGATTAGGCGCACCATTAGGCTTATACCAAGAAATCTCATTGACAATCGGCATGCCAAGCCGCTGCAACGCATAGCCACATTGATAAATCGAATGATATGTACCCGAAATCCAAAAAGAACCGCCTGGCTTTAAAACACGCTCAATGGCTTTAATCCAAGAAAGATGAAAGTTAAAATCAGCTTCAATCCCTTTGGATTGATCCCAGTCCCCTTTATGAACCTCTGCACGTTTGCCATTTTTAACGGTGAATCCACCGTTTGAAAGATTATAAGGCGGATCGGCAAAAACCAAATCAACGGAATTGGCATCTAGACGCTCCAACAGCTCCAGACAATCGCCCAGATATAATCTTACCGTTTCAGAGGTATAATATGGCTCTTGGCTCTTGGCTCTTGGCTCTTGGCTCTTGGCTCTTGGCTCTTGGCTCTTGGCTCTTGGCTCTTGGCTCTTGGCTCTTGGCTCTTGGCTCTTGGCTCTTGGCTCTTGGCTCTTGGCTCTTGGCTCTTGGCTCTTGGCTCTTGGCTCTTGGCTCTTGGCTCTTGGCTCTTGGCTCTTGGCTCTTGGCTCTTGGCTCTTGGCTCTTGGCTCTTGGCTCTTGGCTCTTGGCTCTTGGCTAAAGTGAATCATAAATTTTCTTTATGCAATAGGGGTAGGTCTCATTTAATACCTACCCAGATCGCTTCAAAAGATCAAAGATCAATCTTCATCAAAGATATCTTTAGTCTCTCCAGCCTTAAATTTTTATCCCATCACCAGCCAATATGGGTGAGTTTGCAGGTCGGAAGTTTATTTTTACAGGCCCTGATTTGTTCGAGCTGTTCAGGGGAAACATTGCCCAAAATCACTTCATGGTCTGGATCGGTGCGGTCTCTTACCACGCCATCCCGTGAAATCTGAACATTCTGATCGCTATCAAGCGTTTTAACAGACCCCTCTTCATTCACAACGCCCAAATAACGTCCATTCAAAAGCACCGTGCCATCATGGTCAATTCTGGTCACATTCCCTGCTGGCAATTCCGTTGGCGGTAATTGCGCATTCGGATGTTTAATCCGCTGCGACATTTCCTTTTCGGCAATTTTCTTGGCGGCTTTGTCTTCTTCCTTGGCCTGTTTGATTTTCTCTTTATAACTCAGACAGGCTTGAAAATTATTAGGCTGTATCTTGGTTTCCTCTTGTCCTGTTTTCGCATTTTTAAGAATAACCGCCGAAGCTGTTCCAGGCTTAAATTCGCAAGGACGGGCAATTTCGACTGTTTGACGGATTTGCGGATTGTTGGGGTCCTGATACACAATCACCAAGGAATCTGGATGAAGCTCTGGCGGTTCAATCGCATCTCCGATCCAAGAACCAATCATGCTGCACAAATACGCACCGCCAATGCCGGCGCCGACCCCTGCGCCACTGCCGGCAAAAATCCCTGCCGTCACCCCTGCCGCAACACCGCATGCCACCGCCCCGACCGCAGAGCCTGTTTGCTCCGCTGTCTGATTATTGGCTGTATTATCGACATGCGCCTTAGCTGGCATCAAATGAAGAATAGTGACAATACGGTTTTCAGAACTCGTATCTAAATTCCCGGCATCAAAGGTTGTCGGACGAAGATCCTCAACAGGTGTCATACAGCCTGTCAGCGTGCCAAGCGAAAACAAAGCTGCGAATGCGTATTTATACCTAGTCTGCAACATACCTCTCCGATGTCTCCGCCCTTTGAGAAATTAAATTTTCTTTAATCTGTAATAATTTTTCTGCCACCGCCTCGGGCGCTTGCCAGCGAAGCACACGGGGGGATTCCACGTCTTCCCCATCTTCTAAAGAGAAAAAAAAGTGAATCGTGCTGGCTGGAAGGTCTTCTCCCGCATGTTCTGGCCACTCCACCAGCATGATATTTTTCTCGGCCTCTTCCCAATCCAGCTCTTCTAGCGAACTTCCCTCGTCCAAACGCCATAAATCATAGTGAAACAACTCAAAATTCTCACCATAATTTTGCAAAATGGCAAAGCTTGGGCTGGGCACTTCCATTTCGGCGTCATCGCAATAAGCACGGATAAAAGCTCTGGCAAACGTACTTTTGCCAACGCCCATCTCCCCATGAAGGGCAAAGCAATTTCCCAAAGAAACGCTTTTGCTTAACAAGGCAGCAAATTTTTCCATTTCCGCTTGCGATTGGAAAGCTATCGAAAAAGGCGCAGTCTCACACGAATGGGGCATGCAGATTCAAATTTCCTGTTACATATTCTACTAGAAGTTTAATTTTTATCCCTATATTTATACTTATGTCGGATAGGGGTATATAGTCCTCTATCATTATTCTTTTCCATCTGATTTGAGAAAAAGCGTTCGATGCCTCACACTCACGAAAACCCTTCCCCTTCCTCTAATTTTGACGCTTCAAAAAATTATGATGTTGCCATTATTGGCGCAGGGCCTTCGGGATTATTCGCTGCTTTCCAGTGTGGTATGCTCGGAATGAGCAGCCTTGTGATTGATGCGCTTTCCCATATTGGCGGTCAATGCTCCGCCCTTTATCCTGAAAAACCAATTTATGATATTCCTGCCTGCCCGGGAATTTTGGCAGAAGACCTCGTCCAAAATCTTTTTCAGCAGGGTAAAGATTTCGACATCAGCTATTTGCTCAAACGCAAGGCAGTTTTCCTCGAAGGCGAAGCCGGAAATTTCACCTTAACAACCCATCAAGGTGAAAAAATCCACGCAAAAACCATTATGATTGCCTCAGGCCCAGGGGCTTTTGGCCCAAACCGCCCGCCTTTAGCCCAAATTGAAGAATTTGAAGAGGGCGGATCGGTTCATTACTCCGTCCGTAAAGCAAGCCTTTTCACCGACGCTTTCATCGTCATTGCCGGCGGTGGAGATTCAGCCCTCGATTGGGCCCTAGCACTGGCAGGCAAAGCAGAAAAAATCTATCTAGTTCATCGGCGGGATAAATTTAGAGCGCATCAGGCAACGCTGGACCTTGTTGAAGAGAAAGTAAAGCTCGGCCAAATTGAAAAAATCACGCCGTTCCAGCTTCACCGCCTTGAAGGCGAGAATGGCAAGCTCGAAAAAGTGATTGTAAACTCACTTGATGACGAGGAAAAAGCGCTGAAAGCCACGCATCTTCTTGCTTTTTTTGGCCTTTCCTCTGATCTCAAAGCGGTTCAAAGCTGGGGAATTGGCGCAGAAAAAAATGCTATTCCTGTCAATCCTTTCACCATGGAAACCGACCTTAAAGGCGTTTTTGCCATTGGCGATGTTGCAAAACGCCCCGGCAAAGTAAAGCTCATCCTCCAAGGATTTGCAGAAGGGTCTCTCGCCGCCCGTGGCGCATGGCAAATTGCCCACCCTGATGAGGCGCTCCATCTGGAGCATTCCACATCCCTTTGCGCCCCTAAAGATAAATCATGACGTTAAACGCCACAATCCGGCAGGCAGAAGAACGAGATATTCCTGCGATTGTGGCAATTTATAACCAAGCTGTTTTAAACACAAATGCAGTCTATACAGAAACACCTGTTACCGTAGAAAACCGTACAAAATGGCTTGCCGAGCGACAAGCAGCAGGTTTCCCTGTTTTTGTGATTGCGCTTGGGGAAAAAGTTTCTGGATTTGGCTCTTTTGGCCCTTTCCGTGCATGGCCGGGCTATAAATACAGCGCCGAACATTGCCTCTATATTAATCAACACAGCCATGGCAAAGGACTTGGCAGTCAACTTCTGCACCGTCTCCTTTGCTCTGCCAAAGAAAAGGGCGTTCATACGCTCATTGCAGGTATTGATGCGGAAAATCAAGCTTCGCTACACCTGCATAAAAAATTCGGATTTCATTCCGCCGGGATTCTAAAAGAAGCTGGCTTCAAAAAAGGCCAGTGGCTCGACCTCCATTTCATGCAGAAAATTTTATAACTTCTCCAAAACAAAAAACCGCTTCCGACCGTTAAATACAAAATTAAGATGATTGAGCCACCTAAGACGGGAAAAGGCGCTTTTTAGGCGAGAAGCAGAGGCGATTTACCGAACGGGTAATGAGCCGAGCATCACAGAGTAGCCTATACATTTCCCTTCTAAAAACGCACAGACTTCCCATGAGCTTGAGTAAGGAGACGAGAGGTGCTGTTAAATCGAGAAGGAAAATTTTAGTGAACAAATAGTTCATGAATTTTCCCTCACAGATTTAATTGTGCCTATCGCCCCTTAATCAAGTGAATCATTTAGTGGTGAAGCCGCCATTAATCAGAATAGTCTGTCCCGTCATCCACCAGCCTTCCGACACCATCAAACGGACATGGGGCACAACATGTTCAATTTCTGTAAGACCGCTTCCACTATAGGGGGAAAGGGCTGCCCCTTGCTTAAGATAAGCGACAGATTCAGGCGTTTCTTGGCCATAAAAGAAGGGGGTATCCATCGGGCCAGGCCCGATGGCGGTCACGGAGATTCCCCTATCGGCGAATTCTTTGGAAGCGGCTCTGGTGAATTGCTCCACAGGGGCTTTGAGACCTGCATAGGTAGCATAATAAGGGGTATAAGCGCCCAAAAGAGAGGTCACGATAGAGCAGATTTTGCCATGATCATTCAAATACTTGCCTGCAAATTTAATAAAGAAAAAGGCGGATTTAGAATTCACAGCGCTCATCGTGTCAAATTCGGCTTCTGTTGTTTCTAAAATTGTTTTTTTTAGAACACGCCCGACCGTATTGATGGCAATATCAATTCCGCCAAAAGCATTTTTCACAGACAAAAACAAATCTTCGACTGCTTTTTCACGGCTGAGATCCGCCTGAAAAATAAGGGCTTTAGAACCTGCTTTTTCAACCGCTTCTTTCGTGAGTTCCGCCTCTTTGCGTGACTCATCACTATGATAATGAATGGCGATTGCTTTTGCGCCATGTTTTGCCAAATCAATCGCCAGCAAACCGCCCAAATTTTTTGCGCCCCCTGTAATCAGCGCAACTTTGCCTTCAATGGCATGATCAACCAATAAATCTGTCATAATTTTCCCCAAAATAATAAAGCGTTTAAACAAGAAAAGGCAGGGAGATTCCTGCCTTTCATTGCCACAAACTGCGAAATTTCATCTTTATTTAGTCTTCGACCTCAATCCTTTTCGCACGTTGCGCTGCAATCATTCTTGTCCCTTTGATAGCAAGAGAAATCACAGCAAACGCAATGAGAACTTTTTGAACTTTGCGAATAAGACTCTTGCTCCGGCGTGCCTTTAAGGCTGCCTGTTCCGCTTCAAGCTCACGCAGGCGGTTTTCGGCGTCACTAAGAAGATTTTTAAGCTCTGCAACTTCAGATTCCATGTTTGACTTGTCGCTCATAACTGCCCTCTTTCACCTCTCGTGTTTAAAACGGCCCTCGGGCCGATTTCATCAAAAATTCCTTTGAAAAGGAAAGACATTCCATAATGAATGCCAAATAAACAAGAAAAAAATTCTCTCTCTTTTCAAGATATGATAATTTCCAATCGCTCTTTAAAGTAGAAGAGTCTCTTCCCTTTACTTTATTTTCCCAGTTGGTATTTCAAATTTGCCTTCGATTTTTTTACAGTTTGATAAGATACCCCTAAAGGGAAGCCTTTTCTAGCCATGAAATCTTCTACTTTTATTCAATATCAAGGAAAATCTTTCCCGCTGGCATGGCTTTATGCCCCTTCGCCACAAGCTTTCTTTTTTGCCCTGCGGACAACAGCTGCCGCTATGCTTGCTTTAGGCATTGCCTTTTGGATGGAATTAGATAGTCCTGGCTGGGCGTGCCAAACAGTTTGGCTGGTTTCCCTCCTTACCCGTGGAGAAAGTATATCTAAGGCCCGCTGGCGTATTATTGGAACGCTGACAGGCGCTTTGGGCGCTTTCTTCCTCTCCGCCATTGTGCCGCAGCAGGCTTGGCTCATGTTTCCGCTTATGGCGGGCTGGCTCGGTCTTTGCAGCGCCATGGCCGTTTATTTTAGTCATTTTAGAGCTTATAGCTGGGTGCTGGCAGGTTATACCTGCACCATTATCACTTTCGGCGCTGCGCCAAATTGCGATCAATATTTTGATTTTGCTATCGCTAGAGGAAGCTACGTCATTATCGGCATTTTATGCGAAATGGCGCTGGCCTGCATTTTCTCCTTTAATTGGGATACAAAATCACATCACAGCATGTGTGATACGCTTTCTGGGATTTTAACGAAAACGACAGGCACGATCAAAGACCTGCTGCAAGGCAGAGCCAGTGTCGTAGCGACCACACAAGAACTTATGGTTCAAATCAAAGAAATGGAGGGGAAAAGTAAATTTATGGGCATTGAGACTGTCGGGATTAACCCACATCTTGATGACCGTGCGAGAGATGTTATTGCAAAAACGGCTTTAGTTCTTTCTCAACTTGTCGATCTCTCGACCCGTTTGCAAATTTATAAAGAACATCATGTTCCCCTGCCTGTCTTTAATAAAATTGTTTCAAAAACCCTCCCTGTTTTAGACCAATTACCAGAAGTTTTTCAGGACACGACCCTTATTCCGAGCCGTCTTTCCAAGCTGGATCAACTCCGCAATTTTTGCAGACGGGCCGCCACAAAACTCATTCAGCAAAATATCAATAACCGTGCGCCAACAGATGACACCTCTCTCAATCCCGGGCGCGGCATTGTCGGAGAAGGTGCGCTTTGCTTAGCGCTGGAACGCACCTTAGATAAATTAGAACATGCGATTTCAAGCTATGTTGCCACCCTTTATCCTGAACGTGGGGACCATTTCCGTTTCCGCCTGCCTGACTGGCACGATGGACGGGAAGGTTTTAGCCACGGGATGCGTGCGGTTCTGGCTGTTTTGATTTCAGCATTTTTCTTTGAAATTACAGCATGGCCGCAAGGATTTATCCTGGTCACCTTTACAGGGGTTGGTGTGGCGCTGAACTCCGCAAGCGGTGACCCTCTGCAAGATCAAAAAGGGGTGATGAACTTCCTCAAAGGGGCAACAGCCGCTTGGATAGCAGCTTTTTTTCTTGTGATGGTTCTCCTGCCAAGCACCAAAGTGTTTGAAGGCGTGATTATTACGCTTGGCGGCTTAATGTTTATTGGTGGCTTGGCTCGCTACTGCCCGCCAATCTCTGGCGCTGCGGCAATTTATGAGTTCTTTTTGCCCATTATGATTGGTCTTCAGAACCACCATTTAATGAATGAGATTCAGTTCTATAACAATACAAATGCGATCCTTTTCGGGGCTATCCTTGCTGTTCTTACCTTTGCCAGCCTGCCCTTCAAACCTCTGGATAAGCAAAAGCGCATCTGCCATGCTACCTGTTTGGCACTTCGCAAGCTCTCCAAGCCTTCCAATCGGATTTCTCCGCTGAACTGGGTTTGGCGAAGTCTAGACCGTGTCATCTTAATGGTGCGCCAAGAATCCCGAAATGAAAACCATTACGCGCCGATTACCATTTCCAATCTTCTTATGGCGCAAACTGTCGGCCTGAATATCATTCGCCTTGAAACCTTGTTAGAAGCAGAAGACAGTGATCTCCCACCGAGAGTCACACGCGCTATCAAAACATTGCTCCGCTATTTTGCAGCGCGCCCTTCTGTCAATAATGCAACCATTCAAGCAGGCTATCTTGCCTTAATGAGTCTGGATCGGGCAATCCGTGAAAGCAATGATCTCGCCACCGAGCTTGAACTTATTTATGCGCTTACCGATATCCGTCTTATTTTACATTTAATGCTGAAATATGGTGATTTCCTCAATGAAGGGACACTTGTCGATCCACAATCACAGCGCTTTGACAGTAAATATGCCCCTCCAAAATCCTTAAAACTCTAGGCTTTTAAGACTCTAAGGCCTAAAAAGAAAAATCATCGCCCCCTTTAATGTTTTAGACAAAATATCTTATACTCGCCCTGTCGGGGTTTCTTTATTCTAGTGAGGTCATATGGAGTTTATTGGAGATCATTGGTTAGCGATTGTTGGCGTCCTGCTGTTAATCGCTGCCTTAAGCTGCGGTTTTGTGCTGATTGGCGTTGTCTGGGGCGGTATGATGCTTCTCAAAGCCATGACAGGCTTTTTGCTTCTGGCTGGGATTGCCTGCATCGCCGTTAAAATTATGGTGGATCGGTAACGTCCCTTTACCTTACCTTCCAAAGGCGGTGTCTTTTCACCGCCTTTTTATTTGTGCGTGTCCTGAAAGAATCTTTAACCTTTATTAAAAAATCTATTCATCTTTTTAGCGTCCCCTCTTGGCAACAGAGATTTTAAATCCCCATATAAGAGGGTAGCGAAACAACGCTTATGACTGAAAGGATTCAGGATGACAAAAAGATATGAGACGCTTTATATTCAGCCCTTTCCTCCCCACCATAAAGAAAAGCCTCTGAGATATTATGAGGTTCGGATTGGCCATAAAAAGCCAATGGAGACTTTCCTAACCTTAGAAGAAGCGGCAGAGTACGCCTTTAAATATACCGATACGCTTCATTTTCCACGGGTGAAACATACACGCCCTGACCCCAATAATCATTCTCATTGGATCAAAATTAAAGAATCAGAAAAAGAAAAGCTAAAACAACATGCAGAGGCGGATAAAAAAGCCGTCTCTTAAAAAGTCCATAAAAAAAGGCGGTGGAAAACGCCACCGCCTTTTTAAACGCAAAAATAATCTGCAAGGATAGGAAAGCCGTGCCTTCCTATCCCAATAAATTAACGGGTTCTTGCGTCCTGATCCTGCAAACGGCTGATTTTCTGAGAAATTTTCAAACGTGCCTGCGCCTCATCATAGGAATCTCCAACAATTTTTGCAGCTTCAGCCTGAAGGGCTTTAACCTGTTGAGCGATAGAATCCTGCGCAGCCTGTGTTGTGTTGCCTAGACCTTCGCCATTGCCGTCACCAAAACCTGCTGAGACGTCTTCTTTTGCGGTTGTAACATCGACTCTATTTACCATTTCTACACCTTACACAGTAAAATATTCTTATAGGAAAAATCCCCCCACTTCAAGATGTCTATTTTTCCGTCAAAAGTCAAGAAAAACCCATAAAATCCGCCTTTTCCAGAGAGATCGACACATTATTTCAAACAACGTGATAGGATAGACACAAGCAAAAATCTTACCGCAAATAGGATGGGACAATTAAAACGATGAGAACCATCAGAAGGTAAATCAGATTCAGCAAGCGACCATCATCTTGCGGTAAAAACCCGGAGCAAAACACCAGCAATGTTAGAAAAAGCGCTATGCCAACCAGAATAAGAACAAACGTCCAGAAATGAGCCGAAAACCCTTTCGGGGCTGCCCCATTCTCTCCCTCTTGCTGCGCTTTTTCAAACTTCTCTTCCAATGCCAGCCCCTTTCACTTAAGGATTAGGCAACATCTTTGAGAAAGATCACTTTCGACTTTCCGCCTATGACAAGGCGTGTAATGGCCTGATCAAAAGATTTGCCGTGTTCCGTTTCCATATGGTCATGGAAAGCTTTCTCATTTTTATAGCTTTCCTCAATATAGAAAATCGTCCCATTATCCTGCGCTTGATAGACGTAATAACGAATATTGCCGGGTTCTGCCCGAACCTTTTTTGCCAAATCCGCTAACAATTTAGAAAGCTCTGAGGCACGCCCCGGAATGGCTTCCATCGTGGCATAGAGGTTGATCTGCCCGTCTTCTGTCTCTGTGACGACCTCAGCCCCTTTTTCCTCTGCCTGATTATCCTCTTCCAAAACGTAACCCAAAACCGCCTTTAGAGCGCTGGCTTCAATGGTTTTTTCAGCATGGGCAGAAGCTGGCAAGAAAGTCTCTCCAGCAGCCAAAAATGCAGCGACAAAAAAAGAAGATTTCAAAAAAGTTCTAAAATTCATATTTTTTAACATCTTTAAATAAAGAGACCTTTCTTTAACCGAGGCAAGCTAATGCCAAATTTCAAAAGAAGGCAAAGACAAACGCCCTAAACAAATTATTTTTACAAAATTAAGGTCTATTTTCTTTTATACCTGTTTTTAAGAGTCTCATAGAGGCGTAGAAGGCGCTTTCACGTCAGAGGGCTTTTGAAAATTCTCTGGTAAAGCCTCCTCTGGACTCCCTTTTTTCAACGGACGGAATTCAACTTCAATATCCTTAGGATAGCCATAAGCAGATTGATGCGCCTGATCATAGGCAGCACCGCCTGCAAAAATCCCAGAGGCTGGAATAAAAGCCGAAAGGGACACTAGGGACACTAAAAATCCCCCTGTATTGCCCATATAAGCCGCTGTCAAATCGGGATCCCATGATTTTGCAAAAAGCTGATAACCTGATTTTGCGCAATTCAAAATCAAATCCTGCTCACGGCTTCTCTGCAATTTGACATAATGAGGCGTTTTAAACTGTTCTTTGAGAAGGCCACCCTGATAAATTTTACAGTCAGCCGCTTCTGGATTGGAATAAATAAAGAGCTTTTGTGAACTGCCATTAGTTGCCGAGGCACAGCCTGCAAGAGAGGAAAAAGACAGTAAAGCAACAGTCATTTTTTTCGATTTTTTAAATAAGCTTGCCGAAAAAGAATGCTCCTGAAAACGCACTTTTCAAACCTTTCCTCAAAAAGCCATAGCGGATTCCTCAACTATAATCTGTTCTCTCTCTTTTTCACAACTTCTGAAAGCAAAAAGAGTCTTAGATTCAAGGATAAAGCCGAAAAGTCATCAGAAAATCCGCAGTTTGAAGGCTAGAAAATGTCTGTAATGCTTTTCACACGCTCCGCATCATCTTGCCCCGATTGAAGGACTTGCTGATAAAAGGACGGAAAAGCGTCCGTCTCCCACTTTCCATTGACTTTATGAAATTCTGCATCGGTCTTTTCGATAATTCCCCCATGAATGCCCCCTGCTTTTATCTCTGGATACTTCGCCTGAAAAGCCGCCTGATCCCTCTTAGAGCGAAGCCCGTAAGTTCCGCCTGATTTAAGTTTCAGCTCCAGCGCAGCGCCCTTTTCGGTGAAATAACGCTGATAGGCAAGAAAACATGAAAAAGCGCCATTTTCAATAGAGTGACAACGCAAGTCAGTAACTTTAATCGTGTTGTCATCATGCTTCACGGTAAAAAGCGCTTCGACCTCCTGCTTGCTTGGAGCGCCGTTTCCACAGGCAGATAAGAGAAAAACCGCAGGCAATACAGATAATACTCTTCTTATTCGTTTCATTTCTTATCCTTTGGACAACGATCTCTCTATTTTCAGCGCTTGCAGACGTGAAGCGAAACAACACCACAGGCGAAAACATAAAACAATCAGCTTAAATATTCTACTTTTTCCAAAAGACAAAAATGTACTCTACCGCCAACCAAAAAAGGCAGTGATTGCTCACTGCCTTTTCCGAGTTCTTTTCGTTTCCTGTTAGAAAGAAATTAGTCTTCTTTCTTACGGGACATACGTTTGCGCTCGTTGGAGTCAAGGTAACGCTTACGGAGACGAATAGCAGAAGGGGTAACTTCGACCAGCTCATCATCTTCGATATACGCAATCGCTTGCTCTAAGCTCAACTGACGTGGTGGAACGAGAACAGGCGCTTCGTCCTTGCCAGAAGCACGCATATTGGTGAGTTTCTTTTCACGAACAGCGTTAATTTCAAGGTCATTATCTCTGGAATGCTCACCCAAAATCATCCCTGTATAGATGGTTTCCCCAGCACCGAGGAACATCACACCACGATCTTGCAAAGCAAAAAGCGCATAAGGTGTTGTTTTACCATCTTCTGCGGAAATCAAAGCCCCATTACGGCGGCCTTCGACTTTACCAGCATAAGGCAGATAATCATGGAACAAACGGTTCATAATACCTGTACCGCGTGTATCTGTGAGGAATTCCCCATGATACCCAATCAAACCACGGGAAGGAATCAAGAAGGTCAAACGGGTTTTTCCACCGCCTGAAGGACGCATATCCTGCAAAACACCTTTACGCAAAGACATTTTCTCAACAACAACGCCAGAGAATTCTTCATCGACATCAATCAAGACTTCTTCAAATGGCTCTGTCTGCTGACCGTTCTCATCTTCACGGAAAAGCACACGGGGGCGACCGATTGTCAACTCAAAACCTTCACGACGCATCGTTTCAATCAACACACCAAGCTGAAGCTCACCACGCCCTGCGACTTCAAACGCTTCGCTTTCTGGGCTGGTTGTCACTTGAATAGCGACATTGCCTTCCATTTCTTGGAACAGACGGTCACGAATCTGACGGGAGGTTACTTTTTTACCTTCACGTCCACCCAATGGGCCATCGTTAATTCTAAACGTCATAGAAAGGGTTGGCGGATCAACAGGAGTAGATGGCAATGGGGTTGCCTGGTCTGGCGCTGCGATTGTGTCTGGAATCGTTGCTTCTGCAAGACCCGCAATGGCAATAATATCGCCTGCTTCGGCTTCTTCAACCGCAACACGCTCCAACCCACGGAAGGCCAGCAATTTTGTCAAACGGCCTGTTTCAGCCACACTGCCATCGGGTTTAAGAACCTTAACGGGCATATTGACTTTGGCACGGCCTTGCTCGACACGGCCTGTCAAAATACGTCCTAAGAAATTGTCGCTTTCTAAAATGGTGGCAACCATAGCAAAAGGCGCATCTTTTGGAAGATTTGGCGCAGGCACATGGCGGACAATCAGCTCAAACAGCGCAGAAAGGTCTTTTTGCGGGCCTTCCAGCGTCTCATCTGCCCAGCCCTGACGGCCAGAAGCATAGAGCATTGGAAAATCAAGCTGCTCATCATTCGCACCCAAAGCTGCAAAAAGGTCAAAAACCTCATCATGCACTTCATCTGGGCGTGCATCGCTACGGTCAACCTTATTAACAACCAAGATAGGACGAATCCCTTGAGCCAAAGCTTTGGTCAACACAAATTTTGTCTGGGGCAATGCGCCCTCAGCCGCATCGACCAGAATAACAACACCATCAACCATGGAGAGAATACGCTCCACCTCACCACCGAAATCGGCATGGCCTGGGGTGTCAATAATATTGATACGGGTATTTTTCCAAACAACAGACGTGCATTTTGCAAGAATGGTAATGCCACGCTCACGCTCTAGGTCATTGCGGTCCATCGCCCGCTCTGCCACATGCTGGTTTTCTCTAAAAGCCCCTGATTGTTTAAGAAGCTCGTCCACCAACGTGGTTTTGCCATGGTCAACGTGGGCGATAATGGCAATATTGCGAATATCGGTCATAAAACTTTCGTTACATCTACTAAAGAAGAGAATGCTTAAAATTAAAGCGGGAAACAGCGCAGTTCGCAAAAACCAGAAGAGGTTGGCAATAGGTTACCGAAAATAACAAAATTGTATAACGATCTGTCTGTCAAATTTCTAAATTATTAAGGTTCGTATTTTGCGCCCAATTCCGTTTTTTTGCAAGTATTTTACCCCTTTGACAGATTACTGTTATAAAATAAGTTCTTTTTCTGACATCTGAATTTAAATTTACAAGGGAAAATTTCATCTATGTCCAACGGATTAAATCCGCTTTCTTCCCTGACTCAGCTTGGGCAGAACAGCCCTCTTCCACAAAGTCCTGAAGAAGCAAAACTCGAACGTGTGCCTTCACCGCATCAGGGGAAAAATTATCTCGTACGCTTTGCTGCACCCGAATTTACATCCCTCTGCCCCATCACAGGCCAGCCTGATTTTGCGCATTTGGTTTTAGATTACATTCCCAAAAACTGGATTGTTGAAAGCAAATCTTTAAAGCTTTACCTCTCCAGCTTCCGCAACCATGGCGCTTTCCATGAAGATTGCTCTGTCACCATTGCAACCAAGCTTATCGAGCTTCTCGAACCAACATGGCTGCGTCTTGGCGCTTATTGGTATCCCAGAGGCGGTATGCCCATTGATGTTTTCTATCAAACAGGCGAACCGCCCAAAGGCGTTTGGATTCCAGAACAAGCTGTCCCCCCTTATCGAGGACGCTGAAATCTAAGAGGCAAGTGAATACTCCGTTATAATCTAGACACTTTTATAACGGCTTTCACTTGCCTCCCTTACGAAAACCGATATAATCCAGCCTTGGATTTTTTCTATCTTTTTTAGTTTTAAGCGTTGGCACTGGCGATACAGGTCTAGAATCAGACCTTTTTACGTCGATGTTTCTGCTTTTTGATTTTCCGAAGTCTTCATCATCTGAAGGGACATTTTATGTTTGTACAATCAACAACAACAATGACAGCCGTGATTACAACAGTTGCATTTATTTTTGTACAAAAAATGTCAGGTTACCTTCTCTGTTCACTTGGTTATTGGAACAATATGTCCGCCCATAACCGACATGATGATGTGACTCAGGAAAATAATGCGCCACGATAAATTACTTCCCTCTGCCGCCTGTCGAAAGAACAAAAAACGGTGGCAACCGACCTCAAGAATCTGCCTCAAAAAACACTCCCTCCTACGTTTCATTATTGCAGGACTAGCCCTTTCACCTCTTGCGAAAGCGCCGAATTCCTTCGCTGGTTATAGTCTCGATATCAAAGACCAGCCAGACTGGATGAAAATCCCAATGAAGTGGATTGAGCCCAAAAAACCTGTCCCAGCGCATTCTTGGACCGGGTCTTTGCTCTCCCCTTCGCCTTCCTTTCCAAAAGGCATGTGGGCTCTCGAACCTTACACGGTTGCGACCGTTCCAACAGGGAATTATGACTCTCACGGCAATCTCATACAGCATGGCGGATCACAATATGATTCCCTCACAAGCTCATGGTTTTTCAAAGGTGCGCCTACAGATCACCTTTCGGTAGATATTACCCCTGCCTTTAGCTATTCATGGACGCCACAAGATGGCACTGCCAATAAAAACTCGCATGTTGGCTTTGATGATTTGCCTTTTGATTTAGAATACCGTTTTACGGACACTTATTCGCCTTCTATCAGTGTTGTTTTCGGCGCTTCCGCTCCGACAGGCGCTTATAACAACCTTGAACGTGCAGCTGATGGCGTTGGCGCAGGTGTATGGAAATTGCGCTACGGCTTTAACGGCCAATTTGTTGAGCCTTTCTTTAAACAAGCGATGCGTGTCCGCTGGTGGGCCGTTGCAAGAACCCCCTTAGGCGATGCCAGCCTGAAAAACACAACCTCCTATGGCACGGGCGAGGGCTTTAGAGGATCAGCCCATCCTGGATCGACAGGAGAGGAAGGCATTGCGGTGGAGCTGGGAATCACCAAACGCTGGCTCTTTGCCCTGGATCTTTACGAAGATTGGGGATCGACCACCAATATCCGAGGCACTTACAGCTACGGGCATAATGGCTGCACACAGGCGCAATGCGCGTTTAGCCAAAATACTGGCTGGTCCACAGCTTGGAGCGCTGCGCCTGCAATTGAATATGCGCCAAACGGTGTCTTAGGACTCATTGCAGGGGTGCAGGTAACAGCGGC
Source organism: Acetobacteraceae bacterium (assembly GCA_004843345.1). NCBI lineage: Bacteria > Pseudomonadati > Pseudomonadota > Alphaproteobacteria > Acetobacterales > Acetobacteraceae > Acetobacteraceae bacterium. Next base: position 653,158 of record CP039460.1, read on the forward strand.
AGGACATAACACGTCCCGAACACTCGCCCCTCAGATTGCCGTCATGTATGCTTGGTAAATTACCTCAAACTAAAAAAGCGCCCTAAAACAAAAACAGGGCGCTTTTTAAAGACTCAATTTCTTTTAAAAGAATGTCTGAAGAAGCTGGCACGTACAGGCAATGCCCGTCAGCACAGCCGCTATTGAATTATAACGCCCCTGCCGCCGCAATGTCGCAAAAAACGCATAGGTTTTTCCATGCTCTTCAAACGTCCCTGCAAAATGGCCGTCCATATTCACAAACGCATCCTGCGTGTGAACAACTTCATCCTTATCTGTATTTTTATCGAAAATCTTCTGACCCACATTAACCTTGTCCCCATGGAACTCAATACTGTTTTTCATGAGTGTCCGATGGTCAGAATAAAGAACCTTTACCTGAGACGCATAAACCCAGGCAATGGCCGCAAAAAAACTAAAAATAGCGACGCAATATTGTAAAATCACATTTATAAAATGGAGATGCATTTTTTTTCACCCTCTTAGCAAAATGGGGCATTAAGACTCTTGGAATATACGCCTTTCCTACACCAGCAACAGCCCCTTAAAAGGCTTAAATGAATATTTTTTGCGATTATTACCCCTCAACTTTGAGTCTAAGCTTTGATTTTATCAAAAAGTCGCTAGAATATACCTTAAACTTTTAGCCTTAGATGTTTTCTGTTATAGGTTAATTTCATTCTGGCCAAGCGGTATAAATATGAATTTAAACATCCATAATGCTGATGCGAAAAAAGTCGTCACTCTAATTGTCCCCGTTTTCAACGAAGAAGAAAGTATTCAGTCGTTTTGCAAGGCCGTTGCAACACTTTCGCTAGAGCATTATGAATTTGACATTCTATTCATAGATGACGGTAGTCAGGATAGAACCGTTGATGTCATTAAATCGCTTCAAAAAACAAATCCCCATATCCACCTCATTTCTTTTATTCGAAATTTTGGCAAAGAAGCTGCCCTTTTCGCAGGCCTAACAGAGGCCAAAGGCGATGCGGTGATCCCCATGGATGTGGATCTTCAAGACCCGATTGAGGTCGTCCCTGAATTTATCAAAGAATGGGAAAAAGGCGCAGATGTCGTCCTTGGCAAACGCAGGCGCCGTCATGGTGATAGCTTAATCAAACGCCTTTCTGCTGCCATCTTCTATAAGTTGCACAATAAAATCTGCTCTGTTCAAATTAAGCAGGATGTTGGTGATTTCCGCCTTATTTCCGCAGAGCTTGTTCCCAATATTACCAATTTACGTGAGCGCAATCTGTTCATGAAGGGGTTGCTCAATTTTGCAGGTGGAAAAGAAGCTATTGTTGAATATGACCGCCCTGCCCGTCTCCATGGAGATGCTAGCCAAAGCCCGATTAAACTTCTTCGGCTCGCTCTGAATGGTATTTTTGGATATTCTACCGTTCCTCTAAGGCTTTCCACTTATTTTGGGGTTCTTTCTGCAGGCGTTAGCTTTTGCTATGCTCTTTATGCTCTTTTCGAAACTTTTATCAAAAAGCACAAACTTTCTGGCTCGCCTTTACTCTTGACTATTGTCCTTTTCCTCGGTGGCGTTCAGCTTATTTCGATTGGTCTTTTGGGAGAATATATCGGACGAATGTATATCGAAATTAAAGATCGTCCTAGATATTTACTCAAACGTGACAATACATAACGGCTCTTAGCAAAAAGTTTTTCCTATGATGCCGCATGTTGCGCTCGCACTCTTTGTCAAAGATGAGTTTTCAGATATTGCAGGCTGGATTGCGTGGCATGTTGCCTTAGGAATCAAAACCTTCTTCATCTATGATGATCATTCAACGGACGGTACTTGGGAAATTCTTCAAGCGGCGGCTAAATGTTATGATATTCGTCTGCGCCGGATTGACCCCCAAAAAGTCCCTTCCTTTCAAGAACGGCAGAGACAAGCCTATTTCCAGTCTATTGAAGAAGCGCGCAATGAATGTGACTGGATCGGTTTTTTAGACGGGGACGAATATCTCTACCTCAAGCATTTCGATAGCCTACCCAAATTTTTAACCCAATTTCCGCACGCCGATGCGGTGGCGTTTTCTTGGCGGATTTACGGAAGTTCCAGCCGTGTTGTTCGCCCTAGACGCCATATTGTAGATATGTTTCGCCAACATTCTACCAAAGAATTTGCCGATAACGTCCATATTAAAAGCTTTGTGCGGCCAAAAAAAATGGGCAAAAAATGGGTTGATCCCCATATTTTTGACATTCCGATTACCTCCTATGCCCGCCCAAATGGGACTTTCCTTACGGAAAAATCGCCTAAACAGCCTGTGCAGTGGGAAGACGGCTATGTCATGCATTTCATTTGCCGCTCAATGGCGCATTATATCCAGCGCATTCAACGGCGCCTCAATGAAGACCTCTTTGATTCTGACAGCTATTGGGCTTATTTCAACCGCAACGAACTCACCGATAATGCCCCGATGCGGTTTCTTCCAAAAATGGCCGAAAAGCTCAAACCTATTCAAAATGAAATTCTTAAATTGGCCATTCAACATTTAAGAGATTTGCCGATTACACCAGATCCTAAGCTCTATCCACATAAACAAAATTTTGAAAAACTTGAAATTGTTAAACTCATTTCCCTGCATGGCACAGCGCTTTATTATGCGCCAAATTTAGGCCATGCTCTGAACTGTTCCGAAGAAACAGCCAAAGAGAATGGTTTTCAACTGGTTTACGGCCTTATCAATCCAAAAACACCGCAAATTATCACGCTTGCTTTGCCTGAAAATGCTAAAAATACCCAACTCCATCTTTTATTCGATGAGAGAAGCTCCTCTGAAAAACTCTACCGTCTAATCCCAACAGGCTCAGGCTATTTTAACCTTCAGCACCCAGCCTCTCACCGTTTTTTCTGTATGACACCGCCAGAACCCCCTTCTGGATTTGGAAATGCCGTGGCAGATAGAGAAAAAGCACATGAATGGGAAAAAATCATCTTAGAGCCTGTTTCCGCAACACATTTGCATTTTAAAATGCCTAAACTGCCTTTTGAAATCACACATAAAACATCGGCCTATAAAATTCTAAATTGGCTTCAAACGGCAAAAACACAGCCTAGCTCCGAAGATTTTCTCAATGTTCTCTACCGTCTCTCGCCTAAAGTACAACAAGAACTCTCAACCTATGTCCCTGGATTGCTTTGGGGATTTTGTTGAGTTCTGACCGATTTTTCTTTTTTTCTATAATCCGTTAGCATAGACTGCGAAAAAAAATCTATCTTAACAAAAAAGGTGCTGAATCATGCCAGAATCTCTCCATCTTGAGCGCAAATGGCTCATGGATATATTTGGAAATTTCCTGCAATATGATTCCATGTCGGAAACACTCATCTCGACCCATTTCACCCCCCAAAGTTTTCCGAACCTTTTTACCTTTGTGCCTGTTCCTAACACCTCTCCGCATCGGGCGATTTTACGCCTTCAAAATGCTATCCCCTCTGCGTTGCCGCCTGTCAATTTTGTACCTGTAAGCGAAAATGAGATTGCCCTTCTCAACCTTGAAACAAATAAATTTCTATGTTCTCACCATACGCATCCAACGACAGCTTGGCAGTCAGACTCAATCCTTGGCTGGGAGCATTTTATTCTTTTAGATAAAAAGATGCTCACAGGGCTTTCTCTTTTAAGCGACCGCGATCTAACCCTAATTCATGATAACGAAGGCTCGGTGCTGACATTCAAATTTTTAAATCAAGAAAACACCGCCCTTATCGGACAAGATGAGATTAAAATCGTCCAAAATTTAAACGAAATTGCCTATTTGGCAGACGTAAAAACGCACGAAAAACTCCGCTTATCTTTTGAAAAAGCGGGGAAAACACAAGAAAAAATTCAGGTTGAGATTTTCGTAAAAAGAGCGTTAGCGCTTAAAGCTTTCCCGCTCTAAAAATCTTCAGCCTCTGTCGAATTAGAGCCATGAAATGATCCGCCCAGCCTCGCTGGAAAGGATTTTTTTCTGGCTTGAAATATCCATATTATTCCACGCAATTAAAAAATCGCCATAAGAGAAATAGCCATTATTCTCAGCAATGAATTTTGCAAAGCTTTTTTCATCATGAACGAGTGTCGGGTCTGCTGAGAAGAAGACCTCGCCTCTTTCAATCGGCTCTAAACGGAATTTTTCCCAATCATTAACAGAGTCACGATCAACAACCAAACTGCCGCCAAGCGCCTCTGGGATGCAGGCCATAAAATGCTGGGATTCCAAAGATTGAAACGCATACAATCCATCAGAAGGATAAACTCTAAAGGCGATACTCGACTGCATACAATCGTTTGCCTCAAAATAAAACCGCTTTGTCGAAACATCATTGTCGGTAAGGATTAAGAAATAACAAATATTTTTATTATTTTCATAAATTACGCAAACAACTTCATCCCCAGCTTTATTTCCAAAATCCTGAACAACTTTGCTCGAGTGACGCTCCAATGTGAAAGTCGCATTATGAGCCGTCCTCAATCTATATAGGAGACTTTTGCTTTCTGCTGGCATTCTTTCGGCTAATTGCGCCACATACCCCTGAGAAAGGAATTTCTTAACAGATTCCCGTTTGATGAAGTCAATCATCTTCCTTGCTTTTTGAACAAAAAACTCATTCGGTAGTGTCTGCAGTTCATTGCGGTTAAAATACTGCCAATAACCGTCTGAATCAGTCATATTCGAATTGATTCTTTTACTGACTTTTTCAACAAAATCCTGCATTGATCTTACAATATAATGATTAACGCAGGCATTCTCCCAGATAATCTCATGCGTTGGCTTCTGGCTTAAATCAATCGGCTTTGCCCACGCATTCGCATATTTTTCATCATGCAATGTAAAATGGTGAGGGTTGCCGTAATTAAACGTGAAACTCTCTGGCCGGATAAAAACTTTACCAAGCTCACAATCTTCTAAATCCATCTGGCAATGATAAGTATAAGCCTCATAAGTCGGCGCTTTTGATTTAACCACCCGCCCACTTGAGCCATACATACGCCAGCTCAAAGCAATCCCATTAAAATCAGAAAATCTTTCTAAAAAAGCCGAGATATTGACATCTTTTTCAAGAGAAATATATTCGTCACCGTCTAAAAAACAAATCCAGTCAAATTTACCAATCGCGGCACGGCAGGCTTTTTTATAGGAATCCGCCTGCCGCCAGTAAAAATTCTGTATTTTAGAATCTGTCCGGATCACTTCAACATTATAAAATTTTGAAAAAAGCTTACACAGCTCATAGGTACCATCCGTTGAATGGTCGTCATAGATAAAAATCTTCTCAAACCCAATGGAAAAATGCCATGCAATCCACCCAACAATATCCTGAACTTCATCTTTGACAAATAACGTCACCGCTGATCGCACAATGTTTTCCTTACCAAAATTTTACAACATCACCTGTTTTCAGGTGCGAAGATAGCTCAAAACAAGAAAATCAACACGAACCTGTCGATTTCGGTATATCATTTTATATTTATTTTGTATTACTCTAAAAAAGATTTTATGTAGAATAAACAGGAATTTTAGGTAGAAACGATTATGGATTGTCTTTCTAGGTGGAAATCAGCAAAAAACTTACTTTCCTAAATTCTGAAAAGATACCTTCTGTAAAAATATTAAGAATATAAATGAGGTAACCGTGCCTGAAGACCGCAAATTAAACTTAGACGATGTTGAAGCGATTGAGGCGATACTCACCTCAGTGCCAGAAGCTTTTAATCTTTATAAGACTCATGGCCTCAATACGGTTAGCAATACCTTTCATATTGCCAATTTATTGCATCTGCATGCCAAAGTTTATGAAGCCTCTTTATTTTACAGACATGCCTGCGACTTACACAGCAAGCTCCCAACAGAACATCCTTCCCCTCAAATTCTGCTTCACGTAAGCCTCCTCTGCCTCTTAAAAGCAGGTCGTGACCTGCCTGAAGAGGAAATTAAAGAGCTTGAGGGCTATTCTAAAACCCATGCAAATTATATCCGTGGCATTCAAGCCTCATGGCGTGAAGGCAATACAGAACGCGCGATGGCACTCATTGGCAATACGTTTGAAGAATTTCATTCTGGAGAAGAGATTGATGTTCTCTATCTTGAAATCGCTCTCAAACATTTCAGTCCTCTAAATGGCCCTATTACAGCAGAATCTTATTCGCCCATTCCACGTCGCCTCTACATGTTCTGGGATCAGAATCCCCCTCCTTCCATTGCGCAAAATATTGAATATCATAAAGAGCTTTTAGGCGATGAATTTGTCTTTTTTGATAAAAAAACGGGCGGAGAGTGGCTTTTTCGACATTTTGGCAGAGAAGCGCTTGCCCTTTTTGAAGAAGCGCGCCACCCTGCTGAAGCTGCCGACTTCTTACGTATCCATGTCATCCTTAAAAATGGCGGCTGGTGGATTGATGCCGATTTACGTCTAAAATCGCTCGAAGAATGGGAAAAGACAGCACGTCTTCCAAAAGACAGTCGTTTCTTTACGACAAATAATTTTTATGTTCATAATGATTTCTTTGGCGCTGTCCCCAACCATCCTATTTTAGTCAATGCGGCAGTCACATGCTGGACAAATATGCTAAAATATCATGGCCTCTTTATCTCTTATAAAACAGGACCTGGTGTCTTTAACCGTTCCTTAAGCCGAACTTTTTATAATGCGTTCATCTATGATGAGCCCCTGCCGTCTCTTGCGATTGGAACAGCTTCTGACATGTTCTCCTTTGTTGAACAGTTTGATGTTGAATATAAATCCCTTGGGACTTGGCATACTGCTTAACGCTCTGCCTCTATCGACTTGAAACACTATAAGTAAGAAGGGAGAAGCGTCACTGTGAAATGGTTTTTTGCAATGACACAGGCAATGCTGGAGCGGGATGAGGCTTTAGCAGATTCTCAAAAAATTGGTTTTGCGGAATGCGCCCGGGCAGCGGTTTGTTCGGCAAAAGAAAATACATCTCTTCAGCCGCATCTGATTTTTGATGGGGAAGAATGCGCTTTCACCCGTGAAATGGCGGCGGCTGGCGTTAAAGTTCTCTTACACCGTCTTTCTTTTTATGACCGTTTAGCACAAGCGCAACAAACGCACCGCCCAGAATGGGGGGATTATATGCGTAAAGCGGCTGGCGCTTTTATGAAGCTTGAATTGCCGTTTCTTGAGACCGAAGATCAATTTGTTCTCTTTACCGATTACGATGTCCTATTTCGGAAAGAGCCTGAGTTGCGCACTTGCCGTCCGCAGGTTTTTGCTGCCTGTGGCCAATTTGAACTCCATAAGGGCATAAATACAGGCGTCATGGTTCTCAACCTCAACCGGATTCGGGAGGATGCGCCAAGCCTGATTGATTTTATGTGCCACCATTTTGGCATGATTTCAGGTTATGATCAGGAACTTTTCAGGGTCTTTTACTATAAAAATGGCAGTCCGCTTCCGCCGACCTGTAATTGGAAACCCTATTGGGGAATCAATAAAACGGCTAGCATTGTTCATTTTTACGGCGCAAAACCGCTTTTAGCCGAAAAACTTCTGAAAAACCCCTCTTATTGGGAGGAAGAAACTTCTTTCGACTTTTATCGGCAGCTATTCTTTAGAAAACCCGAAGGATATGCTTTTTTTATTCAAGAATGGGAGGAGTATGCCTCTCGCCCTTCTCTTGCGCACGAAAAAGTAAAAGAAGAACCAGACTCGGACGAAATCCAAATTCAAGCCTTTGATGCGGCTCGGCAGTAACACCTGCCAAAATCCCTCTGTAAATCGCCAAAGATAAAGCTTTCAAAGCAGGGTTTTTCGTGCTTTTTTAAGAGAGATACCTTTTGAATCATTTTAGAAAAGATTTCCGATGTAAAATGAACAACAAAGACATGGAAGAAGATAAAACGTGGGTCTTTTCTGTCCTGCTTTTTGTTTGGGCGATTGTTTTGCGTCTGCCAACTTTTGGTCACCCCCTCCTCTATATTGACGAGGATTGGTATCTCTATGTCGGGGGACAGCTTCTTCATGGCTACCTGCCTTATGTTGATGTTTGGGATCGCAAGCCTTTTGGCCTGTTTCTGCTTTACGCCCCTTTCTCTCTTTTCGGTCCGTTCCGTTTTCTCGCTTATCAAATTGCAGCCCTCTTTTTTGTCTGGGGAACCTCCCTTCTCATTGACAAAATGGCTCGAAAATTCACCACACCTCTGGGAGGATTTTTGGCAGGGATGCTCTACCCTGCGCTCCTCGGCTGTTTTCTAGGCTGCGGTGGGCAAACGCCTATTTTCTACAATTTCTTTACCGCCCTTGCGGTTTGCCTTTTCTTTGAACATTGGGAAGAACTTAAAACCAGTCCCCAAATTTTGAGGAAAACAGGAAACTGGGCAATGCTGCTCCTTGGATGCGGTATTCAAATTAAGCCGACCATTATTTTTGAAGGCATTTTCTTTGGCTGTCTCCTGCTCTTTTTCTGCTGGAAATCTGAAAGAAACCTCAAATCCTTTTGCCTTAATGCGCTGGTCTGGGTAGCGATTGCCCTCTCTCCAACAGCCCTTTTTGCAGGCTTTTACCTTGCCATTGGCCATTTTCAAGACTGGTATTTTGCCAATGTCATCTCAATTTTCTGCAAGGATCCAACAACCCCCTTTAGCCGCTATTATCATTATGCTGGGGCACTCGTTGTTTTTGTCATCGTCGCTTGCATTCTGATTATCGCCCTTCGCCCCACATTAGACCGTGTTAAAAAACAGCTCTTTGACTTTACGGTTCTTTGGACCTTCGTTGCCTTTGTCTCCGCCTCTCTCTTTCGGCCTTACTACGGCATTTATCTCCTCCCTTTCCTCTTGCCTTTTTCCCTTTTTGCAGCTTTTTGCACCTGCCGTCCGAAATATTCTCTTGAGAAGATTATCCTTTCCATAGGGCTGGCTGTTGCAACCCTTTACAATGAAAAAGACACCTTCCGCCTCTGCGCCAAACATCCGATAAAAGAATATTACGACATTCAGAGAATTGTCATGCAGCGCCCGAATGCCTGTTTTTTCGAATATGGCGCAATCTCTACCATGCTGGACCTAACGCCAGAAATGGCTAAAAACTGCCATCTGACAAAATATAGTTTCCCGTCCCATTTGGGCAATATTGATGAGCAAGGCTCACTCGGTGTGCCAGATGAAGCTAAACTTCTCGAAAACATTCTCAATCAAAACCCGACCTTTATTCTTGTCGGACAACATTATATTGACCCCCTTCCTGCCCCTATCGGCAAAAATAAGGCAAAAATTGGGCTGTTTAAGAAAAAGCATGATCTTGTCGAAAACAAACTTCGCCAAGACTATCATTTTGTCTATGCCCATGTTCCTACAGAGTCTTTGATGCTTTACGAAAAAAACAAAACCCCTTAAATAATTGGTATCCTCTCTAAAATAAAAAATCCAGGGGCTTGTGCATGCCGGTATTCTCTCGAAAATTTAATTTTTACGCCTGTCTGCCTGCGCTTTTGCTTCTTATTTTTGCGTATCTGATCCGCCTGCCAACCTTTGGAAATCCCATCCTCCATATTGATGAGGATTGGTATCTCTATGTCGGGGGAAAGCTTCTTCATGGCTATCTGCCTTATGTTGATATTTGGGACCGCAAACCGCTTGGGCTTTTTCTGCTCTATGCCCCTTTTTCCCTTTTCGGAGAGCATCGTTTTCTCGCTTATCAACTGACAGCGCTCTTTTTCGCTTGGGGAACAGCGCTTTTTATCCTGAAAATCACACAAAATTTCATCTCTTATTCAGCTGGGATTTTCAGCGCCTGCCTCTATCTTCTCCTGCTCAATGATTTGGGTGGCTATGGCGGACAAACACCTGTTTTTTATAATTTTTTTACGGCCTTCGCCTTTTATCTTGTCCTCGAACGCCTCGAAGAAATAAAAATTAACCGCCTTTCTTTGACCATAACGGGCGCCCAAGCCATGTTCCTTTTAGGGCTGGCAATCCAAATCAAACCAACCGTTCTTTTTGAAGGCACGTTTCTCGGCTGTCTCTTAGTTTTTATTTGCTGGCGTACGCAAAGAAATATTTTTTCCCTTTTAACAAATGCCGTCCTCTGGCCTTTCATTGCCCTTTTACCGACCTTGCTTGTCATGGGATTTTACGCCCATATCGGCCATTTTCAAGAATGGTATTTTGCCACGATTGAGTCTGCCTTTCTCCGGCAATCCATTGAAAACCCTGCTGAAGCGTTCAAACTCTTTATCCTCCTTGGAATTACCCTGTCCCTCTGGCTCATCGTGCTTTTCACCTCTTGGCGGCAGTTCCTCATCAAAGAACGTGAATATTTCATTATCCTCACACTTTGGCTCACTGCCGCCATCGTCGCCATTTTACTTATTCACCCTTACCACCCTGTCTATACCCTTCCGCTTGCTCTGCCTTTTGCGCTTTTAGCAGGATTTTTAGCGATGAAATCCGACCTTTTAGGTCAAATTCTCATGATGATGCTTTTTTTACTCGTGGCAAGCGAAATGTTCCGATCACTCCCCCCTCTCTTGAGCGGACATTCAAGAGAGCAATATCAAAAACTCCAAAAAATTGCCAAAGACCATCCTGGCTGTTTGCTAGAATATGGCGGGATTGTCACCATGCTTGATCTGACGCCAGAAATGTCGAAAAACTGCCATTTAACGAAATATCTTTTCCCAGCCCATCTCAGTGCACCTAACGAAGAAGGCGCTATTGGCGTTGCAGACGCAGGGGAGGAATTACACCGTATTCTGGACGAAAAGCCTGAAATGATTTTGGTCGGCGGTGATTATTTTGAAGAAACCTCGCCTTACCGCAATTTCCGCTTTCTCAAACGTCAAAACCATATTATGCGGAAAGCGCTCAAAGAAAACTATCATCTTTTCTATACACATAAGGAAAATGAACGTTTCGAGCTTTACCTCCGTAATGAAGCCCCACAGACTTCTTCACAGCTTCCGCAACCGCCACAAGCATCACAACTTCCGCCAGCGCCAAAAACCTCACAAGCGCCTAACGCTGACGTTCATGCAACGGAACAATCTTTTCCTTTGAACTGAAAATCGTTCCAATGCCTGCCAAATAAAATAAAAATTTCACCATCGCGGCTAGGCTATAAGAAAGCCCTAGCCCAAACGTGAGGAAAGAAGGTGTAGACATAAAAACAGCGATAAAAACAAACATCGAAAGCGCTGAGATCACCTGCACCCATAAAATACTAATAGATTTTCCAGCACAGTAAAGCAGTCCTTCTAAGGGTAATCCCAGCATCAAAAACAGCAGAGAGGGCGACATCCACTGCATCAAAGGCAAGGCTTCAAGATAATTGTTACCCAAAAGCGCAAAAATAAAACTGCCCGCAAAACACGTAATTAAAATCGTCAAAACCGAAGCGCCCAGCGCAATCAGCTCAATTCTGCCGACAAGTGACCAAGGTTTTGAAGAGCGTATATCCAGCCGTGCCAAATCAGGATAATAGCTTTCTTCTAACAAACGGCCGAGTTTCGCAATCGCCCTTAAAAAGGTCTCGGCCAAGCCAAAAAAAGCAACTGCCGCAGGCCCAAAAAAGCGCCCCACAATCATAAAAACAGCTGGATTTACCGCCGCATTGAGACAATAACCAAGATTAGCGCTAAACATTAAACGCCAAACCCCCTGCGGCATCTCTTGAGAAAGGCGCACCAAATGAAAGGCAGGCGAAAAGGTAAAATAATTTTCTTTTAAAATACGGAACGCCGCCAAAATGACATAAAGCTGGCCAGACATGGTTGCAATCCCAATCGCTAACGCAAATCCGACAATACCGCCGCTAAATTGCCAAACCAGAAGCCCTAAAAGCAAACGGATAATGGCCGTATAGGGCTCCTGCTTCGCCACCAGCCCCATTCGGCCGAAAAGCCTTAAAATCCCCGTTGTGGAACTATTTAAACAGGTTGCCGGGATCGTGAGCAGCGAAGCCACAATCCCCATTCCTAAAAGAGAAGCGCTTACCCCCACCGTTTGCGAAAAGAAAACGACCCCTGTAACGGCAACCAATGTCGCCAAAATAAGTGTGAAAAAATCTAACCCTAACGCAAAAGAAATCGCCCGTTGAACAGGTGATTTTTCCCCGTTTTCTAAAGGGGCGGCGCCATAATGAAGGATAACCTGCCAACTCCGCCCAGAGCCCAACGTCGCCATCAAACGAGGCCAAGCATAAAGCAATGTGACCTGGCCAAATTCAGAAGGCGTTAGAGAGCGTGCCATTAAAATCGTAAAAAGCAGGCCAAGAACCCCTGCCATCGCCTGCCCAAGAAAAAGCTGCGCCACATTTTTCATCACACCGAAAAAAACATTTCTCTCTGATGCGGCGGAATTTGCCTGTGCCAACCAGCTTGCCTTTCATCTAACATGCTCTAATTTTTTAAGAATTCTACCCTTCTTAATCGCATTTCTCAAAGATTAAGAAAAGCCTTTAGATATTTTTGCATCGCCTTCTTGTTTCCTGTTTTTTAAAGACCAAATAAGTACTGTTAGAAGGTCATCTCTACTCTAGAGAGAACGTTTTAATTTTAAGTTTCATCTATCGGGAGTACCCCCAAATGGCTTACCAAACGCTCAATCCCTACACAGGCGAAGTCCTTGCAACCTTCAATGATGCAACAGATGCTGAAGTCGAAAGCGCCCTTGAAAAAGGACATCAAGCCTTCCTCCAATGGAAGAATACCTCCTTCAAAGAACGCGCAAAAATTCTTAATAATGCGGCTGAAATTCTTAACAAGGATATTAACAAATACGCCCAGCTTCTAACCTTGGAAATGGGCAAGCTTCTGCGTGAAGCAAGATCCGAAGTCGAACTTTCTGCGAAAATTCTGCAATATTATGTCAAAAATGCAGAAAAACATCTTCAGCCAGAAAAGCTTGCTGTTGGCAAAGATGCCATTGAAGAAGCCTATCTTGTCCATGAGCCTCTTGGCATTCTTTTGTCCGTTGAACCTTGGAACTTCCCCTACTATCAGGTAGCCCGTATGCTTGCGCCTCAGCTCTGCGCTGGGAATGCCGTTATCCTCAAACATGCTTCGAACGTGCCACAGGCTGCGGCGGCTTTTGAGAAATTAATGCTGGATGCTGGTTTGCCAGAAGGTGTCTTCCAAAATCTCTACCTCACCCATAAGCAAATCAATACCGTCATTAATGACCGCCGTGTCTGCGGTGTTGCTTTGACAGGCTCTGAAACCGCTGGGAAAATTGTCGCTTCTGAAGCTGGGCTTGCGATGAAAAAATCAACGCTTGAGCTGGGCGGCGCAGATGCCTTCATCGTCTTAAAAGATGCTGATATTGACAAAACAGTGGAATGGGCTGTTTTTGGCCGTCACTGGAATGCTGGACAGGTCTGCGTTTCTGCAAAACGTATGATTATTGCCGATGAAATCTATGATGAGTTTATTGAAAAATACCGTAAAGGTGTTGCTAAACTTGTTGCTGGCAATCCAATGAGCCCAGATACGACCCTCGCCCCTCTTTCTTCTCAAAAAGCAGTCGATGATCTTAAAAAACTCATTGAAGAAGCTAAAGAAGAAGGCATTACGGTCACAGAAGATGGTGCTCCTGTGCCAGAAACAGGCGCTTTCATGCGTCCAACCATTCTCACCGATATTCCAGAGGGCGTTTCAACACGCTACAAAGAATTTTTCGGCCCTGTCTCTATGATTTTCAGAGCCAAAGATGAGGATGATGCCATCCGTATTGCCAATGATACCCCATTTGGCTTGGGCGGTTCTATCTTCACAAGAGATGTTGAACGTGCGAAATATCTCGCAAAACGGATTGTCACAGGCATGGTTTACATTAACCATCCAACCAAAGTTGAACCTGATCTGCCATTCGGCGGTGTCGGACATTCTGGCTATGGACGTGAACTTACTGTTCTTGGCCTCAAAGAATTCGTCAATCATAAATTGATTGCCGTCACCGACATCAACTCCCCTTTCTAAAAGGGTTTTTGACTCTCTTAAAAGCCGCCTCTTTTGCAAAAAGGAGGCGGCTTTTTCTTGACTTTTTTCTCACCTTTTTTCATTCTTCTTCCATCGGAGATGGATTTCCTCCTGTTCTTTATCCCAAAGAACAAACTGCGCCTTCTTGTTGAAAACGCTGATGATTCCTCAGTAAATTTAATTTATTTGGAGTTTAATGCCCGAGATGCGCCTTTTTACAGCTTCCTCTTATTCAAAAAACAGCCTTCAAGCAGAAGGAAGCTTCCTCCTATGAACGCCCTTATTTCATGTTTTTATGTGATGGTTGGCGGCGGTATTGGCTCGGTTATGCGCCATCTGATGGGACTTTCAATGTCCTCTCTCAGCCGTCATTTTCCTCTTGGGACTTTATGCATCAATATCCTAGCCTCTTTCCTCATCGCCTTTTTTGGAACTTTAACGCTTGAAGAAGGGTATTTCCCAGCCTCTGAAAATCTCCGCCTGTTTTTTATGGTGGGCGTTTGCGGCGGTTTCAGCACCGTTTCCTCCTTCTCCCTTCAAACCTTAGAGCTATGGCGTGCAGGCTCAATGGAAAAGGCGCTTTTAAATATCTTTTTAACGGCTTCGCTTTCTATGGCAGGCGTCTGCCTTGGCTTCCTTGCGGCAGCTTACTTAAATAATGTATTGAAGGGATAAAATAGGCTGTGAACAACAAATTCACAGCCTGAAAAGCTTACTTTTTTAAGAGTTCAAAGGCTGCAACTTTGTTACCTGCGGGCACTTTTGCAACATAACCGCCCGTTCTATTATAAAGAGAGCCATCTTCATTCAACTTACCGAGATATTCGCCTGAAGGGCCATACATACCGCCATCTGTGTGGATAACGCCTTGATAATCCCCCGAACGGCCATAGACTTCACCATCTTGGCCGAAATTGCCTTTATAAGCGCCCTGCGCATCATATAAATGGCCGTCTTGGGTCTCTTCCCCAAGATACTGCCCCTGCGCCCCATAGGCTTTACCATCTGGCTGGACGGAGCCAACATAGCCGCCAGAAGAGCCATAAACCTGCCCTGTATTACCGCCTCCTTGAGGCTGATCGGCAAAGGCGAAAGAAGGCAAAAGGCTCAAAGAACCTAAAAACAAAGCGCCTGCGCTGTAAGATTTTTTAAAAAAAGCCATTCCCTTAACTCCTAACGCATAGCGCTTTGAAAAGCGCTTGTTGAGAAAACATAGACCTCGTTCAACATAACAGATATATAAGAGACCATCATTAAAAATCTCTTCCCCTTTTCCACTGATGAAAAGAGGAAACTTTTGTTACAAAATAAAAACTTTACGCCTGAATAGAAAGGTTCAACACATGAAAGTTATCAATCTTATCGGCGGCCCGGGCTCTGGTAAAACGACGACTGCTTCTCATATTTTCGCTCTTTTAAAAGAAAAACAAATTGGCCGTGTGGAGCTGGTTGGAGAGTTTGCCAAAGATGTCGTCTATGATGAAGCTTTCAGCCTGTTTAAAGACCAGCTTTTTATCCTTGCACAGCAAAATCACCGCCTCGAAAGACTGCGGGACAAAGTCGATTATGCGATCGTTGATTCCCCACTTCCCTTGATTTTAGCCCATGCAGACGGCATAGCGTTCAATATGAAACGGATCGTCACCGAAGTTTTTAACAGCTACGACAATATTAACTTTGTCCTCGAACGTGAAGCCTCCCTGCCTTACGAAGAATATGGCCGCTATGAAACGCTTGAGCAGGCCAAAGAACTTGATAAGAAAATGGTTGAAATTTTCAAACCTTTCCCAACCATTAAAAGCAACGCTTTTAAATGGAAAGAAATCGCTGAATTTATCATGGAAGACTATAAAAAAGACTTAGCAAGCGCCTAAGTTTCTCTTGGTAAAAGCGCTCTCTTTGCACAATCGCATAAGAAGCGCTTTTCCACGAAGATGAGAAAAAGCCTTACAGAGAAGCACATGAAAACCCGTCGGATTTTTCTGAAAACACTGATATGGCTGAAGAGGCATTTATTGCCCATCGCATTTGTTCTGATTGGGCTGGGGCTCAGTTTGGAAATTGCCTCTCAAGGCCCTTATTTTTTCCTGCGCCGTTTACCAAAGCTTCTCCTTGCTGCGATTGAGATTATTCCTCTTATTCTCAGCGCCTATTTTCTGGGTGGAAGTCTGGGAGTTCTCTGCCTCTATCTAATTTTTTCCTTTTTGATTTTAGAAACGATTTTAGCCTTTGCCACAGGCAATCTTTCGAATGATTTTTTACAGGCTTTTGCCACTTCTGGCGGTGCGCATCATTTCAAACTTCAAATTTTTCTTTGGCTGGTTACAGGCATTCTCCTCGTCTTTTTCTTACGGAAAAAACTTTTACCACATCGTAAAATTTCTGGTTTTTTAGCCCTTTTCACAGCGGGCGCATTGCTTTTCAATCTCTTTTTAGGCTGGAACAGCACACGCTGCCCTGTCAAACTGCAAACCTCCCCTTCTCTTGCATTCGGTTTTAAAAGTGGAGAAGACTCTGTTCTCCCCTTAAAGACACCACAAGTGCTTTCCATGATCGGCTATGAGTTTCGGCAGGTTTTCCCCGGGCCTTTAGGCGATCTGTTTTCAATTTTAGCATTTGCCCAAGATCCGGGAGCAGATCAAATTGCAAAAGAAAAGCACCCTCTGCCAGCAGAATTAAAACCTGATTCAGAGCATGAGATCAAAAATATTGTTCTCATTATCGGGGAAAGTTCCACAGCAAAACATTATAGCGCCTACGGCTATGACGTTCCCACTACCCCCTTTCTCAAACATGAAATTGAAGAAGAACACGCCTGCGCTGTTTCCAAAGCGCATTCTGTTGCCAATCTCACCAAAGACGCTGTTCTCCCCTCTGTTTCACTTTGGAAACCCACAGAAATTGATGCCCCGATTACAAAACTTAACCTTGTTGAACTCGCAAACCGTCAAGGCTATCAAACCTATTGGGCCAGCGTGCAAAGCGAACGGGGAAGCTATTCAGGTTTTATCGGCTATGTTGCAAAATATGCCGATTATTTCATAGACCCTGAAACACGCAGTCTTAAATTTCATGACAAAACCCTTCATATCAAAGAGCAGGACGAGGCTGTCTTGCCCCTTTTTAAAGAATTTGCAAAAGATGACGGAGAGAAAAAGCTGATTATCCTCCATCTCTGGGGCAGTCATGTGCCTTATGGCGAAAAAATCAGAAAAGAGGACAAAAAAGCGCTACCCAAAGCCTCCCCTTACGACCAAAGCCTCCACCGTACCGACCGTATCCTCAAACAAATCACAGAAATTGCGCAGGATAAACTGGACGATCCTCTGATTTTTTATGTCTCTGACCATGGGGAAGACACGGACAAAAAAGGACATGGCTTACAATATGGCGGAAAAGACTACTTTATTCCTGTTATTCTCCTTGGTAAAAAGGCAGAGAAGGGTTGTAAATATTTAGAACATTTACGTTCCGAGGACGGATATTACAGCTCCAATATGAATAAGTTTTTAATGATGCGTTTACTGGGAATGAAAGCAGACGATGACTGGATTGACCGTGAAAAGAATCCAGATCTTGTGCTGCATATGGACCATAAAAAATACCCTTGGGGACAAATTCCAGGTCAAAAATTAGACTAAAAGGATTTATGAAAGCCGTTTTTCAATTTCTTTGGCAATGGATTAAGGGGGCTAACCGTTTGCTCACAGCAATCGGGTTTGCGCTGATTTTCTTTGGACTTACCCTCACCTTAAAGGCCGGCTATCTCAAATGGCATCTCAAAACGGATATTTTCTTTTCTGAGCTTTTCCTCTTGCTTTTTGCCTGTGCGCTCTTCTGGCTTGGAGGCTCTGTCGGGATTTTTACCCTCTATGTCCTCTTCTCCTTTTTTCTTTTAGAACTGATTCTTTCCTTCATGACAGGGGCTTGCTCGGATACGCTGCTTCAAGCCTTGGCGACCTCAGGAGGCTTTCATCATTTTAAGGGTGGGGTCTTTCTTTGGCTCTCCATTGGGGTGCTTCTGGCCTTTTTCCTGCGCCGTTTTGTCCCCCGCAACCTGACCTTTGCAAGACGCTATTTCCTCCTTTTCACAGCAGGAATTTTGATTCATCTCGCCATTGGCTATCAAAAAGTTATTCCCTTTAAACTGCAAACCTCTCCAACGATTGCTTTCGGCATTAAAAATGCCAATAAAAAACCAATCTCCTTTGCCCATCCTCAAGTTCTCACCCGTATTGCCTATGATACACGCCGTATCCTCCCAGGCCCTTTGGGGGATTTTTTAGCAATGCTGGGCTTTGCCATTGATCCCGGGGTGGATACGCTTGCATCCAAACACCATCAGCGCCCCGAAAACATCCATCCTGCGCCAGAACATGAAGTCAAAAATATTGTCCTTGTGATTGGTGAAAGTGCGACCAGCACCCATTACAGCACCTATGGCTATCCTGTGCTGACAGCCCCTTTTTTAGATAAAATGCTTGGCCAAAAGAAAGCCTGCTACCTTCCTAAAGCCCATTCTGCCGCCAATGAAACCAAAAATGCGGTCTTGCCAAGCATCTCTCTTTGGTCTCCAACAGACACCAACACCGTTCTCTCTGATCTCAATCTGATTGAACTCGCTAACCAGCAGCATTATCAAACCTATTGGGCCAGCGTGCAAAGTGAACGTGGAAGTTATTCAGGTTTTATTGGCTATGTTGCAAAATATGCCGATTATTTTCTAGATTCAGAATCTAAATCCCTCCTCTTTAACGGTGAGGCGCTCTCACTTAAAAATGAAACCGATGAATCTCTTCTGCCTTTTTTAGAAAAATTTTCCACGGACAAGGCACAAGGAGAAGACACGAAAAAACTGATTATTCTCCATCTCTGGGGAAGCCACCGCCCTTACCGTGAGAAAGTCCGCAAAGAAGATAGCCAAGCCCTTCCAAGAGCATCCCTTTATGACCGCTCTATTCACCGCACAGACCGTATTTTATCCCAGATTACCGAGATTGCCGAAAAGAACCTAGATCATCCTTTAATTCTCTATATTTCAGACCATGGTGAAAACCCGTTCAGAGCTGGCCATGCTATTCTCCGTGGCGCAAAAGATTATGAGATTCCTGTTGTTCTCCTCGGTGACAGATCCCAAGAAAACTGCGATTACCTTGAAAGCTTGCGTTCCGAGGACGGCTGGTACTCCTCGAATATGAATAAATTTCTAATGATGCGGCTTTTAGGAATGGAAGGCGACCAAAATTGGATTAAGAATGAAAAAGACCCTGATCTCGTCTATCATACAGATAATGAGATCTACCGCTGGGGCGAAATTCCTGGCCAGCATCTAAACTGAGGGAAAGATGGCGAAAAAAATTCTCTTTCTGGTAAATCCTGCGGCACGGCGCACCAATCTGCGCATTGTTCAGAAGTTTTGCGCCCTTGTCGAAAAACAGGGCGGAGAAATTTCTCTTATCCATACCAGAAGCGAATCAGATGCCCTTTCCCTTGCCAAACAAGCCGCCCTCGCCCAATTTCATTATGATGTCATTGCCATCGCAGGGGGGGACGGTACAATTGCAGGAATTGCCGAAGGGATTTACCAGATTGCAAAAACAGGCCGTGTGCCTGCCCCCCTTTGGATTGTGCCCTTGGGAACAGTGAATGTTTTAGCGAAAGAGCTGAAAATCCCTCTTAATCTTAAGAAAAATGCCCACTATCTGATGCAGAAAGCCACCCCCCATGATCTCTATCCGGGACTTCGCCAGCAAGAGGGCAAAGAACACTGCTTTTTAGAAATGGCGAGCGCCGGGTTAGATGCCGAAACGGTTGCCAGCGTCTCTCACAAACTCAAATCCTATCTTGGGCCTCTTGCTTATATCTGGGCCGTCCTAAAACTTTTAAACAAGCCCCTGCCTCTCATTCAAGGGGAAATCCGAAATGGCGAAGAAACTGAAAAATTTCAGGCAAGCTGCGCTATTTTTTCCCGCACTTCGCTTTATGGCGGGCCTTTCCGCATTGCCAAAGGGCAAAATCCAGAGCAAAAATCTTCCCGCCTTATTCTCCTAAAAGCGAGAGGAAAGATAGGATTCTGCCGCAATATTCTAGGCACTTTTTTACCCTTTAACTTTCTTAAAAAAGACCTTCTCACCAAAGAGATTGCTCCTCAAGCCGAAGTGCATTTTTTTGACACACATGCCTTGCAGGCAGATGGCGATTCAACAGGAAACACACCTGTCACGCTAAAATCTGCTAACCTACCGATACGTTTTTTATTTTAGCGTTTGAATGATTGAGGAATTTTGCCATGAATGAAGCTATTCGCCTTGTGATTTGGGACCTTGACGAAACCTTTTGGCAAGGAACCCTCTCCGAAGGAGAAATTTCAAACCATCATGGCGAGATTGTCCGTGAACTCAACCAGCGTGGCATCATGAATTCGATTTGTTCGAAGAATGATCTCGAAGTGACAAAAAAACGCCTGATAGAACTTGATCTTTGGGATCAATTTATTTTCCCCTCTATCAACTGGAGTCCTAAAGGCCAGCGCGTTGCCGATATTGTCAAAAAAGTCCAATTAAGGCCTGAAAGCATCTTATTTTTAGACGACAACGCTATGAATTTAGCCGAAGTTAAGGATGCTCTTCCCCCAATTCAAGTTCGGAACGAAACCTATATTCCTCAAATTCTTACCTCTGAATTTTTTAAGGGAAAACCAGATCCAGAACTAAAACGTCTCGCCAACTACAAAATCATGGAAAAGAAAGATTCTGACTTTTCTTCTCTTGAAGGCAATAATATCGATTTTCTGAGGAAAAGCGGCATCACGGTCGAAATTGATTATCATCTTGAAGAAAATCTTGACCGCATCATTGAAATTATCAACCGAACCAACCAGCTTAATTTTACCAAAAAGCGTTTTTCCGACGAAATAGAGATTGCCCGCCAGCAAGCCAAAGAACTTATTCATGGTGGGCTTTTTGAACATACAGGACTTGTTCGTGTTCGGGATAATTATGGTGATTATGGTTTTGTCGGCTTTTTTCAGCAAATCCAAAACTCGGCGGAAAAAAATAGACTAAATCATTTTTGCTTTTCCTGCCGTATTCTGAGCATGCATGTTGAGACTTGGCTCTACCGCAAATTCGGATCTCCAGAGCTTGAAATTAAAGGCGAAGTTGCCAACAACCCTCTCACTGATGATGCTGAAATTGATTGGATTCATTGGTATGATCCAAATAGCCTAGAAAACATTTCTAAAGAAACAAAAGAGATGTCTTCAAAGCCTGCCCTAATGATGATTGGTGGCTGTAGCATCGATTCAATCCAGCATTATGTCAATAATGTCACCCCCTCTTTTGACATGTTTATCAATACGGTTCGAGATAATTTTATTGTCCGAAGAGACCATTCCCATATCGTCAGAATTGCCGCAGAACAAAATACCAAAGCGCAGGAAACTCTGCTAAAAACAGGCTATAAAGCAGAAGATTTTGCGCTCTCTTTTAAAAATGTCGAAAACGCCCTGATTGTTTTTGCTTTTTGGGCCGATATTTCTTTTAAAACCTACAAGCTCAGTGGCATGGATGCTTTTACCCCGTACGCTTACATACAAACAGGGCATAGCGATTTCCAAGATATTTTTGAAGAGGCTTATCTTCAAAATATCGGTCATGAGGAAACCATCGAAACGTTCAGATTTGCAAAAGCCAATCTTGAACCTCAAGGAGATATTACAGGGACAAAATTCAAAGAAAATCTTGAACATATTCTCGAAACCATAGATCCAAGTAACAAAGTCCTCTTTCTGCTTCCTGCTTTAGAGGTGCCAGACCATCATCCTGAATGGGGATTTCTGGACAGAGCACGCCTGCTCTCGATGTGCCAAATTGAAGTCGCCCGTAAATATTCTAACGTCACCTGCATTGATTTCGGGCGCTTTGTCCTCAATCAAAATGAGATCACAGACTATGACCATTTTACACGCATTGTGTATCAACGATGCGGTTTCTTCGTTAGAGAAACCTATAATGCGCATTATGAAGCCCTCAAAGAAGAGACCCTAAAATCAGCCGCCGTCCTTTTTGTCAAAAATGAGGCCTCAAAAATTGCGGCATGGATTGCTTGGCATTTATCTATCGGGTTTAACAAAATTATCATTTATGATGACTCAACCGATGGCACTTATGAGATCTGCGAAAGTTTTTCAAAATTCTATCCTGTGGAATGCCGTCATGCTGATTCAACGCTTTCGCCTGAAAATCTTCAAAAACGCTATGCTTATGGAGAAGTCGCCAAAACGGCAGCCGATCATTACGATTGGCTTTCTTTTCTAGACATCAACGAAGCCATCTCTCTTGAAAAAGCGCCAAATATAAACGCTTTTCTCAAAGACTTTTCTGCCTTTAATGGTCTTGTTGTCAGCAAACGCCATGCTAAAACGGCAGAAGAGGCTAGGAGCTTTTTTATTCGGCCAAAAGATTTCCTCGAAATGCAGGATTCTTTGAATCCTTTCCATTTAAAAGAAGAAAAATATGCCAATACGCTGGGGCAGGAAATTTCTTTTGAAAATGGCCTCTCGCATCCGCCTCTTTTAAACGAAGTCTGTGTTGCACCTTTCCCCTTCTCTGCTTCTGTGGGGGAGGACAAGTGGCACACTGCCTATCAAAATAGAACGGGACTGCTATTTTCAAAAAAACGCCAGATTCAATCTGAAGAGATTGTGCATTTCATTCAAAAAGAATGCTGTAAAAAATTCCTTCAAGAAACGCATCAAGTCACACTGGTAGAGGAAAAGCCTGAGACAGAACGGGCAACCCTCTATCAGCCTATCAGCCATGACCAGCGTTTTTTCACTCTCAAAGAAGAAAATGTCATTGCCTCACAGAATGTCTCCCCTCAAAATGAGACAATTCTCTGCGTCACTTACGCTCAAAATCCTCAAAAAGCCTATTTCTTTGCATGTTTCAAAGAACTCTTTTCTCTGAAAAAAATCCATTTTTTAGAAGATGAAAGAATCTCCGAAAGCATCTCGTTCAATCTCATCAAAGAAGGCAATCAAACCGCTTTCCAATCTCCGCTTTCAAAGGTCTATATGACCTCTCTTCCAGGTGGCCTCATCGAAGTCAATCGAGATGCACTTAATCCGTGGGAGTTATTTACGTTAAAAACAGTCGAGAGTAACGAACTCTTTTTCCTTTCCGATCCTGAAAACGTGACGGACGAAGCAAGTTTTGTGTCTTTTCTAAAAGACAATGACCTTTCTTACGGGGACTTTATTCTCGCCTTTTCGCAACTTCATAAAGAAGCCAAAGGAGATATTCTGCGGCAAGCGAATGGGAAACTGCTCTCTTGGATCTTTTCTTAAAACATTCTTGCCTTAGAAAAGCCTAAAAAGGTTAGACGCATTCAAAAAGAAGCCTTCCTGATATGTTTCAGGAAGGCTTCTTTTTTTAATTTAAAACGTTTTGCTTAGACTTTTTCAGAAATTTCTTCTGCATCAATTTGATATTCGCCCTCACCTTGCTTTGCGATTTTATGTAAGGAAGCTGCGCAAACGATGAGCGCAACAGCAATCACAACCAAAAGAAGGAAAAGGAAAATTCCTGCCACAGTTAGAATCAGGCAATCTGTATGAAGCTGTGCCGCCAAATGATGCACATCTGGAGAGACATTCGCAACCCGTGTTGAAATTTCCTGATCTAATTGCTTTGTGACCTGATTAACAACCTGATCAACCAATTCACGAACATGGGTGATTTCAATCCCAATAGGCTGGTCGCCTGTATGAATCCCAGTGCTGCCATCTGGCATAAGTTTGATTGGCATTGTGATAGGAGAGTCAGCCATAATTTTTTGACCTTATTCTAATTCTGTTTGGACGCTTTTGCACTAAGTAGAGAACAGGCCCAAACAGCTCCCCAAATCCAAAAAGACCAGAGAATAGTCTAAGCTGTCACTATCTTAGAAATTAACGGTGCTTCTAAAAAAAAGAGAAGTCAAGCTTTTGCAAAATAACGAAAGAGGATTCCTACAAAAGTGGCGCTTATTTAGCGCACTCTTTCAAAAATTATTCCTCATCCCGATAGGCCTCGACACCTCCGACAGAAGGTGCTGGTAAAGCAGCCCCCTTCTTAGGCTGTCCCAATTCTTTAACGGGCTTATGGTTTCCATGCGCATCTGCCATCGGATAAAGATATTGCTCCCCATCATCACCGACATAAGATTCTGTCTTTTCTTGTGCGAGATTTTCCATTTTTTGATGCGCCTGCTGTTTTTCCTCATTTAGGGAAGGAATAGCTTGCGGTTTTTGCAAACCGCCTTCAAAAGCCGCTTTTGCCTCTGCTAAGTTCAAAGGCGCTGGCCCTGCGACTTGCGGCGGCATTTCTTTCGCCTCCTCTTTCACAGCCTTTGCAGCAGGATCAGGCTTACGCAGATCCGCAATAAATTCAGGATGGTTTCGGCGCTTAAACTCATCTGGAATCATATTTGCCAGCCAATCGGCATAGACAATTAAAGGGTCTTCCTCTTTCGGCGCTTTAATCGTCTTCAGCGCCTTCCATTTCTCTACAAGGAGTTTCGGGGCAGAACGGGTTAAATCAGCCTGCCACCATGCTGGCGCAGGATGGCCTTTCAAACAAACATCAAAACGTCTGTCTGCCTTAGCAGAAGGCGGACAAAGCTCAAGCGCATCAATTAAACTTCCCTGTGTCTCGCCGAGCAATTCATCCACTGTTAAGCCTGGTAAATGGCTTTCCCATTTTCCAGGAGCGGGAGTAAGATTTTCGTCTGTGCTTTTGGGGGCATAAGAAGCAGCAGAGGAAAAATTCTGATGCGGCTCTAATCCTAATAGAAAGCCTGTACTGTTATCATTCCCCTTTTTCGCAGAATTCTGCGCATTTGCTTTCTCCGCACGACGTTTTGCCTGCTGTGCCATGAGCTGCGCCTTGAGTTGTAACTGGCTGGCTTTTTCAGCATCTTCGGCAGAAAGGATGGGCATCGGGGCTTCAGGCCCTCTCAGCCCCTCCACAGGCGGTGGCGGTGTCAAAGCGGTCTTTGCCCCCTGATGCGAGGCAAGATAAGCCTCCACATCCGGAGACTGCTTGGAGGAACCCCTCTTTTTTTCCTGCGCCTTTTGCGCCTTACGCTGTTTTTCTATCTCAGCAACCCGTGCCTCTTCTGCTTGGTTAAAGCGTTGCTGATAAGCATCCTGCTCTCCCTCTTTATCATTTTTAGCAGAATCAATCAGCATCGATTCCTCTGCCTCATCCATCGCCAACAGCTCTGAAGGGGCAAGAACAGAAAACAGAGACACGCCCCCAATCAAGGAGGAAAGTAAATAAGACGCACGCATAAAAAACTTTCAGACTGTTTTTATTGGGGCTTCCGCCCAGGCCATGGCTTGTTCAATTGAAGCTTCAATTTTTTCAAGCTCTTCCGACTTTAAAGCCGTTTTTATTAAAATTTCTTTCTCAATGCCAGCCTCTGCAACTTCAAGATACAACCCAAAGGGCGGAAAAATAGTAAACCAAAGAGCCGGAAAAAACGCAATCAATCCGACGATCATGAAAGTCCACGCCAAAGGATGGCTTAGAAGAATAAAGGAAAAATTCCAAGGATTTTCCATCTGCGAAATAGCAGACCCATTTTCAATGAAACCATAAAGAAAAAAACAAAATGCCCAAAAAGCCCCCCATCCAAAATTCAGCGCTGTCCGCCGGCGGACATTAACCGATTCAATTCTCGAAAGCGGCACGGCAATCTTACCGCTGAAAACGCATTCTTGCGTAAGACGAACAGGCGGAGCGTGACAAAGAACCTTTTCCATTTCTGACGCTGTTTGAGGCATCTTAACGTTCTCTTTCCTTCAGTTTTTCCTTCTTACTCAGGATTATATCCCTAATCAGAGCGTTTTGTTGTAAAAAAGATGAAAATCTATAAAAATAAATCTGATTAGCTTTAAATGAAAAAAGAATTTTTCTTTCATCCAAAACCTTATCTTTTTGCTATCTTCCCCGACCCATTTAAGGCTAAACAGAGAAATATTATTTTGGCAATCCGCTCTTTACGCTTTTTCTTTATAAACACGGCTGTGCAGAAAACGAGTTTATCTTATGAATGATGGAGACTTCCTCTCCCCCTCAAGGAAACATTCTTCTTTTTTTAAACGAATGGCCTTTCGCCGTTTGCGCTTATCTGCCTTTTCTGTTTTAGCTGCCCCTCTCTTTTTCAGCTTTCTTGCTTTACCTTCTAAACCTGCTTTTTCCCAATCAATGGCCAATGTTTCTGAAGACGAAAATCACGTCTCTCTCAGTTGGGTTTCGAGCCTGCGCTTAGATGAAGAAGATGAAAAGACACCGGTTCTGTGCCGCCTTTCTGGAAATTATGGTCAAATCGGCCTTTGGGCTTCTAAAGAAGGACTTGAAATTACCAGTGAAAATGCAAATTGGAACTTACCAGACACAAGCGGTGGTGCGGTTACGATCCAAGTCCATAATCATTTCACACAAGAGCAGATCAGCGCCAATAAAGACGATGAAGAAGGCAAAGTAACCTCTCCGCCTTTCCGTGGACGCCTTACTGCAGACTTCCAAGACACGTTTTTTATGCTCGCCCAAAATAAAGAGCGCATGGGCGCTGCCATTACGATTGAGCGCCTCTTACCCCTCTTAGCCGCTTTTGAACAAGGGGAAAGCGCAACCTTGCGCTTTGCTTCTAAAGATCCAGAATCCCTTCCCCTTGAAGGCGCAAAAGAGGCCATCAATAATTTCAGAGAATGCGCCTTTAAAAATCATTTTGCAGATTTACGTTCTGCGGCCGAAGACGAGAAAAACGGCCTTGAGGACAATCAAGATGCAGAAGCCCCCGATACCGAGGGCGATCGTCAGGAAATAGCCAAGGTCAAACAAAATCAAGACCCGTATAAAGATCCTTTCTCGCCAAAAGCCGAGGAAGACCCATGGCCGCAATCTTCTGAGAACAAGCAAGCTGGCGCAGAAGAAAGTGACGATCCAAACGATCCAAACACACCAAATGAATTTAGCGAACAACCTAAAGCCCCTGGCGCACCGCCACCGCCAACAGAAGAAGAACAGGCAGAAATTGATCAGAAACGTGCCAATGCCCTTCAGGAAAAAGAGCGCCTAGAAGAGCAGGAACGTGAACGTCAAATTGAAATCGGGGAAAGTGCTGAAGCTAAAAGACTGGCCGATGAACGAGAGGCCAAGCGACTTGAGCAGATTGCCGCAGCGAAACAGGCGCAACAGGCCCGCAAAGAACGTGCCCGTAAAAAAGCCAACGCCCAGAAAGCCAGCATTAAAGCAAAAAAAGCGGCCGATAAAAAAGCGCAAATTGCCGCCTATAAAGCCTCTAAAAAAGAGACACCGCTGCCCTTTAGCCAAGATGAAATCAAATCAAACACGCTCCGCAAACAGGCAGCCAATGTCGATAATGAAATGGGGCAGGCGCAATCCTATCTCAATGCAAATAGCAAAGCTCATGCCAAAAAAGGAAGTTCTAAAAAGAAAAATGTGCCAGCCAGACTCAGCTCGCACCAAATTGACACCGCCAGAACAACACTAAAAAAACAGTCTACTGTTGAGGCCGTTGAAGCGCTCAAAGGCTCGCAGGCGACACAAAATGAGCGTTCTGAAAATGCTGCAATAACGCTTTCACAAGCTGAAAGCTTTATGAAGAGTCAGGCCTCGCAGTCAAAAGACAAGAAAGTCCGCAAAGCCTCTAAAAATCTGGTGAATGAGCTTGAATCCGCACAAACCTTCCTTGATGCACAAACAACAGTGCAGACGAAGGCAGAAACAGGCGGAGCGCTGACAACAACACAAAAAGCGCATGCCAAAAACAAACTTCCCTTTGATGGCCGTCCGCCAACATATAGTGAACCCATCGTCCAGAAAAAACTTTCTGAACCGAAAAAGAAAAAATGATTTTATCTCTTTTTTGTCTCGTCAGAAAAAAATATCAGGTCTAATATCACCGCTGTTTGGCGCTCCAGATGTTAGGAAGGAACACAATGCCTTTGAGAAAAAAAACAGAACTCGTTTCTGATCAGAAAAGGCCACCCCGTACGACCCCACCGCCGCACAAACATACGCTTTGGCAACATTTTTGGCATGGTGACTGGGGGTATTTTAACTGGATCTTTTTTGGCAGTCTGATTCTTCTCAGCCTGATTTTAGCTTATCCTATTTTCATCAAATAACTTCACCTTATAAAGGAGTTGCTTATGGTTTCCGCTACAAGTTCTCTACGCTATCTGCACACAATGGTTCGAGTCCTTGATCTCGACCGATCTATCGCTTTTTATAAATTGCTGGGCTTTGAAGAAGTCCGCCGCACAGAGGTGAAGGAAGGTCGCTATACGCTCGCTTTTCTGTGTTTAAAAGACGATCCTACCCATGTTGAAATTGAACTCACCTTCAACTGGGATCGCAAAGAACCGTATATTATTGGAGACGGCTTTGGCCATTTTGCCATTAAAGTGCCAAACATTGCAGCCGCTGCCAATCAGGTTAAACAACATGGTGCGCAGTTTGGCGGGAAAGTCACCAGAGAGCCAGGCCCTGTAAAATTCGGAACAACAATAATCGCTTTTGTCGAAGACCCTGACGGTTATAAAATAGAGTTGATTGAAAAAGCCTAAGCCTCTGCCGTCTTCAAAAGGCCTTTGCTGCTTAAAAAATCCTCTTTAGTGGGTGAAAGCGTGCAAAGGCCACCAAAGCACCCCTAAGAATAAACAAAGCGAATAAAAAGCAGACATTGGGTGGAATTCTTTAAGCGTCGAGACAAAACATGCCACGAAAATCAAGAGCAGAGAGAGTTCAAAATAAATTTCAAGTTCGTGATGCATCTATTCACCCCGCTGCCCGTCACTTCTTAGAAGAACGCCTCTCTATCCAACCGTATCCACACGCATCGTAAACAAAGATACCTCTGGCATATGGCCGCCAACAAAGAAAAAAAGAACTGCTCCGCCTAAACCAAGACAGATCAAACAGAAAACCAAGGTCCAAATCACTTTATCCAGAGCGATTTTGTGTAAAAAATGTATCTTATCAAAAAATTTTAAAAGCGCATTTCCTAAACGGCTATGAATCTCTTCCCGGGAAAAACTTTCCCAGACAAGCCCACGCCGTTTTTTTCTAAGCGCCTCTACTCCTTTTGGCATAAAACTGGCCTCTAACACACTCATAATTCATTTCAATTTAATTTTTGGTCAATAAAGGTAATCTAATTTTTAAATGCCCAATTCTTCATAAATAGTCTCTTTAGATCGAAAAAACAGGCAGAAAGTTTCTTTTTAGAGAATCAAACAAGGTTTGAAACCTTTTTGCAACAAGGGCTTAAAAATCTTCTATCTCCGCACGCAATGCAATTTCTGCTGCCTCTAGGACTTCTTCCTGGCATTCTTGCGCCCATAATTCCAAAGCTTCAAAAGCCTCTCTCAGAGGGCTTGTTGAGCGGACATGCCCCTGCGCCCGAAGAGCTTCCTTCTGAAGCCATTTCAAACGTGTTCTTAAAAAATCCAGCCCTGTAAAATCATCCAAATCAATATCGGAAAATAATGCAGGACGGCAAAACGAACATTCCTCCGCATCATAAGAGGCTAAAATTTGGCGCTTAACCATCTGATCAACCGGCAAAAAAGACGAAGCAGGCGCACCTGCCTCAACTTGCCGTCGAATTTCAGCTCTAAGATCCGCAAGCCAAATTTGATAAGGATTGTTTGAATAAAAAATTTTAAGTTTTGGAATAGGACGAAAGGACATCTTCTTAACAGTCTAAAAAATGATTTTTGATAGAAGAAGTATAAGCTTTTTTGCTTATTTTTGCGACGGGGGAAAGAACTTCCCCGCCTCTATGCCCTCTCAAGAAGAAGTCGCACGCATCAAGTCAAAAGCTTATTTTGCGCCTTTTAACGCCCAAACCAATAAAATCAGCATAAAAGAAATCAGATTTGCCAACACTAAAACGGCTAAAAAGATTAAAACCGCAAAATTCGGTGTCATGCCATCAGGCCTTAACCAAAGCCCCAAAAGAGGCGCTCCCATGCTCGCAGGGACAAGGAAATACAGATTTACTTTTCCCCAATGGCGCAGGCAATAGCCTTCAAAACTGCCTAATTCCGCAAAAGAATCCTCCTTTTTGGCCACTTCCTTTACTTTTTTTTCCACAGGCAAAGAGGCAGATGGCCGTAAATGAGAAAGGATATTTTCTTTCTTTACCTCCAAACCTTCTTTTGCAACAGATGCCTTGGGCTTGCGGGGCTTTCTTGTGCGTGGCGTCGCTTTCTCAGAACGCCCTTCTTTTTTACGTTTTGAAGTATCCGCAGGTGCTTTAGACTTTGTCATGTGGTTCATTCCCTGCCACATACGTCTCTTGCACTATTTGTTTTTCCGCACGCTCTTGCGTAGCGTCCTGAAGAATCTGCTTTTGCGCTTCAGCCTTATTTTCTAAACCTTTTTCAAAAGCGCTGATTTCAAATTCAGTCTCTTCCTCCGCTTCGGGGCGACGTGCCAAATTCCGAAAAACCCACTGAACCAAGAGGGTAATCCCCATAATGAGAAGAGAAAGAACCGTTGCGACACTCCAAAAAACAGCCACAAAACT
Source organism: Acetobacteraceae bacterium (assembly GCA_004843345.1). NCBI lineage: Bacteria > Pseudomonadati > Pseudomonadota > Alphaproteobacteria > Acetobacterales > Acetobacteraceae > Acetobacteraceae bacterium. The sequence continues at coordinate 683,748 of CP039460.1, forward strand.
GGTCACGACCTCTGCACGCTGCAACCCATCAAGGAAATACCAGAAATTCCGCAAGGTTGAATAAAGAAGAATAGGCAAAACATAAAGGAAACTTGCCCCAACCCAGCTCCAAAAAAGACGGCGGAAAGGGTGCGCTTTAACTTCAATTTTTTCTGTCCCCAGAAAACGCTCAAACCCATACCAAAGCAAATAGAGAGCGAGCGAAATAAGATTAGCATGAAAAAGCGTTTGCAATGTGCCATATTCAAGCAATTGCAAACGGTCTGGACGGGTAGGCGGCAACATGAGGTACGTCAAAAGCGGCCCTGAAAAAGAGGCTGGCAGGAGATAAAACAGGTTGGCCTGAAGCCAATTCCGTATCCAAACAAAAAAATCAGGAGAATGAAAATAAGCCGACATTTTTTGAAAACGGTTTTGCGTTTTTACGGCAAAAGATTTTTTTTCAGGCAGGGTTTCTGGTGTGCCTTCTAAAAAATGTGTCAACCCCTTCTCCGATGACGCTCCGTCATTTCCGAGCGCTTTATGTTCCTCTGATTTTTTCATTTTCGTCCTGACAATTAGACAATTTAATGGCGCTCTAGATAGTTTGCCCCCGTAAGGAAATGCGTCACTCTCAAAATCATTTTAGCGCCCCATCGAGCTGCAAAAAACAAGCCAAAAGCAAGAAAAGATAATAAATTCCCCATGACCCAAAAAAGAATAAGATAGGTGAAAATACTTGAAATTCCAACTTCCATCACAGGATCAAGCATCACCACATCCGCAGGGAATAAGGCCACCACCGCAACCGAAGGCAGGATATAAACGACATTATCACGTGCCCACAAGCCCAAAAGATGACGGGCGGGATGCGCATTATCTGGCGTTAAAAACGGAGAGGCGAAACGTGCAGCGTTGTTTAAAAAACTTTTTTGAGCAGCTTTTCCTGTTGCAGCTTTCCGGCGCGCCTCAATAATTTCCTTATAATGACGGTCAATAGCCCAACGCCAGATCGCAACCGCTATCAACGAAAACACGTTCGACAAAAGGACCAAAATGAGCGAGGTTTTAGAAATCAGCTCGACAGGATAGCGATGAAGGGGCACAAAAATCAGCATCAAAAAAGCCAACGTGCTGACTGAAGGCACAATAAAAAAATAATTAACCTCAACGCCTCTAGTAATAAAATAAGGGACACCAACAATATTAGAGCGCTTAAAATCAGCTCTAATTTCTGCTTTCGCATGCTGATAAAAACGTTTTAAAAAAGGGGCTTCTTTCGCAGGTATCTCTTGAACGTTTTCCTCAGGAATACCTTGTTTTTCTGACAAATTTTTCACCATCATACAGCTGTTAAAGGGGCAAGCATCCCTCGTGTACCTCTAAGGACACGATTGCCTCCCTCCCTGTAACATAGACCTTAAAAAGAAAATTCCAATATGGGATAAAATTATATCCCTATTTTAGCAAAGCGCCAAATGATCCCTTTCTAAGCCAGCCGACTGCTTGAGTCTCAACTCGAATGGTGTCATAGTCATTCGTTCCTTCATACCTCCTCATCATTCCCTTTAAAACTCCCTCTTTGGCAGGACTTCTAAGAAAATGCGTAAGGCCGCAGATTATAAAAAGAATTTTATTTCCCGCTTAAAATCTCTCAAAAACCTAAATTGTTTTTCACTTAAACAATTTTCACTTGCTGCGACCTGCCTTGCAACCCTTTCAGCCTGTGCTGTTGTTCCCAACGAGGGGCCAACCGATTGCGGCTTAGAAAGCTTTGACAATGCCCTTTTCCGAGATGAGGGCTGTGATCCCATCACAGGCATTATCTCAATCCCCTCCATGATTCCAATTTGGGTTGTCGATTACAGCGCCTGCGGTCTCAAATGGCATAATTCCCGTATCGCGCCAGATTTCAACGGCAGAAAAGTCCGCTATCTGCGCCGTTTAAAACAGCTAAAATTAGAGGCGGAACGCAACCAGTCAGCCGTGAATGCCCAGAGGGCACTGGCCTCTGAAAGCTTGGCTGAAAATGCGATTGCCGATAATCTCAACCGCCTCCTTCTGGCGAAAAGCCATCAAACATCTTCCCCGAATTTCAGCCTAAAACGTAATCAGGCGGCAAAAATCGTTCTGGAAAATGGCGTAAGTGAAAAATTCACCAAAGCGCTTGAGCAAATGATGCGGATCCAAAGCAACCTTAAACTGGCCGATCAAAGAGCTCTTGCGGAAATGCCGCAAGATCAAGACCTCTTGCCGTCCCTTGCGACCCCTGACGCCAAAGAAAGTTCAAGCTATTCTGTGCTGGAACTGGAAAAAACCGCTTGGGCGCAAGTCACAGAAGAAGATAAGGCCAAAGAAAAACTAAAGCGTGAGCAGAAAATGGCAGCATGGCCAGAAGCCAAGCGCCAAGCCTATGAACAAAAACAGGCGGCAAAAGAGCAAAAAGCAAAGGCGAAACAGGAACGTCAAAACCAAAAGCAGGCCGTTCTTGAAGCCAAGCTGACACAAAAAAATGCCCAAAAAGAGGCAAAACGCCAAGAGAAACTCAAAGCAAAAGGATTGCAGGAGGCACAGCCTATGAATCCGCATTCAGCCTCAGAAGAGGCCAAAGCTCCGCCTGCGCCTGCTGCGCCCCCTTCGGAGTCCAATCCTGCAAAAGATAAAGCCCAGCCTCAAATTAACGATCCTATGATTCCTGTCGTGCGCAAGGCAGAAACGGTTAAAGCCAAAAATATTTCTGAAGAAGAGTAAAAAAAGCCAATGTGCGTCTTTCTTTGCCTTTGGAAAAAGAAAAACCAACGTCACGAAAATCTTAACGGAAGGCGTTTTTACCCTTCTATTTTTGCTCTGCTAAATGTGTATCTTTCTACACAAAAAAAATATATTCCTTTTTTTGGCGTCTTTAAAAAAAAGAAGGCTTGCTTCTAAAATCAAAATGAAGCAAAGCTTGCCGTGGCTGTTCTTCTCCCCCTTTTTAGGACAGCCGCTTCTACTCTTTTTGCTCCCACAAAATTTGTTTAATCTGCCCTTCCGCCGCCGCCTCCTTGCAAAAGCGTTTTTTTAAAAAATGGCACGCAATCTCTCCAAAAATCACAGGAATCAGGACAAAATTTGCCCCTAAGAAATCAAGCCAGAGTTTAGGGGGCAAGATGCGGATACTCTGCCGAAAGGGATCTAAAAATGCCAGACTCTCTGGTAAATGCTGGCCAAGTTTTGCAAGGCACAGAAAGGGCAAAACCCCAATGAGATTTGCTCTGAGCAAAGCGTAAAGAAAGGCGCTCCAGCCTTGAGAGAGTGTCTTACGGAAAGCATTAGGCGCATTCTCCTCCCATACAGAGCGTACCAAAAACCAGAAAAAACCGCCGATAACCGCTAAAAAATTGATATAGAGCAATAAAATCAGCACGATTGGCACGAAATAGCGTGACCAAACTAAATCTGGCGCTTCCTCCAGCCAACACAATCCCATCCCAATCGCAGCAGGCAGAAACAGCATCACATTCAAAAGCAGAAAATGCCAATAGAGCCTGCCAAAAAATTTCTTAGGATGCGAAATTTTAAAAAGTCTTTGGCGGAAAGAAACCAATGGGAAACCGCCAAACATGGTTTCTCCCTCTCGTAAAGAACTCTCGTGACAAGGCTGTCTTTTTCGGTGTTTGATGAGACGCCAAACATCACTTGCGCCACAACGCACCAGCCAAGAGCAAAAGCTCCCTAAGCCACAATTCACCCCTAAAAATAAAAAGAACAGCCAAAATAAATAAAGGATATTTTCGCCAAAATGCCCTTCCCGCCATTCTTCACCACTCAAGAGGCAAATTTCAAACAAAGCAATTGAGGCATTCATCAGGCAAACAGGAAAAATATAATAAAGATTGTTCGCAAAACCTGATTTTGACACACAAAAATTTAACTCGCCTGTCAAACGTTTGCGCCGCCGTCTCCGCAGAAATTCCCAGCATAATGAAAAAAGATTTCCAAAACAGAACGGCAAAATGCAATCAATCAGAAAGCGGTGCATCGTACCAAAAAAATTCGGAATAGAAAAAACGAAACTTGCAGGCAAAATATAAAATAAATTAACCCAGAAATATTTCGCAACAAGGGCGCAAAAAGTCGAGAATTTTGATTCTTTCGTCAAAAGGGTCATCGTCTTTTCCTTCTTGTTTTTTGAAGGGACTTCAAATCAATAATCCGCCCGTCATAGGTCAAAATTTTTGTAATTTTTCGGCGTTTACGCCCCTGCTTTTTAAGAACAGGCTTTTTTATAACAGGCGGCAAAGCTGATTTTGACTTTTTGACAGAATGGAATTTTTGAACATGCCATTTGGAATGTGTCTGTTTAAGCGCTTGTTTTTCGGCTTTACGTTCACGCTGGCGTTCTGCCAAATGCGCTATTTTACTGCCAAAGAAAAAAAGAAATAAAGCACGGATAATCACAAAGGCCAACTGTAAAAGCAAAGAGGCCAAAATGTCCAAAAGAATAACCGCTCCTGCGCCAAAAAGCGCCGAACGCACGGCAATAGCTCTCTCTGAGAAAACCCCCTCAATCGTGGCCAAAAATCCAATCAAACACGGAATTGGCAAAAGATAGCAAACGACATTATTCAAAAAAGAACGAAAAACACCCTTAGCTTTAAGCGTTGTCTTTCCTGTCAGCAGAAATTTCAATCCCGATTCAAAAGTACGCCAAAGGAAAAAATAGATTTTTACCATCAGCCCGAGTAAAAATCCCATTCCTGCTGCCCATAAAGCAAGCTCTATAAGATCATGCCAACTCCCAACACCTAACAGGAAAACAGTGCCAATCCCCCACGCCAATCCCAAAGGAAAAACATAAAAAAACACCTCTTTTAAGAAGATTGAAAAAGACGCTTTTAAACGTTCAGGCCAAAGATAATGATACAGAAATAAAGGGCCTGCGGCTGGACGGTTTGCCTGCTTTAACTGCACCTCTTCCAAAAGCGTTTGGGAGGGTTCTTCTTCAATTTCTTCTAAGAGATTTCCTGTCAGGCTTTTCGGCAGATGAATCAGAAAATCTGGCATTTCTTGCTGTTTTTTCTTTCTTTTGCCTTTCAGTGCGGAAGGACGGGGATCAGGTTGCCAAAAAACAGTCGCTAACGCCCGGGCACACCATGAAAAGAAGCTTGCTAACAGCCAAAAGCCGAGCATATCGAAAAGAAAGAAACAGAGATACCACGGACTTTCCCAAAAAAGCGTATCCAAATCCATCTTGATCAATTTTCGGCCAGGCCCTGTCAGCGTAGCCTCAAGACTTCCTGCCAAAACCAGCGGCAGAATATAGAGAACATTCGCCTGCACTGCGGAAAGAACAATTTTACAAAAACCCTCAAGCCCCTGCTTTCTAAGAAAAAACTGACGCAGATAGGCACATAATCCGCCCACCAGATTGCCCAGCAGCAAAAGCAAAAACCAGCCCATGAGAAGCACAAAAAAAGCGTCAGGGTCTTCTGAATAGGAGAAAATTAAAAAAGGCAGCGCCAGCGAAGCTGGAAGCAAATAAAAGAGATTAACCGCAACCCAGCTTGCGAGAACAGGCGGTTCAAAATCTCTTTTCTGTTGATTTCGCTTTTTTTCCTGCTCAAATTTCCATCGAAAATGCCGACCAATCCGCCAAATCCAGCAAGCCATCCATGAAAAAAAAACGGCAAAGCCCCATAAAAGCGGAAAGCCAAAAAAGAAGCAGAGAAACAGGAAAGGCGAACTCACTAAAATCCCTGGATTTTGAGGAATTTTGAGAAGCTGTTCCCCTTGCGTGGCAACCAGAACCAAACTGGTTAAAACGCTAAAGGGCAAAAGATAAAAAAGATTTCCAGCTTTGAAAGAAAGCGGCACGGTAAAGGCCAATGTTTTGCCTTTTTTCCGAAAAAGCCAGCGCCTTCCCCCAATAAGCATGAGGCAAAACAGATTGGTGTAAAAAAGCAGGGAAATCCAAATTTCACTAAAAGAAAAAGCCCCCGAAGAAGGCTGAAAAAACGCCCAAACAGGCAAAATGCCAGAAGCAGGCAGGAGATAAAGGCCATTCACCCGCCCCCAATCTCTCGCAAAATGCCATTTTTCTGCCTCAGCCTGTGCCATTCCTACCTTCTGCTAACCGCTTCTAAGAAATGCGTTTCAACGAACTTCTGGTTCAAAGAAATCTTCCCAAATCCGCTTAGAAAAGTAGGAAACGACTTGGGACACACCCCAAAAAACAAGACTGATAAAGAAGGTTCTGCCCAGAGGCGCTCCCCAATCCCAATCGCCAATCGTGGACTGCAAAGAGAAAATCCCCGTCCCCTGCAAAAAAATCAATAAGGCAGAAGGAAACAGAAAGAGGAAATTATGGACAAACCATTCACGCACTTCCATCTGCAAAGGAGTGGCTTCATCTTTTGATACCACAGAATAGGCAAAGCCTCGAACAAGCGCCCGAAAAGAGAGATAGACAATGCCTAAAAGGGCAATCATGACCAAGGCCGCAACATTGCCAAAGACAACCCCAATCCCCCACAATGTCAGGCAAGCCATAAAGTCACCATTCCCCATGAAAAAGCCCCATAAAGGCCAAATCAATGCCCCAGGAATGATGTAGCAAATATTTGCCTTCACCCAATAGCGAAGCGCACCAAACACTTGGGTAAATACACGCCCCATCAAAGGCTTTTCAAAACTTTGATCTGCCCTAATGGCTTGGCGTTTTTCCTTTGTCTCTGAAAGTGTTTGACGTGCCAGCCTGAAAAGCCGTGAAATACTATCCGTCAAAACTGTCAATAAAATGGCCAATCCCCAGAAAACAAGCAGCTCCATCCCATAGGTAAAGCAAAATGTTTCCCAAGAACCCATCGCATAATCGCCCCGATCCTCTGGCGGAACTGTCCACCAAGCCTCAACGGCAATATCAATGGTCATGGAAAGCGCAAAGGGGAAAATATAAGCCACGAGCGCTTTGGCGGGCGTCAGCGGAACAAAATCGCCCAGCGGCAGCTGGCGTGCCTTTTTCCATGCCCGTCTAAGGCACAAAAACAAAAGCGAAATCAGATTTCCAATAAAAAACGGGACGAGCCAGTCATGAAGAAAACCCCGAAGGCTTTGCTCTAGGTCTGGAAATAAAAGATCCCACAAAGGGGCGGTCAGCGAGGCCGGAAATAAATAAAGGATATTGACCCAAAGCCAAGATTTTAAAAATCCTGGGGAGTTAGCCTGATAAGCCGCCATCTCATTGGTCATTTCTGTTTCAATCTTCATTCTGAACTCTACTTCACTTCTAAAATCTTGTGAGGCTGTTTGATATTATCGGTCAGAATAAAGTCCGAGGCAATAGGGCAAAAAAGAGGGCTTTTTTTTAAGAAAACCCCCTTCTTTAAAACAGTTTCAGGCTTTGCGGTTAGCCTTTTTGACATCTTCCTCGCCAGCTGGATCCCATGCCCAGCCACAATGCGGACAGCAATATTTCGTCGTGACATTTTCTTTTTCAGCATATTGCTCTAGCTCATGCTGCGTATATTTTTTACCGCACATTGGACATGAAATTTCCATAACGCTCACCCTTCCTCAAAACAACCACCCCATGGCGACATTATTGCCTCTTTTCCTTTAAAATCAATCCTCTAAAAGAATATCTTCTCAAAAGAGAAATCAAATTATTGCATGGAATATGGCTTTATATAACGGAACATGATGGCATAAATTTTTAAAATAGGCGCTGTTGTTGAAACATGCCTTCAAGCATCATTTCCGTAAATATCCTTCTTTTCTACCCGTAAAGCCCTGCCGAGTTTTGAATATTTTCGACCATAAAAATGATACAAAGATCCGCCTAAAAGCACATATAGGACGGCAAAAACAACAGGCATGGGATTCCCGTGCGCAAAAGCGGAAATCATATTTGCAAGCAAAGGAATAATCATCACTGAACAGCAAACAACCCCTAAAAGAGGCACAATTCCTATCCAAACCCCTCTCACATGAAAGGCAAAGAACGGCACCTTAAAAGGACGTTTTAATTCTGGCATTGTATTACGGCATATCATCACATTTAAACATATCATAATATATTCCGCCGCAATGCCGACACAGATAAAATCCCCTGTCATTTCAAAAGGAAAAATGGCCGTTATCAGCGCAACGACAAAACCGATGATCAATATCCCGCCCCACGGTACTCTTGATTTTTTAGAAATACGGGAAAAAAATTCAGGAATAAGTCCATCAAGCGACATTTTCATCAGCACGCGTGACTGCGCATAAAGATACCCGAACAGACCGCTGAACAGACCGATTGTCGCTCCTGTCATAATCAGGAATCCCAGCCAAGGTTTTTGCATCAATGCGGTTGCCAAGGCCAATGGATCAGAGACATCAAGCTTGTGATAAGGAACAATCCCGACCAAAACAATAGCAACAGCGATATAAAGCAGCGTACAAATCAATAAACAGCCAACAATACTCCACGGCATATCTCTCACAGGATTTTTTGCCTCCGCTGATGCGGAGGACACAGATTCAAAACCCGTATAAGCGAAAAATAAAAGGGAAGCAGCCCCTAAAACACCCCAAACACCATAATGAAGTCCGCCTTGCGAAGAGGGCAAAAATGGTAAAAAATTACCTTTTTGAACCCAAAAGCCTCCCATCACAACAAATAAGAGTAAAAGGCCAACCTTTAAAACAACAATCAAGCTATTGATGCGAGCTGTTTCCTCAATCCCCCGTAAAAGAAAAAATGTTACAATGACAACCGACAAAAATCCCAAACAGTCAAAACGCCACGCAAATGTTATCTGCGTGCCAAAAGCCCCTGCCAGACCAATCGTCGAGTGTACCAAAGCATCCGGCAAAGGGAGACAAAAACTTTTTAACAGAGCATTCGCATAACTTGAAAAACCAGCCGCCACCGCATTACAGGAAATACCAAACTGCAAAAGTGAAAACCATGCCGTCCATCACGCCGCACGCTCTCCCATAATCAGATAAACATAGGAATATCCTGACCCAGCAACAGGAAAGGCGGCGCAAAGTTCCCCATAGCAAAAAGCTGCAAAAAGGCATGGAATGCCTGCTAGCAAAAAAGAAATAATAACCGCAGGCCCTGCAAAATTAGCAGCGGCTGATCCCGTCGTGACATAAATTCCGGCTCCGACAACGGCGCCTACCCCCATTAAAATCAGCTGCGTTAAACTTAACCTCCGCTTTAAGCCCAGCACCTGTGTTTCCAGATAACTCTGTTCTATCCCTTTACGCCGCTTTTTAAGATTAGGCTGCATTTTAAAAATCCTTTTTTAATGAACATAACCTCCAAAACATTCCAAATCCCGACTGCCTCCAATGGTAAAAAGACAGGCGGGTAAAGCATCATGCACATGAAAAAAGAATAAAATTTCATTTCAATCTCTAAAATATCGACTTAAGGCACGAATATGATCTGGACGAATCCCGCAGCATCCACCGAGGAGCGTTGCCCCCTCCTGTGTCCACTCCTTTGCCCATTCAAGGTAATTTTCGGGTGTCATCTCTGAACGTATCTGATTAAGCGCCTCATTCGCATTTCCCTCATCACTCGCCTCATGAAAGGCATTGGCGCAAACGCCCAAACCAAGAGAAAGAGCGCTTCCCCTTAGATAGACTTTTGCCTCTCTCAAAGCTTGGGACATAACTTCAGGATGGCTGCAATTAAACAGAATATTTTCTGCCCCAAGCGCAATGGCTTTTTTGACGGCCTCTGTAATGCTTTCTCCAGACCGCAAAACTGATTTTTTATGAGAAGATTTTCCTAACGTTTCGACATCATCTGCCAGTGTGAAAGAAAGCCAAAGCGGTTTTTTATCGTGTGAAACAGCACGTGCTACCCCCTCTGCCTCTTTTAAACTGCTCAATGTTTCCCCTATCCAAATATCGGCATAAGGCGCCTGCCCTTCAATCAGCAAGGCATAAATTTCCTCTGCCTGCTTTGCATTAAAATGCTCTGGCTGATAAGAGGCCAGAGGGGGCAGACATCCTAGAATTTTAACCTTTCCTCCCGCTTCATCAACAGCTTTCCGTGCAAGCTTTCCAGCTAAGTCCGCTAAAAATAAGCCATCCTTTCGAAAGCGCTCCCAGCCAAGGTGAAAAGGCACAACGGCATAGCTATTTATCGTCAAAGTCTGAGCGCCAGCCTCAAGAAAAGATTTATGCACCTCTCTGACTTTTTCTGGCGCTTCGTAAAGGGCGAGTGCTGACCATTCCGGCTGACGAAAAGGAGCGCCAATACGACAAAGCTCACGCCCTGTTCCACCACTTAAAATTTTAATTTTATGTCCCATTTTATCTCCTGTTATTTTTGTAGAAAATTATCAATTTCTCTCTCAAAAGTGAGAATGAAACCCCTATTTTTCTGATCTTCAGGAATGCATTCAAAAAAATTCAACCCTTTATAGCCATCGGCATAAAGTTTCGTGAGGCGGATTTTTTTGGGAATTTTAAGGGCTTGCGAAGAAGTCATTTGCATCTCGGATTAGAAAGAATTATCTTGCAAACCCTACGTCTTTTTGAGGCTTCTGTTAAGCGTCGAAGAATGCGCTCCCATTTTCAGAATTTATAGAAGTCTGTTTTGTGACTGATACGCCGACTGTTTTGCCTGTTTCCAAATTTAAGCTCTCGCTTCAAGCTCTCATTACCATCGTCTCTTTTGCCAGTGCCTTCCCCTTTATCCAGATGGTGGAGCGTGGCGGTGTTGACGCCTCTGCCTTAACTGCCTTGCGCTACGGCTTTTCAGCGCTGTTTTTCCTGCCCTTTTGCTTTCATCGCAGATATTTACCAGAGAAAAAAGATTTACCCCGTATTCTTGTCTGCGCCTTGCTCGGAACAGCCCTCTATTCTTTTCTTCTCAATTATGGAGAAAAAAATGTTTCCGCCTCCGCTGCCAGCCTCATTGTTTCAGCCTGCCCGATTATCGCTGCGTTTATCGGAGCACTCTTTTTAAATGAGAAACTCTCAGCTTTTGGCTGGATCGGCTCTTTCATTGCCTTGGCGGGGGTGGCCATTGTCTGCTTTTCACATGGCGCAATTTCCGCTGAAGACCCGTATAGCCCTTTAATCGTCCTGCTCGCCTCCTGCTTTTCAGGCAGCTACACTGTTTTACAGCGCCCCATTGTTCAGCGCTATGGCGCTATGAAGACGCTTGGCTATATGACAGTCATAGCAGGGCTTTGCTCGCTTCCTTTTCTGCCGACAGGGCTTATGGAGCTTTCCCATAGCGACCTCACAACCCGTGTGAGCCTTGGACTTTTAGTCATTTGCCCTACCCTGATTGGCTATGGGTGCTGGGCCGCTTTTTGTGGCGAAATTGGGGGTGCAAAAGCAGGCATTATCCTTTACGCCATTCCGCCTATCACCATCATTCTTTCTATTTTCCTTGAGGGAGATCTTCCGACACTCCCTGTCCTCTTAGGCGGCGCAATCGCTTTAAGTGGCATGGCAGTAACAAAAATCCGAAAAAAGGCCTAAAATAAAATAAAAATGTTTTTTCTTAAAAACATTTCGATTATGTTCGGCCTCCTTGCCTCTGTTTACCTTTACTCGGGACGTCCTTGATTGCCTGAAATTACCCTCCCCAAAGCTTCGCAGCAAATTCTATCCACCCATCATGAATTTTCGCCGCCTCCAGAAGCAAAAGCCCATCCACTCAGCATTCTTATCCAGTCTGTTATCCTGCTGGGCTCCTGGTCTTTAGCCTTTCCTTTCATTCAGCTCGCACTCAAGGACGGCATGCACCCAGGGGAGCTGGCAAGCCTGCGCTATACTTTAGCGGCGGTTTTTCTCATTCCCTTTCTTTTTCTAAAATCTAAAAAATTGCCTTTTGCGGGAACGCTTCCGCAGAAAAAAGACTGGTGGCGGTTTGCGGTTTGCGGTTTGCTTGGCTTTGCCCTCTATAATCTTTTGCTTAATATTGGCGAAACCAGCATGACACCTTCCGCCTCATGCTTAATTAACTGCACAGCACCTATTTTTGCAGCCTTCCTCGGCATTATCTTTTGTAAGGATCATCTCACTTTATGGGGCTGGATTGGGGCAAGCGTGGCGCTTGGCGGTGTCGCCATTGTCGCTATGTCTAACGGTGCTGTTTCGGCCAGTAATCTTCAAGGGCCTCTTGTCCTGCTTTTAAGCTGTTTTCTTACGGCTATTTTTACTCTCTTGCAGCATCCTCTGATTCAGCGTTACGGGCCGATGTGTTCCCTTGCGTGGATTGTGCTGTTTGGAACACTCTGCCTGAGTATCTGGCTTCCATCTGGGATTGTCGAACTCTATCACGTCCCTCCAAAAACATTCTTAAATGTGTTGGGCTTAGCAATCTTCCCTTCTGTTTTGGGCTATGCTTGCTGGTCCTCTTTGGTTGGAAAATTAGGGGCTGCGAATGCGTGTATTTTACTTTATGGCGAACCGCCTCTAACCATCATTTCCTCTATTTTTCTCACAGGCGACCAGCTCACGCTCGGCATTGTCATTGGGGGAACAATTGTTTTAACAGGCATGTTTGTCGCTAGACTACGTCCTGTGCGCAATGCGCCAATTCTAAGGCGGAAACGGACAAAAAAGAAAAAACATTTTCGTCCATTTCACAATCATAAAAATTGCCATAGCCCTGATTGCAAACGTGCGCATCCTCCAAAAAGGAAACAGCCTTCTAGGCCACCTTCTGGCACACCCTAGAAAGCACGACCCCTGCAAGCACACCCAGCGCCAGATTTTGTGTTAACACAACGACCGTACTGGTTACCAAGACAACCCAAAAACTGGCGCTCAAAGGCTTTTTGATTTTTTGCAGGCTCTCCCATGAAAACGTGCTGATAGAGACCATCACCATAATCGCAACCAAAGCAGCGACAGGCACTTGCGCCACCCAATGATGCAAACTTAACATCAGAAACAGCAAAAACGCTCCTGAAACCAAAATCGACAGACGTCCTTTTCCGCCATAGCGCAAATTCCCAACCGTCTGGCCAATCATACCGCATCCGCCAATGCCGCCCACGAGTCCAGAAAGCATATTTGCAACGCCCAGCGCCCTCGCTTCCTGCCCTTGATGGCCAAGCGAATGGGTCTTTTCATCTGTAATTTCCAGTGTGAGTAAGGATTCCAAGACGCCAACCGCTGCCATCGCCAAAGAGGCTGGCAAAATAATCCCTAACGTCTGGAGATCCCAAGGTAAAGACGGAAAAGAAAAATGCGGTAAAGTCGTTGGCAAGTCGCCTAAATCGGCAATAGTCGGCACAGCAAGACCCGATAGGCTTGCCCCCAAAGTCAGCAGAAAAATACAAACCAAAGGCGAAGGAACAGAGGTAAAAAAGCGTGGCAAAAGATAAATAATCGCCAAACCTGCGCCTATCAATCCCCACCCCATCATAGAAGCTTTTAAAATATGGTGCATTTGCGCTGCGAAAATTAAAATAGCTAAACCATTGGCAAATCCTGTCACACTATCTTGAGAAATAAAGCGCATGAGGCGCTCCCCGCCTAAACAGCCAAACAAAAGCTGAAAAAAACCTGCTAATAAAGTCGCATAGGCCAAATAATCCAGCCCATGCTGATGCGCTAGCGGCGCAGCAACCAACGCAACAGAACCAGCTGCCCCTGAAATCATCCCCGGCCGTCCACCGATGAAAGCTAAGACAACCGCAATCGCAAATGTGGCAAACAGAGCAGAAGCTGGTGAAACGCCAGAGATATAAGAAAAAGCAATCACTTCAGGAATTAAAGCAAAAGTACTGACCATACCTGCTCCGACTTCCCGCAAAGGATGCCCATAGCACCAGCTATTGAAATAATTTTTCAATGAAAATCCCTACAAAAAAAGCCTCACAAAAGCGAGGCAGGTAAATTTTTAATCAATAACAAAAAACGCTAAACTTTAGTTAGAAAAGAAGAAAATTCTCTCTCTTTTTAATAATCCCAAAAATAAAAATGAGCCTCGGTGATACGGGAAGAAAACCACACATCTTGAGCTTCAGTAAGGGAGCAATAAGGACGATTTGAAGGAGAAACGGAGCCGACTTACCGAATGGGTAATGAGGCGAGTATCGCAAGACAAATAGGCCTTAGCGCCCCTCCGTTCAAATGAGCCTCGGTGATGCGGGAAGAGGTGCGGGAAAATCGAGAAGGAAAATTTTAGTGAACAGATGGTTCATGAACTTTCCCTCGCAGATTTAACCGTGCATATTCTCCATCAACGAGGCGAATAGATCAGTGATCGCCGAATAAATGCTTCAACGGCCCCACCGGACTATACTGCCCTGGCGCAACATACATATCGGCTGGCTCAGAAAGCATCGTTGCAAGCTCCATCAAAGGAGAAATCTTCTCTTCGAGCTTATCCATAAGATTGCGGATCTCTGGCGCTGTTTCCTCGGCAAAGAATTTGAACTCTTTACGTCTGTCATGCTTGGAGAGGTCTTGCTGATCGGCAATTTCAAACATTTTGCCTAAAAGCGCACCAATTTCGCCGACTTCTTCCTCAACAGCTTTATGGCCAAAGGCACGGCGGAGCTGAACAATGGCACGGCCAAGAGAAACGACATCTTTTGCGAGACGTGCCTGCTCCCTTTCTGGAATACCATCTGGGGAATTAGAAAGAAGATTTGTCACCGAATCAAGATGCTCTTGATAATCGTTCCAGGCTTTCCAACGGATTTGGGCAAGATCATTTTGGAATTGTTTGCTGACGACATCCTTCAATGCACGCACTGCAAGAAGCGTATTTTCTGCCGCATCATAGGTTTTTTCAGCAAGATGCCGCTGAATCTGGTTGAAATCTTCTTCATCAATATGAAGATTATCCGGCATAGTAACGTCTCCTTAACCGTAAATCATTTCCACCTTAGGCTTTTTCCTTTGCCTAAGATGAAATACCATAGCATGATTTTCAAAGAGAGAGGCCTAAAAATTTCCCCTCTCCTTAATCTCTCTAAGCGCCTTCAAAGACCTCGCGCGTGCGTTCAGAATAGGGCACATAACGGTCACGGGAAAAACCGATCCCTTCTGCAATAATTTTTCCTTTAATCTGCTCAAGAGCTGCCACGAGCGCTTCTTTTTGAGCCTCTTTGGCTTTTGCGGATAATTTTCCAACCAAATCCAACAAAGCTTCTTTTTCTGTTTTACCCTTCCCCTGTGCTTCAGGAAGAAGTTCTGCACCAAGCTCATGATCTGCTTTAGCTTCATAGAGTGCGCCCAAAACCTCACTTGGCTTATTTTCAACTTCTTCAACGTCTGGTTTAAAATTTAAACGTAAAAGCTGTTTGCCATAAGACACTTCGATTTTTCTATCTGTGCCATGGTGGCGATAGACTTGGACCATTGTTAAAACCCCGTTAGATTAAAAAGAAAGCCAATTTTTTGAACAAGCGCAATAAAATTCTAGCTACATGCAATCTATGTAAATATTCACACAAAACAATGCAATAAGGGGGAAAGCCTTTCTTAAAAAGAGACGAAAAATTTATCTGTTGCCAAGGATCCATTAAAATATCGTTTTAAAAATCACTTTAAAGCAAAGTGAAAACCTGAAATCTATGGTAAGAATCTTCATCCTTATGTTAAATTGAGGCCATGTCCTCCCAAAAGATATTTAAGTGTAGAGAAATTGCGTTTTATGTATTACGGCCTGCCTTCCTGTTATTCTCTTAAAAATCTTATAAAATCGATGAGGATTTTTGCAGCATCTTTTTGCGCTCTCACCTGCCTTTCCCAAGAGGCCTTGGCACAGGGGAACACGCCTATCCAAGAGCCAAATGCCCATGATGTGACACCGACCAAAGACCCCTCTGGCGGACTCAAAACAGCCCCGCCGCCGCCCATGATGACCCCAAGGGAGATGGAACGTGCGGCAGCTCAAAACCCGATGGCTTTTGCCAATGACCGCCCCCATATTCAGGAAAACATCATCTGGCCGCAGATTTTTAGAAATGATGGGGTCAGCAAACCGCCAGAACTTCTTTTAGCAGGCGCAACCCGTCCAAAAATTGTGGGAATTAGAAACGGGATCAACTTTAAAGAACTTAAAAAGCATAAACTTCCCCTGCAAGACCCAAGTGTCATTTTAGGCGAAGGGGCTTTTATCGTCTGGCCTGCTGTTCCAACCATTAAATACCAATTTACCCGCTTGGAAAAAACCAAAATTAACGGCAAGGAAACTCTGGTTAACACCATTATTCCTGTCTTTGATTTGCACGAAAAATTTGTTGAACTCAAAGATGTCCCTCAAGACCGCCGAAATGCCTTAAGCGCCACCCGTGTGATCCAAGTTGAAGGGACAAAGGGCAAGGCAACCTATATCCTTCATTGGGAGCGGGATGCGCCTCCAAATGTCTATGGACTCTTTCCAACCACTTTCAGCATGTATGCGCTCAGAGATGGTAAAACGATGGACGATTTTACCCCTTACAGCGATGGGCTTTACTGGACAGAGGAAATCCACCAGAAAGTCGGAAACTATTGCTCTGCCAACTTCCCAGCCAATATGTTTCTCAAAGGCGACCGCCGTCTGCAAGACCCTTGCCAAGATCCAAAAAAATAAACAGCAAGTGCTAGAGTGCTTTCAGATCTATGAAAGCACTTAACAAACGGGATGAAATTTCAGTAAGGCGGTAATAAGCGTCATTCCAGCGAGAAGCGGAGCCGATTTACCTAATGGGTAATGAGGCGAGCATCGCAGGTGAAAGGGCGCTTAGTGCCCCTTAATGAAGCTCATCAGTGGGTAATTTTCGCCGAAGACAAATAACCCCATCCCTCACAATCGCCTTCTCTCCAGAAGGCCCTGTTGCAATGCGGTTTAAATCCGCAACACAGATTTTTTCCCATTCTTCGGAAACGAGACCCAAGGAATTAAAAGCACTTTCAGGAGAAGGGGGCGTAAAGCGCATCGGCCAAGACCAAGGCGGACGGGAAACATGGCTTGTCGTTAGAAAAATCCCCCCGTCTCTGACAAACTCTGCCGCTTTTTTCAGAATGCGGTTACGTGCGAATGGCACAGGCGATTCAAAAAACTGGGCAGAGACGAGATCATATTTATCTTCTGGAAATTCGAGGTCCAGATCAGCGCAGACAAAATGAATTTTTTGACTAATTTTTGCACCGGCTTGATCTGCTAAAATGCGTGCCTGTTCCAAGGCCGATTGAGAAATATCCGCCCCGACAACCTCAAACCCTTGCTGCGCAAGCCAAATAGAATCTTCGCCTCGGCCACAGCCAATATCCAATGCTTTTCCACCTTGCAGCGCAAGTCTTTCCACAAAATGTTTTAAACGGGGTCGTGGGGAGTGAAAGGCTTTTCCGACCTCTTTTCGATATCGTCTTTCCCAAAACTCTTTTAAATTTTCTTCTGGCAGGGGATTCGATTTCGCCTCTACGTTACTCACTGGATACGCCTCTTCTACTTACTCTAACCTGTTCTAGAACAGGCAAAATAGCAGTTAATTCATCGTCCTATCCCTTTAAAGGACAGAAGAATCTCCACTCGCCTTGTTTGTGCGTGATTCTGAGGAGAAAAACAAGGAAAAAAGAAGTGGCTGAGGACTCTCTCCACAGCCACCTCTTTCCAAAATATCGAGTTAAAAAACGCTTATTTTATGCGCCTTTAAGAGAATTTCAGCGATCCAAAGGACGTGGTGGAATTTTGGTCGCTGGGTCTTGAGAAGCCAAAACAGCCTCCTCTTCTGCCCCCCGAATGCCAAAATCTTTTTCATCTGTTGGCGCTGCGCCGTCCGCATGTTGTGAGACCGCATCATAATTTTTCTCAACAGGCACAACTTTTTTCTGTGCGTATGTTTCTGTCATGACATCATCCCCTTTTCTTTCATTTTGAAAAACAGAAGAATCGGTACTGCCATCAAAAAGACACCATCCCCAACCCTTCCTTTTTATCTAAAATCACTCTCTAAAAAGGATGCAAGGCTTTTTTCATAAAATTGAAAATAAACTTCAATACCACACCGCCACAGAGAAAAAAGACTTTCGGAAACAAGCTCTTTTCAAAAAGATAAAAATCAAGATAAAGTCAAAGACATCCGCTTTTCAAGCCCCCTTCTCCAGCCTTCAAAGCCCCAAAATGTTTCACGCAATTTGCCAACATATCTTTGATTTTATTATGAATTTTCCTTTTGATCTGCTTGCAGATGATTAAGGTCTGTTCCATCCTCTAAATCATCATCCGTCTCTTCGGCCTCGGTGTCTTCGCCTGTGGAATTTTTACCTTTTTTCCGACCGCCGTCAATAAACATGCCTCGGGCGACTTTTCCCATTTGACTGGCCATATAGCTAGCCCATGCGCCACTGATAAAACCGCCTGCAATCGGCAAAAAACGTCCAAACCCGACAGCGCCAGCGCCACCAACGACGCCCGCAGGACTAAAACGGGCCATCGCCTGCAATCCTAAACCTTTTTGCAAGAGTAAAATAACCTCATGACTCATGCCTGAAAGCATCGCAGCGCTGACTTTTCCGCCAGCTTTAATCCCGGCAGAGGTGAAAATCTTTTTCGCATTTTTTCCAGCAAGGCAGATATAGCAAAGGGTTTTCACCCGAGGATCATGCACATTATAACCGCCAATCACCGCAATGACGGTAATCATGCGAAGCTGAATATATAACCCCATCAAAAGGCCAAACGGCAATGTCAGCGGCAGAAACATCAATCCGCCAAAATTCATGCAAAAACCATTAACACCCGCTTTGGATTCTTGTGCCAAGATTAAAGCCTCTACAGCTTTCACAGGATCGTTCTGATGGTGCTTGAGATAATACGCCCCGAGCTCCTCAACACTTTTAATAACCCACAACCCTTTAAGGGATTTCGCATAAGCCCATTCAAGCGTTTTAATAATCCAAGAAGATGAATTTTTTGAGCTGGAAGGCTTTGCCTTCTCTGGTACGGTTTGAGTCTCTTCCTCTGAAGATGGCATAAATACCCCTCCTTTAGAGGCAATCTCATCTTAACTTCACATAGGGTGCAAAAAAAATGGGCAAAGGTTACCCTCTGCCCATTTTTCAAACTTAAAAAGCTTACGCTTTGTCAGCTTCTTCATCTGCTGTTGAGCGTGCAAGATCATGCTGCGCATTTTTCTCGCCGACCAATTTAGAAACGGTAGAAGCATTTGGGTTGGCTTCGTCAAAAGCTTCACGTTCTGCGAAAACTTTTTCACCTTCGTTGCCGAGTTCAATACCTTCTTTACCATAGATTTTCTCAATGGATTCTGTGCGAGCTTCGTCAGAAAGACCTTTATCGCCTTCAACAGATTTAACTGTATCAGTCATCATCATTCTCCTTAATTTTAAACCAAATCTCTATGAAAAGTGATCCTTGCAAACCAGCCTTTCATTTCTCAAGCTTACCTCAACCTTTTTAGCTGTTTTCGTCAATCAAAATTTTTCTTTCCCCTGAAATAAAGAGACTTTTTCGCTGAAAACCTTATATTTTTAAGCTTTTTCCTGTATGGCTGGGCAGGAGTGCCGTCTTTATTGGCCTTAATTTGTTATTTTAAAAGTTAAGTTTTCGTTTTAATGCCCCCTAAAATCCGTCGTCTCCTCCCCGGTGAAATCAAGACAGAAATGTTGAAATTGATTGAGGAGGCCTCGGAAATCCGCATCGCCGTTGCTTGGGCTCAAGCAGGCCACGAAGTTGAGAATGCCCTGCGGAAAAACCCCAAAAAGATTAAACAGCTCGTTGTCGGTATGGACTTTAACGGCACAGACCCCGCTTTTTTAGGTTTTTATCACAAATCCCATCTCGCCCTTGGCCGGGCAACAGGTACATTTCATCCCAAAATATATTATTTCCGAAATGGCAAAAATGCAGCCTGTATTGAAGGAAGCAGTAACTTCACCAAAAGCGCTTTTGAGCGCAATGCCGAATCAGGCACGCTCATTGTCGGCCATGTTCAAGATGAGTTTTTTCGGAAAACCCGCTTTCTAATCAATGAATATGCAGAAAATGGCGCAAAACTGAAACCGTCCGAACTGGTTGGCTATGAAACCATTGCCGCAGCACTCAAAAAACAGGAAAAACAGCAAACGAAACTGGCTGAAAAACGCCGCCGTCAGAAAGAGAAAGAACAAAAAAGAAAGCGGAAAGCGGCGCAGAAAAAATTTAACACGCAGGCTCGAAAAAAACAGCGTCCCCAAAAGCCAAAACTGTTTAAAAAACCTAAAATAACCCTGCCTTCTCTCCTTTTTTCGCTTTTCTTCAAAAAGAAATCTCGCAAATCCTTTTTAGGAATACGGTCTAAATTTCTGCTTCTCCTCGCAGTTTTAGGGGCTTTGTTCTATTTCCATCCTTTTTTAAAGGATACACAGAACCACCCAGATTCACGGACACACCATCATCAAGCAAGCCTTTTCTAACCCGATAAAGAGAAAGCCCTTCTCAATTTTCCCAGAACAGGCTAATTTTCTTCTTATTCTTATCCTGCTCCTCACATTCTGCCGATGAAAGATGCCTTTCACATGCAAAATCCGTCCATCTCCTCTCTCGAAACCCTCCAAAAACAGCTGAAAACGCAAAATTTCCAAGCAAAACCAGAACTGATTGAAAGTACTTATACAGCCCTCGCTTCCCAGTGGGATCGTGTTTATTTGGAAGCCTCCTCCCCGCAAGCGCTTGGAGAGAAACTTCATATTGCCGCCCTCATGGGCTATGCGCCTGTTGGCGAAGTGCAAATTCAAATCCGCTCTGCGATTCAAACAGATGCCTCACATTTTTATAAACATCTCTTTTTACAAGCAGTTCAAAAGAAAACGCTTACAGAAGAAACGGCAACGCCTGCCGTCTCTGCGCCTGCAACACCCCAAAATTAACGCCGAAACGCTTTCCCTGACAGCCATCATTTTAAGATAAATGCCGCCATGCTTTCAGCCCTTCTAAAAGGGCTTGGAAAGCCGCAGATTTATAGCGCTTGCCTGGATAATAAAGGGCATAGCCCGGCAAGACAGGCTCCCAGCCTTTCAAAACCTGTACCAACTTCCCTGATTCAATGCTTCTTAGCACAGAATGGCTTGGCAGACAGGCAATGCCCATCTGATCCAAGCTTGCCTGCAAAAGCATTTCTGGCTGTGTCGAGGCAAAAGCGCCTTTGGGCGTGAATTTCAATTTTTCTTTTGTCGCTTGGTTTTCCAAGGGCCATAGCCAGATTCTGCCGCTTTCGCCAATTAAAAGATTAAGACATTGATGCAACATTAAATCTTTTGGCGCTTTGGGAACGCCATGCGCCTTTAAATAAGCAGGAGATGCCACCAAAAACATTGCAAGCCGATCACTTAGTTTAAGGGAAATCATATCTTTTTCGATGAGTCCTGCGGTTCGAATGCCAGCATCCAGCCCGTCCTTCACAAGATTATGAAAGGCGTTATCCACCAAAACCTCTATCTGAATTTCAGGGTAATTCGGCAAAAAAGATTTCAAAAATGGAAAAAGAAAATAATTTGCGGCATCTGGCGGTGCGGTCAGACGGATTTTCCCAGAAGGCAAACTGTTTTTTGTTTTTGAAAACGCCAAAATCTCCCCGAGCTTTTCCTGCGCTGGCGCTAAAACAGCAACCATCTCAAGCGCAGCCTGCGTTAAAGAAAGCGATCTTGTCGTACGGGAAAGCAGCTTCATTCCCAACCGATCCTCTAACGCTTTCACACGCTGGCTTAGAGCAGACTGGGTCATCCCTAAGGCACTTGCCGCCTTTGTAAAACTGCCAGAAATCTTAATTTGGGACAGAAGGGATAAATCGCCTAGGTCTCGGGAAGAAATCACTTTGAAACCTCATTCATTCGTTTTTCTAATAAGGGCTATAAAGATTATGCCCTTTTACCAAAAAACAAAAAAGCTATTTTCCATGTATGAACCTTAACCAAGAGGATTTAACCATGGCTCAAAAAATTTCCTTTCAAAACAGTAACAATCCCGACATTTCAATGTCTGCTTTGCTTTTTCTTCCCCCTCATTTTGATAAAACGGCAAAATATCCTGCAATCGTTGTGACCCATCCTGCTGGGGGCGTAAAAGAGCAGACTTCTGGCCTCTACGCCTCAAAATTCGCAGAAGAGGGCTTTGTCACCCTTGCCTTTGACGCCTCCTATCAAGGCGAAAGCAGTGGCACGCCCCGCCAGCTTGAAAATCCGTATATCCGCACGGAAGACATCAGTGCCGTCATTGATTATCTCCTGACACTTGATTATGTAAACGGGGACAAAATCGCTGCCTTTGGGATTTGCGCAGGCGGTGGCTATACCGTGAACGCTGCGATCAATGATCCCCGTATCAAAGTCTTAGGGGGTGCAAGCGCTGCTGATTTTGGCAAAGTCTTCCGAGAAGGATGGGATGGCCATTCCAATATGGAAGCCTCCTTTCCGTTCTTAGAGGTAGGCGCAAATGCCCGAACCTTGAAAGTTCAAGGCAAAAAGGCCGACATGATTCCCCTTGCGCCTCTTAAAAAAGAAGATGCGCAAAATGAAGATATGGCTGAACTTTGGGAATATTACCATACTGAACGGGCACAACAGCCAACCTCACCTAGCGTCATGACGGCACGAAGCCTTAACCAGCTTGTGACCTATCAGGCTTTTGGCCTTGCTGAAATTTTCCTGCGTCAACCTGTGATTTTATCAGTTGGCGATCGTGCAGGAACAGCTTGGATGAGTAAAGAACTCGTCAAAAAGGCCAAGAATAGCAAAGAAGCAAAACTTATCCTTGTTGAAAATGCGAACCATCCCGATCTTTACGACAGACCTGCCGCAACGGCAAAAGTCGCAAAAGAAACCATTCACTTTTTCAAAAAGCATCTCGAACTCTAAAACAACAAAGGGGGAAGATTTTCTTCCCCCAACCCCTCTAGCAAAGCAAATTGTAAAATCCCATATTGAAGGAGAAAGATAAGGCGCAGCAGGCGCAATTCAGGGAGATGAAAATGGCTCAAAAACTTGCAGAAATCATCGCAAAAATCGAAGGCAACGGCAAAGAATATGACCGTGATTTAATTTCGAAAGCCTATGGCGATCTCTCCCATAATTTCAAACGAATTTATCTGGAAGATAAAAATCTTTCTGACCTCTCTCTCCAAGTAGAGGTCGCCTACCATCTCGGCTATCATCCAATCGGCGATATTAAAATCCAAACCACCAGAGAACCCAATAAAGATGGCGTTTTAGAAGATAAAACCCTCTATGTCCAAGCTCTCGAAAAAATCGGCTGAAATAGGCTGCTTTCTCAAAAGAGGCATAATCTTCTCAAATGGACAGTAATAGCGCCCCTAATGATGCAAAGAAACAGAATAAGTTAAGGGTAAAGGCTAAGGAAAAACTTTGAGGTAGCAGGAAGGCGGGAATAGGATTGGAGTTGTCGAGAAGCGGAGCCGATTTACCTTATGGGTAATGAGACGAGCATCGCAGACAAAAACAAGCATAGTCCCCCTTAATAAAGCGAAACACTAAGCAAGTATAAGGGTGAAGGCGTGCAGGCAAGTCGAACCGAGGGAGGCGGAGTTATCAAATAGATAATGACCCGACCGAGGTGAGATGCAACTGTGCGCCTTCGCCCTTAGACGAAGCTTAGCAGATGCGGGGGAGAGGCTCTGCATGAGGCAGATCCAACGTCCTCCCCACCCCATAAGCCCCTTTAAGCTGCACATTAGAGCCCTCAATCATTTGACCGATGACAGCGGCATCTTTGCCGAGAGAATGGGCTTTAAGCGCTGTTAGAACGGCCTCTTTGGCCTCTGGCGCTACGGCAAGAACGAGCTTGCCTTCATTGGCAAAGTTAATGGGGTCAAGGCCGAGCAAGGCACACAGCCCTCTTACGGGCGCTTTGACGGGGAGCAGATTTTCATCAATTTCAGCCCCACAGCCAGAAGAGCGGACAAATTCATGCACAATGGCATTCACACCGCCTCTTGTGGCATCCCGAAGCGCCCGAACGCCTGAAATACCTCGCAATCCCGCAATCATTGGCTCCAACACAGCGCAATCGCTGGTCACTTCCAAAGACATGCCTAAATTTTCACGCAAATTCAAAATTGTTGCGCCATGATCCCCAAGGGTTCCGCTGACAATCAAAAAATCGCCTTTTTGGATTTTATGGGCGTCCCACTCCAATTTTGTTGGAATAACGCCAATCCCTGCTGTATTGATGAAAATCTTATCCGCTGCGCCTTTTTGAACGACTTTGGTGTCGCCTGTTACGATTTCAATTCCTGCTTTTTTAGCGGTTTCTGCCATGGACTCTACAACTTGCTTTAAAAGTTCAAACGGCAGACCTTCCTCTAAAATAAAACCGCAAGAAAGAAATTTCGGCACAGCACCGCCGACCGATAAATCATTGGCCGTTCCG
Organism: Acetobacteraceae bacterium; assembly: GCA_004843345.1. NCBI lineage: Bacteria > Pseudomonadati > Pseudomonadota > Alphaproteobacteria > Acetobacterales > Acetobacteraceae > Acetobacteraceae bacterium. Next base: position 708,061 of record CP039460.1, read on the forward strand.
CAAACTGCAAGCTTTCCAATATTTCCACCCGGAAAAGTAATCGGATCAATCACATAGCTATCGGTTGTAAAGGCCAGCCTATCGCCTGATTTAGAAAGCTCCTCCAGCGCAATACGCGCCTGATCCTCTCTCTGATCTAACTTAGGATTAGAAAAAGACGGCAGAAAAAGTTCCTCAAGCAACTGTTCCATTGCAGCGCCACCACTGCCATGCGCCATGCTAATTACTTTTTCTTTTTTCATCATCTTCTTCTCTAAATCTTACTGCTAAAAACGCCTTAACCTGAGGTTAAATCCGCTTAAAATATGCTTAAGCCGTTTCATTTTCAAAACGCCTATATTGATAATAGGCCGCACATGCCCCTTCCGAAGAAACCATCAAAGCGCCAAAGGCGTTCTCTGGATTGCATTCTGTCCCGAACAAAGGGCAATCTTTGGGCTTGCACTGACCTGTGATCACTTCACCGCAACGGGCACGGGAATCTTCTGTCACCTGATGCGCATGGGGTTTAAAACGGCGCTCTGCATCGAATTCCTGATACGTTGGCGTCAAAGAAATCCCTGACCCCTCAATCACGCCTAAGCCGCGCCATTCACTCGCACCGCCTAAAACAAAGACATCTTCAATAGCTTTCTGCGCACTCTTATTGCCATCTACCTGTACAAAACGGCCATATTCATTTTCAACTTCACTGCGTTTTTCAATAAATTGATCCAGTAACATCGCAATCGCCTTGAGAATATCAACAGGCTCAAACCCTGTCACCACCATCGGCTTGTAATAGTCTTTTGCGATAAAATCATAAGGCTCAGACCCAATCACCATACTCACATGGCCCGGGGCTAAAAACGCATCAATCTGCACATTTTTCTGTTCTAAAAGCGCCCTTAAAGTTGGGATAATATTGATATGCTGGCAAAAAATACTGAAATTCTTGACACCAAGCCTTTTCGCCTGCTGAACGGTTACCGCCGTTACGGGCATGGTTGTTTCAAACCCCAAGGCAAAGAAAACAATCTCTTTTTCTGGCATTTTCTGCGCCAAAGCCAGCGCATCCATTGGCGAATAAACCACTCTAATCTCTGCGCCACGCTCTCTTGCCTGTAAAAGCGAGCCATTCTTACCCGGCACACGAACCGCATCGCCAAAAGTACAGAAAATCACGTCTTTATGCGCTGCAATCTCGGCGCACGCATCAATCCGCCCCATCGGCAGCACGCAAACAGGACATCCCGGCCCATGAATAAATTCAATTTCAGGAGGTAAGAGCTTATCTAACCCAAAACGGAAAATCGCATGGGTATGGCCGCCACACACTTCCATCACCTGCAACGGGCGTTCTTTGGTATAGGCAGGCAGTTTTTTTATTTTTTCCTGAATTTCCGCCAAAAGGATTTTAACCAGCTTTGGATCCCGAAACTCATCAATCAATGCCATCGATGTCATTGTTTTTCCATTCTGCTGACAATTCAGCTTTACATTTAAAAAGTCAGCTTTCTGACAGGGCGCTTTATAAGCAAAAGGAAAGAAAGGCTTAAATCTTGCCTGCTAAAAACAAGGCCGCATCTTCCTCGACCTCACCCATCGCCTGCAAGCCTTCTAAAACCTCTTTGGCTTCATCCGCTTCCATACGGCTCAAGGCAAATCCGACATGAATTAAAACCCATGTTCCAATCAACGCCTCTGGCACTTCGTCCTCTTTGCGGACGAGGGAGATATTGACTTCACGGCGAACGCCAGACACTTCTGCCCACGCATTATCTGGATTGCTTGCGTCCAATTCGACAATTTTCCCCGGGATTCCTATGCACATAATTCTTTCTCCAGCCATGCGAACCAATCCGCCATGCCATCACCCTTCGTCGCAGAAAGCGTCAAAACTTCAATGTCAGGATTAACCTTTTTGGCATTTGCAATGCAGGCTTCAACATCAAAATTCAAATAAGGAAGCAAATCAATTTTATTTAAAATCATCAGCTTTGAAGCCGCAAACATATGCGGATATTTCAAAGGTTTATCTTCCCCCTCTGTCACGGACAAAACCGCAACCTTGCAGCGCTCTCCTAAATCAAAGCTGGCAGGGCAAACCAAATTGCCAACATTCTCGATAAAAAGGAGGGTATTGGGCTTGAGATCCAGACGCTCTGAAGCTTCCAAAACCATCTGGGCATCTAAATGACACCCTTTCCCTGTATTAACCTGTATCGCAGACACCCCTGTCGCACGGATACGCTCTGCATCATTGGTAGTTTGCTGATCGCCCTCCACCACAGCGCAGGGATGTTTGTGACGCAGTTTTAAGAGTGTCTCGGTCAACAAGGTGGTTTTTCCCGAACCCGGACTGGAAACCAAATTCAGAGCAAGGATATTTTGCGTCTTAAAATACTGGCGGTTTTTGACAGCAATTGCGTCATTTTTCTCCAGCACCTTTGTTTCGATTTCGAGCATACGGCGCTGCGTCATACCTGGCGCATGCGTTCCCGCCTCCCCTAATCCAAAATGCAAATCATCCCTTTCCCCGTGGGAAATTCCTTGTTGACCGTCTGACATTCTTTATACCTTAACCTTTTAACAGCACTCAGTGATGGTGGTGTTCTTCATCTTCAAGACGACGTCTTGCATCCTGAGACAAGCCACCCGCTTCGTGCGTATGATAATGATCGCCATGAATATGGATATGTGGCGCAGCGCCATTATCCGAACCATGGTGATGAATATGAACATGAAGATGCTCATGCGCAGAGTCCCCATGATGGTCGCCATGCGCCCCATGGGTATGCCCACGATCATGTTCATGAGCGTGGGGGTGTGCGTGTTCACGCCCCTCGATGGTGACTTCACCTTCACCACATCCGCAAGTTGCACACATAATCTTTCTCCTTGAGATAAAACAGTTATTCAATTTCTAAACGTTTGATTTGGACACCATCTTCTGCATTGACTCGCAGATTGCGCCCTTCACACTTAGGACAGACAAGAACTTTTGGAATGAGAAGCTCTACATCTTCTTGGCAATCATTGCACCAAGTTTCCGCCTTTTCCTCTATCAGGTGCAAAACACAGCCTTGCGCCATTGTCCCCTGACACACCATATCGAAGCAAAATTTAAGCGACTCTGCCTCGACACAGGAAAAAGCTCCAATTTCTAACCAGAGCCCTGTAATGCGCTTAGCATTGTTTTTCTGAGCCTGCTTTTGAATAATCTCCAGCGTTGACTCACATAATGTCAGCTCGTGCATTCATGACTCCCAATACGACCTCATTTACGGCTTTCATCAGCACCTAAATCCCTATGGGATTGCATTCTAATTTAAAGCCTATCCTCAATATAATCACTCTTAAAAAAGATTGCGACCCTGCTTTGAAAAACAACCGTTTCAAATCCAAATAAGTGGAAAAGAAAAGCCCCTTTTGTTCAATATGATATTTTTTTAAATTAATCATACTTTTTCTTTTTAATAGTTGTTTTTTTACAACACAAGAGGTTTTTTAGGTGTTTTCTCCCATCTCCAGCCCGAAACAAGCCTTCTTAATCTTTAAGTTTAAGAGAAGAAGGAGTACGCATAAGGGGACGAAAAATTTAAATTTTTAAAGAATTTTTTATAAAGCTTACAGTAATAGCTCAGTTCAATTTGGGCCATTACCTTCAAGGTATATTCGGAAGATGACACGCCGCTTGGGACTATAAATTAAGGACATATCTGCCTCTTTTGTTCCTCTTACCGCACAGGAAATAAACAGCAAGCGTGAGAAATCCTTAATCTTACAAGTGTCGCCCGTCCTCCGAATGACTCACTAAGGAGTGTGCATGAACCATTTTATTATTGCGGATCCTAAATTGTGTATCGGCTGCGATACCTGCATGGCGAGCTGCTCTGAAGAGCACCGCGCCTATGGGCTGCAAGATACACCACGCCTCAAAGTGCGGCGTGATAAAGATCAGTCCGCCCCCGTTACGTGTCACCATTGCGAAGATGCACCTTGCGCAGAGGTTTGCCCCGTCCATGCGATTGAGCATACAGGGGACTCCATCATTTTAAATGAAAGCCTCTGTGTCAGCTGCAAACTTTGCGGTATTGCCTGCCCTTTCGGCGCTATTGATATGGGTGGAAGCCACCCCTACCATGTGCCAAAGCACCACGATACTTCGCTGGCACTGCCTTCCCCAGAGGATCCAGATCCCGTTGCTCCCTTTTTAGATTGGAATCCCATTGTCCGCCCTGTGGCTGTGAAATGCGATCTTTGCAACTTTAGCCCACGCGGCCCTGCCTGCATCCGCCACTGCCCAACCAAAGCAATCCGCTTGGTCGATCCAATGGATCTGCTCAAAATTACGGCTGAAAAACGTCTCAGTTCCGCTCTGGAATTCGGCACGATGTCCCCTTTTGAACAGACAGCTGCAATTAAGAAGGAAGCCGTTAAATGAATTTTTTAGCTGATCCTTTATCCCTTTCGGCCGCTGCGCTTTTAGGCTTTGTTGTCTGCGCTGTTGTCGGTGGCGTTTTGGCTTCTTTTAAAACCATGCGCTCTGTTACGTCTATCGGCACACTTGTTTTTGCTGTTTTGGGCGTTTTTGGTTCTGTTGGATTGTTATTTACGCCAAAAGCGGCTGCGGTTCTCCCCTGCACGAACCTTCATATCGAAGTCAGCGGTTTGCATGCTTTCTTCCTTCTCGTTGTTTCCCTCAGTGCCGCATGGGCTGCGCTCTATAATTTTGGCGCTTTGCTCAAAAAAGATACAGGCACTTCCGCTTGGGAACTCTTTTTTGGCAATCTTCTCATTGCTGCTTTGGGTGCAACTGTTCTTGCTGGCGATGCAATTTCCTTTCTTATTTTCTTGGAAATTTCTGCGCTTTCAGGCTTTTTCCTCACAACACGCAATACAGGGGACAAAGGCGAACGTGCCGGTCAGAATATCTTAATTCTAACACAGTTCGGCATGATCCTTCTCGGCTCTGCTTTCTGCATTCTCAGCCAGCATGTCCATAGCCTCCAGTTTGATGCTATCCGTGCTGCTGCTTTGCCAGAAGGTGTCCGTAACGAAGTCTTCCTGCTTGCGCTTTTCGGTTTTGGTGTTTTCTCTGGAATGTTCCCGCTTCACGGCTGGGCACCACAATCCCACAGCTCTGCTTCCCCTTCCGCAGCCATGCTTTTCTCTTCTGCTTTAATCAAAGCAGGCTTGTTCGGCATTCTGCTCTTTGGGCTTGACCTTTTAGGCGTCCCTCCTCTCTGGTGGGGTATCCTTGTTCTTGTTTTCGGTGCAGTCACAGCCTTCTTTGGCGGTCTTTATGCCCTTCAGGAACACGACATTCGCCGCTTGCTCAGCTATCACAGCTTAGAAAGCTCTGGCATTATCCTTCTTGGTCTTGGCGCTGCCATGACAGGTATTTCTTTGAATCTGCCTCTCTTGGTCACTTTCGGCCTCATTGGTGCGCTCTTCCAAATCTTTAACCATTCTCTTTTCGGTGCAACCCTTATCCTCGGTGCTGGTGCGGTTGAAGAAAGAACGGGTCTTAAAGATATTGAAAAAATGGGCGGTTTGTCCCGTAAAATGCCTCTCGTCACGGTTTCCGTTCTAATTGGTTTAGCTGCCATGTCTGCCTTGCCACCATTGAACGGCTTCGTCAGTGAATGGCTTGTCTATAACGGTCTTTTCCACTTTAGTGCAGCGCCAAGCTTTGCCGCTCACCTCGTTGGTCCAATCGTTGCCGTTGTTCTTGCTGTTACAGGCGCTTTGGCGGTTGTGTGCGCAAGTAAAGTCTTTGGCATTGCCTTCTTGGGGAATGCGCGTTCTGATGCTGCTGAAAACGTAGCGCCAGGCGGATGCGCTGAATCCATTGCCGCTTTCATTCCAGCTGCGCTTTGCGTTGTCTTCGGTCTTGTCTCTCCTTGGCTTCTGCCAAAAGTTGTGAATATCTCAGGTCTTCCAGGCCAGTCACACAACTTTGCAGGTAACCTTGTCTGCACGCCTCTTTTGACAGTTCTTTTGATTGCATTACCAGTCGTTCCTGTCTTGCTTGCAGCTTTTTACCAAAGCCATCGTCTGCCACGTCGCGTTGGTGGAACAGCATGGTCTTGCGGTTATGACTACGAGAAATCAATGAATATGAGCGCTACCAGTGTTGCTCAGCCATTGCGTGTCATGTTCGCCCCTTTCTACGCTGTCCGTCACCTCTTCCCAGAGGTCCTCAAAAACCACTTCCATGGCAAAACTTTTGTTGCCTTCTGTCGTGGTATTGCGGCTGTTGGGCTTGCGGCGCTGATCATTCTTGTCATCGCTTTCGCCTAAGGAGAACTTATGCCTGATCAAATCACAGCCTCCGCAAATGAGGCGTTAAATGAAACACAGCATGTCGCAGAAACTGCCACGCAGGATGTCGCTAATGCTGTTGACACTTTCGGTCGTGACATCCATCACGGGCTTGAAAATGGCTTGCAAAGCCTGCCTGCTGGTGCACATAACGACCTGACAAATCTTATGACCCTTCATCTGCACTCCTCCGTCATTCTCGGAATTGTGCAGGCTTTCCTACTTCTCTTAATTGCACCTTTTCTTGTGGGTGTCATTGGGGCTATCTCTGCACGTATGGCAGGGGCAGAGTTCGAATTCGGTGCGGCTTTTGGGCCTTACCATGAAATTTTCAAACTGTTAAAACGTCAACGCTTAGCGCCTGCTAAAACAGGTCTTGCTTTCCGCATTATGCCTTATCTCTTTTTTGGCCTGATGCTTCTCGTTGCCTGCGCATTGCCTGTCGTGACATTGGCTTCTCCAATGCCTGTGATTGGCGACATGATCACCTTGATCTATGTTTTTGCCTTGTCACGTTTTATCTTCATCCTCTCTGGTCTCGATACAGGAAGCCCATTCGCCATGATTGGTGCGGCCCGTGAAGGTGTCCTCGGTGTCTTAGTTGAACCTATTCTTTTCTTAGGTCTCTGGGTTGCCGCTTTGGTTGCCGGTTCAACACAGCTTGGTGCGATTGCACAGAGCGTCTTTGATCTGCCACACCATCTTGAACATCACCTTTGGCTGCCATTGGTTGTCGGCGGACTCGCTTGCGCTTTCGCAACGGGGATCGAAGCTGGCGCAATGCCTTTCGACTTGGCCGAAGCAGAGCAGGAACTCCAAGAAGGCCCCCTCACCGAATATTCAGGTGCGGACCTTGGGATTATGAAACTGGGTATGAACCTGAAACAGATTGTTGTTTTGCAAATGTTTATCGGTGTTTTCGTCCCATTCGGCGCAGCCACCAGCCTAACACTGCCAGCGATTATTCTTGCCTTCATCGCAGCCTTCGTTAAGCTTTTCCTTGGCGCTATCGCCATTGCGCTTTTGTCAAACAGTGCGGCGCGTGTTCGCTTTATCTTTGCGAACCGTATCACATTGACCGGTTTCAGCTTAGCTGTTCTGGCGCTGGTTTCTTGGCTTATCGTCTATCCCACTTGGTCTTAATTAAATTATAGAGGCAATAATGACTTATATCCGTAAAGGCCAAACCCATGTTGACCGTCTGAGGAAGGATTTCCCCTCAGCCGTCCTTAATGTGGAATGGCAAACAGAAACACAGCTCACAGTTGATGTTGAAAGAAACTCTCTCGATGTGGTTGTGGAATCTCTCTACTACAAGCAAGGTGGCTGGCTCCCCGTTCTCTTTGGGAACGATGAGCGCACCCTTTGTGGAAATTACGCTATTTATTATGTGATTTCCTTCGAAGATGACGATCCTTGCTGGTTAACCGTTCGTACAGAAGTCGATCCTATTTCTTTGGAATTCCCTTCTGTCACACCAAAAGTGCCAGCAGCTGTCTGGGGCGAACGTGAATTGTTCGATATGTACGGTCTGCGTGCGGTCGGACTTCCAGATGAACGCCGCCTTGTCCTGCCAGATGATTGGCCCGATAATCTGTACCCATTGCGTAAAGATGCAATGGACTACCGTCAGCGTCCAGCTCCAACCTCTGATCAGGAAACCTATCAGTTCGAAAGCACAGCCAGCGCAAAAGCCAACGTTGTGCCAGTCGGTCCATACCATGTTACCTCAGATGAACCAGGACATTTCCGTCTCTTCGTCGATGGTGAAAACATTGTTGATGCCGACTACCGTCTTTTCTATGTCCACCGTGGTATGGAAAAATTGGCAGAAAGCCGTATGGGCTACAACGAAGTCAGCATGCTCGCCGACCGTGTCTGCGGTATTTGCGGCATGACCCATAGCGTGGGTTACTGCACCGCTGTTGAAAACTCCATGAACTTGCCTGTTCCAGAACGTGCAACGATGATCCGCACCATCCTTCTTGAAGTGGAGCGCTTGCACTCCAACCTCTTGAACGTTGGGCTAGCCTGCCATAACGTCGGTTTCCATGCGGGCTTTATGAAGGTCTTCACGGTTCGTGAACATGCTATGAAAATGGCTGTGATTCTCTCTGGTGGCCGTAAAACCTACTGTATGAACCTCATTGGGGGTGTCCGCCGTGACATTCTTAAAGAGGAACGCCTTGAAAGCATCCGCTTAATTAAGCTTATGCGTAAAGAACTCAATGACATTCTTGATGTCATCATGAGCACTTCTAACATTGAGCAGCGGACAAAAGGCATTGGTATCTTGGATAAACAAGTTGCCCGTGACTACAGTAACGTTGGCCCAATGATGCGTGGAAGCGGCTGGGATCGTGACGTTCGTGTTAAACACGAAGTTTTGAGCTATCCTGAGCTTCCTGCAAAAGCTATGGTTGAACATGGATGTGACGTTTACTCCCGTGTGAAAGTGCGTGTCCGTGAAGTATTTAACTCCTTCGACATGATTGAAGTGGGTCTGGACAATATGCCAGAGGGCGATATCCTTCTCGAAGGGTTCACCTATCAGCCACATAAATTTGCATTAGGTTTTACCGAAGCGCCTCGTGGTGAAAACGTTCACTGGGCGATGACAGGCGATAACCAGAAGCTCTTCCGCTGGCGCTGCCGTGCGGCCACTTATTCCAACTGGCCAACCTTGCGCTATATGCTTCGTGGAAACACCGTGGCGGATGCGCCATTGATCGTGGCCAGCCTTGATCCTTGCTATTCCTGCACCGACCGTATGACCATTGTCGATCTGCGTAAGAATAGTTCTGTGACAGTGCCTTACAAAGAGATTGAGCGCTACGGTCTCGAACGTAAGAACAAGCCATTCTAAGCGGAGCTGAAAATGTTTAAATTAATTAAAGACACACTGACTCAAAAGTCTGTCACCACACATTATCCAGCAAAACCCTTTCAAGTTGTTCCCAACTTTAGAGGGCGTCCTGAATATGATTCCCATCAATGTATTTGCTGTGCTGCTTGCACCAATGCTTGCCCAGCCAATGCCTTGACAATCCATATTGATGCGCCACAAGAGGTCATCACATGGAAATTCGACTGCGGACGCTGCATTTTCTGCGCCCGCTGCGAAGAGGTTTGCCCAACAGGCGCAATCAAACTCTCTGAAGATTTTGAAATGTCAACTTGGACAAAAGAAGATCTTATTGAAGAGGCTGACTTCTCCATCTGCCATTGCGTCCAGTGCGGAAAGCCTTACGCAGCGCAGAAAGAGATTGAATATGTCTTAGATCTTCTCGGATTAGAAGGGGACGAGCGCGAAGTACGTCGTGAAGAGTTCGAAACCTGCACCGACTGCAAACAGCAAAATGACTTAATCCCTGCGCATCTTGTTAAAATTGATGCCTATATCCCCATGGAGGCCTAATTTATGTCTGAGATTTTGACCAGTGCGAGCTCCCAGCATTTAGTCGGGCCTCGTGATGCGAATGGGCTCCCAACGCCCATCACATTAGATGAAAGCATGAAAAAGCTGAAATCGGTCTTGCTGAAAAGCATTCGCCGTTCAGCCTATGTTTACCGTGTTGACTGCGGAAGCTGTAACGGGTGCGAAATTGAGTTCTTCTCAACCATCACCCCCATGTTTGATGCCGAGCGTTTCGGCATCAAGCTTGCCCCTTCCCCGCAACATGCCGATATTCTCGCTTTCAGTGGCGCACTCACCCGTGCAACCCGTGTGCCGGCATTGCGTGCCTATAATGCAGCGCCAGATCCAAAAATCTGCATCTCCTATGGAGCTTGCGGTATTTCTGGCGGTATTTTCCATGACCTTTATTGCGTCTGGGGCGGTACCGATAAAATTGTGCCTGTGGATCTTTACATTCCTGGATGCCCTCCAACCCCAGCAGCCTTTATCTATGGGTTTGCATTGGCTTTGGGCATGCTTGATCAAAAGCTGAAAAAGACACATCACGATGAAACAGGAAATCCTGGGGATGTCAAAATGCAATTCCCTGAATTTCCACAGCCATTGCGTGTACTGATTGAGCAGGAAGCCCGCCGCATGGCAGGTTACCGCTATGGACGCCAAATTGCAGATAAATTCATGCAAATTGTTGTTCAAAACGGTTCTGAAAACTTCAATAAGGCGCTTGCCGCTTATCTTGAAAAAGAAGAAGATCCACGTCTTGGCGATATTATGGGCCACCTTACAGAGGTCTATGAAGGCGCAAAACGGGGGGATTATCGTTTATGACAAATAAAACGGCTAATGTTGTTTTTTACGCCCTTGGCCGTAAATTCGTAAACGAGGAAAAAGCTAAACCAGATGCCCAGCAACTGGTTTATTATAGTCTTGCGATCGGTCACCACATTGGGGTGATCGATTGTTTAGAAGAGAAACTCTCTATTCCTGTGCCCGAATTTAAGGCTTGGATTGAAAAGCTTCCTGAGGGCGAAACCGCCCGCAGAAAGCTTGAGGGTCTCCTCAAATTTGGTGAAATCATCATCGACAGCACCCATATCCATCCATTGGCCTTGGCACTTGACCGTGCCATGGACAAAATGACAGAACAGGAAAAAGGCTGGGCGAAAGCGTTAATTAACCTTCTTGGCATGATTGACGCAGAGCCTTCCATTTATTTCATTGTTCGGAGAAAAGATGGTTAACGTTTTACTTTGCGTTGGAAACTGCATGATGGGTGATGATGGCGCAGGTCCTCTTCTGGCGGAGCTTTGCGAAGCGCATCCGCCAGAAGGCTGGGAGGTCATTGATGGCGGCCCTGCTCCTGAAAATGACATTTACTATGTCAAAGAACTCAATCCTGAAAAAGTTGTCATTGTCGATGCTACCCAGATGGGACTCGCTCCCGGAGAGACTCGAATCGTCGATGAAAATGATATTGCAGAAATGTTCATGGCAACGACACACAACATGCCTTTGACCTTTCTGATTGACCAAATTAAAGAGGTTGCCTCCAATGTTATTTTCATCGGTATTCAACCCACTGCGGTTGCCTTTTACGAACCGGTTTCAGAACCCGTAAAAGTCGCCGTGACAGAACTCCATCGCCGTCTTTCCGATTGGGGAGAAAATGGTGGATATGAGAGGCTCAATTTAGCCTCCCGAAACGCTTAGAATAAGGGGAAACTCCCCTTAAAAGCGATAGATGTATTTTTACAACAATAGGTTCTCTTCTTGAAAAAACACGAGAATTCTCTTGTTTTTCATCGGCTATCCTCCTATTATAAGGAGGTACTAAATAGCTGACATGTCAACTTTAATGGTTGCACCTTGATCTTATCAGTATTGATAGAATCGACCTGAAATCACCTCAAATAAACACGTCAGCATTATTTACTGAATATGAAATATAACTTTTTAGGAGTTATTGATGAGCAACCGGTTTATTCTAGTTGATCCACATCAGTGCATCGGCTGTAAGACCTGCGAAATTGCCTGCGTTATCGCACACAGAGCAGAACCTGAGATGCAAGATGCCAATCTTGACATTGGGGACTTTGCGCCTCGCATCCACGTTCTCGAAGCAGGAAACATCACTGCCGCAGTGACCTGCCGCCAGTGCCTCGATTCACCCTGTGCTAATTCCTGCCCTAACGGCGCTATTAGCCGTGATCAAGGTGTGATGATTGTCGATCCAGACAAATGCATCGGCTGTCAGACTTGCGTTGTCGCCTGTCCTTTCGGTGCAATGGAAGTCGTTGACTATGCCTTAATTCACCGCATGGGTGCAACAACCGTTAAGGCAAAAGCACATAAATGTAACCTATGTCTTGGACGTCCAGAGGGACCAGCCTGCATTCAGCACTGCCCAACGGAAGCCCTCCACATTGTCGACAGAGAGCTTCAAGCAAAAATGATTGCTGAAAAGCGTCTAAAAACAGCTCTCGAGAACCCAACCTTTTAAGAGGAGAAAGAATTAGCTATGGCTATTGAAAAAGGCTTTAATCCTCTAACATCCGCTTCTTCCCATACAGCGGGTGAAGAGACCCACGTTGCCGTTTGTACCTATTGTGGTGCAGGCTGCAAAATGAACCTTGTAACCAAAAATGGCAAAGTCATTCGTGCCGATGCTATTGACGGTGTCACAAACGAAGGCGAAATGTGCCTCAAAGGCTATTTCGGCTGGGACTTCCTTAACGATACAAAGATTTTGACACCACGTTTGCGTGATCCAATGATCCGCCGTCAAAAAGGTGCGCCATTTGAAATCGTTAGCTGGGAAGAAGCCATTAAGTTTACAGCAGATAAACTTAAAGGCATTGTCCAGAAATACGGTCCAAACTCTGTCATGCACACAGGTTCTTCCCGTAGCACAGGCTGCGAAAGTAACTATGTCATGCAGCGTTTTGCACGTGCCGTCATTGGTACAAACAACGTTGACTGCTGTGCCCGTGTTTGCCACGCCCCATCTATGGCTGGCCTTGAAGCAACTGTCGGTCGCGGTGCAATGAGTAACTCTATTGCTGGTATCGACGACACAAACTGCGTGTTGATGATCGGCTATAACAGTGCTGAATCTCACCCAATCGTGTTCCGCCGTGTGCTTAAAGCAAAACAGAAAGGTGCGAAACTGATCGTTTGCGATCCACGTTTGACCGACTCTGCCCGTGCCGCTGACCAGTATGTTGCCATCAAAAATGGTTCAAACATGGCCATCGTCAACAGCTTTGCTGCAATTTTGATTGACGAAGATCTTATCGATCATTCCTACATTTCAAAATACACACAGGGCTTTGAAGATTTCAAAGAACGCGTCAAAGACTATTTGCCAGAAAAAATTGAACACATCACAGGTGTTCCTGCTGAGCAAATGCGTCAGGCAATGCGTACCTATGCTGCTGCTGAAAACGCAACGATCCTTTGGGGTCTTGGTGTTACCCACTTTGAGCAGGGTTCTGACACTGTTGCCGGTCTTGCAGCGCTTGCATTGATGACAGGTAACCTCGGTCGTAAGAGCGTTGGTCTTGGGCCAGTCCGTGGACAGAACAACGTCCAGGGTGCTTGCGATATGGGTGTCTGGCCTTCCATGTATTGTGGCTATCAGAAAGTCACAGACGAGGATGCTCGCCGTAAATTCGCAAAAGCTTGGGGTGTTCCTTACGAGAAAATGGATCCAAATAACGGAACCAAAATCACCGAAGTCCCTCACAAGATTAAATCTGGCGAAATCAAAGCTTACTATGTCATGGGTGAAGACCCTGTTCAGACAGAAGCTGGCGGTAACGCTGAACACGCAGCCTTCAAAGATCTTGAATTGATGATCGTCCAAGACGTCTTCATGACAAAGAGCTGTGAAATTGCTGACGTTATCCTTCCTGCCACCACATGGGGTGAGCATGACGGTGTGTTCACATGTTCCGACCGTGGTTTCCAACGCTTCTGGAAAGCTGTTGAGCCACCAAAGAACGTCAAACGTGACTGGGAAATCATTAGCTTGCTAGCCACAGAAATGGGCTATCCAATGCACTATGAGAATGATCAGGCTGTTTGGGATGAAATGCGTAGCCTCTGCCCACTTTATGAGGGTGTAACCTACGAGAAAATGGGTGAACTTGGACACATTCAGTGGCCTTGCGAAACCGAAGAAAGCATGGGTTCTGACTTCTTGTTTGAAGACAACAAATTCCATACTGAAAACGGTAAAGCAAACTTCATCTTTACCCCATGGCATGCCCCAGCAGAAACCCCAGATGCAGATTACCCATTGGTTCTTTGCACCGTCCGTGAAGTCGGCCACTATGGTGCCCGTTCTCAGACAGGTAACTGCGTTGCGTTGGATACATTGGCTTCTGAGCCAGGCTATGTCCAGATCAATACACAGGATGCTGCATCCTATGGTATTAAAGATCAGGAACTTGTCTATGTTAACTCCCGCCGCGGTAAAATCATTACCAGAGCCCGCGTTAGCGACCGTACCAACAAAGGTGCTGTTTACATGACCTTCCACTGGTGGGTTGGCGCATGTAACGAAGTGACTGACGAAGCTTCCGATCGTGTTACAAAAACACCTGAAACCAAATACTGCGCCGTTCAATTGGAAAAAATTGCGGATCAAAAATGGGCAGAATCCCATGCGGTTCAGGCACACCAAGAGCTCAAAGCTCGTTTGCGTGGCCACATCGAGAACGCCGTCCGCGCTGCCTAATCTGGCAACAAGGAACTTTGTTCTTAAAAGAGAGGATGCCGAGAAATCGGCATCCTTTTTTTATGGGCTTTTTTCGAATTTCTCCCTAAAATAACCAATCTATGCAAAAGGCCATCTACATCAACATTACAGGGAAAGTGCAAGGGGTTGGGTTTCGGCCGTTTGTCTTTAACCTTGCCAAGCGTCTAGGCCTCAAAGGCGATGTTTGGAATGATAGTGCCGGCGTAAGTATTCGGCTTTTAATGCCCTGCGACTGGGAAAATTTTCTTAAATCCCTTCAATCGGAATTACCCCCTTTAGCCAAAATCGAAACGATTCAAACTATGGAAGTTCCATGGGAAGGCCAACAACCAAGCGATTTCACAATAAAATTCAGTCAAAAAGGGGAAGAGGCCACCGACATCGTCGCCGATGCAGCCACCTGTCCGCAGTGTCTTGCGGAAATGAAAGACCCCAATAATCGGCGTTACCGCTATCCGTTTATTAACTGCACCCATTGCGGCCCACGTTTCACAATTATCAAAGAAATGCCCTATGACCGCCCAGCGACCTCTATGGCAAAATTTAAGCTCTGTGAGGCCTGCGCCCGAGAATATCACGATCCAACAGACCGCCGTTTTCATGCGCAACCTGTGGCCTGCCCTGAATGTGGCCCTGCGATCTCTGGCATTTTTTCCCCTCATACAAACCTCCACACAACGCTAAAAGGCGAAAAAGCCCTTCAACAAGCCATAAAAGCCTTAAAATTAGGTCAGATTATTGCCCTTAAAGGCTTAGGCGGATTTCACCTCGCCTGCCTTGCAACCGAAGATGCCCCTATTCAGCTTTTAAGAGAACGCAAACACCGCCCCAGCAAGCCTTTTGCCGTTATGTTGCCCCATTCAGACTGGCTTTCCCAAATTTGCGCCGATCACATTAACCTCAAACATGCAACAGAGGTTTTATCTTCTACCATTAGCCCCATTACTTTGCTGGAACAAAGCGCAACTTCTCCTTTATCTAGCTTGATTGCGCCTGATTTACACGAAGTTGGCCTCATGTTGCCTGCCAATCCCCTTCAAACACTTCTTTTGGAAGGCGTTGACGCACCGCTTGTCATGACGTCTGGCAATGCGTCTGGCCATGCGCCTGCCCTCTCCAATGAAGAGGCTCTCGCCTCTCTTTCTGACATTGCGGATTTCTTTCTCTTTCATAATCGGGAGATTGTCGAACGGGCAGACGACTCTGTTCTCCGTTTTGACAAGCGTGGCACAACAGAAATCCTCCGCCGAGGGAGAGGCCTCGCCCCTGATAGTTTTGCCCTTCCCCAAGGCTTTCCAACAGATCAAACAATTCTGGCAATCGGGGGAGATTTAAAAAACAGCTTTGCGCTGCTTCATAGAGGACGAATTTTTACAAGCCCTCATTTCGGCGATTTAAACCAGCCAGATGTGTTTGCCCAGTGGCAAAAAATGCTCGAAAAATTTCCGAAACTCTATCATGCAAAGCCAGAAATCTTGGCCTATGATGCGCATCCAGCCTATCTCAGCCATCAATGGGCGCAACGGCAGAAAATCCCTGCTCTTCCAATCTATCATCACCATGCCCATCTCGCAGCCTGTTTAGGGGAAAATCATGTTCCACTTAAGACAGAGAAAAAATTTATTGGCCTAACCTTAGACGGGCTAGGCTATGGCAAAGAAGGGAACATTTGGGGCGGTGAATGTTTCCTTGCCAACTATCTTTCTTTTGAATGGCTGGGTGGATTGCCTCCTGTGCCTTTGCTGGGAGGTGATTTGGCGGCCAAAGAGCCTTGGCGCAATCTCTTAGCGCAATTCAATGAATTTGTGCCAGACTGGGAAAAATACGCCGAAGCAAACCCTATTAAAAAATATCCCTATTCTGTTCTCTTAAAGGCGGCAAAATCTGGCATTAACGCCCCTCTCGCTTCTTCTTGCGGTCGCCTGTTTGAAGCCATTGCCTGTGCGCTTAGTATTGCACCTGAAAAACAATCTTATGAAGGGGAGGCCGCCTGTTGTCTTGAGGCGTTTGCTTCTGCCCCTACTAACAATGTTCACCCTCTTAAAATTCCCCTTAAAGGAAACCAGCTCGATTTAGAAACTTTTTGGCAAAACTTCCTCGACTGGAATGCGCCAAAAGCTGCAAAAGCATGGGGATTTCACGATGCGCTGGCAAAAGGCTTTGCCGATTTAGCGAAACATTTCGCCGAAATCTATCAAAGTGAAATTGTTGTCCTTAGCGGTGGCTGTTTGCATAACCGCTTGTTAAAAGAACGTTTACAGCATCACCTCGCCCCTCTAAAGCTTCTCATACCGTCCCAGCTTCCAGCAGGTGATGGCGGTATTGCCTTTGGGCAGGCTTTAATTGCGCTGGCACAAACAACCGCTTCTTAGACCTATCCAGAAAGAAAACCTTTTTTGCATCTATTTTGTCGCTTTTTTCTTTCCAAAAAGGCGCTTCATGCGATAGATTTCTTCCAAAATTCAAGCATATTTCTTTTGCAGAAGAGTCAAAAGCATGGCCTCCAAATCTTTCCTTTCGCTTTTTGTAACTTTTGCAAGTCTGCTGCCCCTCTCCCATCATGCCTCTGCAGAAACACTTGCGGAACAAATGGCGAAAGCCGTTCATGCACAAGATCAAAAAAGTGCCCCTCTGCCAGAAAAAGAACTCCCTTTTCAAACAAAAATCTTCCATCAGGAAGAACGCCAGATCAATGAATTAGAACGTCAAAACCTCAAGCTTAAAGAGGAAAACGAAAAGCTCAAAGAGCCAAAACCCCTTTCTGATCAAGAAGAAATCCAAAAAATCTGGGGACAGACAAAACGGGAAGCTGCCGAAAGAGAAGTCGAAAAAGAAACCCGCATGTGCCGCAATCTCCTTTGGGAATGCCAAATCCCAAACCATGAGAAATTTGCCTGTGAGGATTTTACCTATAACTGCCACGGCTTAAAAAATATTATTGGCGATATGTCCATTGATAAGCCTATTCAGCGCCATCTGGGAGAAACCGATAAATTCTATCCTTTTGGCTATGTTTCCCCTGACGGACGGGTTGAAGGCGCTTACCACCAGTTTCTAGGCTATGCGCGCGCAGGCGACTTAGCCTCTGCCTTTGCCATTGCCTCTGCCGCTAACCATCAAGACCATGATACGCTTCCAGATAGTTTTCCCAAAACCTCCAAAGCCCACCCCTATATTGTCACGCCAGAGGGACGCAAAAAAGTCCTCGATTATGAACTTCCCCTGCGGACTGAATGCGGCATGCTTTTAAGTCAATGCGTCACCCTTAATACAGAGAGTGCGGAATGTTTCGCCCATTACAATAAAACCTGCGGACGGCATATTCCTTACCTCGATATTCTCCGAAGCTTCCGCCAAGAAGGCGCTTGCCTGAATTATAAAATCAATTCCAATCTTGAGCCGCTTAAACGCCTTCAGCTGTTACGGGACTGCGGACGAGATCCCAGCAACGATCCGCCTGACCATTCCTATATGGCGGTCACCGATTGCCACAGTCTTAACCTGCTCTGCCAAGTCAAACAAAATAAAATGCCTTATTGCAAGGCCTTTATCGAAGGGCAATGCCTCACCAGCACAACACCCCTTGTTAAAAGCCTCCTCCCTCATGAACGGCCTTTCTGGGAAGTTAATTCCGCTCCCCGTGAAGCCATGACCTATCCCGTCATCAATTTTCCAAATTGCGCCGCGCTTGGAAATGTTCTCCTGATTACACCGCATGGGCCTTTTAAATTTTACTTAGGCCATGTGGATGCGCAAGGCTGGCTCACAGTTTATGCCGATACAAAAACCTTAAAAAAGGTTGCCCAAATTGATGAAGAAGGCCATTTAATCGGCAAAACGATTCAGAAAAATGACGATGCGCATCCGATTTTATCTCATGTGAAACGGGTGGAGCGTATTGCATCAGATGGTACGGTCTGGCAATGCCACCGCCAAAATACGGGCGAGAAAATTCACCTTTTCCTCACGCCCAAAGGCGGCCTGTTCCAAGTGCGCACGACGGTGAATGGCACCTTTATTTTTGATGACCGTTTTGGATTTAAACCAACTGAAATTCAGCTAATGCGGCAAGGAAATGAATAAAGGGAAGCCAAAGCTTCCCTTTTTCAAATAATGCTCAAAAGAGCTAATTAGCGCTTTTAATCAGCGGTTAGCATCAGATTGAACATCATTTTCAAGTTGAGACAATGAAATCGTTTCACCAATTATTTCCTGACGGGCTGGAATAAGGGAAATGCTGAAAGGATAGCGTTTAATGGTGACTTTATTTTCCAAGCCAAGGGCTTTAATTTTCTTCAGCGCAACATCGCCTGAAAGATAAACACTTTCTTTGTTATCATTGCGGAAACCATCATCATCAAGGCACGCAAAATCACGCCCAATTTGAAGGCTGGTTAAGCCCAATTTATCAATATTTGCACCCACTAATTCATAACAACAAGCCATTTTAAAAAACTCCTCCTAAGGTTAAGGGCAGGCCCCAGTCCTCCCAAGCTAGCATTTTTCTTTAAAAGGACAAGCGTAATCTGCATCTATTTCCCTTCAAGACCCTGCTCTAAATGCTTGTCTCAAACCTGCTTAAAGCTTACAGTATGACGAAATATTTTCTTACGCATACTCAAAATTCCATTCTGCTACCAAGATGCTCAAAACTTTTATTACCAAAACCGATAAACGTGCCTTTCTGCTCCTCCTGCTCTTGGTGATGGTAAACCTCGCTGTTTGGAGTCTTGCCCTAAGCTTTTTCTCGCCTTATCCAGCCTTACTGGCTTCCGCTTTGCTCGCTTATGGGTTTGGGCTGCGCCATGCTGTTGATGCGGATCATATTGCCGCCATTGATAATGTCACCCGTAAACTCATGCAGCAGGGGCAAGTCCCTGTCGGCGTCGGTGCTTTTTTCTCTCTTGGCCATTCCACCATCGTTATTTTAGCCTGTGCGGCGATTGCAGCCACCTCTTTGCATTTTGCGTCAAGAATGGACTGGCTTCACCTTTATGGCGGCATCATTGGCACGTTGGTGTCTGCTGTTTTCCTTTTAGGAATGGCCTTATTTAACGGGGTCATCTTTTACAATCTTTTTCGGAATTATAAACAGCTCCAAAGAACAAAAAATCTTTCACAGGAAAAACTCAGTGAAATTGAAAACGCCTCTCCAACAGGTCTCTTAGGCTGGATTTACCGCTCTGTCTTTAAAAGTGTGACGCAAAGCTGGCAAATGTATTTTGTGGGCTTCCTGTTTGGACTTGGATTTGATACCGCCAGCGAAGTCGGCCTTTTAGGCATCTCCGCCTCTGGCGTTCAGGCCAATTTTTCTATCTGGTCCATTATGATCTTTCCCGCCCTTTTCGCCAGTGGTATGGCGCTTGTTGATTCTTTGGATAATTTCGTGATGATTGGCGCTTATGGCTGGGCCTTTAAAAATCCACTCCGAAAACTTTATTACAATATGGCCATTACCTTCATCAGCGCCTTTATTGCTTTGATCATTGGCGGATTAGAGGCGCTCGGGCTACTCGTGGATCAATTTAATTTTACAGGTCAAATCTGCGGGCTGATTGGTAAAATAAGCGATCAGCTTGGCTGGGCTGGCTATGGCGTAATTATCCTTTTTGTCCTGCTTTGGACAGGATCGCTTCTTTATTACCGCACCCTCAAGCAAGAAGAGCCTCTTCTAGACAAAAACACTCTTTAAAGAAAATAAAAAGCTGGGTGCTTGTGGCGACCCAGCTTTCCAAACAGAAAAAGAAGAGAGCGGAAACGCCCCCAAATCTTTCTTAGTTTTTATCTTGGTGATGGTGATGATGGTGGTGGCCTTCGCCTTCACGTTTAACATCCTGATGGACGTTATCAACGGCTTCTTGACCGTTCTCTTTGGCTTCTGAAGCATCTTTTTTGGCCTCTTTTTCAGAGCCATTCCAGACATGCTCTGCGCCTTTTTCGGTGCCGTGCCAAGCTTTCTTGCTACCTTCTGCGGTTGCATCCAAACCCTTTTTTGTGCCTTCTTTTGTCGCATCCCAGCCTTTTTTAGTGCCTTCTGCCGTGCCGTGCCAAGCCTTTTTGCTGCCTTCTTCGGTTGCGTCCCAGCCCTTCTTTGTGCCTTCTGCTGTTGCATGCCAGCCTTTTTTTGCACCATTGGCCGTGGCATCCCATGCCCCTCTTAGGCCGCCATGGTGATGTGGGGCTTCTGCGCCATTCTCTGCAGGAGCGGAAGCATCTGCCTGTGCGTCTTCAGCAAAAGCATTGCCAGCGACAAAACCTGTTGCAAGCAAAAGGGCTGAGCAAGATAGAAAAAGTTTTTTCATCGTGAAATTCTTTCTTATAGATAAAGAGACTATTTTGCTATTTACGCCCATTCCCTTCGAAAAGGATAGGGGAGAAAAAAGAAATAACCATGATTTTCACAATTTTTCAAAATTGTTACAGCAAATCCTTCATTTGCCGCATTTTATCCGAAGAAACCTTCACTTTTCCATGTGGATTTTCAACTTTTAAATTATTTAAAAACGACACTTTAGAGCTTTGCTTAGGGCCAGCGCCGTCAAAAAACTCCTGATAGGTTTTTTGAACATTTTCGGCAAAAAACTTATCCTTGACCAACCCTAACAGCCCTTTCCAAAGGATAGAAAACCCAGCCTCGTAAAGCCGTTGCTTTTCCTCTTCAAAATCCCCTTCCTGCGCCGCTTCACTTCGGGAATGAATCATACTCACAGTCGTATTGGAAACCGACATAATGACTTGATAGACAAAAATATCCTGCCAATGTTTCTCAATATCGTCGCCGTCCTGAATTGTCCAAAGGCCGACTAGAATTTCCCCTAAAATCGGGAAAAGCTTCACACTTTTAAAACGGGTTTCCCGTGTCAATTTCCCTGTCGGGGTTAAACGGTCCAGCGTTTTAATATAGGCAGGACGCTCCAGGCCCCATTCCACATAACAGCTCCATAAAAAACGGAAACGGTCATGAAGCCCCTCAATCCCGGCACGGCTAAGATCCAAATCACTCGTAGATCGTCCCGTCAAAAGCAAGAGACGCGCCTTCTCAAGATAAGCCTGCCAATTCTGGCGGATATAGAGATAAAGCGCATTTAAGAGGTCATCTTTATGCACAAAATGGTTAAAAATAGTGCCTTCGGAAACGCCTGCGGCCTGAGCGATTTGACGGGTGGAGGCTGTCAAACCTTGTTCCGCAACAATCTCAACAGCGGCGGCTAAAATAGCCTGTTTTTTAGCCTCTGGCGCACGGCTAAAACTTCTACCCATTTCGTCCCCCAAAGAAGATAATAAGTCAGTTAATTTAAGATTTCATCTCACGCTTGAAGAAGCAGAAACACATTCTTTGAATAGACTTTGATATATGCCCAAACTTTTTCCACGCCAGCAATACGTCATATTAAATTTTAACGCCTAAAAGCGTCCCCTACACTTTATAAATAAATAAATAAGAAATATAGGGAAAAAGAACGCAAAATCCTAGAAAAAAGAGACAACCGCCTCTTTTTGAGAAAAGAGAAACCTTGCTTTCTGATCCACTCTCTGCCACTAAGTTTGAATGTCTATTTAAAATAAAACGAGATAACATGCCAAAAGGATAAGAAAGTAAACAGGTTCAGCGCATATGTTTAACTTTCATTCTGAATTTTTATGATGAACTTCCCTTTTACGTCTTCCCTTTTACGCTTACGCACCCTTTTCTTGGGGCTTTTGCTTCTAGGTTCTTTCTCCCCTGCCATGGCAGAGGACTCCCAAAATCAGAATCAGCAGCAGTCGCAGCAAAATAACGATCAAAACCAGAACCAGCAAAACGATCAGCAGCAGCAACAGCAAAATAACGATCAAAACCAAAACCAGCAGAACGATCAGCAGCAGCAACAGCAAAATAACGATCAGAACCAAAACCAGCAGAACGATCAGCAGCAACAGCAAAATAACGATCAGAACCAAAACCAGCAGAACGATCAGCAACAGCAACAGCAAAATAACGATCAAAATCAAAACCAGCAGAACGATCAGCAACAGCAACAGCAACAGCAACAGCAACAGCAACAGCAACAGCAACAGCAACAGCAACAGCAAAATAACGATCAAAACCAGCAAAATAATCAACAGCCGCCCAAACATGTCAAACAGCCTGACCCTGCAGCAGAAGCTGAAATTGACAAACGCTTTAATGCGAACCCAAACACAAGAGGGCTTCGCAATATTGTCTATACCTATATTCCAGATTTCATTAAGCACTGCCCTTCATGGGAATCACAGATGAAAGATTGGCATCGCTGTGAAGCTGTTGTCCCCTTCACCGCTGTGGTCAATTTCCGCAACAAATTGCGTAAAGAACCCCTTAATACCAGAATTCAGCAATGGTTCTTCCTTGATGCGATTGGCGGGATTGAGCGCCCTGACGATGACATGGTGCGGGCAAAATCCTTCCTTTCAAAATATTTTGCTAAAATTATTCTCCATGAACTCCATGACGATAATGCTTGGTGCTATGGCCCGTCTTGGGTAGGGCATTCACAAAAAGCATGGATGCCATGCGCCAATATTCCTGATTTTGCCTCCAGAAGCCTGCCGCAATGGGCGCTTTACACCCCGCCAAAAGACCATCCACGCCCTACATGGCCGGGCACATTTGACGATACAGCCCCCGATGAACCAGGCCCGATGGAAGTCCCTGCAAAAGTTATTGAGGAGGCCGCTAAGCCAGACCCTCAAGCCGCCAATAACGGCAATCTGACAAAAAGCTACAAAGGGGAGGATAATTATATTCCTTCGCTCCAAGGCATGCCGACACATGCGCTGGCTAAACCTGCGGAAAATGCAGCAGGTTCTGCGACAGACTCTGCCCCAGCGCAAAATCCTTTATCACTTCCTTCCAATATAGACCCTTCTATTCTTTTAAGCCGTGCTGAGCAGATTGTGCAGTCACCAGAGGGGGCTGGCCTTTTACAGCAAATTCTCTCAGGCGATCTCGCCACCCGTCAAAAAGCCGTTTTCCAAGCGGCAAAACTCCTCAAAATGAGTCCGCTGGAAATCGCCCAAACGGCTCAAGCGCTCAAATCCTCTCCGCAAGGCATGCTCATTCTCCAACAGATTAAACAATTGGACGGTGCGTCTCCCGAAGAGAAAAAACAAACCCTGATGCAAATCGCAGGGATGCTCGGTGTCAGTCCCGAAAAAGCCAATAAAATTGCCCAACAGGCGCAGCAAGCCGCCCATGGCGACACAAATAGCGCCCAACAGCTTTTAGATCAGGCCAAAAATGCAACGGCGAACACCCAGCCAGAAGCTGAAAATGCCCCTGCTTCTGACAATATGGAAGCAGGCAAGCAAGCGCTTGAGCGTGCTGCAGCCCTCGCCAAGTCACAGCAGGAAGAGAATAATCTCCCCCCAGCCTCCGCCGAAAACCAGCAGGAAACAGAGACGACGCACCCATCTGAAGATGCGGATAGAGGGGTTTTTGACATCGACAAACATGACCCCAATCATGCGGAATCCAATGCTGGCGGCGAGCGTGACCTCCTCTCTTATGATCATCCTGACAATAGCCGTGCCGGCCTTGAAGAAGGCAGTTACGGCAATAGTGAAGACCGTAACAGCAAAGGCGCTCAATACGCCCAGAGCAGTCCTGAATATTCTAATTTTGAGGGGGCCAGCAAACCTGTCAATAACCCTGCCAATGACGGTGTTGCGCAAAATTCTGGATCGGTTGATATGTCAAACATGTCAAGTATGCCAAGCAATCTGCCAACCCCTGCACAGGGAAGCGAAAGCGCTCCTCCCCCTAGCGCTTCGGCGGCTGTTCCCGATGGGAGCGGCAGCGGCTCTTGGCAAAATCAAAGCTTTGATGGCAGTGCAAATCCCAATCCTTATGGTAATGCGAATTTTGCACCGCAAACGCAGCAGCCAGCAGAAACAGGGGAGAACAGTCCACCGCCTGCGCCAGCCGAAACACCAGCACCAGCGCTGCAGCAGCCTAGTCCTGCGCCTGCCGCAGCGCCAGAACCTGCAAAAGCCAACCCAGCTTGCCAGAAATGGAAAGTTGTGAAAGAAGGCGAGACGGCTTCGGACGAAGAAGATGATTGGAAGGTTGTAAAACAATAAAGACACTCAGAATGCTTGCATCTCATTTTTTTAGTCGCTAAATCTTTTAGCTTGTTCAATTTTTGAAAGTAACCATAAAGGCTTTCGTTAAAATGCCTCAGTCTGCTCGACATAAATACCTGCGCCATCAACTGCTTGAAGCTTTAGAGGATGTTTACCCTTCTCCGCTTCCTATTGACGATGTAGCGCTTTCCGCTCCTTTCGATCCCTATGATGAGGCTGTTCTTTGCGCCCTTCAAAGCCTTCAAGAAGAAGGGCTTACCTGTGACAAAAGTCTTCTGAGAGACGAGAAAGGGAGTCTTTTATGGCATGAGCCTGCGATTACCAGCCGTGGGATTGACCATCTCGCCAGCGAAAGCAATATGAGCCATACGCTTCAGGCAGGCGCTCAGCGTGTCCAGCAAGCCAGCCTTCAGCCCATTATAAAAGAAGCGCTGCTCTTAAACGAAACCCTCTCAATGGCAGAGAAAAAAGCCTATTTGGAAAAAACCAAATCTGCCTCTGAAGCCGAGCTGGTTGAAGTTGCAAAAGAGTTAGAAGCCAAAGGCATTTTGAAACAAAGCGTCTCTCTTTTTTAAGAGAGGCTCTGCTTTTTCTAATCTGCATCTTCTCCCTGCACGCATCTGGATTTTCTCTTGAGATTCTCTGGAGTCTTTTGGGTATTGCAGGGTATAAGCTTTTTTGCTAATAATTGTCTATCCACCTTCTTTCTCTCTTAACCCCCTTCTCTTACTGGCATGGAAAAGGGTTTCTAAGGGAACTTTCACTTTTCATCTTCTCTGAAAGTTTTTCAATGCGCCAGGAACATAAGCAAAAAAACATCGTTTCCCCCTCAAAAAAACTCCCTTTAAAACAGCGCCGCCGTCTCATGCAGAAAGAATGGATTGAAACCATCCATCGGGAAACAGGCGACAGCTATTCCAAAATAGCCCGAAGCTGCGGCCTTGCGCAAAGCACCATCAGCCGCTTTATGGACGATGTGCAGACCAAAGGCGCGCTATCAGCCACCACCGAAGAAAAACTCCAAGCGGCCTATCCTGAATTTCCTTCCAAGCAGACTGAAATCCGCTCAACTGGCGAAAATTCGCAAGTAGCGTCCGCAACGAATTTTAAAATCCTCCAGCCTCATCAAGTCAATGTAATTGGCTGTGTGCAGGCTGGTCTCTGGCGTGAAGCCATGGAGCGCTCTTATGAAGATTGCTACACAATCCCAGCCTATGTGCCTGAAGCCTATCAGCATCTTCCCTATTATGGGCTGAGTGTTCGGGGAGAATCGATGAATCTCGTTTTCCCAGAAGGCTCTGTTGTCATTGTGGCTAATTTTGCCAATTTGGAGAGAGGGCCAGAAACAGGCGATTATGTGATCGTGCAGCGCCGAGACCCGTATAGCTCCTCTTTTGAAGCCACGGTCAAAGCCTTCCAGCGTAAAGAAAACGGCGAAATTATGCTTTGGCCCAGAAGCTCTGATCCAAAATTTCAGCGCCCTTTTATTCTCAAAGATGAAAGTACGTATAGCAATACCGACCAAAGCGAATATCTCGATAGCGCCGAAGCGCCCGAAATCAGCGTTCTAGGCCTCGTTATCGGTGTCCAAATTCCAACCCCTAAATGCGTCTTTGATGCCAAATAGGCAAAAGCTCATAACAACTTCTTCATGCTTTGAGGTAAAATATATGGTATCGTTTAAGATTGATTTTAATATTTTGAATGCCCCCTCAATAGCATGAATGGACGGAAATGACCTCTGCGCTTATTTCTCTCTCAATCTTCTTTTTTATCCTGTTCTTAGGCCTTTTTTTTCTATAAAAGATGGCGTGCAGAGTCTGAATTACTGCCTGAAGAAACAGGCTTTTTTAAAGAACTGTTAAGTATTTTAATTACAAATCTTATCAGCCTTGTCATTTTTATACTTTTTATCATTGTCACGATTATTTGTCTTATCATTATCATTCTTTGACGATCTTTTTGCGCAAATTATCAAAGATAAAGGCAAGCCCTTACGGCCACACCAACCAAAGCGAATAGACAAAAATAAACGAAATATCTCAATCTATGCGAAAGTATGTAGAGGTATGTGGTCGTATGCAAAGCTATCCATGAGTATTTAATCCTATAAACTCACTCCCCTGCCGTTTGATTTTCTCCATAAGGGAGGGGGTTTGTTTGTGGTGTACCAGAAGGGGCAATCGGATCCCCATCGGCGAGCTGCACACAGCTGGCAGATTTTATTTTATAATTGCCGATATTACTTGCTTGGCGGTTAATCTCCACCCGAACACGATCACAGGCTTGGGCTGTTGGCACCATGATAGGATTTTGCGGATAGACCACAGGGGTCGGGGCAAGAATAAGGGCAGGCAACAAAAGATAATGCATCTCTTTTCTCCAAAAAGGCCAGAAAATCCCAGTTAAAATAGCGGCAAAAAAAATCTTTATTTTTTATAAATATTTTCGCTTGTCCCTCTTTTTTTAGTAAAAAAATCTAACCATATATATGGTGCGTAAGCAACTTAACCTTATATGGAGTACGTCTCATGAAAACAGGTTCTAAAAGCGCATCAAAAGCAAAAACTTCCGACAAAACTGTAAAACCAGCCGTTGCAGCCGAGGCCGCACCTGCTAAAAAAGCCGTCAAGACCAAGAAAAAATAAGTGCCTTTATAAGTTATAAGGCCTAAAACCCCTTCTACTTATGTTCTCACTAAAAAAACGGGACGTTCCTTTTTGAGCGCCCCGTTTTTATTATGTCTCTTTTAACGCTTTACTTCCCTTTTCTTGCGCTTTGGCAAATTCTATAAAATAACACTCTTCCCTTCTGCCTGACACTTCTTTGCACATTGCCTTCAAAAAACGACATTTTTCCCTCTCTTTAAAAAAGAGTATTTGAAATACGTCTTTTATTGTGTAAAAGAAAATCATGATGACACAGAAAGATTCCCTCCCTCCTCTTTTACGTTTTGGCTTTCGGCCTTTCTTCCTTTGCGCTGGCCTTTGGGCTGTTTTGAGCGTTTTGATTTGGATGCTCAATCCATTCGGCCTTTCGGGACAGCAAATCGGTGGATTGGAAAATTTGCCTGCCTATCTCTGGCATGGACACGAAATGACCTTTGGCTTCCTCTTTGCCGTGATTGCAGGCTTTCTCCTCACCGCCAGCAGCCACTGGTCAGGCTTTAACCCTGCCAAAGGGATTTTTTTAGGAATTTTAGTCCTTCTCTGGGTGTTGGGACGGCTCTTCTTTTACGCTGGAAGCCTTTACCCTGCGGCCTTTTTTGATGTTGGGTTTGATCTTACCCTTTTAGCGGCGGTTACCCGTGTCATTTTAAAAGCCCGCCTCTGGCGCAACCTTATCATCGTCTTTTTGCTGAGCTTGCCTGCTTTCCTCAATCTTGATTTTTACCTGATTCAAACAGGTGTTCTGCCTTTTGACTCTGCTGTGCCATGCGAGGGGGCTTTGGCAGTCTTCTTTATGTTCACTTTCTTGATTGCAGGACGCATCATTCCTGTTTTTGCGCCCAATGCGCTTCCCAATCTCAAGATCAAATCTTCACCCAAATTAGATAAGGCCTCCCTGCTTTCAGGGGCAGTTTCACTCTTTCTCTGGGGAATTTCTGCCTATCAGAAATCAGCAGAAATGGGCTGGCTTTGCACTTTTGTCTTTCTCATCACGTCTGTGATTCATTCCAAGCGGTTTTCAAACTGGAATCCAAAGGAAAGCTTTAAAAACAGCATGATTTTCGTGCTTTACCTTAGCTACGCTTGGATTATCATCTCCTTCCTCCTCATGGCCCTCGAAAGCCAGCATCTGATCCTCCGCACGATGAGCGTTCATGTCATGGGACTGGGCGCAGTCAGCATGGCAGTTGCCGGCATGATGTGCCGTGTCACCAGAGGCCATACAGGACGGGAGATTAAAGCTGAAAAAGCCGAGATGATTTTCTTTGTGATGCTCTCCCTCTCCATGATTTTACGCCTGATTTCCACCATTCCGCAGGTCATGGCCTCTTTGACCGCCTTTCTAACTTTGCTCAATGCGTCTGCGACCTGTTTTATCATTGGATTTTTAGCTTTTCTGTGGCGTTACGGCCCTTTCCTGTGCCGTAATCGGGCAGATGGTAAAAATGGATAGGCATTTTGGAAAGCTCTTTGTATAGTAATGATTTATCAAGTCAGAAAAGCCTGAAAAGGAAAATAAGAATGGATAGGGACACACAAAGCGATGCGTTGAAGGAAGCAAATTCCCAAAAGAATTTTATGAGCGATAATACCGCCCCAATGGATGAAGCGGTTCTTCAAGCACTCCTCCAAGCCAACCAATGCAATGAAGCCCCTTACGGTAATGATTCCTATTCTGCTCTTTTAGAACAGCGCTTTAATGCCCTTTTCAATACCAATCTTAAAGTCTTTCCAATTGCGACAGGGACAGGCGCAAATGCGCTTTGCCTCAACGCCTTTGTTCAGCCTTGGGGCGCTGTGATTTGCGATCAAGCCAGCCATATCGACAATGATGAAGGGGGTGCGCCTGAATTTTATATGGGGGGCGGGAAAATTTACACACTCCCTTCCAAAGATGGCAAAATCACACCAGAAGCGCTTAAAAAAGCGCTCCTCGAAAACCGTGAAAAAGGCGTTCTATCGCCACCAATCCAAGCCCTTTCGCTCTCCCAAACCACTGAATTTGGCACGCTTTACACCAAAGAGGAACTCCAGGCACTCGTCTCAGTCGCACGGGAATTTGGGCTTTTAGTGCATTTAGATGGGGCACGTTTGGGAAATGCGGTGGCGGCACTTGGCTGTGACGTGGCCGAGATCAGTTCTGATATTGGCATTGATGCGGTCGTTTTTGGGATGGGCAAGGCTGGCGCAATGGCGGTTGAATGTCTGGTCGTTTTTGAAACAGAACGTACCCGGCAAGCCCTGAAATCTCTCCCCCATCTTCGCAAGCGCAGCGGTCAAACCTGGGCAAAAGGCCGTTTCATGGCCGTTCAAGCTTTAACAATGTTAGAAAATGACCGTTGGCTTGAAAATTCACGCCATGCCAATGAGATGGCGAAAAAACTCTTAGCAGGCTTGAAAGAAGCTCAAAGTGCAGGGAAACTCGACCTTTCTTTCCCTTATCCAACGCAGGCAAATGAGATTTTCCTCGTTACCAGTGCAAAATGTCTCGATAAATTGGAAGAAGAAGGTTTCAGTTTTTACCGCTTCCCCGTTAAGGAAAGCTGTAAGGCAAAAATTTCCTATATTTTAAATCCTGAAACAGCCCGTTTTGTGACAAGTTTCTACACAAAAGAAGACGATATTGAAGCGCTCCTCAAAGCGCTCAACAAGCTCTCCTAAGGCTAAAAAGCGTTACCATTTATAAAAATCGACGCTCTGCCCCTTTTGATAGAAACTGTCTTTCTCCCCTTCTAAGGGGAGAATTTCAACGAGACCGTCTGTCCCTGCGGTTGAAAAAAGATCCCCTGCATTGATCTCTTTGACATGCACAAGGCCCCGTTCATGCAGGTCAAAACACACTGGCACAAAACGGCTGGAAACCGAATGGGCCTTGACCGCCTTGTCCAACAGAACCGTTTGCACAGAAGGCATCACACGCCCTTGCGCCTGTTCCAAACAAGGAATCAAATAACGTGCCGCCGAACTCAAGGCTGCAAGCGGATTTCCGGGCAGGCCGAAAACAATCTGATTTTTAGGCGTTGTGCCAAAAAAGAGAGGCGATCCCGGACGCTGTTTCACACCATGAAAAATTTTCTTAACATGGGATTTTTCAAGCGCCGCTGGCACATAATCAAAATTTCCCTTAGAAACGCCGCCGCTTAACAAAAGAACGTCACATTTTTCTAAGGCTTCCCGGACGGCACGTTCGGTCTCTGCCTGATCATCTCTCACAAGTGAGATTTCAACATCTGTAAAGCCTGCATTCGCCAAAAGCGCCGCAATCATCGTATCGTTGGAACGGCGGACTTGTCCGTCTCCCAGCTTCTGATTGACCGCAACCAGCTCATCTCCTGTAATCAGCATCTGGATTTTTGGAATTTTAGCGACCAAAACCGTATCAAATCCGTTGCCTGCCAAAACAGCGGCCGTGGCGGATTTAATCTCATAGCCCTTTGATAAAAGCAAATCGCCTTTTTTCGCATCTTCCCCCTGCCAGAAAGGCACACGTTTTGGCGAAATGGTGAGAGAAACGCCATCTTTGAGCGTAACAAACCCGTCTTTTTTATCAATTTCCTCAACAGGGATAATGAGTTCTGCCCCTTTTGGCATCGAAGCGCCCGTCATGGCCTCCATGCACATTTCATCACCCTCTGGCAATGTCAGCGTCTTACCGCCAGCTCTGGCACAGCCCACAATTTCAAGCGGAAATTTAGCGCTTTTACGGCAGACAACCCCATCCAATGTGACCCGGTCAAAAGGAGGATTATCCGCCTCTGCGACCAAATCCTCTGCCAAAATCCGTCCAAAAGATTCAGAAAGCGGCACTTTCTCTGATCCTAACGTAAATCCTGCCGCTTTAACGTGGCGCTCTGCCTCTTTTGTACTGATTTTCATACACCCATCCGCCTTTATGCGTTTATAAATCCTCTTCTATCTTACCCCTTTTAAAACGCTTTTTTAAGACGATTTCTAAGAGAAAACCCAAAATCCTTTGGAAGAGAAAAAACGCCTTGCCAATCTCACATCTCCTTTTCCACGCTAGGCACTTTCTTCTTGATCCCCTGCGCTCCCATCTCAAAACAAGCCCTGCAAAGTCTCTGGACGTTCTGACGTAGCTGGCATACAGTTTTTACATTGATCCCGTCCGCTATCAGACGCCACCAACAAAAAAAGGGCAAAAAAGACATGGCACGTTCTCCGTTTAAACCGTCGAAAAATGCTTTGAAAGCCTCTTCCTATGCGCTTTTAGCCAGTTTTTCCCTTGCTTTTTGCCTGCCGGTGGCTTCTTTTTGCGCCCAAACGCCCTCTCCAGATGCGGCTAAAAAACTTCTTCATCCGCTGTCTCAAAAAGCCCTCAACCGCAAACCCAAAAACCCTGTTGAACCCGAGGATACAGGGCCAAAACTTTATGGGCCAACCGCCCCCGATGCGTGGCGAGCAGAGGCCGAAAACGGCAATCAAGATGCCGTGGAATTTTCCAAATGTATGGATTTTGTAGAAAACAGCGACCCTGCGCAAGCCAAAACCTGTTTTGAGAGGGAAGCCAATAAGGGCTATACGCCAGCCGTTACCGCTCTTGGCAAAGCCTATTTAGAAGGAAAAGGGGTCGAGAAAAACACCCAAGAAGCGCTAACCTATTCCCTTAGGGCCGCCAAAGCAGGCGATCCCGAGGCGCAATATAATACAGGTCTTTTGTACCTCAACAGCGACGGGATTATGCCCAATTTCCATAAGGCACTTTATTACCTCCAGCGTTCTGCCAATCAGCAATATAGCCCTGCGGAATATAACCTCGCTATTCTCTATTTAAAGGGAATTAAAGGCGTGAAACAAAACACCATTGTCGGCATGCGCTATCTCCAAGCCGCCGCCGACCATAATGATGCCCACGCCGCAGAACTCCTCAGCCGCCCCGATGAACTCAAAGGCTTTAAGGGAGAATGAAGATGACAAAAAATCCTGAAAAGCCAGAAAAAATTGAATCTGTTGAAGATTGCCTCAAGGCGGTTGCTTATTTAAGTTCAAACACAGACAAAGCGCACAAACTCTTTTTTCGTGGGCATGGTGAAGCTGGCTGGGATTTAATCCCGAACCTGTTTCGTTCAGAGAACGGAACAGAAAATCTAGCACCTTACGAAAAACGTATTTTAGGGGAAATGATTTCCCGAAGACCTGAGGAGTTTTCAAAAGATAGCAGCATGTTTGAACGCCTTGTTCGGGCGCAACATTATGAACTGCCAACCCGTCTGCTTGACCTTACCCTAAGTCCTCTCGTTGCCCTCTTTTTCGCTTGCTCTTCTCATGAAGAAGGAAACGGAGAACTGATTAGCTTTGCTAAAACCAAATCGGAAATCAAATATTACGATAGCCACACAGTCAGTTGTTTAGCGCATCTCAGAGTTCTTTCTGATTTTGGAAATTATAAGCAAAAACTTCAACAAATAAGGGAGAAAGGGAACGATTTTCAAAACAAAATACGGAAGCTTCAAAACGAGCACTCACATAACCTCAAAAATGACTTAAGTGACCTCCCTGACTGGACAGCGTTTGATAAGGTTTTAATTCCATTCTTAAATGAAATTTTTAAGGTCTATGATGAGGATTATCTAACAAAACTACAGACGTTATGGGAAAATCGGGAACAAGAGTTTAACCATTTTACCTCTACTGAACAATTAAAAAGAATGCGAATTGAACAAGCCTTTCCACAAATCTCAGAAACGACAGACGAGTATATTATTAACATCATTTACTCGGCTTCCAATCATATATTTAGACAAACCAAGGAAGGCCAAAAACTATACCATTCTATAACTGACGAGCGCCCTGGATTTCAGAACAAAATCAACCTAGAGGATTTATTTCAGCCCCTGTTCGTCTATCCCAAACAAAGTAATCCTCGGATTATTGCACAGCAAGGGGCTTTTCTGCTTTTTGGCTTAGAAGAAAAAATTGAAAAAGAGAACGAGGAATCTTTAAAGATAGAGCGTTTTGCAATTCCTCACAGTGCAAAAGCTCATATTTTAAAACAACTTGATAATTTGGGGATCAACAAAAGCTTTATCTATCCAGAACTTGCCAATCTTTCCTCTTACCTGATTGACGAAATTAAAAGCGAAAGCCGATAAAGAAAAAGGCGGATAAACCGCCTTTAGCTTACAGACGCCAAAACAGGATTAGGCTTTTTTCTCCCCAATGCCGGTTGAGCCAAAGCCGCCTTTGCCACGCTCTTTGTCATGCACGGTCGCTTCTGGGAGTTCCACATTCGCCAAGAGGCAAAAGACCGCTTGGGCGATGCGGTCGCCTGCTTTCACTTCAAAATCTTTTTCCCCTAAATTCATCAAAATCACTTTGAGTTCCCCCTCATAATCCTGATCAATCGTACCCGGAGAATTCAACGTAAAAATCCCATGTTTTGCAGCGAGGCCAGAACGGCTCCGTACCTGCATATCAATCGGGCTATCATTTTCAAGATGCACTCTCAGTCCTGTTGGAATCATCACATACTTGCCAGCTGGAATAATCTTATCCACAGCGGAATGAAGGTCATAGCCAGAGCTATACTGGGTCGATTTCGTAGGAAAAACCACCTTATCGGCATAAGGAAGGTCTTCTAAAATCGAAAAGGAGATCTGATAGGCTTTAGACATTTTTCTTTACCTTATGTTTGTCATTCTTTTCTTTTATGAGCCTTAAAAGCCTGATTATGCTTTAAAATCTTTCGTTAATTCAGGGTCTTTGGTGAGGCTTTTGAGTGTGCCATAGGCAATTTCTGGAGCGGTTAAACAGTTTTGAAAGGATTCCAAAACAGGCTCAAGATTTTGCAGAGGCAAATCAACATTTTTCCCTTTTTTCCAGTCGGAAAGAATCATATTTGCCTTTTTGGCCTTTGCAAAATCGCTTAAAATCTTGTCAATTTCGGTATCGTCCACCAGCGTCATGAAAATATGCGGATTTTCGGGATCAACCGTGTAATCATAAACCTGTTCATCTATCTTGAGCTGGAGCTTGGCCTCGTCCCTATCCGAAAGTTTCCAGCTGGCATCTGTCGTCCATAGCTCCCGTGACATGCGGGAAACAAGGAAAACGAACGGGTGCGAAACCGTGCCATTTTCGGCTATTATTTTATAATCCAACGCACAGACAAAAGGATGCCCGTTTTTATTTGCGCCATAAAGCGCATTGGCGCTCCAGACATGATCGGAATCTCTTTGAGCGGTTTTCTGCACAACCCAGCCATGGTCTTTATCCGCTTTTTCAACTTTCGCCTCTGCTGGCTTCTTTTCGGCATAGGAAAAAGAGGGGGCAAGTGTGAAGCAAGCCAGCACTAGCGCAAGAACTGTTTTAAAACCTGCTGGTTTCATCTGACCGAAATTCATTTTTTGTCCCTCTTTTCTATACGCATTCCCTCTCCTTTTTGGAAGGATTGCGCCCTCTTTCTGCGCTTAAACAGCGCTTTAAAATCCATGATAAAACAGTCTAGCACTTTGAAGGCACGCTTTGCACAGAAGTTTTTACAAAAAAGCCTCCTTGCCTTATACTCTGCCCCCACCATCTGCCCCTGCGCAAACGATACCCCCAAAATGTTTAGATTTTTAGGAACTGTCCCATTCTTAATTTTCCAATCCCCCCTGACGAAGAACTGCCTGAATTTACCTTGCGTGAGGAAAACATAGCGCCAGATGCGCCCATTCCCTCGGCACAGCATCTTTTTAATTTACATGCGCCCAGATGGATCAAGGCAGGCCAAAGCATCGAAATTGAGGGCACAATCATTACAGATGGCATGTTCTATCTTGGCGAAATTCCTCGCAACAGCACAACCTCTCTCAAAGATTTTGGGCCAGAACTGATTAACCTTGCCCTTGATATTGCGCCCCTTGGACAATTTACCATGCGCCAGACGGGGAATAATCCGAGCTATCAAGACCTCGCCCCCTCGGGACGGCGAGCCTATCTTCATTGGCTTTCCCAAGGACGCCGCCATACAGATGCCGATCCCGGATTTGCCATGATTTTCTTTTACGGGCTGGAACGGCGTGTTCTCACCACCCCACGCCCTTTGGACGCTGAAAGCATTGCGGAATGGTCTTTGATTGCGCAAGAGCTAAAAGGACTTGCAGCCGTTTACGGACACCGCTCCCTCTCACTCAAAGGGGGGATTTCCAGATTACTCGAATGGATGCGGGACTATCGCCTCGCCACAGACCCTGAAATTGCGGAAAAATATCTGCGGAAATTCCTCGTTCCAGAAGACCTCCCTGAAGAAGAGCGCCCTCAAAAATGGATGGAAATTTGGGAGAATATTCAGAAAATCTATCCCCATCCACGGGCAAAACGTACCGAAATACCTTGGCGTTTACGCCTTGCGCTCGGGCTGATGAGCCAGAATGCCCTGCCCCTTTCGCCCCCCATGGCGCTGGCATGGCTGCATTACCACCCTGAAAGCACCCTGCGAACCCCTGCAGCACGCTGCCCCAAAGAGTTTGACCAGCTTTTCATGACTTGTTTTGCAGAAGAATTTCCACAATGGATGCGCCTGATTAAAAGCCGTTTTCCTCTCAAAAAGACCTATTCTCCCACCTCTTACGGCATGCAATTCTATCCAAAGCTTTTTGAAGAATTCCATGAAATTCCCGATATTGCGCCCCTTAAAAACGCCTTAAACAAGCTCGAAGAAATCGCCCTCAATGTCTGCGACCAGCTTGATTTATATAGTCGGGCTCTTTCCAAAGAGCCTGAAAATGCTGAAGGGATTGACCTGCTTATTCTCCTGCCTTTTCCTCTTTGGCCAAGCTTAATGCAGGAAAAAATCAAAAATCTGGCGGAACGGATTGCGCAAGAGGGCACGGATTGCGCCTCTTTCAAAGATTTTTTTGAACAGATCAATCCCAATCCTCAAACCAATGCCAGCCTGCCAAAGCGTCTTTCTCTGCGGCAAATCAATGTCTTGCTGGAAAATCTCAAAACACTTGAAATTGGCGTTGAGCCCACCCCAAACAAAAATGCCGTGGATCTGTCCGAAAAATACGGTTTTTTCCATTATTCCTTTAAAGCAAACGAAACGCAGGAAACCCTGCCCACCGAAATTCGTTTCCTCCTTGCCCTCGGGACTGGACTGGCGACCTCTGATAATCATGGGCTAAACGCCCAGCGGAAGCGTTTTTTGCACGATCAGCTTCTTAACCCCAACCTCTTGCCTGAAACGCCGTCTCCTTTGCAGGCACAACAGGCAAAAGCGCATTTGCTTTATCTTCATACGCTATCTGCAGCCAAGATTTTTAATCTGATTAAGAAAAAACTGCCGAGCCTGAACCTCACCCCAGTCCAAAAAGTCGCCTATCTCAATATGCTCATTAAACAGGCAAAATTGCTGGGCATGGTCTCTATTGGCGCTATGAAATTCTTAGAGAAACTCTATAAGCTTTTTGATCATGACCCTGCGAGCCTGCCCAGTGATGTCAGCCGTGGCCATATCGACCTGCCCGGCACTTTTAAAAATG
Source organism: Acetobacteraceae bacterium (assembly GCA_004843345.1). Taxonomy (NCBI): domain Bacteria; kingdom Pseudomonadati; phylum Pseudomonadota; class Alphaproteobacteria; order Acetobacterales; family Acetobacteraceae; species Acetobacteraceae bacterium. The sequence goes on from CP039460.1 coordinate 744,808, forward strand.
AAACCTCTGAAGAGAAGGGACTTAACCTTGATCACGGGAAAATTGCCGAAAAACGGGAAGCCACAAAGAAAATCACAGGCATTTTAGACACGATTTTTAATCCAGAAGAAGAAACAACATCGCCTCCCGAACCTCTATCCCCCCAAACAAGCGCCTGCCCCAAATCCGAAAACAACAAAACAGTCCCAGAAACCCCAACAGAAGAAACTAAAGATTCCTCTTTTCCTTTAGCAGAGCTTGATTCCGCCCATCAGAAAATGGCACAAAAACTGCTCGAAAAAAGCGAATGGGAAAGAGCCGAAATTGAACAGATTGCGGAAAATCTCGACCTCATGGCCGAAGGGGCGCTTGAAACCATCAATGATGCCGCTTTTGACGTCTATGATGAACCCTTTATCGAGGGGGAAGACCCGTTTGAAATCAACCCTGAAATGTTAGAAATACTGGCGGAATTTATTCCCCACTAATGCCCGTTTCAATCAGTCCAGAACGGCATAAAGCGGACCAAAAAAGGAAACCTCCCCCTCTTGAGGCGCTTCTTTTCAAAGATTCCGCTTGAAATTTTATTTTTCACTATAAGGATTAATGGGAGGGTTACTTAGCGAAGCGTACTCTCTCTTTGTTGGGAAGCCCATCGCTTGAAAATCGATATGCGGATGCTTAGCAAAGAGTCTGTTAAGTTTCTTTGACCACTGAGATTCAGGATCAATAGTTTTCAACAAATAGTCACAGATCAATAAAGTTGGATAAAGCTTCTTGTCACCAATAATCTGATTATTCTCATCTTTAATACAATGCTGCTTCATAATAAACTTTGGAATAGTAAATGGCACTCTCATATGTCTATTCCAGAGACGGCTATGGTGCGCACATAAATTACGAGTGTACGCTAAATGACGTGTAATACTTGGTAATAAATGAAGAGCTGGTAGCTTATAGAAATGAGAAATCGCTTTCTTATCTTCATTACTTTTAATACTTGCAAGGAATACAGAAAGAGTTCCAAACGGAATAACCTCAATCGCTGCCCATATGGGAACAATTTTCCAATCACCTTTATAATTATCTTTAAAAGTGTAGTTATCTGGATTGAGATGGCCATGAGAACCATGCTCCATTGCAAATCTATAAGCGATCGTACCTCTTAAAGATATTTCAATAATATCTAAAGCACCAGCTAAATGCAGGCGCAACTTACGGTCGAACTCATAGAGATTAAGAACACTTTTAACTGATACAAGATATATTTCTATTTATCAAAACAAGATCACAATCGCAGCCAGACAAACTGTGCCCAATAACATAGGAAAAAACCTGTCATATCTCATAGCGCTTTCTTTAAACTATTTAAGTTTATAGCAATACCCTTTAACTGTTCCGAATTGCCTTCCGAACTCACTTTTCCCCTATCCCAAATTCTTCCCTAAACAGGTTTTGTTGCGAAAAGCGGGCCTCTTTTAAGCAGACCTTTTTTCTCAAGCGCAGCGCCCTCTGGCACATCTTCAAAAGCACCAATTTCAAACTCAGAATTTTTCGCAACAGAGAAATATTCGTCCCAAGGCACAGGCACTTGATGGAATTTGCCATCTCCCCCAAAAACAGGAATGAAGGTGACCCTTGCAACGGATTTATAGCCTGTTGCCGTTACCTGCATTTTCTGGCCAGCCTCTCCCGCTTGCGGCAGTGCGGTTTTGAGCAAATTTCGGGTTTTGCTTTCTGGATGGGCAAAGGCCCTTTCGCCATAATCATTGGCAACGGCCTCATGCTCCCAAGCGCAAGGCTGCTTGGCGTAAGTATCTTTATAAATCTCTTGATGCGAGCGGTGATTTTGATAAAGCGGTATCGCCCATAAAGGCGCAAGGGCAAAATAAAAAGAATGTAAAAACTGCGCATGATACGTCTTAAAAAATTCCCGCATTTCGGCAATTTCATAAGATTGGAATTTTTTAGGACTGCCATCAATATCGGTCGCCCTCAAATGCGCTGTCCGCACCCAATTTATCATGTGATCTTTGCTAAAGCTGAAATCATCGCCACAGCCAATTTCGGAATCTTTAAGCAGTCTCAACATCTGCTGCTGGGCAAGCGGCGTGAAAAGCAAGCGGAATTGCACCTCATTCGTGCGGTTACTTGCTCCAAATAAAGACTCAAACTCACGGTTCGCCATCACGGTGAAATTATTATCGCCTTTGAGCGATTTCTTTTCTAATTTCTTCACTGCATGATTTTTACGCATCTTATCGAAAAACCCATCGCCTAAGCCCGAAAGTTTAGAGGGCGATCGTGAAAACGTTAAATCTGGCGCAGCCTCATTGGCGTAAATTAAAAAAGTCTCTTCCCCATATTCTGGAAAAGGTTTTGTGACCGAGGCCGTTAAAACCTGATGCCGTGTTGTGGAAACCCAATTTCCATTTGAATCCCGATGCCTTTCAGTCCAGCTGATGGAAAGCGTCCCGGTATAAAGCTTTGTGCCCATCCAATGGTTAAGTGTCTGCGCTAAAATAAAAGGATTACCATTGAGCGCACCGCTATGGGTGTGCAAAATAGAGGTGTTGTTTCCTAAATTCTGGGAAAAATTAAACTGCTCCACCATCTCCCGCAAACGGCCATTATGGAAATAAGAATCACAGGTCAGCGCTGGAAAGCTCTTTTCCGCCAGTTTTAAAGCTAAATCCCATTCAAAAAGCCGATTAAGCGGTCGGACTTGTTTCCAAGCCTCCTTGCGCTTGACATCACATTGCGCCTTTAGGTCGTTAAGAAAAGAAAGGGCTTTTTGATAAGCCTGCCATAAGAAAAACAAAAGGGGCAAGCCAATCGCAGGCGGTGCGATCATCCAATGAGCGGAAATCGCCTCGACCTGTTTGCAAAGATCGGAAAGACTGTAAAGATACGCTGTTCCCCCAGCGCATAAAAGGGCGACAATCCCCAGCGCAACCTTCCACCAGAAGCATTTACGCCCTGCTGAATTTGCCTGTTTTTCAAGTCCCCTTAATTCCCGAATAAGCGCCTGATTTTCCTGTTCGTCCACCACTGAGGTCTCAAGCAGTTCCTCGAAAGCATCAGAAACCGTTTGCGCATGTCTGTCCTTAAGAACATTTTGATAGAAATCCAAGGGGTCGAGCGTATCGCCGCCCCCTATGGTTTCTAACGAGGCCACATCGCTCAAAAGAACTTGCTCCGTGCCGCCTCTCTGGTCTCAGCGGAAACAGTAAAAGGAATACGGCTGGTATAATGCGCTCTTGCGGCGATAATTTGCTTGGTCGGCCAATCAAAAATCGCCTCATTCCAAAGTAAAACCGCATCATTATACAGGCCACGCGCTGCTGTAATTTCCTGTTGGAGATAGGTGTTTTGGCGCATCGCATCCGCAATCACAGACTGCGATTTTAAATCTGGATAGGCCTCTGCCGTTGCCCGGACAAGAGAAAACGCCTGATTGAGATTCTGGGCAACCGCATTACGCTCCCCGTCCTGCGCAGGCGTAATTCCACTGCGGTAAGCGGTGACTTTTTCCATCACGCTTTTATCTAATTCAATAGATTTATCGAGCAGCCCGACCACATTTTCCAGCACAATCACACGCTGTTCTAAAAAATGGTCAATTTGGGAGGCATCTGCCTGAATACGCTGCTGAAGCTTGTTCAAGGTCGCCTTTGCCTGCGCCTTCATCCATAAAAAGACAGGACCTGGCAAAAATCCTAAAAGCCCAACCCAAAGCGCCTGATCCTGTGGCAATACATGGCCAACATAAAGTAAAATCGCTGGAATAAATCCCACGACCCAAAGCGACATTTCAAAAAGAAGCGAACCAACCCCAATGGTAACAGGGAGCTGCTTTTCAATAACATGCACGTCCCGCCCTTCTTGATTGACAGAACCCGTGATTTCGTCCAGCTCGTTTGCCATTACCAAAAATCCTCAATTCCAGTACGCCCTTTGAGACGCCTTTTTTCTAAAAAATATCTTTTTGACCCTAAAATGAAATGTCTTAAAAGCACAAGCTTTCGGCTTTTTTTCTAAAAAAGACCCTCGACTATTGGCAAAAAGGCAACGAAACGGCAAAGTCTTTTCTAAACCTGTTTCCGCTTCCTCATTTTCTTCCCATAGAGACTGCCCCTATGCCGAAATTTTCTGATGTAAATGCCTCTGTAAAAACGTTTTTTTTAAAAGGATTCAGCTTTAGCGCCATTTGCGCCCTAAGTGCTGCCAGCGTTACGCTTCTTCCCACCCAAGGACGTGCGCAGCAACCGACAAGAGGGGCGTTCACAATGCCTTTTTCCCATGATCCGAATGCGCCAGCCCTGCCAGCGCCTGACACCAATCTGCCTTATCCAGACCAGCCAGCAAATGCGCAAGACGGCAATTCGGTCAATACAGCAGGCCTGCCAACAAACAAACGCCCTGACAAAGCCCAGCAGGAAGCGCAAGCCATTATTGCCTCTGACCGTGGCGATGAAGCACAAGACCACGATGAGGAAGATCAGGTTTGGAACGATCCCAATTCCAACAGCACGCCCCCTGGCGACAATCCTGACAATACCTTGTTTAACTTTCCCTAAGCGCTACGCCTTAGGAAATCTCTGACACAAACAAAAAGGCAGGGTGTTCCCTGCCTTTCGAAGTTTTGCACGGAGAGAGTTTAGCTTAATAGCGTTTTGGCACGAGGCTTTTTGGATCCATAATCTCTTCCTGCTGCTCTGGCGTTGTGCAACGCACCCAGCGCTGGAAAGGATAATCACTTGGCCCGACAGGACGGATTAGGAAAGACTGCGCAGCGCAATTCTGCACTTCAGGATCATTAAAATCCGCATGGAGATAGGCTGGAAGCGGATGCCCGCCTGTTTTTAAATCTTCTGCCGCTTTCAAAAAGCCAGAGATTTTCTCCGCAGAAACCCAATAAGCCTTTACTTTTTCCTTTTCCCCGGGATTATCGACCATCAAAATACCGCCTTGCTTATCCCCATTGGCAAAGGTCACATTCGCATAGGCGGAAATCACCCCTAATTTATCAAAAGGAATAGGCACGATAGAGCGAACCGCCTCTTTCGCACCTTTATTAAAGGTAAAAGACACAACCTCAATCGAGGACACACGGGAGGCAACGCCATTATTCCCGCTCATACCCTGATTAAGCCAAAAAGCCGCCTTAGGAGAAGTCAAAAGACCAGCAAATTTCCATTGCTGCTTGTCAGAGAGAACCTGCGTCTCTGTATAAACCTCAGCATGGGCGGTATTTGCCATATACGCACCAGAAATACCTACGGCAAGGCAAGCTGCAACAACTTTCTTATTCAAAAATTTATACATAACATTCCTTAATGCGCTTAGCGACCACACAATTTATAAAATATTTTAGGGGTTCATTTTTAAAACGAACCTCAACTATGCCACGTTATCCAGAAAAAACAAGCGCAAAGCACTCTCTCGAAAAGGAATTCTTGCAGAGTGCGGTTTTTCCCCTTAAACTTCATAGCCTGTTATTTTTAATCCCTTTTTTGCTGTCTTCAACGTGAAAGTTGCATCTTTCTATGCCCCATACGCCTGCCACTGAGAAAAAAATTAAAATCCGCCCCCGTGATAAAGATGCGCTCTTGCAATCTCTTCGGGCTGGCGTTGTGCCCCGTATCGGCCAGCATCTCATTCAGGTTGGACGCAAACTCGAAGTTGAAACCCTCATTAAAGATGTCGAGCGCCTCTCCGATGGCGGATCCGCCTTTCGCTTGATTGTCGGGGAATATGGCGCAGGTAAAACCTTTTTCCTCAATCTTGTGCGCACCATTGCGCTCGAGCATAAGCTCGTTGTGGCCACAGCCGACCTTAACCCCGACAGACGTCTCCATGCGACAGGAGGGCAGGCACGCTCGCTTTTTGCCGAGCTGATGCGCAATCTTTCCACCCGTGCCCGCCCCGATGGCAATGCGATGGCTGGGATTGTCGAAAAATTTATTGCGACCTGCCGAAGCGAAGCCAAAGCCTCGGACGAAAAAGTGGAAACCATTCTTCAGCATAAACTTGAACAGCTCAGCGAGCTGGTGAACGGCTATGATTTCGCCGAAGTCATTGCCGCTTATTGCCGTGGCTTTGAAGAGGATAACCAAACGCTTAAAAATGATGCCCTGCGCTGGCTTAGAGGTGAGTTTTCCACCAAAACAGATGCGAGAAAAGCTTTAGGCGTACGTGCCATTGTTGAAGATGGCTCTTTTTACGATCAGCTTAAACTCATGGCGCTTTTTGTGCGGCTCGCAGGTTATAGCGGATTGCTGGTCTCTCTTGATGAGATGGTGAATCTGTTTAAGCTTTCCAATGCGCAAGCCAGACGCTCCAACTATGAGCAGCTTTTGCGGATTTTAAATGATTCTCTCCAAGGCACTGCTGTCGGGCTCGGCTTTATTTTGGGCGGAACGCCTGAATTTTTACTTGATCCACGGCGTGGCCTCTATTCTTATGAAGCCTTGCAAAGCCGTCTCAGCCAAAATAATTTCGCAACCGATGGACTGGTCGATTTTTCAGGCCCTGTGGTGCGTCTCTCGAGCTTAACCCCCGAAGATTTCTATCTCCTGCTTTCCAATATCCGCAACGTCCATGCCAGTGGCGATGAAAGTAAATATCTTATTCCAGATGAAGCCATCACCGCCTTTATGCAGCATTGCAATGATCGGATTGGCAACAGCTTTTTCAGAACCCCCCGCACAACCATCACGGCCTTTATCAATCTTCTCGCTGTGCTGGAACAAAATCCTGAAGCAAAATGGCAGGATTTACTCGGCGGTTTAGACATTCAGGCTGACCGTGAAGAGGCGATTTTAGGCGATAAAACGACCAAAACAGAAGAAGAGGACGAATTCGCCGACTTCACGCTCTAGCGTCCTTTCCTCTTGCAGTCTATTTTCTTGCATTTTTCGGCACGCTTGCTATCGTGCCGTTATTTTCCCATCTATCCCTTAACCGCTCCCCTTAGAGGAGGCCAAAATTGTTACAAGCCAACCCTGAGAACAAGCGGTTAACCAGCCAATTTTGGCGCATTCCACTCCTTTTGCTTCTCTGGGCTGTTTTGCTCCGCTATCCTGCCTTTGGCGATCCGCTGATTGGCGATGATCCTGACTGGTATCTCTATGTTGGCGGACAGATGCTTCATGGCTACTGGCCTTATGTCGATCTCTGGGACCGAAAACCCGTCGGACTGTTTGCCCTTTATGCCCCTTTTAACCTTTTTGGCGAATACCGTTTTTGGGCCTATCAAATCGGCGCTACGCTTTTCGCTTGGGCGACCTCCAGCCTGCTGTACCGATTAGGAACGAAATTCACCTCTGCCAAAGGCGCTTTTGCCGCAGCCCTGCTCTATTGTCCGCTCCTGAGTTTTTTTGGAGGCTATGGCGGACGGGAAGCTGTGTTTTACAATCTGCTGCTCCTGCTGGCCTTCGCCCTCTCCCTTTTCCGCTGGGACAAAATAAAAGACAGTGCCCCTGCGCTCTTTAATACAGGGGCGCAATCCATGATCTTGTTTGGGCTGGCGATTGAACTCAAACCCAGCGTCTTTTTAGAAGGGATTTATCTCGGCTGTGTCCTGTTATGGCTCACTTGGCAGCAAAGAAAATCTTTTTTACAGCTTTTAAGCCATGGGCTGGCTTGGATCAGCTTAGCCCTTTGTCCGACCCTGATTGTCATGGGGATTTATGCGCTTCACGGGGATTGGCATGAATGGGTTTTTGCCAATCTTGTCTCTATTTTCCACCAGACACGGCATGCCTCGCTTGCTCTGACCTTGTTTTGGAGCGGGCTTTTAGCGCTTTTAATCTTAGCGGCTGCGCTTTCTTTTTCAGGCCTTCAGTCACGTACTCAAAAAGAAAGCTTTTCACGCCAACAAACTGTCTTTTTCTATCTTCTTGGCTGGGCGATTGCTTCTGCCCTCATGATCACATGGATGACGGCCAAAGCTGGCACTTTGGTAACCTTTGCTCTGCCTTTTTCCCTTTGCTGTCTGTTTCTTTGGGAAAGCGGTAAAAAAGGGAAAATCTTCTTTGCCTGCCTCCTTTTTGCCGCCACGATTGCAGGGGAGGCAAGGCTTTATCTCTATCTCTCCTCCCCGGCAGAGATTGCCCATTACTGGGCCATGCAAAAAGAGATTTCCCAAAATCCAGCGCCAAACTGCCTTTTTGTCTATGGTGGCAATGAAATTCAGGATATAACGCCTGAAACGGCGGATTGCCACCTGACAAAATTCCTCTATTCTAACCATCTGGGACGACCAGAGGAACAAGGCGCACTCGGACTTGAAAATGAGAATGCAGAAGTGGAATGTATTTTAAACCAAAAGCCGACTTGGATTTTTGTGGGCTATCCCATTTTACAGCCCAAAAAGAACACACCAGCGAAACTGCTCGCCCAATACCAAACCGTACAAAAAGCCCTTGAACACGATTATCAGCTTGCCACGACAGAAAGTAAAAATACCAATGGCACAGGGCTGTACAAGCACCGCTAAAGACCCAACCGCAACATGACCGACGCCTCCCTTTCTGCAAAAATCTCTGCGAATCAAAATTGGCTTGTGCCTCTGACGTTGCTCTTTTGCGTTTTTGCCTCCCGCTTTCCCGTTTTAAATGACTTCATGGTGGGGACAGATGGGGCTTGGTTTATCTATGTTGGCGGACAAATCCTTCATGGCTACTGGCCCTATGTTGACCTTTGGGACCGCAAGCCTGTTGGCCTCTTCCTCCTTTATGCGCCCTTCAGCCTGCTGGGATCGTGGCAATTCTGGGGATGCCTTTTAGGAACAGATCTCTTTACCTTTTTAACAGGGATGCTCATTTATAAAATCGGCTGTAATTTTGCAACCGCCCTCGGCGGTTTCCTCTGCGCCCTGCTCTACCTCTTCCTTTCCAACTGTTTAACCGCCTTTACAGGCATTGAAGCGATTTTTTACAATCTCTTTGTCCTAAGCGCTTTTGCGCTTGTTCTCCTGCGCTTTGAAAAACTCCAGACAGATTCTTCCCTGCTCTTCAAAACAGGGCTGCAGGCCATGGCAATTTTTGGCTTTACCATTGAATTAAAGCCTACGGTCGCTTTTGAAGGGATTTATCTCGCCTGCTTCCTTCTCTCTCTTTGTTGGCTTCAAGAGAAATCCATTAAGAAACTGCTTTTAAACAGTGCGCTTTGGATTTTTCTCGCCCTCTTGCCGACCCTGATGATTGCAGGTATTTACGCTTTGCATGGCCATTGGCAGGCATGGTTCTATGCGAATCTCGTCTCTTTTTTCCAAAAACAGGGATTCAGCGCCCATGCGCCCCAATCCCTGCGCCTCTACCTGTTTATCTTCTTTTTCAGCGGTGGCTTGCTGCTTTCTCTCAAAGGATTAAAAGAGCGGAAAATCGCCCGAAATTATCTTTATTTCATCACAGGCTGGTTTCTTATTCCCCTCTTCATGGCCTCTGCGATTGGTGAATATGCGGCAGTGACACTCCCTATTTTATTGCCCTTTTGTCTTTCTTTTATTTTTCTCTTTCCGATTGGAAAAAAAGAAAAAGCTTTTTTTCTCTGCCTGCTCCTGCTCGCTTTTGGCGGCAGTATTATAAAAGTGGCGCAAATCTGGATGCCTTTAGATCAATATCTTTTATATAAAAAATCAGTCCAAACACTTCGCCAAGACCCTGACTGCCTTTTCATTTATGGCGGCGAGGAAATTCAAAATATCACAAAACAATCTGCCAACTGCCACCTGACACGCTATCCTTACCCCTCTCATCTCGGAGAGGCCAAGGAACAAAAGGCTCTGGGAATTTCAGACACGAATGCAGAACTCGCAGCCATTTTACAAAAGCGTCCAAAATGGATTTTTATTGGAATTCCCATTGTGAAAACAGACACAAATTTGCCAAAAAATCTTCTTTTACAACATAAATTTATTCAAAAAGAACTCACAATGCATTATCGTGTAGTCCAGACGACTGACACCTTATCTTCTGATGGCATTGGGCTGTACAGACGAATTGATTGAATAAACTTTATACAACCTTGCCATGAACCATCTCACCTTTGCTGAAAAACTTACTGCTAAAAGCCCGTGGCTCGTGCCGTTGTTGCTTTTGGCGTGGGCCATTTTACTGCGCTTTCCTAACTTTGGCAGCCCTATTGTCGATGCCGATCAAAACTGGTTTCTTTATGTCGGGGGGCAAATGCTTCACGGCTCTCTCCCTTATGTGGATCTTTGGGACCGAAAACCGATTGGACTTTTTCTCCTTTATGCCCCTTTTAATTTCTTTGGCGAATACCGCTTTTGGGCGATGGAGCTTGGGGCGACATTCTTTGCATGGGCAACTTCCTGCCTGATTTACCGCATTGCTGCGCCTTTAACGTCCCGTATCGCAGGCTTTCTGGCAGGACTGATTTACTTTCCTTTTCTAAATTCTTTCACAGGATATAGCGCAAGAGAAGCCGTTTTTTACAATCTCTTTGTGCTGGGCGCTTTTGCCCTTGTTCTGTTTCGTCTTGATAAACTCAAGGAAAATCCTGCTCTGCTCTTGAGAATAGGGATGGAGGCCATGTTGCTGTTTGGTCTTGCTCTCGATCTCAAAACCTCTGTTGTTTTTGAAGGGATTTATCTCGGCTGCGTCTTGCTTTTTTTCTGCTGGAAATCGCAGAAAAGCATCGTAAAACTCTTCGGATTTTGCACGCTTTGGGTCAGTTGCGCCCTGTTGCCAACCGTCCTTTCAGCCCTTTTTTATGTCTTTATCGGACATTGGAACGATTGGTATTTTGCCAATGTGATTTCTTTTTTCCAGCAAGGCCAGTCAAGACCGATTGAACCAATCCTCCGCTGGTGCATTGTGATGGCTTTCAGCTTAATCATTATCCTCCTTGCCAATCAGAATCTCAGAAAGACAAACGCTTCAAAAATTAAAAGAGAGTCTCTCCTCTTCATTGCCGGCTGGGCGTTTGCAGCGACCCTCATTATCGCCATTGTGGGAGCTTCTAAACGCTTCACCATTCCTTATTTCCCTATTCTGTGCTTGCTTTTTGCCTTTTTATGGGAGGTCGAGCGCATCGGGAAAATCATTGCAGGTTGCACCTTTATCATTATCTGCCTCATCGGCCTCTATACCTTCAACCTCCATATCACGTCCGCTGAAGATTTAAACCGCTATTACGCCCGAAAACTCCTCATGACAGAGCATCCCGGATGCCTTTTGGAATATGGCGAAGAGGAAATTCAAGATATTACCGAGACCACTGCCACTTGCCGCCTCACACGCTACCCTTATCCCAACCATCTTGGAGAGCCTCGGGAACAGGGGGCGCTTGGCCTGAAAAGCGAACTGGACGAAATCAAACATATTATCGCCCAGCAGCCCCGCTATATTTCCATCAGCTTCCCCATTTTGAAGCCCGAAGAAGGCACACCGCCAGCAATTTTAGAACAGTATGCTTATCTTACAAACGTGCTAAAAGCGCACTATCACCTCGCAAGAACAGAAAAATTCAACGCGGCAGGCAAAGGACTTTACGAACATAATTAAGATGGCAAGCGCAACAGACTCTCCCCTCAAAGCAAAAATAGCGCAAAATATCTCTTGGCTTATACCGCTCACTTTATTGATCTGGGCGGTTTTACTGCGTTTTATGGGATTTGGCGACCAGCTCCTCTCTGAACATGCCAACTGGTACATGTATGTTGGCGGACAAATTTTCGAGGGCTCTTTCCCTTATGTCGATATTTGGGACCGCAAACCCTTCCTTCAATTTTTCATTTGCGGATTTTTTGCCCTTTTCGGCCCGTACCGCTTTTGGGCCGCCTCTTTTGGCGCAACCTTATTCGCTTGGGGCACGTCCTACCTCCTCTATAAAATTGGTGAAAGCCTCTGCTCCCGCAAGGGAGGCTTTACAGCAGCGCTTTTCTACCTTCCACTGCTCAGCGCTTTAGGTGGCTATGGCGGACGGGAAGCAGTCCTTTACAATTTTTTTGTAACACTTGGCTTTGCTTTGTTCTTTCTGCGCTATGACCGCCTCAAAAAAGAGAATGGCCTGCGTCTGGTAACAGGCGCTCTTGCGATGGTCTCTCTTGGGATTGCGATTGAGGTCAAATCCAGCGCTGTTTTTGAAGGAATTTACCTCGGCTGTCTCTTCCTTGGCCTGTGCTGGGTTCAGACAAAATCCATCCGAAATCTTCTAGGCTCTGCGCTGCTCTGGATCTTTGCGGCTATTCTGCCGACCCTGCTCATTATCGCTGGCTATTTCCTCTCAGGTCATTGGGACGATTGGTACTTTGCCAATGTGGTCTCAATCTTCTTGCATAAAAGAAGCTCACCTGTGCCGCTTTTCCTGCTTTGGATGGGCATTCTCTCCCTCACGGCCATTGGACTGTTTCTTGAATTCGCAACGCTTCTCAGCAAAAAAGAAATCCGCAAGGACATGATTAGCCTCTGCCTTTTAAGCGGTTGGCTGGCAAGTGCTGCCTTTACCGTTACCTTAATGACGGCACGCCCGGGCTTTCTCATTGCCTTTGCGCCTCCTGTTGCGGCAAGCTTTATCTTCCTCACCCAAAGTGGACGCTTAGGGCGTTTCTACCTCTATCTTCTGATCATTGGCTTGAGCATTGTCGCCGAAGTCAGGCTTTATGTCTCCCTCACGCCAAAACCGCTCCTTAAACTTTATGAAAGCCACCGTGTGCTGATGGAAAAACATCCCGGCTGTCTGTTTGAATACGGCGATGATGAAATGCAGGATATTACGCAGGTCACTGCAAATTGCCATCTGACACGCTTTTCCTACCATGACCATCTCGGCAAAGCCGAGGAGCAAGGGGCATTTGGCATTGAAGATGAAAATCAGGAAGTCGCTAATATTTTAGCCCAAAAACCAAAATGGATTTCGATTGGCTATCCCATTCTAAAACCTGCGAAAGACACGCCTGAAAAAATCCTCCAGCAATATCAAATGATTGAGGCCGAACTTCAGGCACATTACCGCCTTGCGCCCACCGATAGCGAAAATTCGGAAGGGACTGGACTTTTTGAGCGTAAAGACGGCGAATAAAATAAAAAAAGGCGCTTCTAAAACTGGAAGCGCCTTTTTAAAACAATTTTCCCTTAGAAAGAGCCTAATCCTGTGAAAGCTCTTCCTCAATCTGACTGCCTGTCTGCTGTGTCATTCTTAAAACAGGCTCTAGCACATTGCCGACATAGACCGTGTTATTCTCCACCGCCCCAGCGCAAATATCGTTTTCACTATCGAGGGCAAATTCAACCATCTCATTTTTGGTTTTAAACCCTTCAAACTGCCAAACGGAGCGGACTTCCCCGTAACTGTTCTGTTTGCGGACGAGTTCAAATAACTCATAGCCAGAGATTTGCTCATTCTGATCGTTCACCCGAACCTCTTTATTTGCGAAAAAAAAGAGGGAATGATCAACAATTTGGTCATCCGTTGTGTCAATCTCGAAATGGCTTTCTTTCATATCGGCGGACGGCTGCATTTTTACTCCTTAAACTCCAAGCCCATTCTCTTTGGGAGGCTCTTTCCCATCATCGGCAAATATGTGTGATATAAGCGCTCCCCCCCACACCCTCAAGCCATTTCCTAAAATAAATTCAGTCTTTACAAGACTTCCCCAAAAAAAGGGATTTACTTTTTCTTTGGAAGTCGGGGGGTTAGCATGTATAATTTTTCGCCTCTGCCTATTTTAATTTTTCATTTAATTTTTCAGCTGTGAACAAAGAAAAATCCCTGCGCCTATGACCTCTTCTGCTTTTGAACTTTTAGACTCCCGCATTCAGCGTTTTTTATGGCAGGCGCAATGGGACGCCCTTCGCCCAGCGCAGGAAAACGCCATTCCTATCATTCTCAATCAAAAATCAGATGTGATTATCGCCGCCCCCACTGCCGCTGGTAAAACCGAGGCAGCGTTTCTCCCTGCCTTAACCGCCTATTTGCAAACACAGGCGGCAAATCCCTCTGCCCCCTGCCTGATTGTTTATCTTAGCCCGCTCAAAGCCCTGATTAACGATCAATTTGAACGGCTCGACCATCTTTGTGAAACGCTTAAAATTCCTGTAACGCCGTGGCATGGCGATATTCCAGCGACCAAGAAAAACCGCTTTCTCAAAAAGCCCGAGGGGATTTTGCTCATTACCCCTGAATCTTTGGAGGCTTTGCTCTGCCGTCGTGGCACAGAAGTGCATCGCCTCTTTAAAGGGACATTATTTTTCATTATTGACGAATTACATGCCTTTATTGGCAGTGAAAGAGGGAAACAACTTCAGTCTTTACTTTACAGGATTGAAATTGACCAGAAACGCTTTATCCGCCGGATTGGCCTTTCCGCAACGCTCGGAAATATGGAACTGGGCGCTTTTTTCCTCAGACCCTCGGCTGGAAAATCCGAAAAAATCCCCCCTGTTGAAATTGTCGATGTGGGCTCTGGAGAGTCCAAAATGAAAATCCTTGTCAAAGGCTATCTCGGCAGAGAACCGCTGACAGACGATGAAAAAATTATCCTCGGCGAGCTCGCCCGCCTCAAACTCTCCGAGGAAGCGCTTAAAAAAGAGAAAAAGCGCCTTGGCCTTTCTGATGACGATGTGGCCGATAAAAAAGAAAAAGCCTCCGCCGAATACAGCATTGCCAAAGACCTTTTTAAGCGCCTTCTTGGCGGAAACCACTTAATTTTTCCCAATACACGCCAAGACGTGGAAAGCTATACCCACCTCCTCAACGGCTTTTGCGAGGCACAGAAACTGCCCCAGCAATTCTGGCCACATCATGGCAGTCTCTCGCCTAAACTCCGCCTTGAGACCGAGTTCGCCCTCAAGCAAAAAGACCAGCCAGCCATTGGCATTTGCACCAGCACCCTTGAGCTTGGCATTGATATTAACCGTGTGAAATCCATTGCCCAGATTAATCCGCCCCCCTCGGTCGCCAATTTGCGCCAGCGTATGGGACGCTCGGGCCGTGGTCGGGGCGAGCATCCGATTTTACGGGGCTATGTGCTGGAAAAAAGATTAAACGAGAAGTCCACCCTCGAGGATCGCTTGCGCCTCAATACGCTCCAAATGTCGGCGAGCATCTCGCTCCTCCTCAAAAACTGGTGCGAACCGCCTTTGATTCAAGGGCTTCACCTCTCCACCCTCGTGCAGCAGCTTCTTTCCCTGATTGCGCAATATAATGGGATTCAGCCCGGCACGGCCTATAAGCTTCTTTGCGGTATGGAGGAAAGCCCCTTTAAACAGGTCAGCCCAGCGCAATTTAAGCAATTTTTAAGCCATCTCGGGAAAATTGACCTCCTCATGCAGGACCATTCGGGCACGTTATTGCATGGAGAAGTCGGCGATAAAATGGTCAATAATTTTGAGTTTTACGCCTCTTTTAAAAGCCAAGATGAATTCCGCCTTGTCGCCCATGGCAAGACGCTCGGGACGCTCCCTATTCGGGGGCTTATCAAACCTAAAACAACGATTTTATTTGCAGGGCAGGCTTGGATGGTGCAAAGCGTCTCCGAATCCGAAAAAACCATCTATCTTGTCGAAACAAAACGGGCGGCTGTTAAAATCCACGGCGAAGGTGGCAGGGTGCATCACCAAGTCCGCCAAGAAATGCGCCGTATTTGCGCTGGCAAAGGCAAGCTCCGCTTTCTCGATGCCGAGGCGCAGGATTTTATTTCCGAGGCACGGGCGACTTGGCAGGAATTAGGGCTGGAGCATACCAACCTGATTGATCATGGCGACCGTCTGCAAATTTTGACATGGGCTGGCGATAATGAAAATGAGGCGATGATGTGTTTTCTCAATCAGCATGAGATTTCCGCACGCAATAATGAACTCGGCCTCATGATTGATAAGGAAATGGACGATACGGACGAGATTTTAGTCAAGCTCCGCAAGGTCAAAGCAGACCCGAAAATCCCTCTGGAAACGCTGCTCAAAGATGCTCAGAACCTCCAGCGTGAAAAATGGGATTGGACGCTGCCCCAAGAATTGCTCTGGGAAAATTACGCCAGCGCCAACCTCAACCTCGAAACAGGCGCAAAATGGCTCAATAATTTTGTGAAGAAGGTTTAGGAGGGTGTTGAAGGGACTTCCCTTCTCTTGGCCTCCGCCACGAGTTCCTCCCACGGATGAGCGTCAATAAGTTCTTTTATCTTACTTTTTTGAAAAACTGTTGAATTTTGATTTAATCCTTTTAAATAAGAGTAAAGCATTTTGCCAAAGTTTAAGCTTAATCCCACAAACTCATGCTCATCATGCTGTAAAATTTCTTTGTTTTTTGTTACGAAAGATAAAAGAGATTTAGCTGTATACCTCGCAGGATCCCAAAAGTTATTTGTAATTAAAAGACACTCATTCACATCAAATAAAGCAAATACAATTGCCGCATCTTCTTGTTCCCATTCGTCACTTATAGGCTTTTTTTTATACATTCCAAGAGGATTTCTTGAAAGAAGTAACTCATTACCCATTTCCTTTAGTACCTGTTGTGCAGGCGTTAAAAGATATTTTGCGTAGCACTTTTTATAAATCTCTGACTGTTTAGATAATGCTTTTAAATATTCTCTAATAGTCTTTCGAAGAGCTTCTACGACACTTTCTTTCGCTATACTCTCTGTTACTGTGCGCTCTTCTAAAAAATTCACAATATAACCGAGTGTCTTAGTCTTTTTAAAAAGCTCTTTCCAAAATGAAAGCGATTGTTTAGCGATCTCTTCCAAAGCTGAAGGATTAATAGGCTTATCTTCCATAATCCAGCTTAAAGCTATCTGTTTTAATTCGTTATCGCTACTTCCTTGAAGAATATCTTTCAAATATGCATTGATGACAATCAAATTCACTGAATGATTTATTTTACTCTTTTCTAATGCATTTAATGCATCTAGTGTAGGTTGTGAAAGCGCTATTTCTCTTTGTCTATGTTTCGTGAAAGGAGATTGTATAAACTTATTCAAAGAATCGTTTGATAGTGCCTTTTTCCATGTATTTGCAAGACAAAATGCCTCTTTTTTAAAATCAAATTTTTCCAGTATCGGTAAAAGCTCTACAATATCACGATAAAGAACTTTATCAGCATTCGCTCTGATCTCATTGATTTGTCTTTTAATCTCTGCATCATTTGGAATATCCAAATCAAATTGTAATATATTAAGAAGTGTTCTTACTTTCTTCCCTACTGCTTGAACCTCTATATTCTCTTTTATTTCTTCTAATTTTTTTAAAATCTCTCTAGCATCAGATGGTAAGACACCATCCAAGACGTATGTAACAATAATCCCAATTGCATCGTAAGAACTTGTCGAAAAATCTGTATTTGTTTTTCAACTTCTTTTGTAACAAGCCCTGTCAAAATCTCAGCTTCGGATTTCTGTTCTTCTTCCAGATCGTTGGAAGCAACTCTTCCCGCCTCAACTTTAGATTTTAGTGGCTGCTTAGAACTCTCTAATGAATTTTCCCGTTTCCTTTCTTGAGCTTCGGCATCAACTTTTTCAGCCTCCGCTATTTTTTCAGGGTGAAAATATTTGATGTATCCTGTAACAACTATAAGGAAAACAAGGTCGTCCCATAATTCTGGACCTAATTGAATCTTTTTTTCTTTTTCTAAACGTTCTCTAAAACGACTAAAATCATTATAAAGTCGCAGAATCACTCGGATATTATTGATTTCTAAACTGACAACATAACAACGCAACCGATCTTTTCTATAATCCTCCCCTACAACTATCTCACCTAAGGCAAGTCGTACAGCATCTTCTGCACTTAGCTTTAAGCAAAAATGGCGATCCGATCCTTTTTCTAAAGCGACTTTCCAAGCGGCTGATTTTTCTAGCTTTAACTGCCCATCCTCATCACAAAAAAGATCATCATTTAAAATCAAAGCGACTTTACAATTATTATTATCCCGTAAATCAGCAGCTAGATGAAGAATATCTTGAGGATTTAACTTATTTGCTCTCTCAATATCATCAATACAAACAAGATTATTTCTTAGACGAAAATACCTTTGTCGCATTCTCCAAAAACTAAATAGGGCTCCAAAAATAGTAGAAACAAGAGGAAGGACAAAACTCTTACCAATTTCCAAAAGAATAGTTAATTTATCATTACAAAAATTTACATCCAAACCTGTAAAAGACGAAACCAGTAAATAAATAGCAAAAACAATTGCTATCAAAAGAGCTGAGGCCAAACATGCTGGAATAACAACATTGTCAAGAAATATTATACATGGTTTTAGAGCCTTTCCCGCAGCCCAACTTTTTACAGTCCCATCAATAATTTTACCTTCTAAATCTTTTATATTTTCACAATCATCAGCAGAAATATAAGCATACTGCCCACGTGCTAAAATGTTATCTCTTTTCTGCAAAGTAAAATAAAATCCTATCAAAGACAGTACCCAAACGACCAAAAATATCCAAAGAAAAGCAATATTATTACTTGAAAAAATGACCAAATAAGTGGGAAAAAAAATCCGCTAAAATAAAAGACACAAGAAACCAAAAACCAGCTATTACTGTGAATACATTATACCATGATACTTTTCTCTGAGCTTCTGCTACCACATCTTTCCAAAGCCGTGTCTTACCTGTCCCCCAGTTGCCTGTAAGGACAAAATTCTCTGATTTTTTCTCTGTTAGAAACGATTTTAGCTCTTTCTTAACTTCGTCTAAATTACTTACCTCTGAGTCAAACCGCTTCTTTTGAGGCTCTTCTCTTTTTGGCTTCTCTCTTCCTAACAGTTCATTCAAAAATTTTCTAAATGAACTATGAATTCTCTTTTCCCATTTCAGTTCTTTGCTGGGATTTTCTGCGATAAGCAGTTCACCGATCATTTTCAAAAGACGTAGGAAATTGCTCCAAGCTTTTTCAAAGCGAGATGCCTCCTTTTTTGCTTCTTCTAAATTACTTCCACTCTGTTCTGGTACGTTCATTGGGAACTCGTTTGGTTTTTAATCTTTTGGATGTTTTCTTTATAAAACGTTTTGGGAAGAAGGGCGCTATGAAAAAAAGCGTGACGGTTTTTCAAAAAGAGGGCTAAACTCAAACGAACAGTAACGCTTTCCAAAACGCTGAAATTTTTGCAAAAATAAAGCGAGATACGGCCATTTAGGAGAATACAGACGCAAGGATTTTTATGAAAAA
Organism: Acetobacteraceae bacterium; assembly: GCA_004843345.1. Taxonomy (NCBI): domain Bacteria; kingdom Pseudomonadati; phylum Pseudomonadota; class Alphaproteobacteria; order Acetobacterales; family Acetobacteraceae; species Acetobacteraceae bacterium. The sequence goes on from CP039460.1 coordinate 763,926, forward strand.
ACGCTTTCTTCTTCCGCTTTCCGCCCTTTTTCTTGCGCCCTTGCCCACCCTCTCAAACGCTGCGCCCGAGGGGGTTTATTCGCATCTTGGCTCAAAACCCTGTCATGTTTTTACCGCGGTTGCCTCGGCGAAAAGCAGTCCTAAAACCCGTACGATGGTGTTGCGTTTTCAGGCCTACGGCATGGGGATTTCCGACATGGCGGAAACAACGTGCCTCGGCGAAAAGCCCAAGGAGCAATGCGCTGGCGAGGAGCTTGATCCCCAGAAATTCCTGCTCTCTGTTTTTAATATTTGCCAATCAGAACCTAATAAGAAGTTTGGCGATGCGGCCATTTCCACTTGGGATTTGCTCAACAAAAAAAATATAGAAATGAATGCGTCCGCCAATGCCAGCGATCCCTCTGCCCCCTCAAAACCAGACACAAATAAAACCGAAATGATTTTATAAAATCGTCTTTTTTCAGGCGTCTTTTTGCTTGCCACCCTCTTGGAAGAGGCATAGGCTTCTTCCATAGAGTGCTAGACTCTACCCCGCCTCGTTGAAATCTCTTCCCTTTTAAGGAGAAATTTAGATGTCCCAAGGGTTAAGTAAAATTCCTGAAAAAATGCGTGCCGCCGTTTTGGTGGAAAAAGATGTGATTAAGCTTGAGGAGCGCCCCGTTCCCAAGCCAGACCCTGATCAGGTGCTGATTAAGGTCGCCTCTGTCACCGTCTGCGCCTCGGACGTGCATTATTACAAACATGGGCGGATTGGCGATTATATTGTCGATAAGCCCCTCATTCTCGGCCATGAAGTCTCTGGCGTCATTGTCGATGTCGGGTCGAAAATCCCCAAATCCCGTATCGGGGAAAGGGTTGCGATTGAGCCGCAGCGTCCCTGCCGTGTGTGCGATCAATGCAGTGCCGGCCGTTATAATCTCTGTCCCGAAATGGAATTTTACGCCACACCGCCAATCGATGGGGCGTTTTGCGATTATGTGCTGATTCAATCGCCTTTTGCCTATAAATTGCCTGATGAAATCTCCTTTGATGAGGGAGCGCTGATTGAACCGCTTTCTGTGGGGATTTGGGCCTGTGAAAAAGGCGGTGTCACGCTTGGCTCTCGTGTATTGATTACAGGGGCTGGCCCGATTGGGATTTTAACCGCCTTTGCAGCCAAGGGCTTTGGCGCTTCGGAAATTATCGTCTCTGATCCCCAGCCAGAACGCCGTGCGCAGATTATGAAGCTCGGCGCAGCCACCAGTGTCATTGACCCAGCCAAAGAAAAGCTGGACGGGCTGGAGGTCGATGCCTTTATCGAATGTTCTGGCGCTGTGATGGCAATCCGTTCAGGGATTAAAGCCGTCCGCCGTGCCGGTGCGATTGTGCTGGTCGGTATGGGGGCGGACGAAGTGCCCCTCCCCCTCCCTGTCATTCAGGATCGGGAGCTGATTTTAACGGGGGTTTTCCGCTATGCCAGAACGTGGCCGATGGCGATTGATATGATTAAAAGCAAGCGGATTGATTTATCCAAAATCGTCACCTCGCATTTTAATTTAGATCAAACCAAAGAGGCCTTAGACAAGGCGCAAGACCCGACCTCTATCAAGGTTGCCGTCACCCCGAAATAAGCCCTCTTATTTCAGAGAAAATCGCAAGAAAAGGAAAGAAAGCCCTGCGTAAACAGGGTTTTCTTTTATTTCTAAGAGAGAAGGCTAAAAATCCTTTAAGCTTCTTCTCAAAGCACCTAAGGTAAAGAAAATCTTCCCCGCTTTGTTAGGGTTTTTATGAAAAAATTATGGCTTTTGCCACTTTCCGCCCTGTTTGTTATGGCGTTTCCGCAAACAGGCTCTGCCGAATCTAACGGCCTTTAGTCGACCATTGGCGCAGCGAAATGCAGCGATGTGAATAACGGTGTTGCCGCCGTGGAAAAACATCTGAAAAGTGCGCCTGAAAGCGCCTTCAAACTTCATTTTTTCCAAGCCTATGGGCTCGGGATTGCGGATGTGAGAGAAAGCGCCTGCCGTTCAACAAAACCGAAAGAAGAATGCGCAGGCGATGAGCTGACGCCGAATAATTTTCTGGCCGTTGTGCTTCTGGCCTGTAAAACCTACCCCGACAAAGTCTTTGGAGATCAAGCCAATTTAGCTTGGGAATTTCTGCAAAAGACCAATATCGACAATGTTGCCAAAAAAGCCAAAAAGAAATAAGGATTGCCTGATTTTATGAAAAAACGATTTCTTTTGCCGCTTTCTGCGCTTCTTTTCATGGCCTCGCCTTCTTTTGCCCAACTAACGAATGGTCAGGGCGTTTACACCGCAACAGGGGCAACCAAATGTGCTGATTTTCTTGATTTTGCAGCAAAAGCCGCAAACAACAAAGAAGATTCAGAGGACAACAATAAGCTCTATACCACGAACGCTTATAGCATCGGCATGAGCGATATGATTGAAAAGTCCTGCCGAAAAACAGAGCCCAAAGAAAAATGCGCAGGTGACCTCTTAACGCCTGACCATATGCTCGAATCCGCCGCCATCATCTGCAAAAAAGAACCCGATAAGCAATTCGGCGATGCGATTGTCGCCGCTTGGATCTTCCTCAAAAACACTAATATCAAAGCCAACGAAAATAAGAAATAAAAGGGAAGACTAGGAAAGCATATCTTTATAAGGCCGTCTCAAACGGCCTTTAGAGAATTTTCTTTTACCCAGCCCAAAATCCTGATTTTAAACTTGTTTATTTGTCTTTTTTTAAACGGATAACTGCTGCCCGAAGCGCCTTTTTTCCATCTGGGAAATTTAAAAGATAGGCTTGATCATCAATGTTCGCACAACAGCATTGCTCAAGCGGCCGATCCTCTTCATTTGCTGTCATTTTAAATTCTTGGTGTTCCTTGAGAGAGATTAAACCGTCAATCGTTAGAGGCGTCAATTTCTCCCATAACGCTTTCTCCGAAACTGTTTCCTCCCACGCAACGGCAACCACAAGCTCGTGCCAACGCTTTAAGGCCTCACAACTCCGCTTGGCAATCGTGAAAAGCTCAATATGTTTTTCAACAAGTGTATCTTCTAAAACTTCAAACAACGCTCCGTAAGCTGCCTTATCTTCTTTTTCAAACGCTAAATAAGCCACTTCTTTGGAGGGTAACTGAAAAACATAAGGCGAACCAAATGCTATTTTTAAGGCAGACAGAAAGGCTTTTACATCTTTATCAGCTGTGTCTTCAAAGCTTAAAAGAACCTTACAATTTTCTTGTGTTAGTCGTTTTATAAAATCAACAAAAACCCCTACGTCTAAACCCTTTAAAAGCTCTGCATGATGAATATGAATAAGCGTGTTTTTAATAGAAGAAGCACGAAAACAATCGAAAACAGATGCAAAAATAACAGATGGGATCGAAAATATTTTAAGAAAATCTTTCAAGAAAGGAAATATAGAGAAAAATCTAACAAGCACATAAATTGGTAATAAAATGCAAGCCGTCCACAAAGTAGGGAGGGTTATATTGATCCACAATTTTCCAATAGGCGTTATTTTTTTTCCAGCATTCCAAACATTTACCGCCACATCAGAAATTTTCTTTTCTAAATTCTCTATATCCACCGAAGTATGTAAAGAAACTGAGGAATATTTAAAAAAGGGTAGTTCCTTATCTCTTTTCTTTAAGAAAATGGAAAAAAGAAGCAAAAGTACACAATCGATAAAAAATATGATGCAGAAAAATATATCTAAACAACAAGACTCTAAATTACTCATTATAAAAAAATGAGAAACAAAGTCAGGACCAAAAAGAATAAAAGAAAACCCTGCGACAAAAAACCAAAATACAACCAATACGGGTTTCTGCCAAAAAGCTACTCTTTTCTGAAATTTAGAAATGACCTGCTCACAGGCTGTATTTTTTCCAGCCCCTCTTTTCCCTTCGACAATAAAAACTTGTGGCGACTTTTTGCTTGTCAGGAAATCCTCTAACACCTTCAAAAAGCTATCCCGACAAGGGGTTTTACTTCTTTTCTCTGGGTCTTCCTTAGTCATTTTGTGCCTTATCCTTTAAACTATTTTAGTTTTTAGATTAGGTGTTTATTAAAACGCTCTTTCCTTTTCTTTTGAAAGAGATTTTAAGCAAAAATAGCGCTGATTTTATGAAGTCTTGAGGGGAACTAAGACATCGAAAAAGTCTGTTTAAAAGTCTACTGAAACAATATCATTTTGATTCAATAAATTTCTAAAAATTTTAGATATTTCTGTAATCTCTGAATCAAATTTACTTGATGTGGAAGACATAGGAAGTTTAGCAAGTTCTGTTTCTAATTTTTCATCCAAAGGAACGTCCAGCTTTAAATTCTTTCCAGCCAACTTAAAATCCTTTCTAGAAACATTTTTGCCACTTTGCCTCTTTTCCTTAAGATAAAGTTCTCTAAATTCTTCTTGCCATTCCTCCATCTTTAAACGGCCCGCAATATATAAAACAAAATGAGCATCTTTTATGCCGATAGATGCAAGTTTTTTATTTTCCAACAAACCAGCGAAGATTTTTTTAAGATCGTCTTGTGGTTTAAATTTTGTTTTGAAAATTGAACGAATTTCAGAAATTCTCTCAGCAATTGCTTTTACACTCAAATAATTTGCAAAATAGCGAAGAGCTTGTCTCTCTAAAATAGATCCTAAAAGATACCCTCTTTTAACATTTAAAAAACAACACATCACATATTGATTGGTTTCTTCTTTATCTGCTTCCTCACTACCTATCTCTTTTTGAAAATGATAAAAAATTTTTGAAAAAGCGACTGTCGGCAAAATAACCTCTCGCCATAAATCCGTTTCTAAAATATTTTTTTCCTTAGCCACGTTGCTTAATAATTTATCATTATTCCAACGTTTTAGAGCTGTATGAATGTGCCGAATAATCCGAACATTATTGATACGATCACTAATAACCACAGGGCGTAAGGCTTCAATAAGTGGATTGCTTTCGAGTGGCTTTCCTTCCTTATCTGTAAAGGCTAAAGAAACGGCCTCTTCTGGATTTAATTCCAAAACAAGATGCGCATCCGTCCCTTTTTCTAAAGATTGTCTCCAAGCTTTCGCTTTTTCCTCATCTTCACCACCTGTTTCATTACAGAAATGATCCTCATTTAAAATCAGAACCACTTTACAATTTTTATTATCTCGTAAGTCTGCCGCAAAATGCAGAATATCTTAAGGATCAAGATTTTTGGCACGTTCAACATCATCAATACAAATAATTGCATTTTCTAAAGCAAACTGAGACAGCAAACGTAAACCTTTTCCTCACATACCAAGTATCGTTGCAAATACGCCTCCTTTTTGCTCTGTTCCACCTTCAACAAAAGAACCTATCGCTTCTGCAAAGCTCTTAACTGTATCTAATTTCCCTGCTAATTTGCTCTCTTTCGTGGAAGCTAGAATTTTTCCTTTTAAATCTTCTATCGATTCACAATCTGCTGCGGAAACATAGCTATAACGTTCTCTTGCCCACGCCCTACCATCTTTTTCTGGGCTCACACTTGAGGCCTCTCGCACATGATAAACAGCCCTTTTCCATGCTTGACTTTTCCCCGTTCCCCAATCACCTGTGAGCGCCAAATTTTTGGATTCTTCATCTGTCAAAAAATCCTGCAATCTTGCTGTAATAATCTCTAGATTTCCCTGATTTTCTTTCTTCTCATTTTCTGGCTTCATTTTGCATCTTATCCTTTAAATGATTTTAGTTTTTAATTTAGGTCATTTATTAAAACGCTCTTTCCCTTTATTTTGAAAGAGATTTTAACCAAAGAGGGGCAAAAATGGCGCTGGTTTCATTGGATGTTTGGGGGATTGAAGGCATGGGGGAAGTCTGTTTTGACTTTCAAAAAACCCCTCTAAAATCTGCCGAAAAAACATTAAGAATTTTGCACAAAATCGCCTCGAGTGAGAAAGAAATCCATGCACTTTTCCGCACCTGTTCTGAAACATCCTGCCATGAAGATAAAAAGGAAGATTGTGCCTGTTGTGATGAATCACAATCCGAATTTATGACAGTCAAGATTAAAGTATCTCTAAGTAATGAGCTTTATGATTATTACCTTAATCTTTTCCTACCTAATGAAATGGTTTTTGAGGAAATTTTGATGAGGGGCACAGAAACGCTTTTCCGCAAAGCAGGCAATGAAGTGTTTTACCCTGCCTTTCCCGAAAAAGAAGCCCTTTTTGAACGGAATGACTCTTTGCACCTTCCGGTCTCACCAGAAGCCGAAATCATAAATTTTCGAGAGAATTTAACGAAAGACTTGGCAAAAGGCCTCAAAATCGCCTAGTTTCATCTTTCATTCATGTTGAAAGGTTCACGACCCCAAGAGTTTCTGAGTACCGCTTAATTTGCTCTTTTTTGAAAGGATTCACGCTTGCTTTTCTATCCTTTAACACAAATTAAGCGTTTAGCCGTTACCGAAGAAATGATCCTCGGATTTGCGGTGCTTTTAGGCATTATTCTGGCCTCCTCCCCCTGGAGTCAGGATTTTTCCCATTTTTTAACCTATCAGCCCGTCTCCTTTTTTCCTCTCACGGTCAGGTCTTGGCTCAATGAAGGGCTCTTAGCCTTCTTTTTCGCTGTTTTAGGGGTGGAATTACGTGCGGATTTCGAGGTCGGGCCTCTCCGAGACTGGCGCAAAGCCCTCTATCCCCTCACAGCCGCCATTGGCGCACTTCTCCTGCCTGCCTTGATTACGGTTCTCTGCGTTTTCTTTGCGCCTAACGCTGACTCTGGCCTGCATGGCTGGGCCATTCCTGTTGCCAGTGCGCCTGTTCTCACCCTGCCGCTTTTGGCAATGATCAATTATATCCCGACCAGCGTGAAAAGCTTTGTCCGTGCGGTGCTGGTCTTTGACGATCTTTTTGCGGTGACAATCCTCATCTGTTTTTACGGCAGCACACCGAATTTCCTTTGGCTGGGCGGTGCAGGGCTTCTCGCCTTTGCCATGTATTTGATTGGCCATTATGCCAGGCAAAAACCAGCCATTAAACGCCATATTCTCGGCATTATGATGCCGATTACCCTAATGCTCTGGATTGCCTTATGTAAGGCAGGAACGCCAGCCTCTATGGCAGGATTGATTGTCGGGCTCACTATGCCCCACCGTTCTGGCCATACGATGATGCGGACCTTTTCCAATCCCGTGGCGTGGCTAATTTTACCGCTTTTTGCGGTGTGCAATACCAGCATTGATGTGCGGGTAATTACCCCTGCTTTTTTTGAGACTTCTGCCTTTTTAGGGCCGCTTTTGGGCTTTCTGATTGGTAAACCGCTTGGGATTTTTGGCGGTATTTTTATTTGTGAAAAAGCAGGCCTTAAAACCCCGTGGAAAGACGGCTACTGCCATTGGCTGATTGGGGCTGTGATGAGCTGTGCGATTGGCTTTACGGTCTCTTTGCTTTTGACCCAGCTGGCTTACGGCGAAAAACTCTACCAAATGCAGGCACAAACAGGTATTGCTGTTGCATCTATCATTGCCACAGCCCTAACGCTCTATTTTCTCAAACGTTCTGATAAATGGGTTGAAAAGCGCAAAGCCGCCAAATATATCCCCATTGCCAAGCACGGCAAACACTGAACCGTCCCTCTAAAAGCTCAAAGACAAGAGAAGGGAAAAAAGTTTATAAACCAGATTTTGCGATTTGTGGAAAGCAAGCAACTTTGTCTTTCATACGTGGAAGACAAACTCTGTTGTAAACCACATTTCAGCTTTTGTGGTTTACAACTTCTCTGAAGATGCCAAGGCAAGCAGCGCATCAAAACGATAAATGCCAGAACGTCTGCCAGCAGGGGGCTTAATTTCAGAAAGAATCCCTGCCTCCAGCAATTTTGTACGAAACCGATTAGACGTGGAAATTCCAAATTTACCAGCAGCCTGCTTTCCTTGAAAAATTGGACGGGTAAAAAGAAAATCGAGCATTTCTGTCCCTTGTGCAGAATTTAGCACCTGCCGAAATTTCAGCTTATAACTTTCGTAAAGCGCTGCCATTTCTTCGGCCTTTTTCAAATTATGTCGTGCCTGAACCGCCATTCCATTGAGGAAAAAAGAGAGCCATTTCTCCCACGCCCCCTCACGTGAGACCGCCCGCATTCTTTCTAAATATTCCTCTTTATGTTGCTCAAAATAAGCCGAAATATAAAAATGAGGTTGCGTAATGATTTTCTCTTTCCATAAAAGAAGCGGGATTAACATCCGTCCAACCCTGCCATTGCCATCCTTAAACGGGTGGAGCGCTTCAAACTCCAAATGCGCCACCGTAATTTTAACCAATGCTAAAAGGTCAGGTTGGTTAAGATAATCAAACAAACGATCCATTGCAGGCGGTAATTGTTCCGGTGAAATGGGAATAAAAGAAATTTTACGCCCTAGTCGCTCCCCAATATAATTTTGTTCTGTCTTAAATTGGCCAGGTGTTTTTTCGTGCCCCCTGCCGAAACGTAAAAGATTGGCATGAATTTCTCGAACAGTATAAGGTGAAAGAGGTACATTCTCCCTAAGTTTTTCCTGCGCTCTACGCAAAGACTGGGCGTAAAGTGCCACTTCTAAAACATCATTGCGCGCATGAGATAAATCTGGCTGATCCTCATCTTCCTGCTCCGCCTCATAACGAACCAGCTCTTCCAGTGTCGCAATTGTTCCCTCAATTCTCGAAGAGACAACGGCCTCTTGACTACGCAACGGTGCAAGCAAAATTTCACTATTCGGAAGATTTTTTAAAGCCTGATCATAACGGGCAACGGCCTCTGTCGCCTCAAGAAGCGATTGATAAAACAATTCCAGCTTTAACGAAGGCGGTGGAAAACCATCATAATGATAGGAAACAGCGTCTGAGGTATCAAAAGAACTTAAAACCATTTTGTAAACCAGATTTTGCGATTTGTGGAAAGCAAGCGAGTTTGTCTTTCATGCGTGGAAGACAAACTCTGTTGTAAACCATATTTCGGCTTTTGTGGAAGACAAAAAGAGGTTTTGCACTCAGTAGGCGACTTAAAGAAGGCTTAAAAAACACCTAGCCCTCTTTGCTACCCCTCTTCAGTCGTCGTCTTTTTGGCCTTTATCACCATGATCGAGCTTTTTCTGCCAATAAGCGGCTTTTTCAGAATCTTTTTTGATGCCTTTGCCAGATTGATAGGCTTTGATAAGACTTTTCATTGCGTCTTTTTGGCCTTTTTCAGCGGCTTTTTTCCAATATTTCACCGCTTCTTTCATATCTTTCCGAGTGCCTCTGCCTTCAGAAAAAGCCACAGCGACAAGATTTTCCCCTTCAGCATCACCCAAATCCGCTGCATTTTGGTAGAATTTAAACGCCATTTTGGAGTTGGATTTCATACCTACCTTTGGCCCTGGCAGATTGTCCTCCTCCAACACATCCTTATGGTCATGCGCATAGAGTTTCCCAAGAGCAATAACCGCAGGCAGGTAGTTTTTATCCGCTGCCTTTTTCCACCAGGTGGCCGACATGCGGACATTCTGATGAACACCTTTGCCTTGGAAATACAGCTTTCCCAGCTCATATTGGGCAATCACATCGCCTTTTTTGGCTGCCGCCCGATAGGTCTTTGCCATAATTTTTAGATTTTCGGGAAGTTCTGCCTCAGCCTGCGTCTCTTCTGGATCGTCATCTGTGTCTTGAACAGGCGGTGCAACCGCAGCCGACTCAATACTCTCTGGCTTTGCCGCATGCTGTCCCCGCATACTGGAAACAATGCCCGCAGAAGCCATAAAACCAACCATCAAAAGAAACCCTGCAAAGTAAAGATGGAAGCGCCAATCTTTCTTCAGCTTTTCCTTTAAAGGATGGGGATGATGCAAAGAATGAGAGTTGTTCATAGACTATTCATAAACCTATCTCGGAAAAAAGAAACCCTAAGCGACTCTTCCTCTTCGCTTTTAGTCCTTTCCCAAACGGTTTTTAATCCCCAAGGAAAGGTTTTAGAACAATCTCTTGTTTTGTTGTATTTTTACATGTGTCCTGCGTTTTAAATTTACAACACTCTAAACGACCATCTCTACGCTTCAATTCAAAATCTTTAACGAAATATGTACCCCATGGTTTACATACACTCTAAACTTTCTATAAATTCCTCATACCGACCTACTTTAGAGAAATTCATCTCAAAATGGCTTTCATCAATTTTATCTATTCGAACGCAGTCTATATCTAAACATTCTAACATTTGATAATTGACGAGTTCTCCTTCTTGCACTTTTAAAACATCTCGGAGTAACCATTTTCCTAAATCTTGATTAGGATCAGACATTAGCGCTTTGCCCTGTTTACTGCCTTGGCATAACTTTACTTTCAACGTAACGCCATTTGGCAATTTCAATTTAAAATGAGTCGTTTTTGGTGGGAAAAAATCTGGCTTAAAATCGTGAACTTCTTGTGGGACAGGAATATAACATTCATTCGCATCTCTCGTCCTGCCTCTCGCATTCCATTGATTTAAACCACTTTTCTCAAAAACAACTTTTTGTCCTTTCTGCTGTTTTCGTCCATCGCCATATAAAGGCAAATAAACTGTATCTATAATTCTGCTAAAATTATTCTGAGGTGTGCTTTGAGCCAAAAGAGACATCAAATCCTTTAAAGGATCGTCTAAAATCTCAACATCAAACTCATAAAGAACTTTTTGAGTCTTAAACCTTTTCAGAAGCGTACTTTTAGAACGATTAAAAGTATATTCATGGCTTTTATCTCTGAACTTGATACTACCACTTGTAGGAACAATATGGTTGATCGTGTTTAAATCAATCAAATCCATATTTTCTTCAAATATCTTAAACTTTTTCTCTGATCTAAGAACGCAATGATAAATCGCCCCATCCAATCCTTCAGCATCTATGGCTAATTGAATACGATCATTTCGCAATTCTGCAACTTTGCGGATAAGTTCTTCTGGCGGTAATCCTGTATAAAGTCTTCGAGCCGCATTAAATTCAGCGACTTTTTCAAAAGATTTACTATTTTTCTCTAAGAAAGTTTTTAGTCCAATACCAAGTTTAAGCTTCTTAGCATCAACAGCGATATCACCACGAGAGAGGTTTTCTGCACTAAATGCCCTGCAAAAGATATTTTCAGCCGCCCGATAATAAAGTGCAGGAATAGAAGAATCAGAAAAAAGATTAGAAAGCGAACCTATCAATCTTAAAAAAACTTCATAGTTTTTTTTCTCGCTGAGGCTTTGCTTATCAAAGAACATCTTTAATCTGCTTTGCTATGGCTTCAATTACAGGAACAGCAACTGAATTTCCGAACTGCTTATATAGATGTGAATCTGCCAGCGGAGGAAGAATATAACTTTTAGGAAAACCTTGAAAATTTGCACATTCTCTCGGCGTTAATTTTCTAATCCCTTTTTTGGCTAAAATCAGCGGAACATTATGTCCGCCCATACCCATATTAGCCGTTAAAGTTGGACATACATTATTTTTATTCTCTCTGACGTATTTTCTACGCCACTGATAAAGCGTATCTCTACTGACAATGCTTTCCTGTAAAGTGCTATAGAGAGCATTTTTATTATAAAAATATTTCTCATCTACCTTACCGCTTACCAAACAAGCATGGATTGACTGCGTTAAGGGCTGTTTTTTTGGAAATTGAAAAGCATCGCATATTTTTTCCTCTAAAAAACCTATAATAAAAATACGTTCTCTATTTTGTGGAAGATTGCCCACTTCCATCGCATTCAAGACACTATCTTTCACAAAATAGCCAAGTCTCTTTAGCTCACGGTAAATGACCTTAATGGTATTCCCGTTATCATGGGTTTTTAGATTTTTAACATTCTCAAGGAAAATGACTTTTGGCGCATGATGTTCAAGAATCCTAACGATTTCAAAGAAAAGATTCCCTCTTCCTTTCTCGTCTTCAAACCCTTTTCGATAACCTGCGACAGAAAATGCCTGACAAGGGAAACCTGCCAAAAGCACATCATGCTGAGGAATATCCTCTGCTTTAATCTTCGTTATGTCTCCATGAGGTTTTTCTTCAAAATTAACTTCATAAGTGATTTGTGCATTTTTATCCCACTCAGAAGAAAAAACACATTTAGCCTCTGGAAAGGCAAACTGAAATCCTAAACGTAAACCGCCAATCCCTGCAAATAAATCAATAAATTTTAAAGGTTGAAAATCACGAGAATAAGTTTCTAAAAGCCCCTTGTCTTGTCTTGTCTTGTCTTGTCTTGTCTTGTCTTGTCTTGTCTTGTCTTGTCTTGTCTTGTCTTGTCTTGTCTTGTCTTGTCTTGTCTTGTCTTGTCTTGTCTTGTCTTGTCTTGTCTTGTCTTGTCTTGTCTTGTCTTGTCTTGTCTTGTCTTGTCTTAATGAGATGATTTTTCATGCTTAATTCTCTGTCAACCTCTTAAATTCATTTTTACTATTCTAACTAACAAATAACATCTGCATAGCTGCCTATCCTTGAATTTTTAGAGATTTTATAAAAATATCTATTATTTCATTTAGGCTAAAAATGGCGATTTTAAGATTTTTGCAAAAAGATTGGAGGCTGGTGCAGAGAGCATCGTCACGCTTAAAAAAAGGTTTAACGCATCTCAAATTTTAGAAAAGCTTTTCCTTTTTAAAAAAGTAAAGAATTTCTTTATCATGGCTCAAAATTAAATCCTCACGGGAGCAGATAAAAAGAAGGATGCCCTAAAAAAGGGCATCTTCATTCGACTAAAAACCCGATTTATTAAGCCTAGCGTAGGCTTCACAACCTTTTTCTAAATGGTTATCGCAGGCTTTCCCGTACCATTCTTTCGCCTGTGCAAAGTTCCGATGAACACCACGATCATCACCTGCATACAACTCTCCTAACACATATTGAGCCATTGCATTACCTTGTGCTGCCGATTGTTGATACCATTTTAATGCTTCTGCATAATTCTTATCAAAGTCATACTCAACAGCTATCTCATAGGTAGCCGTCTTTTCTTTCTCTTTATCAGAAGATTGTTCTACTGATTTTTCAAACCAATTATCAGCCTCTGCATAGCTCTGTCGAACACCATGCCCAACTTTATACATTAGACCAAGCTCTTTTTGAGCTTCCGCATTGCCTTGTTCCGCAGATTTTTGAAACCATTTAAAAGCCTCCGTATTTCCGTATAGAACCGACTTCTTCAGCCACTTTAAGGCCTCCACAGAATCTTGCTTAACACGCTCTCCTAGCAAATACATTTCGCCAAGCTCTTTTTGAGCTTCTGCATTGCCTCCCTCTCTGCTGACTTTGTCAGCTGTTCAACATTATTTGTCTCTATTTTCCCTGCCTTCTGCACTTCAGCAGACTACGCAAAGACTGGCAATGAGAACATCAAAGGAACAGCAAAAACAAACGTGAGAAGTTTCTTATTCAATGAAACGATCCTTAAATTTTAAGCGTATGGGCTTGAGTTCTTTCACCTCTTTTATGACGTTTCTCATGTGAAAAAGTAAACGATTACCCCGCCTTTAAACGATAAAAATCCTTTCCATGTTTTAAAAAACACAATCTTCTGTTTTCGTTACCCGTTTTTGCTTTTTAATCCCCACCGCCACGTTTTTTGACACGGAATTGCCATTCAAACGCCTCGCATTTATCTTTCCCTAACGGATCATTCAGCGAAGCGGAAAGCTGGTAAAATTCTTGCGCTTTTGCGGTATCTTTGGGCACGCCACGTCCCCGCATCCAAGCATCGCCGAGGCGGTATAAGGCCCTTGCGCTGCCTTGATTGGCGGCTTTTTCCCACCATGCAATGGCCATTTCCTCATTTTTAGGAATTTCATAGGCTTCGCTCCCGAAAAAGCACGCATTGCCATAGATCAGTTTGGCCTCCACATCGCCTGAAAAAACAGCCCTGCGCCACCAGCCTTTTTCCTCTAGCTGACCCGGATTTTCGGTACGGCTTTCCAACCTGTCGAGCGAAAGTGCGGCCTCTCGGCAGCGTTGAAAGGAGGCTTTGCACCACCATTCCACCGCCAGCGCATCATTTTGCGTAATGCCTTCGCCAAAACGATAAGCTTCGCCGAGGCGGTTTTGCGCCTCTCTATTTCGCAGGGAAGCCCCTTTTTGGTAAAAGAAAACCGCTTTTTCCTCATCAATTTCGGTAAACTGGCCTCTTTTGTAAAATTCCCCCACAAAAAAGGCGATTTCCCCTTGGGCGCTGTAATCTAGCGCCTGATCATCTAAATCCTCACCTGCCAGCACTTGTTTTGCCAAATCGAAATGTTTGGCAATTTGCGCACGCTCTTCTTCACTCAATTCTAAAAAATATTTCATAAAGAGAATATGAAGCCCGAAAGGCCCTTTTTAAAGGGTCGTTTCAAAGGCAGGGCTTTTTTTAGCCTTTTTTAACTATCAATAGAGGGTGAAAAACTTTCTCTTCTGCCAGCTCTTCTATAATCTAGTCTCCGTCATCTCATGCAATCTGGCGGAAAGTTCTTTTCATGACGCTCTTTAACGGCCTGCTTCTTGTTTTTCTCATCTATTTGATTTGCTCTTGGCTCGCCATTACCATCAAAGATGCGAAAAAACCCCCTTCCAAAGAAGAAGCCGAAGGAGTTTTTTCGGATAGGGCGATTGTCTTTACCCTTGCTATTCTCTTTTTTGCAGGCATTGCCGCCTTCTGCCTTGTCCATACCATCACGCCAAGACAGCCCCACCCTGTCACGCATTTTCTAATCTCTCATCTGCCTGCAAGCTATCAGCCTGCGCCCACAGCGCCCGATCCAGCCTATCTGCCAAGGCACGATCTGTTGCCTTATGGGATTGGTTTTCTGGTTTTAAGCCTCGTCATGTTCATTGGCCTGCTGGTGCGGAATTGCCAAAAATCTGGCTTTTGGCATGGGCTTGCCTCCACTTTGGCCATGATTCCGATTTCAATCATGGATAATTTGCTCAAGCTTCTGCCCTTGCTTTTCTTATTGATGCTTCTCTTTTTCTATTTAACGTTTCACTCTGTTTCGAGTTGGGTCACAGGTTAGGAGAAAAAACGGGGAAAGGCGCATTTTCCGCTTTCCTAATTCCCACACTAAACTATAATTAAAATATTTCTCTTAAAGTGGAAAACCATCCGCTTAAACGCCTGCCGGAGCGTCTCTCAGATGTTTTCAAAGATTGCTGAAAAATTAAAATCCCCTGCTTCGAGAGAGGAAACCCTGAAATCTCTTTCTGAAATGCTTCACCTCAAATCCGCAGAGGCGGCGCTTCTTCCCGTAGATCACCTCCTTAAAAAACTTAAGAGCTACTGGAACAATGCCTCCCTTGCCAACTGGAATACGGGCGGTGAAAAACAGGCCATGTTTACCTCTCTTCACAAAGCATGGGGCAAAGTCAAAAACAGCTTTTCCAGCGATAAGTCCACAAACGCCTCTGCCCAAGAAAAGCAGGAAAAACACACCGAGGCGCACAAAGCCACACGCACCCAAAGCGCACAAAAAATAGAAACCGCGCCCCCAGAGGCACAGGCAAAAACACAGCAAGCCCCAGAACGCCCTGCCTCTCCTGCACAAATTTACGCCGCTGAATTCACCCGTTTGGAAAAGATGGTTTTTTCCTCTCAAGATGTCGCTGAAAGCCTTGTCGCCCTGTTCTCTGCCGCCCTCCTTATGGAAGCCAAGAAAAAACAGGCGCCTCAACCCAAACTCCAAAAATAAAGGGATATATTATGCAATCGCAAACTGATTTTTCTGGCGCTGATTCATTTGAAGAGCGGGAAGAAAAACTTCAAGCGCTTCTCCTCACCATTATGGAAATGCCGCTTCAAAAACTCTCCAAGGCGCAAACAGACGTCTTGCATCGGGAAGTGGAAGGTCTCAAATCCAGCCTCTCTGACGAGCAAAATCAGACCAAAGACCTTCTCTTGCGCACGCTCTCCCTGCTAGAGACCCAAAAAGCGCTAAAAACAGACCTTTCAGAGCCCTTACAGCATTTAACCGCAGAATTGGTTAAATTTAGAAACCGCAATGAAAATAACTGGAGCTTACAGCAGGAAACCAATCGGGATTTTGTCGATACCGCAGAGAAAAACCAGCAGATTTCTCTCAAAAAACTCGGAACAATTGAAGCCTCTCTCGCTGAGATTCAAGCCAATAGCCTTGAAAATGAATTTGAGCAGAAACTCCAATTCTTCCACCTCAAAACCTATAAGAAGTTTGACGGAATCAAAAGCTTTCAGATTGTTATCCTGCTGCTTGTCCTCCTCAATTTCGTTTTACTCTCCCTCATTATCGTCAAACTCTTCTTCCCAAGTCTGATTGTCACGCTTTCCTAAAACACGCTCCTAAAGAATCTTTCTTCTCCCTCTTTCCGACTCCTTTTTCCTCTCGTCAAGGCACTTTATGGGGTTGATGGCAAGAGGGGGAAGCAGGCTCACCACTGGCGAAAACCGGCATTTCCTCTTAAAAAATAAGGAGAACTTAAACATAAAAGCCTTTGAAAAAAGTCTAATAAACACCCCTCTCTTTTAAAAAGTTCTGGGAGGGATAGATTTTCTTTCAAAGCGCTCACAAAGAGGATGACATTTAACAAAATGACAACCATGACAACTAAAAACACCGTTTCACTGAAGCAGGTTCTTGCAACCTCTACCAGTGCCCTCACTTCCCCCTATAATGTCAATCAATATACCGATTTGATGACACTCCCGATCACCCCTGAGATTGTTGAGAAAATTCTCCCAACAATTTTAGAAGATAACCGCTTTCTAGGCGAATATATTCCTGTTTGCGGAAATGTAGCCGTTTACAAAACCTCTGGCGGCTTAGACGGGACTTTCCCCTATGGCCCTCCCCCTCCCGTTACGCAAAATGTCGGTTATGGCTGTGTCCAACCTTATAACTATAATTGGCCACGTATCACCGATGCAGGAGAACAGCGCATCATTGATGGTGTTATCTACCGTTGGGACGCTTATATTGAAAATATTCAGGATAATAAAAATAGTGCATGGTCTGGCTTGACCTCTATGCTTTCAGCCTCTCTTGATGGCTTAACATGGCTTAGAATTGGTCCAGATGAGAACTTCCAAAATATTGACCATTCTGCGATTGTTCTTGGCTTCACCATCGATCGGGATAACTGGTTTGGAAAAGGCAAAAATATACCAATACAGCTTAAACAGTCCCAATGGTATTCTTCAGACACTGGTCGTATTAACTCCACCTATTCCTACATTGCCGATTGTCCTTTCCATGTCACCTATGAAGGCAAAAACTATTCCATTGATGACCAGAAAATGTACTGGACAACCGATGGTAAATTATTAGTGGTCGGCCAAACCAATGATAATACGGTCTTACCAGCCCAAGGCGGCTATGTCGTTGTGACATGGGGAACAGACACGCAAACATGGTCTGAACCCAAAATCTATACACCAGATGTCTGGGGATTGGAGGCCTCCAATATTTACAGAACCGAATGTCCGTCTTTTATCAGGCTCATTGACAAATATGATGAAACGCTTTGGACATACGCCTTTATCAATGGTGATGATAATTTCCAAAATTCTGGCTTCTCCGCATGGACCTGTATTAAAGGCGATGCCATCAGCGACCCTGAATTGATGGATCAGTTGCTGAAATCAAAATTCACGCCATACGCTTTCGGGAATATGGAATATGCAATGTGCATCACTGACAGATTGCAAAATGATGGAACAGGCGGAACACCTCTGGGCACAAATATTGGACATCTAGCCTCTGGCAGATATTCTTGGGCTGTTGAAAATCAGAGCTATGGATATGACGCACAGCTTCAGTTTGGGACTTCTGGTGGCTCTTGGTGGGATACCGAGGTTGCTGGATTGCTGGGTCTAGCACGGTTTAAACCCAATACACGCTTTAAAGAGACACTTTCAGGTTTTAAAGAAGGTACTTGGACCCCTCAAAGCGCAGAAACACCAATGGTGCATAGCCTTACCTTTGACAAGCCTAAAAAACGTCTTGAATTTGCCATCGGGGCGCATTACTGGGCCGAAAACGTTACGATTACCCTGACAGATGCGCAAGGGGGCACCCGGATTTTTGAAACCGTCACGGCAACGGCAGGCTATGGGCCTCAGTCAACAGATTCCGCAGAATGCACCTGCATTCAAATGGTTCTCAATGAAGATGATCTCAAAGACATGTTTGTCAAAGAGAACAATGTTCTCACCAGACTTCCCCTTTGGAAAGATGATAAACTCTTCTTCCAGATTGATAATGGCTGGCTCATGATTAACGGCCCAAGAGGACGTCTTGGCACGAACTTTGGCTTTGGCGAAGGAATTGTCCAGATTGATGTCACCGCCACAGGCGTTGACGCCTTCCACTGGAGCATCCGAGGCTAATTCACCTCTTTCCATGAAAGAAGGGGGCGCTTGCGCTCTCTTCCCCTCTCAAACACCCTTAGCCTTCCCTCACAAGATGACTAAGGGCGTTTTTGAGCTTTTAACCTCTTCCCCCTCAAACCCCTTGGCCGAAGCTGTTCATATATTCCCACTGCGCTCGGCCTGCTTTTTCAGGCTTATAGGCAGGGGGCGCAGGCGGTGTGATGTCATGAATCATTTCCTCCTCCTGCAAGACTTTATGACGGCGCAATTTTCGTAATTGCTTGGCGGTGAATTGCACTTTTTTCGCTGGTTTTGCGGACTTGCTCTCTGCTTTAAAATGTTCATAAGGGGAATGATATTTCGGATTAGACAATCTCAAAATCACGGCCTCGCCCACAGGGGGCACAAAACGGTCTGAATCAATCTGGATTTGATCGAGCATATCCTCTTGCGTCAGCTGATAGGCAATGCCCTCTTTTTCATCGGCTTTCAGCGCTTTAATCTTTTCCTCACACGCACGGATATGATTGGGCTGGAGACGTGTCTCCAAATGGCCGTGGCTTTTCACCAAAACCGCATAGGCCGTGCCAATTTTAAATTCACAAGGCCGTGCGATTTCAACGACCTGTTTCACCTCTGGCTCTAACGGGTCTTTATAAGACAAAACCAGAGATTTCGGATAAAGGGCAGGCGGAATCATAAAACCCCCTAAAACCTGCCCAAAAGAATTGCCCAAATACCAGCCAGTCGCCATGCCGTCCATGCCTAAGACAATGCCTGTCAGGCCAAACAAACTGCCAAAAGCGACCCCTGTCCAATCCGCTGCCATATAATGATTATAGCTGTTATCAATCAACGCCTCTGCCGGCATGATGGAGACAATTTCGACCAGACGGCTATTGAGCGCCTCATTGACATTTTCCGCCTTAAAACTGGTCGGCTTATAATTTTCCACAGGATCATAACAGGCCGAAAGCAGGCAAAGCGGTAAAAGCAAACAGCAAAGATTTTTTCTGGATAAAAACAAGAAAATCTCACATTCCTCAAAACGGAAAGAAAGCAAAAGCGCAGGCAGATTTTTAGCATAGAACAAGGCGCTTTCAAAAGCCAAGCCCTCTCCTTCCGCCCTCTTTCAAACCCCCTCATGGAAAAGCTGGCATCTTGCCGTTTTTTTGGTTTTTTGCCATGGTAGCAAAACCTGATTTGCACTGTCTTTGATAAAGTTAAAATCCCCATGCCTCATAAAATGCTTCATTTTACCGATACGCCCCGTGAACTGCCCCCCAAACGGCCAGCCGCACACCGCAAACAGGATTTTGAAGAAATTTACGAAGGTTTTTCACGCAAAGCAGGCGAAGTGCAGGCCTCACGCTGTTCCCAATGCGGTGTGCCTTTTTGCACGATGGGCTGCCCTTTAGGCAATGATATTCCAGACTGGCTGTATCTCACCGCCTCTAACCGCCTCAAGGAAGCCTATCAAGTCTCTTCTCAAACCAACAGTTTTCCTGAAATTTGCGGACGTATCTGCCCCCAAGACCGGCTTTGCGAAGGGAATTGTGTTGTCAGGCCGGGTTTTAAAGCCGTCACGATTGGGGCGATTGAGCGCTTTATCACCGAAAACGCTTTTGAAAAAGGCTGGGTTGCGCCACGCCTGCCAAGCCAAGAACGCTCGCAATCTGTTGGCATCATCGGGGCTGGCCCTGCTGGCCTAGCCTGTGCCGAAAAGCTCCGTGCCTTTGGCTATCAGGTCTCTCTCTATGACCGCCACCCTCAAGGGGGCGGTTTGCTCATGTATGGCATTCCGGGATTTAAACTTGAAAAATCCATTGTTAAACGCCGTCTTGACCTGCTCAAAGCACAAGGGGTTCACTGTTCTTTCAACACCGAAATTGGGGCGCAATCAGGCCAAAAACCACTCGAAGAGTTACGCCAGACACATGATGCGCTTTTCATTGCCACAGGTGTCTATAAAAACCGTACGCTTTCTGTCGAAGGCGCTGAACTTAAAAATATCCTGCCAGCCTTAGACTATCTCATTGCGGCCCATGCGCCCAAAGAAGACGCTCACGCCGAGAATGCCTGCCAGATTGAAGGCAAAAATGTCCTCATTATTGGCGGAGGCGATACCGCTATGGATTGTGCGAGATCGGCAATCCGTCAAAAGGCGAAATCCGTGACCTGCCTCTATCGCCGTGATCGGGACAATATGCCAGGATCTGCGCAAGAAGTCCTCAATGCAGAGGAAGAAGGCGTTTGTTTTGAATTCCTTGCCGCCCCTGAATCTTTCCAAGCGAATGAAAAAGGCGACGTCAAAGAAGCCGTTTTTCGCAAAATGCGTTTCGCCACAAATTCCCATCAAAAAGAATCACGGCGTGAAATTGAGCCAACCGAAACGACTTTCACCCTGCCTGCGGACATTGTGATTTGCGCCCTTGGCTTCTCACCAGAAGACCTCCCTGCGCTCTGGCAGACCGACAAATTACACACCCATAAGGATAAGCGGCTTGCGGTCACACAGCATCAAACAAGCCTTGATGGGGTTTTTGCAGGGGGCGATATTGTTCGGGGTGCTTCCCTCGCCGTCTGGGCGATTAAAGACGGTCGGGACGCTGCGGAAGAAATCCATCACTATCTCCAAAATTTAAGTACACCCGAAAAAGCCTCCCCTCAAAACACTGTCCTTGAGGGAGAAGACTCCCATGCCTAAACAGAATTTGCATAAACAAACGATGCCAAACACAAATCAAAACGCTTTTCAAAGCCCTTTTCAAACCGCTTCTGAAAAAAACTATGTCCAATCATGGGAAGCTAACAAAACCAAGCTGGAAGGGTCCCATCTCTCCACCAAAGAGCAGGATTCCTGCGGTGTTGGCCTCATTGCGTCTTTAGATGGCAAGCCCAGCCGTGACGTTGTGCTGGCAGGGATTGAGGCGCTTTCCAATATTTGGCATCGGGGCGCTGTGGATGCGGACGGCAAAACAGGGGACGGGTCAGGGATTCATGTTGAAATTCCGCAAGATTTCTTTGCCGAAGCCATTCATAAAGCCGGCAAACTCAAAATAGAAGGAAAAATTGCGGTCGGCATGGTCTTCCTCCCCCGCAATAATTTGGCTTCCCAAGAGCATGGACGCCAGATTATCGAAACCGAAATTTTGCGCTTTGGCTATCAGATTTATGGCTGGCGGCAAGTGCCCATCAATACGGCCTTTATCGGGGAAAAGGCCAATGCCACACGCCCCGAAATTGAGCAAATCATGATCCGCAACAGCCTCCAGAGAGAGGAGGCGCTCTTTGAGCGAGACCTCTATATTATCCGCAGGCGGATTGAAAAAGCGGTCTCCAAAGCGCATTTGGACCTTTATCTCTGCTCCCTTTCCTGCCGTTCGGTGATTTATAAAGGCATGTTTTTGGCCGAAAATCTGGTCGATTTCTATCCTGATCTGCTCGATGGGCGCTTTGTCTCACGTTTTGCGCTCTACCATCAGCGCTATTCCACCAATACGTTTCCAACATGGAAACTGGCCCAGCCTTTCCGCCGTATTGCCCATAATGGCGAAATCAACACGCTCTCGGGCAATATGAATTTGATGCAGTCGCAGGAAATCCTGTTCCAAGACGAGGCTCTCAATCCCTATTTAGAGGATTTAAAACCTGTGATTCAGCCTTCCGGCTCAGATACAGCCGTGCTGGATAATGTCTTTGAACTGCTGACCTTTGCCGATCGGGATGCGCCTTCTGTTAAAAATATCCTTATTCCTGCGGCCTGTGGGTCAGATATTGCCATGTCAGACGCTTTGCGGGATTATTACCTCTATTGCAATGCGGTCATGCCCCCTTGGGACGGGCCTGCGGCGATTTGCGGAACAGATGGCAGATGGATGATTGCTGGCCTCGACCGCTCCGGCCTGCGCCCATTGCGGTATAGCGTGACCAAAACAGGCCTCCTGATTGTCGGCTCTGAAAGCGGTATTGTCCGCCTGCCTGAAACAGACATCGCCTATCAAAAACAATTAGGCCCTGGCGAAACCTTGGCCTTTGATATGGCAGAGGCGAAACTTTACCTCCCCGAAGAAACCCAAAAACTGCTGGCAAGCCGCTTTCCTTATGCCAAATGGATGGAAAAGCGCCAAAATCTCTCCCAGCGCCTTTCCCATCATGGCGATCAGCCCAAAATGCCAGAGGCGGAATTACACCGCCGAAAAGTCGCCGCCAATATGAGCTATGAGCAGATGGAGATTATTCTCCAGCCAATGGTGGCGCAGGGGGCAGAAGCGATTGGCTCAATGGGCGATGATACGCCCTTGCAGGTGCTTTCAAGCCATTATCGGGGACTGCCACGCTATTTCCGCCAAAGATTCAGCCAAGTCACCAATCCTCCCATTGATCCCTTACGGGAAACACGGGTCATGTCTGTCCATACTCAAATCGGCCCGCATTATAATCTCCTCGCAGATGGGCCGGAACATTGTGGGCGTTTTCATCTCAAATCCCCCATTTTAAGCAATGGGCAATATGACCAGCTCAAAGCAATTTGCAGTACGGAAGCCTTTGAAATTGATTGCTGTTTTGACCTCGAAGCAGGCGAAGCCGGCCTCAAAAACGGCTTGGAATCCATTCGCCAGCAGGCCGAAAAAATTGTCAAAGCCCAGCGTGATACGGGTAAATTTGCCCATCTTTTCCTCACCACGGAAAAAAGCGGCAAAAACCGTGTCGCCATGCCAATTGTGCTGGCGGTGGCTGCGGTGCATACGCATTTAATGCGTACTGGCCTCTCGCCCTTTGCCTCCCTCAATTTACGCTCTGGCTGTGTGATGGATACGCATAGCCTCGCCGTGTGCATTGGCGTTGGAGCGCATACGGTCAATCCGTTCCTTGTGGAGCATTTGATTGCTGAACGGCTTGAGAAAAACCTCCATCCTGACCTGACCTTGGCAAAAGCGGTCGAGAATTACCTCACCGCCGCCAAAAAAGGCCTGCTGAAAATCATGTCCAAGGCTGGTATTTCCCTGATTTCTGCCTATCGGGGGGGGTATAATTTTGAAGCGATTGGCCTGTCCCGTGCGCTCAGTGCCGAATTTTTCCCGGGCATGCCTTCACGCCTTTCGGGGATTGGGCTTCAAGGGATTGCACGCCACCTGCTCAAAGCGCACCATGAGGCTTGGGAGAAAGAAACCCTTTCAGCACTGCCTGTGGGCGGTCAATACCGCCAGCGCCCAAGAGGCGAGGAACATGCGCTCTCTGGCGAAGTGATCCGCAAGCTTCAAAAAGCGGTCAAAGAAAATTCTTTTCCGCTCTATCAGGAATATGCTGCCGAAGTGCGCTCTAAAAAGCCGATTGCGCTCCGGGATTTACTCGATTTCAAACCCGCCTCTGCACCCATTCCCATTGATGAGGTCGAGGGCATCACCTCCTTGCGCAAACGCCTTGTTGCCCCGGGAATTTCCCTTGGCGCGCTCAGTCCCGAAGCGCATGAGACGCTCGCCATTGCCATGAACCGCATCGGCGCAAAATCGGATTCAGGCGAAGGGGGCGAAGATGCCGAACGCTATCGCCCACGTCCGAATGGCGATAATGCCTGCTCCCAAATCAAGCAGGTTGCCTCGGGACGTTTTGGCGTCACCGCAGATTACCTCAACCATTGCCGTGAAATTGAAATCAAAGTCGCCCAAGGCGCAAAACCCGGGGAAGGTGGCCAGCTCCCGGGCTTTAAAGTCACGGGGCTGATTGCTAAGCTCCGCCATGCGACCCCGGGTGTCACCCTGATTTCACCGCCACCGCATCATGATATTTACTCGATTGAAGACCTCGCCCAGCTCATTTATGACCTCAAACAGATCAATCCAGAGGCGCTGGTGACCGTTAAGCTCGTGGCACGTTCGGGCATTGGCACGATTGCCGCAGGGGTTGCCAAGGCCAAAGCCGATGGCATTCTGATTTCAGGCTATAATGGGGGCACAGGCGCTAGCCCGCTTTCCTCAATCCATTATGCCGGTATGCCGTGGGAAATGGGCCTTTCCGAGACCCATCAAATGCTCATGCTCAACCGTCTGCGCCACCGCATGGTGCTGCGTGTCGATGGCGGGATTAAAACAGGTCGGGATATTGTCATTGCGGCCATGTTAGGGGCAGAAGAATTTGGGATTGGCACGGCCTCCCTCATCGCAATGGGCTGTCTGATGGTACGCCAGTGCCATTCCAACACCTGCCCTGTTGGTGTGTGCGTCCAAGACCCCGAACTGCGCAAGAAATTTGCAGGCAAGCCCGAAGATGTCATCAACCTCTTTACCCTCATTGCCGAAGATGTCCGCCATCTTTTAGCGAGCCTTGGCGTGCGAAGTCTCAAAGAGATTATCGGACGCTCTGACCTCCTCCGCCAAATCTCCAGAGGGGCTGATGAGCTGGAAGACCTCGACCTCAATTCCCTCCTTGTCCAGTCTGATGAAGACGGCACGGCACGCTATTGCACGTTAAAAGAGCGCAATGAAGTGCCAGATTCCTTAGATGGGGTGATTATTCAGGACGCAGCGCCCCTTTTTGAACGGAAAGAGAAGCTCCACCTTCATTATCGTGTCCGTAACACCCACCGTGCGGTCGGCACACGGATTTCCTCAAAAATCGTCCGCCAGTTCGGCATGGACGGGCTTCAAGACGGGCATCTCACCCTTTCCCTTCATGGAACGGCGGGGCAGTCCTTGGGCGCTTTTGGTGTCAAAGGCTTAAAAATCCAAGTCGAAGGCGATGCCAATGATTATGTGGGCAAAGGGCTTTCAGGCGCTATCATTGCGCTCTCTCCTTCCCCCAGCCAGTCAGGAGATCCCCAACAAAATAGCATTGCGGGCAATACCCTCCTTTACGGGGCAACCTCAGGCTATCTCTTTGCCGCAGGACAAGTCGGCGAACGTTTTGCCGTGCGAAACTCTGGCGCTGTGGGTGTCGTGGAAGGGTGCAGCTCAAACGCCTGTGAATATATGACAGGCGGCATTGCTGTTATCTTAGGCGAAACAGGCGATAATTTCGGGGCTGGCTTTACGGGAGGCCGAGCCTTTGTCCTCGATCAATCGGGCACGTTTGAATCCAAACTTAACCGCAACGGCCTCAACTGGCACCGAATTGAAAAAGACAGTGCAGAGGCCAAAGAGTTAAAAACGCTCATTGAACGCCATGTCACAGAGACGCAGAGTCTTTACGCCAAAAACCTCCTGAAAAATTGGGATATGCTCTTACCTCAGTTCTGGTACATCGTCCCCAAAGACTATGAAAACTTTCTCAAACAACACGGAAAATAAACAAAGGAGGCTAAAAGCCTCCTTTCGTCTTTAAAAATTAGGAAAGAATGAGAAATGAGTGATAAAATGACGACAAAGAAAGTCATAGAAAATGTGACTGATTTCATGGAAGCAATCTCCGCTTTGCAGAAAAAACAAAAAAGCAAGCATGACTGTTTTTTTTATCGTGGATTACTGAGCGCTTCATATGATTTGAGGCCACCACTTTTCCGAAGAGAAGATTACCCTGCCAAAGAAAAACTTCTCATGCAGGAACTTCTTTCCCGACAAGCGCCAGCCTTTGCTAAAGACAAAACAATGTTTGAGCGCCTCGTACGGGCGCAACATTACGAACTTCCCACACGTTTAATGGATGTTACAGATAACCCGCTCATTGCGCTTTATTTTGCCTGCGCTGATTGGAAAACAGGACAAGCAAAAATTGAAAAAAATTGTAACGGTAAAAACATAGAAAAAAATGGAAAAATTGTCATTTTTTGTCAAGAACGGCAAAATATTCACTATTTTAATAGCCACAGAACAAAGCTTCTCTCTAATCTTGCACAGCTCTCTCAAACCAGAACATTCCGCCAAAAAAGAACAAAAAGCTCCAGATATAAAAGACAATACAATATCTTTTCCAGCAACAATTCGAGAGGACACCAAGCCTCTTGAAAGTCCAAAAGCCTTAAAAGAAATCCTCAGCTTGGTTCAAAATGAATATTCAGGCTTTCGTGAAGAAATCAAAATTGAAGATTTACGCTCCCCCATCCTCGTAATCCCTCAACAAAACAATGAACGTATTATCGCACAACATGGCGCTTTTATTTTATTTGGACTAGATGAGA
The DNA here is from genome assembly GCA_004843345.1 of Acetobacteraceae bacterium. Taxonomy (NCBI): domain Bacteria; kingdom Pseudomonadati; phylum Pseudomonadota; class Alphaproteobacteria; order Acetobacterales; family Acetobacteraceae; species Acetobacteraceae bacterium. The sequence goes on from CP039460.1 coordinate 790,343, forward strand.
GAACATTAAAGGAAAATGATTTAGAGAAACATCTCTTCGGCGAAATAAAATCTTTTGAAGTTAACGCCTCAAAAAAAAGTGCTATCTTAAAAGAGCTAAAAACACTCGGTATTCATCTTCATACGCTTCTACCCGGCATTGAACATTGCGCCCATTATTTAATGGATCTGCTAGAGCCAAAGGAAGAAAATACACCAGAAGAAAATTTTAATCTTGGCCTAATGTATTGCAAAGGTAATGGTGTTACCCAAGATTATAAAAAGGCACTTGGGTATTGGGAAAAAGCTGCCAACAAAGAAGATGCGTTGGCACGAGCTTGCCTTGGTGTGATATATTATTGTGGAAACGGCGTTCCACAAGACTATCAAAAAGCACGAGAATTATGGGAAAAAGCGGCAGATCAGGGACATCCAGCGGCTCAGTGCAATCTTGGAAACATGTATCTCTATGGCTTGGGAGGTGTACCTAGAAGCCCCCAAAAAGCTTTTGAATTGTGGCAACCACTTGCAAGCAAAGGCCTTGCTCTAGCACAACATAATCTTGGTGTTTGGTATAGAGATTTAAATCCATCAAGTCTTGAAAAGGCACGCTATTGGTTTAAAAAAGCAGCAGATCAAGACTTCCAACCTGCCATTGATGCCCTCAAAATGCTTGACGCAGAAGAAGCAAAGGACAAGGCGCAGGCAAGTGACAAAGAACCACCCGAAGGCGATGAAAAACCCGATGCTTAACCCCCCCGCTGTTTCAAAGAAAAGATAAAATGCCCAAAGAGAAATCGTCTAAAATGTGGTTTGCAGCGAAAAGCCATGGCTATGGCGCTGGACTGCCGATTTCATGGGAGGGCTGGGCTGTTTTCACGCTTTTTATCGCAGGCGCTGTGGTCTCTGCCTTTTTCTTCAAAGGGCTGGTGGAGGCCGTGATTCTCGGGGCGCTCGCCATTCCCTTTGCCCTGATTTCGTACTACAAAACAGAAGGTGGACTAAAATGGCGCCGGGGGAAGAAAAAATGACAGAAAAAACAGAAGCAAACACAAACAAAAATGAGACGAAAGCGCTGATGGCGAAATTAAGCGCTGTGTTAGAGCGTGCCTATGCCAAGGCCTCGCTGGCTTATGAAAAAGCCCTCAAAACCAAAAATCTGTTAGAGCGTGTTTATCAGCTCGATCAGGCGGAAAAAGGGCTTTCTCAAGCATTTCTCCGACTGGCGCAGGCTGCGAGTAAGGATTTGCCTTCCCAAGAGGTTGAGGCGCAATTCAAGCCAAAAATGGAACAGCTCAAAGAGACCCTCCACCATGCCCGCAAAATTGCGATTAAAACGCTTGATAGAGGCCCTCTCAAAACGCTTTTTGAGACGGCTTTTGAACAAAAGGAACGGGAGGCGCTCGAACAGCTTTGCCTGCTTTTTGTTCTCAATACAGAAGTCAAAAACGACCTCATCAAAGCCTTTGACGCAGCGGACGAGAGTGCCTTTCAAACAGCGCTGGAGCGGATTTAAACATGACTCAAAAACCCTCCGAAAAAACCTTTCCAGCGCAAGAGATTTTAGCCAAGGCGCACCGTGCGCTTTCGGAAAATGATCCGCAAGATGCCTTCACCTCTTTTGAGCAGGCTGCGAACGCCGGCAATCCCGAGGCCTATTATGAACTCGCCAAGCTTTATTATGAAAACCGTGTTAATTTGGGGGATTTAAAGGACGAAGAACGCCTCACCCTTGCCAAAAAACATTTGCAAAAAGCGGTGACACGCTTTCACTATTGCCCTGAAAAGCTCCAGCATCTTTTAAAAGAAATCAATGATGCGCTCATTAAGGAAATGCTGAAAAGATCCCTGCTCAATCCCTTTAAAACACGGGATAGAAAGAGCTTTACTTCCCTCCTGACCTTTCTCAAAGTCGATGAAGCCACCCGAACGCACTTCCTCACTTTGTTCGATGCCAACGAAGAATCCCCCCTCCTCGAGCAGATTAAAACGCTTTAAAACGTTATTTCTTTAAAAGGGCGAGGAGGATTTCTCTGAGTTCGGAGGTGGTTTGGGCAATATGATCTGCACCGCCTTCTTTTAGCACGCTGGCGCTTTGTGCGCCCCATGTCACGCCGATGGCCGTCATACCCGTGGCCTTCGCCAATCCCATATCAGCGGTGCTATCGCCAATCATCAGGCTGTTTTGAGCGCTTTCCTCCCGAATGTCCTCTGGCAGTTCAAGCATAATATGCGCCATATCCAAAATATCGGTTGCGGGTTTCGCAGCGCCAGCAACATCTGCCCCCAAAATCACATGGAAATAAGGCTGAATTTCGAGATGTTTTGTTTCATTCAAAACGCATTTTGTCGGTTTATTGGTTAAAATCCCCATCAAATTCGCTTTGGGCGAAAGCTCATGGAGCAATTCCCGCATTTTCGGAAAAAGGCAAATTTCGCCCAGCGCCATTTCCGCATAGAATTTCTCCACCAGCTCCCGAAATTCAAAGATTTCTTGGGAATCTGGCGCATGGCCGAGGAGCATGCCCAAAATCTCCTGTAATGGAAATCCTGAAAGCGGTATAATCTGCTCCGCCGTTGGGGCTGGCAAATCCTGCTCTAAAAAGCTCAAGCGCACAGCCTCCACCAAGGCTGGCCCTGTATCGGCAATCGTGCCGTCAAAATCAAAATAGATATTCATTCAGCACATTTAGGGATTTTTATCGACAAATGTAAGCTGTAAATCCGCTTTTATTGCCTCAAGGGATTTGTCTTCTAAAACAAACGTACGAATAAAAGGAAATTGAGTAAAAAGCAAAAGAGATTAAGTCTCTTAATACTGATACAGATAGTTAAAATGATCGAACCCGCTTCAAAATATTGTGGCGGGTTTTTTCTTCCCAAATAATTCAATTATTCGTTATAATTATACCGCTGCGTAAGAACAGCACAAATTGAGAATCAGGAACCGACTTTATGTCGAGTATCCTGCTGAATAAAACACCCTTGTTGGAAATAGGCAGGGCACAATTCCTGATTCTTGTGTTCTTACCTACTCGACGCCAGTCGTGGTCGTCGTTAGGAGAAATTGAATCAAGGAAAAGAAACAGTGAACACCAAACAAATATTATTAGGGGCAATAAGCTTCGGTTTAATTGCGGTAGGTGGTTATGCCCATGCAGAATTACACACACCCGCTAGTTTTACAAAAGATTGTGTTGAGGGAGGGGGAAAAGCGGACAATGTAGATGTAAACGGAAGAGGAGTATTAGTATGCAGAATACAAACTCCACAAAGCAAAAATTACGAACAGATAGCCCTAATGGCTGATAACAATCAGGACGGTACTTATTCTGATATGCCTTATTCGATTGGATTTACAAAAGGCAACGCCAAACACGACATCCTTACTCCAGATAAAGTAAAACTCATTGCCATGGGAAAGCTATAATATTGAAATCTACATAGCTAGCCAAGACAAATGCTTGGCTAGCTATGTGTTAGTTCCCCAAAAATAGTACATCTCATCGCAGACAATTTTGAAGCAAACTTAGAATATAAATCAATTATCTCTTTAGATTTGGCTTGCCTAATCAAAACTAGCATATCCTTCAAAAGCGCCTTGGCCTCTTCTAAAAGATCATCGTCCATGATGTTTGGATTTTGATAGTCTTTCATCTTCTTCCAGCCCTTCTTTATTACCCTTTTTTAACGTTTTAGGCCTTTCCGTTCAGATTTATATTTTACGTTAAGCGTTTAGATAGGAAAAGCAAGGGAAAGAGCGTTTTATCCACAGGAAAAATTGGCAAAAACTTTCGGTTCACCCTTTCGGTTTCTTTATCCTCTATTTTTCCGCAGAAAACTGGCTTTTTTAAAGAAAAAATTTCCTTAAATTTTCCGTTCGGGTTTTGATGGGGATTTTTTATAAACTGGGCAGGAGGTTGAGGAGTTTTGTCATGGCCTGTCTGACATCAGCAGGAGGAGGTGGTGGTTCATGGTCTTCGAACTCAAACTGGGAGATATAGGCGGCAATCGTACGCTCAATCCAGCGGAACTGGGTAAGGATACTGCTCCAATCGTTAAAGGCCCGAACAAATTGGGACTCTCCCTTATCTGCGAAAAGGATTTTACCTCTGGTGCGCAAATAATCCAAATCCGAAAAATACGGCATGATATCGCCAGCTAAAGCGCTCAATTTGGTAATTTCATGCTCTCCGCCCGCTCTGGGTTTGAGGCGCTTTTCAAAATCAGACAAAAGGCCTAGGAGCTTCATCCGTGTTTCATCAGAAAACAAATAATCGTTTTTCGTCAGCTTAAATTCCGTAACAAAAATATAAGAGGTTGCAGTAATATTTTTGAGGCTTTCCACCATTGTTTCTGGCAAAGGCAGGAATAAATCTGTTTCCCAATTTAAATAATCTCTCAGCGTCTTGCTGCGGCTAGGGCCTGGTTCTGGCAGGGCGACTTCTCTCAGGTCAGACATTGTCAGACAGCTTCATCAATTTTTTAGCCAAGATTTTCACCTCACTGCTTTGAAAAAAAATTTCGGGATTATCGTCTCCGATACGGGATTCCTGATCTTCTTTCGCAATTTGCGAAATTAACTGGTTCAGGGTTTTATTCTGGGGAAAGAGGACTGTAAAACTGGGGCGAAGTTCCAGAAGCTTTTCAAAATTCCGCCGAGGAAAAATCCCAACGGTTAATTGTTTCGTTTCTGGATCCGTAAAAGGATAAGAAACAGGATAGAATAAGACTTCGAGTTTGCCAATCATGCCAAGCCATTCTTTTTCAAAATTACGGGTTCTGCCTTTTTTCGCAATGCGTAAAATCCCAATCGCCATCACCAAAAGCACCCATGTATTACAAAAAGACAGTGCCGTCAGGCTCAGCCATTCCTGCAGATGCTGACAAAACAAAGGCAACATCTCCTGTGGCGGCAAAATGCCTGAAACAATGCCTGCGCCAGACAAAATTGCAAAAAACCACATGGAAATTGTGAGAAACCGCTCAAACCCGTGTGAAAAATACATGAATGAATAATGCTTTCTTAAATATTTGGGAATGTGACACGAAAGGCCTTTCCCTGCCCAAAACTCAGATTCCAAAGCATTTCGGCAACCAACAGAAGACATACTTTATAAAGCGTATAAAGCAGGAAATCATTAAAAATCATCTTAATTAAAACAATTTTAAAAGCTGTTTTTTAAACCGCTTTTTTCTCAAAACAGCCTTTACTTTTGTAAAAGAAAGGCCTTGAGTCATTAGATATAAGGAGCTTACCAGCTCGGCATCTCTTCTTGATTAAGGAGTCCTGACAATGGCAGAAAAACATTCCCGCCCTTTCGGTTTTTCCTCCCACCGCCTCCGCCCCGTTTTACTTGCCGGGGCTACTTTGATCGGTACAGCAGGCCTCATCAGGGCCGCCTCGAAAAAGAAAGGCATCTCGACACAAGCGTTTTTGTGGCTGAAACTTTTTGATGCCCTTAACCCCTTTATGAAACGACATTGCTGGTCAATTGTCAACCGCCTCCACCTTGACGGGCCACGCCAGTTCTGGCGCTGGCAGAAAAAGCGTGCCGATGACTGCATGGAAGGCAAGCTCGGCGATTTAGAGGCTTTTATCACCACACCGCCTGAGGGGGCAGGCACACCGCTCCATATTCTCTATCTTCATGGGGGCGATTTTGTGGCTGGCATGATGCCCTATTATGGCTGGATGCTCAGCGATCTTGCCCATCAGCTCAGCTGTACCATCGATATGCCCCTGATCCCCCTCGCCCCGTCCTTTCAATATGAGACAGGCATGGCACGGATTTTAGAAGCGTATAAAGCACTGGAACAGGAAGTCGGTGCGGAAAATATTGTCATTATGGGCGATTCCGCAGGGGGCTGGCTTTCTTATGCCCTCGTGCGTGAAATTGCACAGGCAAAACTGCCCCAAGCCAAAGCGGCTATTTTAATTTCGCCCTTTTTAGACCTTGCCTGTATGGGCGTGGATCAGCCAGACCTTGAGAAAAATGATCCAATCCTTGATATTTCTTTCCTTCGGGAAGGCGGCCGCATGTGGGCTGGAGAACGCTCTTTAACAGATCCGAAAGTCAATCTTATCACTGCACCGCATCAGGACGGGCTACCGCCTATCATGGTCTTTACGGGCACACGGGACGTTCTCAACTCGGATGCGAGACGGCTCAAAGAAAAAGAGCCTTGGATTGTGTTAGAGCAATATACAGGCATGCCCCATATTTTCCCTGTTGGGAAACGTCTGCCAGAGGCGCATCACGCCATTGGGCGCATGATTGAATTTATCCGCAATCCGCAAAAAGCGGAAACGAAGGAGGAGCAGGAAAACCTCTATGAGACGAGCCGTGGTTTTACTTGGCAAATCCCTGTTAAAAAAGCTGATCCAACCTTGTTCAGTGCGGATTTAACCCGTCAGGCTTTTGAGAAAAAAGAGGGCGACTGGCGCTCAAGCAAAACCTCTCATACCATTGACGAGGATTGGGATCTCGCCGCAGAGGAAGACAAAAAAGAGGATGAGAAAGAGAACGAACATTCTCTTTCAAAATAAGGGAAAAACGCCCTATCCAGTCAAACCAACACGAAAGGGAAAGCCTCAAAGCTTTCCCTTCTGCGCTTCTCCCTCCCCCTTTTTTCATCTTCCACGTGGAACATTCTGCACTTTGAGTTCATTTTAAGAGAAGATTTTATAAAAAATGCCTATGACAAAAACACCTCTTGCAACTGTCAAAATCCCCCGCTTTAACGGGCAAAACACAGAAGCAAACATTGACGATTTAGAACTCAAAATCCATGCAGGCGAAATTTTTGTTTTTATGGGCGCAAATGGGTCTGGTAAAACCCGTTTAGGGGTTTTTCTGGAGAAGAAAATAGATCCTCCTGCCACATTCCCATTCAATCAGCAGACCTCCTACAATCCCAACAGCCCAAAATGCTACCGTATTGCAGCGCAGCGTTCTGTTATTGTCCCCGAAAAAATCAATAGAAGTTCCAATTCTGTTGAGGCAAAAAAGACCCTCTTCCTTGTTCATGGAAAAAGCACATTGTCACCCTCCCTCATACTCCAAAACGATTTTGAAAAAGCCTTAGATATTCTGTTTTTAGATACAATGAATGACTCTTATGAGTATCACCAAGAGGCGAAATTAAACCCCGAAAATATTAAATCTCCGAAACATACAATTTTAGATAAAGCTCTTGGGCTCTGGACAAAAATCAATCCACATCGAGAACTCAATTTTGATAATAAAATGTGGGCATTACAAACCATCAACCCAGATAAAAATGAAACCTACGAGGCAAGGGAATTAAGCGACGGCGAACGGAGTATTTTTTACTATATTGCCCAGGCTCTTTTAGCCCCTGAAAATGCCGTTATTCTGCTCGATGAACCCGAACTCCATCTTAATCGGACGATTTTGGCGCAATTATGGAATGAAATTGAAGAAATGCGCCCAGATTGCGCCTTCATTTACATGACGCACGATCCTGATTTTGCCGCAACCCGTCAAAATGCACGAAAATATGCGGTAAGCGCCTATCAAAAAGAGACTAATGCTGAAAAATGGGAGATAGAACTTGTCCCAGAAGAGATTGGATTTCCCGAAGAGATTCTTCTCAAAGTAATTGGCAGCCGCCAAAATATTCTTTTCGTGGAAGGCAAAAAAACGAGCCTTGATTATGCCCTCTATAAAGCTGCCTATCCCACATGGCTTGCTATCCCAATAGAGGGCTGCCAAACTGTCATCGACACCGTTAAGGCACTCAATGATTGCCCTTCCCTACACCGTGTAAAAATCGCAGGTATTATTGATAATGATGGCCGATCGTCTAAACAAATCGAAGCGTTAAAAGAGAAAAATATCCACACTTTAGAAGTAGCCGAAATAGAAAATTTATTTCTCTTGCCTGAAATTTTTAAAATTCTTTGTCGAATTAAGGATCATTCTGAAAAGGAAGCCGAAAGCAAACTCGAAGACTTAAAAGAAAAAATTAAAAAACTTATTCAGACAAAAAAAGAGGAATACGTCTTTGACTATAATAAACGGGCTTTATTACAGCAATTACAAGACATCATCTCTCCCGAAGATAAAGATAAATCACTTAAACAATTTCAAGAAAAAATTAAAAAAAACAATCCATTTATTAATCCTATCCAACATGGACAGGATCGGCTCAAAGAAATTGAAACAGCCCTCGAAACAAATGATTATAAAACCCTACTTTTCCTCTGCGACGACAAAGGATTTTTGGGACAAGCAACGTCTATTTTAGGCGAAAAAGACTATACTGATTGGCTTCCCCGTATCCTCAGAAACGCTTCTGGGGAGCATCATCTCGCCCTTAGAGAAGCGCTTAAAAAAGTCCTTCCATCAGAGACGGAACTTTTAGCAAATCAGGCGAAGACAAAAATATGAACCAGAATCAGCAAGCAACGCCTCGCCATCTGGCCAAAATTTCAGAAGCGGAAAAAGAAAAACGGCGTTTTATCATTGAGAATGCCATTCATTCCCAGCGGTTAGAAGGCGGTGACGTCAGCAAAGACGTTCAAGACAATTTAGACCTTTATGCCACGGGCTTAATGGATTTAGAAACCGTCGAAAAGCGTGCCTTAGCACACTATAAACGGAACTTTTAGACAGAAAGCAGGCGCATGGCTGATCCCTATCTCGATTCTAAAACGGGAATTTTAAGAAATCTCCTCGGCATAACAGAGCGCCAGATGTTGCATGAATGCGAGCATAATCTCGTGGCCATCCGCATGGTGAAATTAGCCGAAACGCCTCCCCCCTTAGAATTTAACCTGAAATTTCTTCAAAAAATTCATAAAATCCTATTTGAAGGGATTTATGATTGGGCTGGAAAAATCAGAACGGTTTCGATTTCCAAAGGAGAGACGCTTTTTTGCCTGCCGACTCATCTTGAAAGCCACGCCAATTATCTCTCGAAAATTCTCAAGAAAGAAAATAACTTTCGCTATCTCACCAAAGAAGGCTTTGCGGAGAAGGCTGGGGCTTTTCTGATTGAGCTGAATATGCTCCACCCATTTCGGGAAGGAAACGGCAGAACACAAAGAATTTTTATGGAAAAAATCGCCCAAGGGGCTGGCTTTGCTTTAGACTGGCGGAAAACGTCTCAAAAAGAAATGATTGAGGCTTCGATTGAAGGGGAGAAAGAACATTACCAGCCAGTCATCCAGATTTTTCAAAAAAGCCTTTTGCCAAGAGAGTCCTGAAATGACACACAAAAAGCGTCCTTTTCCAAGCAATCCCCGAAAAGCCTTTCTTTGCCTGCCTGTTTTTATTTTTCTTTGCGCCAGCACCCCCGTTCAAAATACAAAAGCCCCTTCCCCTTTAAGGAAAATGACGCTGGAACAGCTTGAAAATTACCGCTGGAAGCAAGACTATCTTTGCCATAAAGCTGGACTGGAGGAAGAGGCCTGCACAGAAAAGAGCAATGCCCTGCAAGAAATGCAAAGACGGGGCTATTGCAAAGCGGAAAAACCTCCAAATTTAAAAAAAATGACAATGGTGCAACTCGAAGATTACAGATGGGCGCAGGACGAGAACTGCACCCTCTGTGCTGGTGACAAAGAAGACGAAAAAATCTCTGCCTGCGTCAACACCGCCAAGGCAGATAACGAAATCAGAAAACGGGACAGTATTTGGGAGTCAGAGCAGGAAGCCGATGGCGCACCCGATATCAAAACCGAAAAATGCCTTTTAAACCCAAATGAGACAAACTGCGCCTATCAGCTGACCTAAGGCCAAAAGCGGCAGACATGTTGAGGCCTCTTGCTTTGAACGCTGAAAACCAAGAAAATCAGGTTTCAGCTGCCTCCCCGAATGCCGCCTTACTCAAGGGTATGAAGGGCTTGCTGGCATTTATCCATATGCGCCTTGAGAATTTCAGAAATACGCTCTGTCCAACTAAAAGGGCATGGACGGGCATCACGCATCACTTCCCGAATACGGGTGGAAGGCAATCCCAGCGCATGCGCCATGGGGCTTTTCCATCGTTCCCCAAACAGCGCCATACCTGCTTTTTCCAACTCAACTTTATCTAAACGTCTTTCCTGCATATTCATCCTTTTAAAATGCTGACCGCACCCTGCTGGCGACTGTCCAGCCCTCTGAGCGCAGCAATAAAGAATGCGCTCACGGGCTTTCACCTCAGGGTTCTCAGCTTTCTTCGAGGGAACTTAACGCCTTTTTACAGCGGTCAATTTGACTTTCAAGCATTTCTTTAATCTCGGGTGTCCAGCCAGAGGGGCTGCGGCGAACCCCCTGAATCACGCCCCGAATACGGCTTCCGCCAACACCAAGGGCTTTCCCAAGAGGATTTTTCCATTTTTCCCCAAAAAGAGCGCTTCCAACAACTTCCAGCCCCTCACCTGTGAGCCGGCCATTTTCTTCAAAAACCGTCATGATTCAAATCCTACAATTTCTAAAAACAGTGACGAAAATTTTTACGCTTACCTTTTTCCCATTCTACATTGCTTCACAAAAGACCCTTCTGAAGCCCCCTCCTTCAATTCCCGAGGGCTTAACCGCATTTGCTTCAAAAAGGGCAAAACTACCTGCTCGGCAGTTTATAAAGAAACTTTCGTTCCTCCTTTGGTGTATTTTTCTAAGCTGCCTATACGGCAGTAGAGGGAAAAAAATTGCTTTCAAAATCAGAGACAGGCTTTCCAGTTTGGCTTTTTAGAAAATCGCTTCTTTCTTTTAAAAACAATCCCTTTCCGAAGTTATTAAGCTCTAGCTCAATTAGTGATTCATAGAATAAAGCCAAAACTCATTCCTTGTCCAGAAAAACCGTATTAGATTCGTCTTCTTTTTTATCTTTTTTAAAATTCATTTTTTTGCTTGTTTTGTAAGCAAAAAAGCTTATAACTTTTTACAGCAGAAAATGACAGGCAGGAATCAGAGATTAGCCCTATTCCTCCAAGCATTTTCAGGACTTAACCCTAAAAATAACTTTTATTTTAACCCTAAATAAACCGATCAAGAGAAAACAAATGTTACACAAAGCTTTAGAACAAATTTTAACTTCTAAACCACAGAATCTCTGGAATTCTTTTCTAAAATTCTTGCAAAAACTTTCTAAATTTTGCGCTTTTTCAAGCCTCTCAAGCCTTTTTTATGCGCAAAAAATAAGCAAAAAAGCCTATAATAAGCTCGAAACGAAGCTTTTTTCTCAAAAAAGCACAAAAATCGCCTTTGATAAGGAGGATTTATGAGCATCGCCGCCATGGAATGGGCTTGGCAGCAGACTCTGCCAGCAACGCAAAAGCTGGTTTTGGTTGCTATGGCCGATCATGCGAATAAAGAAGCTGGCATTTGCTGGCCTTCCCTCGAATTTCTCGCCAATAAAACAGGTCTCTGCACCCGAACGATTAAGGAGGCCCGCCGACAGCTCAAAGAAAAACATCTCATTGAGCCTGTCTGTCCGGGCCGTTACCGCCTCGGGCACTTTGATGCCCTCAAGGGAAGCAGCTGCCCCCCACGCAAAAGTGACATTGGGGAGAATCATGCCTCTTATCAGGCAGCTCTTGCCCTCATGCAAAGGGAAGCGCCTTCCCCTGCCTATAAGAACCCAAAAGAAAACCAGAAAGAAACTTTCTTTCCAGAGCCAGAGGGACTCAGCATCAAAGAAAGCCATTTTTTCCAAACATGGCACCGCCATGTCCAAAATGGCTTCCGTGATTTGGCAGATACACGAAAGACAAACCCAACCGAGGCCAGATATGCGGTAGTTTCCATGATGAAAAATATGGTCCCCTCTCTCATTCCTCTGATTTTTGGAAATGAAAATGACGCAGCCTAAAACCGCATATATCAAAACCATGCGCACCAAAAGCAAATCAAAAGAAAGTCACATTCACCCCACAAAAGAGCGTTTAAAAAAACCAGATTATGAGAAAAAGCTCAATGGGAAACGGGAACGGGCCAAAACCCTTTCCGAGTTGGAAAAGCGCAAAATTATCTCGGGAGCGGAACTTAACGCCGCCGAACGCTGGCTCAGCGATTATCTTTTTGCCACCGAGGGCTATGCCGATGCCCTTTTTGATCCGCCTTCGGAAAAATCCCTCGCCCTCACCGAAAAATACGGCCGAGGCGACCGCCATACTTTTGAAATGTCAAAGGGCAAGGCATGGGAACGCATTGAAAAAGTCCGTCAATCCCTTGGATTGTGTGTCCATATACGGCTCAAAGCGCTTTTGATTGATCAGCTTTCTTTCACAGCGATTGGCGTCCTGCTCTATCCTGAAATTTCAGAAGGCAGGGCACGGGACAGAGCCTCTACCCAATGCGCCCTGATTTTAGAACAGCTGGCAGAACATTATGACCGACTCAGCCAAGCCAAAGCCAAAAAACCGAAAGGCAAAACCACCGACATCAGAAGCTTTGGCAGCTTCCAGAATGAGGGAAAGTAGACCTAAAAAACTAGGCAAGGGGTGCAAATGCCCCTTTGCCATCTCTGCATCTTACGAAATCTTTTTTAATCCTTTCTCTTATCGCTTTAATTTTTTATGAAATAAGCGCTTAAGTAAAAGGATTTAATAAATTAAACTTATATCCAATCAAAGAGAGTGGAGGAATATAAGCAAACGTAAACATCTCTCAAAAATCAAAGAGGCATTCTTCTGAGAAGTTAAAAACCTTTAAACAATCTTGCCTCAAACTTTACGCCAAAAGCAAACAGGATCAAGTGCCTACTTTGGTTTTCAAAATCTCTGGTTTTTGATCGTTATTTTCCTGCGTCCAAGCATTCCCAAAAGCCAAAGAAAACGCAAACGCCACGCAGACGAACAAAAGAAATTTTTTAGAAAAAAGCATCACAGACCTCATTCCGTGTTTTGAGAAATCCTCATAGGGCAAACATACGATTGATAGTATCTGCCTCTCTAAATATCACAGCTTTTAAAAAAGACTTATTCTCATCTATTCCTGATTAAACGCTTAAATTATGATGATTATACATCCTTTCTCTCTAAAGTCCCTAAAAACTAAGGATTAGCCTTTAGAATGCTTCAATATAATACAGGAAAATTTTGGCAATCCCCCAACCTAAAAAAACTTACTGTCGAAAGTACAAAGACAATAACTCTCTATTCAAATTTTCAGCCCAAACATTTTTCAAGCACGATTATTAAGACCAATGCGGGCGATTTATCTGTGCATAATGACGGCGTTTTAATGTATAAGCTCAAGCAAAAAAGTTTAGCTTTTCCAGGAGCTGCTTATAATCCATTCAAAGATTATGCTAACGATTTTGCAGCCTTACTGACATTTTTTACAGGCGCTCTTTTCCTAAGCGAAAAAGACGTTTTTGAACGACTAATCTCTAAACGACAATCGTTGAACATTTCAACACCAAGCTGCCAACTTATATCGCCCTACTTTGAAGAAGAAGTTATTATCAGTGAAATACATGGAGAGAGTTTTCTATCTTTGTTGCAGATCTCTTAAACCTGCCTCAGAAAAAATATGTAACCACAATCAAAGCAATACGAAGCTTTGTAGAGGCCATTTACAGAATAAAAGATGATCTCACCTTAGCGTATACATTATTGATTGCCTCAGCAGAATCGCTCGCTCAAGAATTTTGCGAATATAAAACCAGCTGGAAAGATATAAATCCCAATAAAGCAAAAAAGCTCGAAAAAGAGTTTAATAAACTTTCTGAAGCTGGCCATTCAGAAGTCATAGAAAATATTAAAAATCTTTTAATTGAAAAAGAGCATTTAAAGCTCAAACATCGTTACACAGAGTTCCTTATGAATCATCTTCCTAATGAATGGTTCTATTGTGGGAATTCCTCAAACGAGATCGGCAAAGAAGAAATCAAACAAGCAATTGCTAATTCGTATAACCTTAGATCTGGTTATGTCCACAACCTTCAAAAACTTCCAAATAATCTTATTGACAAGTGGCACTCTGAAAATAGCATCACAACGCCAATGCGAAACAATCAGAATGAACCCTATTTAACACTAAGAGGGCTTGCTAAAGTTATACGTAAGACCGTTTTACAATTCGTCCAGAAATCAGAAAAAACACCTAATGAAGAGGCCCAACATCTTTTAGCAGATCAGAAATATGCAATTTGGGCAAAAGTAGATCCTAACCATTGGTTTTTTAATCCTCAACAACTGAATAAAGGCAATGTCCAACGATTTCTAGGAGAAGCACTGAATCAATTGGCAGGGACCTATTTTTCCAGCAAGACACTCATCTTTCCATTGGGAATCCTCAAAAAAATAGAAAAACAATGGAATCAACTTTCTGATGTATCTAAAAAAACACAATTTGCGACATTTTATGCCATATATGTGTTTGAAAGCCGTCTATCTGATAGAGAAAAATTTTTTAATCAAAATATTTTAAATGAGGCCTTGGATCATCTAAACCAAACCTTATCCATAGAAACGCTCGCTCTACATTTCTTCTATACTTCATATCCTTCACAATATTCTATTCTGTTCAGGAAATTGATGAACTTTTAGATACATACCTCAAGAGCAATCGCTACAAAACAAATTATACGTATTATACGTATTTGAATCCTATTATTCAGGCTGGTGTCATCGCTGATTTTATAGGTTTTTGTTCTTCAAAGACTGAGCAATCTTTAGCAAAAAAATGGTTAAAAATTGGCAAAGAAAATTTTATAGAACGTATTTTTCACGAAACATGCTTTTGGGGGACTTGCGAAGCAAGTCTTCGTACAAAAAAACCGATAGAGAGCTTGTCTATTTTATTTCCGCCACTTCTTTTATTAGAAAATGCCTCTTAGCAACTCTTCTACCCAAGGAAACCAACAGATAATAGCTTCTAACAAATCCTCTCACGATATTTGTCGTTTCAAAGCAACAGTCTGACAGTCTCTTGTAAAATAGTCAAAAGACTCGTTGCACAAACATAGAAATCTCTTTTCCATCAGCTTATATTTTTAAGTGAAGGGAGTGGATTTAGTTCCCCTTGTCCTTGCCTCGAAAGGGTTTACTAGAGGCTTGTGCGAAAAGGACAGTGACTGAACCCCTTTTGTCACTGGCAAGACTGCTTGGGGCAGCTTGCGCCACTTCTTTCCTTTTCATTTCTTTCCCTACATCACAGCGTCCTTTTGATTTTTCAAAGGGGCGTTGTGTTGCGTAAATTACATAATCTTTTCCTAAAATCCACCTTTGAGGGGAAAGAAGATGCGCAATCTTCTGACTTCTTTTAAGAGAAAAAGAAGATTTCCTTTCTGGCGTTAAAGATTCTTATGAAAAAAAATGTTGCTCTTTTCGCTTTGCTAAGCGCTTTTACCTCTCTTTTTGCGGTTGTTTTTGGCGTCTCCAAAGCCTCTGCCCAAATTTTTTCACCGCCCGTGCCTGCCGCACAGGCGCAATCAGAAGATGACGGTGCAAATACCGCCTTTAACAACGCCGTCAGCGCCCATGGTGGCGCACCAGAAGCCCCTCCGTCTGCTGGCGATAGCGATGCGGGAACACCTGCCTTTAACCCCGCAGAACCCGGGGTCACCACAAGTTTCGGGCAAGGCTCTTCCGAACCGCCTTTGCCACCGCCTAATTCCGAGGCCCAGCTTGATGCGGTTGAAAATGGCGCAATGCCAGGCCCTGCACCGCAGCAGCCTCCGCAGGAAACCCAACAAGAGCGTGACACCGCCCAAGCGGCTCAAAATAGCGGCATGCCACCGCAAGCGGCAGGCACAGCGCATTATACGGGCAAAATTAACGCCAATAATCTAGGTAATCTCAATCCTGCGGCGAATGCGGGCAATTAAAGGTTCTTTGAAAGCATGAAAACAAAGCTTCTTTTTCTCCTTCCCCTCTCTCTTTTTTGCCTGCCTTTGAGCGGTCTCTGCGCCAATCAGCCTGTTGTCCGTGCCGGCTATGCGCCCCAGCCCACCGATAACACGACCCTTTTTACAGGCGATATTTCAGATGCCACAGGGCAAGTCCTTGGCTCGATTGACAATTCCGGCAATATTATTGACGCCGCCACAGGCAACAGCATCGGCAAAGTCAATCAAAATGGCAAAGTTTTTGATGCCGAAGGCCACCCTCTGGGCACTGTGCCGGCTGGGCAGAAAAATTCGGCCTTTGCCCTTGCGCAAAAGGCGCAAAAAGACGGCGCACCGCCCACAAATTTCTCTGAAAATTCCGCAGGGGATTTTGCTGGCCAAGTCCGCAAAGACGATGGCACGGTTGTGGGCAATATTGACCCGACAGGGGCGATTACAGATACCGCCCTCGGCCAGTATATCGGCCGTGTTCAGGCGAATGGGCAGGTCTTTGCCGATGATGACACGGGTATTGGTTCGGTTGACCTCGGTGACCAGATGGCCGCCTATCAAATGGCGAAAAGAGGGCCTGTTCAGCCGTAACAAAGGGGTAGAGGCCGAAAAGAATCTTTTTGGAATTTTTTTGGAAACGGTGCTATCCTGTTGGATATTTCTTTCCGCCTTCAAGGAAAACAAAGATGAAAAAAACACTTTTAATCGCTTCTGTTTTAATCGCTGTTCCTGCTTCTTTCACCAGCGCTTTTGCACAGGATAACGGCACACGCGCCTATCTTGAAGCCCAAAAACCTGCTGCGCCTGTGGCTGCTGTTGGGCCGCTTGCCGGCAATGTCACCGATGAGCAAGGCAAGATTGTCGGTAAAATCAGCACCAATGGCGAAATCACCGACACCTCTGGCGATAAGCTCGGCAAGGTCACCGCAGATGGCATGGTCAGCGACATGAAAGGCCAAAATCTCGGCACAGTTGCAAGTTCCGACCGTTTAGGCGCTTTTAGCCTCGCTCAAAAGGCCACAGGCAACTAAGCCAACCTTATCCAAACGAAGGCTGGCGTAAAAATTAAGCAGACGCTTCCTTTGTCCGTTTTGAAAGCTGTTTTGACAGCATTTTAAAGCGGGCTTGGGCGCGTCTGTCGCCGCTTTTCCCTGCCTGCTGGTACAAAGCAAGCGCCTCTGGATAATCAGGCGGTTTTGCATTTTCATAGAGTCCGCCAAGCTGATAGGCAGCCTTGGCATTGCCTTTCTCAGCAGATTTTTTCAAAAGTTCCATGCCTTTTTCCCGATTGGTTGGGAAATTCTCTGCCCCCTCAACATATAACGCCCCCAAAAGCCGTTGCGCCTCGCTATTGGGATAATTGGCGGCTTTTTCCCAGAGTTGCGCCGCTTTTTGCGGATTTTTCTCCGTTCCCATGCCCTCTAAATACGCAGTGCCGAGCAGAATTTGCGCCTGCACACTGCCCCGATTAGCGGCGAGCTGGTAAAATTGAAACGCCTGAATAGGGTTTTTAGAAAAAGATTTATTCGGACTTTCCTTTTTCTCATTGCCGATCTGTCCGATCTGATAATGCAAGCCCAGCGCCAAAGCGCCCTCGGCACTGCCTAAACGGCTGGCGAGCGTTTCATATTCAAAACTTTTTTGGGCATCCTGTTTCACACCAGCGCCAAACTGATAGCATAAAGCGAGCGCATAGGCGGAATCGGCATTTTGAGAGGCTGACTGTTTCCACCAAAAAACGGCCTTTTTTTCATCTCTTGGCAAGCCTGCCTCTCCCTGATCATAGAGATGGCCGAGCTGAAATTGCGCCTTTGGCTGTCCCGCAGCAGCGGCTTTTTGCAGATCTTCCAAGGATTGGGACGTGATTTGACCCTGCGTTTGGGCGTGCATTTGAGCCTGCGCAGGGGGCTGTTCCGGTGCTGACTGTGTGATCGCAGGGGGCATTGTCAGAAGGGCGAGCATGAGCAAGTAAAGTATCCTTTTTGATAAATCTGCTTGCACTCTAACGAAAATCAGGAAATATCAGAAGGAGAGATTTATCTTTACATCATTTTGGGCTGTTATGACTGTTTTGCGTTTTTCGACTTTTCTTCTTCTTTGTACTGTTTTTGTCTCCCCTGCCTTGGTTCATGCTGAGGAAATGCCTGCCTCTCAAAATGCGCCCAATAATGCGGCCTCTTCGGCGGTGCTTCCGCCACAGCCTGCGCCGTCCAAAATGGCCGTTCCCCCGACACCGACACCAGCCCCTGCGCCTAAAATGGCGCCCTATGTCTCCCCGAATGCAACCGTTTCCACCGCCACCACAGGAACGGGAAATATCACGCCAACAGGAAGCGCCCCAATCAGCGATGCCAGCGTCCCCCGCAACCAAACGATAGAGGTTTCAGGCCAAAGCGATGTTGCGCCCCAAGAGCGAGACGTGCTTCCCCCCAATGCGCCACCGCCAACAGACAAAAAAGTCTCTCCAAGATCGCCGACAGCGGAATCTTGGCACTCCGCCATAAAACAAACAGGGGAAGCGTTTAAAAGCACGTGGGAAGATGGCAGAGACGCCACCAAGGATGGCTGGGATAAAACCTCTGGCGCAACCAAAAAAGGCTGGGACAAGACCGCAGATACCAGCAAAGACATCGGCCACACTGTCGGCCATGCCAGCAAAGATGTCTGGCATAGTGTCAAAGACCTTTTTAGCTGAGGGCGATTTGGAGGGGCAAGCCCCCTTTGACCTCGCCTACAAGGACAAAACACCCTTCAGCGCCGACAACCGCTTATCTAAATGCACAACAACATCTTTTATGACGGTTTTCTGCACCGCAGAAACATAATTTTGCATGAAAGTATAATCGGGCTCTTGCGCTGAATTTATAGGTAAGGAGATAGTTAATTCATCAGCATCGCTGGCATAAAAATTTTCTGAATAATCAAACTGTCCTGCATGTGCAGATTTATGAATAGCCGAAGTCAAAAACAAAGAAGAAAATTTATCCAAATGAGACGTATGCACCACGGCAACATGATCATCTGCGCCGTAATCATAATTACGATATTTAGCAGAACCAAACATATCTATTGTTACAGTATTTTTAGGAAAAACCTGAACATCATTCCCAATCCAAGCAGAAATGCCTGTATCCGTTTCGCCTGCTGTCACAAATGGCAAACCCCCAGCAATACGGTCGTCAGATTTTAAACGCCTGCCTCTCGTAGATTTTCCAAAAAGAGCTTCCAAATTAAACTCTTTCCAAGAAGCATTCTCAAAATCATCCAGAGCTTTTTTCTCTTCTGGCGTGAGATTGTAATCCTTTAGGCCGAGCCCAACTAAATAAGCATCTAAAGTCTCTAAACGCTCAGCTTCTAAAATTTCTATATATTTTTCCATGAAGTCAAAGGCGATGTTTTTATCAATAATGGGAACTTTTAGCTTATGTTCTTTAATATCATCGAGCACATATCCATGTACTGATCCTCATATTTCGCAGCAAACTTCTGAATGTTCACCACAAAATAATAAGCTACAAACTTGTTCCATCTTGTTAAAATACATTTTGGAGTAAGCTTATTTATATTTTGCGAACAATAATAAGGTTCATCCTGAAAATTAACATATTTTTGTCCAACAACCGCAGATGTTATCGTGAATGCATCATTAGGTGGAAATGATTGCTTTTCTGTTTTTCCTTGAACACCATTATTATCACTACTTCTGCCGACAAAATTAATACCAGTCTCAACAAAATCAACAGCATTACTATCTAAAGATTTAGTGCCCGTTACATCAAATAGATCTTCAATCTTAAATTCTTGCCAAGTGATTTTTTCCGATTGTTCCCGCCGTTCAAGCTCGGATTGCATTGAACGGCGATCTATTTTCCCAAACTAGATTCTCCCTTAAGAAGTCTATCTATTTCCCAAGCTAAATAATCTGCAACTGTTCTTCTAAAATCATCAAAAGTGGGTTTGGTATCAAAATTATTATGCTGCTCGTAATTCCAATCTGTACCTTTTTCAGGATCAATCGTATCTTCAACATAGCAATCTTTATAAAAATTTAGCTTACTTACGCCAAAACGAACAAGATCAACAATTTCTTGATAACGCTCCTTTGCCCTATCTTTATCAATTAATTTCTTAGAAGCTTTTTTGCGTACAATTCTTGTATAACCATCTTCAGAGAAATTAATAAATTTAACCATCTCATCTGGATGATGTTTTTCACCTACTTTAAAAACATAAATACAGGTTTGCACGCTTGATTTGCCAGCAAATAAATCTCTTGGCATTTTAATACTGGCTATAAGTGTATTTTTCTTAAGAATAGCCTTATTAAAATCAGTTGCACCTCCTCTTCCTCTACCAGCAGAAGCCATAATGATGATAGCGGCATAACCTGTTTTCATCATGCTAAGCGCCTTTTCAACAAAGACCATGCCTTTACCTACTGCTGAATAAGGCGGATTTAAAACAAACGCATTGGCTGGAAAATCACTCCCTTTCTTCTTAAAAGCATATTTTCCATTAAAATTTTTCAATGAATCTTCGTTAATAAGATTAGAACTGCCGTCCCCCATCAAAATCATATTCAACACTGCGAGCATATAAATTTTAGGTAAAATTTCCAGTCCCAGCAGTTGCTCAGCTTTAATTGTTAATTCTTTTTGGAGAAGTTCATCAGGAGATTTAATCTGAAGCTTAGCATCATCCAACATCTCATTCATGGCCGCAACCAATAAGCCCGCAGAACCTGTTGCAAAATCCCAGACATAAGAATCTTTATTTACACGCGCTAATTTCACCAATAGGGAGGCAACATAAGCAGGCGTCAGCACAACATCATTTAACTTATCCTGAGAAAACCCTAACCAATTATACATTTCATTAAAAAGTTTTCCTGTAAAATCCGTTGTTAAATTAATTTTGTAATAAATTCCTAAATCATCAACAACTTTGGAAAAAATACGCTTTAACGGAGTTTCCCCATTTTCAGGCTTATTAATGTGGCTTTCTGTGAGAATATTAGTGAAACTTCTTACAATAAGGCTTCTTTTATCCTCTGGAATTTCTTTTTCTTTTAAAAAATTTTTAATTTTACGGAGAATAATATCTCCATCTCTATTTTCACCTTCATCTTTCGATTTTAAATCCCCTTTTTCGAGAGGCGTCACCTTGCCTGGAACTCCCAAGGTCGCAATGATAGAGGCACAAACAAGATAAACACGGTCATCTTCACTAATGCCTTTTTCATTAGCGTAAATATCATTATTTAATGCCACGAGACTGGCATCAATTTCTTTTTCCCGTTTTTCTCTCAGTCTTTCTTTTTCGGCATCTGTAAGGCTTAACTGTTTTACTTTTTGAATAAAATTATCGAAATTTTTGGGAGAGAGAAAAGAAAAATCTGTATATTCCCCAACCTTTTGGCCAATACCTAAATTAGATTTTGAAACATAGTAAACGCCAATTTTATGGACAATCTTACCATCATGGGCATTTTTAGTACCCGTCATGCCAATCGCAATAATCTCAGAATAACCCGTATAATGAAGAATAGCATTTGCATAATGCACCGCCCCATTCACAGCAAATTCTTTAATATGTGAATATAAAATTTCACCTTTCGTGCTTGTATTATCTATTTGCCCATCGGAATTGAGCTTCTCAAGCTTATCTTTATGCCCTTTATACTCAATCAAAATAGGATATTTGGCGAGAGTCTTGTCCTGTAAAAGGAGCTTTGCATCTGGGCGATTTCCGCCAGTTCCGCCACTTTTACTCGCATATTCAAACAGGGCGTTATCTATATCACTGTTAAGACTTTCCTGCTCCAGCTTATAAGGAAGTCCATAAGATTTAAGCCATCCATTGCCTAATTCTGCAATTTTTGGCTCAATCGATTGCTTAGACGATCCTGCCCTTTTCTTCTTTAAAGGCTGTTGGCTGTTGGCTGTTGGCTGTTGGCTGTTGGCTGTTGGCTGTTGGCTGTTGGCTGTTGGCTGTTGGCTGTTGGCTGTTGGCTGTTGGCTGTTCTCTAACACGCTATGCGCTCCATAATGTCTAGGTCTTTTTAAGACAATTTTAAAAAATTTATTTTTTAATTCGAGGTGCTGGTAACCGCGAGGGCGGCGGCATCTGGATCAACAGGTTTATTGGCTTTGCCTGAATCATCAGAACTATCGCCAGAGTCACTGCTTGAATCATCACTTGAATCTCCGCTAGAAGCACTTCCAGAGGCGTTTGCGGATTTATCTCCCGGGTCTGGAGCGTAATCTTTACTCAAATCGGGTGCTGGCTGAGCCGTTTTTTCTTCGGGCTGTTCATCGCCGAGATAATCTGTAATCCCCTGCTGAACCTGTGGCACTTGTGGGAGTTTCTTTGCTTTAGGCTTTGGCGATTTATCGGGTTTTGCAGGTGACTGCGCCACGAACGGATCTGCGGTTTTTCCTTGCGCCTGTGCTTTGGCGAGCTGGGCAGCTTCTGCCTCCGCCTCTTTCTCCGCTTTGCGTTCCTTGCTGGTCATTTTCTTTTTAGAAGGCGGATGAATCTGCACGCCAAAGCGTTTTTGCGTTGAATCTGTCCATAATTTCAAATCCTTCAAATCATCTTTAAAAAGCTGATTGAGGGCAATGGATTCATCGCTGACGTAAAAAGGCGTCTCTCCCCAGCCATCAAAAGGAAAAAACCAATCCTCCCACCAAGGGCTTTCAATATGGGTGCGCACCACATGCGCAATATTGGAAAGTGCCTCTTTTTCGCTATCCACTTTGCGCATTTGATAGCGCAAAATCACCCGCTCATCTTCTTTTAAGTCTGGAAATTCCAAAAGCTGGGCAGCAACATATTGTAAATCCGCCGCCTCACGGTTTTCTTTCTTGAGATGATTGAGAAAAGGGCCATTCACGGTGGCATTACAGCCAATCAGGAAAAGGAAAAACGGGGCAAGAAAAAGGCTTTTTTTCATCTTATTTTCCCTGCTTTTGCGGTAAGGCTGTTGCCGTTTGAGAGGTATGCTGCAACGCATTCTGATCATTTGCATCTGTGCCTCTTTGCGGGCCATGCTGTTGGCTGAGACTGTCGCTGTCATTTGGCGCATCTGCGGAAGCATCTGGCGTTTGCGTATTGCGTTTAAGCGCATCTGGGAAAGCATTGCCCCAGCTTTCCCCAGCTTCCTGATGTTTGGCGGCTTTGGCCTGAAGGCGTGCCTGCGTGCCGACCCCTTCGTCCCATGGCCGTGGGGGCAGATTTTGCATAGAGGGGCTGTCCTGCAACAAGACCCGCCCCCAGCCTTCCTGAACGGCTTTATGCTTCACAGGGCCGTTATCTTCCCCCCAGACGCCACCAAAATCTATAGGAAGACCTGTTGCCCCTGCATTGCCAAATTCTTTGAGCGTGCGGGTAACCTCAATCCGATAATCCTCCAAAAGCCTTTTGACCGCTTTACTTTCCCGATCGGCGTCTTTGGGCACATATTTCATTGAAAAGTCATCGTCATTGATGCCCGTTGCGTTATATTTCAGAACGACTTTATCAAGGGCTTTTAAACGGTCTTCAATCTCGCCCTCTTTTTTAACCACATCCTCTGCAAGATCGAGGGGAAGCCAAGGGTTTTTAAGCGAAAAACGCACGGTTTCATTGAGCTGTTCAAAGACAAAGCGCTCATCCTGAACCCTATTGATAAAAGGCTGGTTATAAAAGTCTCCGCAGGCGCTCATAGCCAAAAGCAGTGGCGAAAAAAGAAGAATTTTCTGGAAAAAGCGCATTCAGGCACGGCCCTAAGGTCAAGTCAAAAAGAAAATAATGGCCTTCTCCTTATCGCCCGTCCCCTTTTATCGGTCAAGCTCCCTCTGCCTCCCCTAACGCATTTTCTCCCTTAAAAACTTAGATGGAGAAGATCGGAAGATTTGTTTTGATTGTGAAAATGTTAACTGTAATTTTTTCAAAAAAACCATAAAGAAGGCATACTGTATGTCCTTAAGGACATACAGTATGCCTTCTTTATCGTCAAATGTTAAAAATTAAGCCTTAAGAGCATTGACATTATCAAAAGTAATAAATAATGTCCTTAGGACATTATTTATTACTTTTGATAGAAAAGACATGCTTTACTCATCAAACGAAATTCAAAACGAAAAAGAATTTCACAGAGCAGAAATTATTAGGCTTTCTGAAATTGAAAAAATTGCCGAAAATTTCGGACTATGGCTTTATAAAAGCCATAAAAAACCAGGCATTTCGCAACAAAAAATTGCTTTAGAAATCCTAAAAAAGTGGTTTCAAAAATCTTCTAAAAAACGCCCCTCTTTAGACGATTTTAAATCTCTGTCTGAAACCATTATTTTCACGCTACAATTTCTAAAAGACAATAAAACGATACAGTCACTTTTCAAAGAAAATCATTCTTTTTTCCAAATTACAGACGTCACAACAGATTATCCTTTAGAATCTCTCCTTTGCAGCGCCCTGCCTTATGGTTACCTCTCCCATTTGACTGCAATGGTGTATTACAACCTCACAAATCGCATTCCGAAACACGTTTATTATACCCTTCCTTCCCCAGCGAAATGGAGGAAAAAAGCACAAGAAGATTTGCGCCTCTCCCTTGAAGATCTCTACCAAAGAGACCTCAAAGAGATTGATAAACTCCCCCGTGTTTTCAAAGAAAATTTAAAAAATTCCCTTTTTCAAAATCCATTTCCTGCCAAAAGAGAAAATCCTAACTTTATTTTTACCCTTCAAAAAGAACCCCTCCCTTACGGCACAACGCCGGAAGGGCTACGCATCTTGCCCATTGGAGAGCTTTTTTTAACAATGCTTAAGACCCCCGAAAAATGCGGTGGAAAAGATCACGTTCTTGCAACATGGGCTGAACATGGCTCAACATATGCCAAACAAATTCTCAAAACCTCCCAAAAGCGCTCCTCACAAATTGAACAGGCCAGAATAGGCTTTTTCTTGGATGAAATCCTGCATATTTCCAATCCCGTCATTGAAAACTTGCGCCAAAAACAAGAAGGAAAACGGGGGGGCTCTCGAAAATTTTGGCCAGACAAAGACTACTCCCCCGCAGAAAAAACTCTTTATAGCGAAAACTGGAATCTTGCTTTAAATGACCCTTTCTTTCAAGACTACTTCACCTCTAAAGTCGCCTCTTAAATGATCAAAACGCCTCAAGAACGCGCCGTAGAGATGATTTTAACGGCCATTGCCGAGCATCCACATCTTTCAGGAGATTTTCTTCTCAAAGGCGGTCGGCTCATGCATCAAAAATACAAAAGCCCTCGCACAACAACCGATATTGACTTCTCAAGCTCACGGAAAAGCCTCAATAAAGCTGTTGAAAACGAGATCAAAGCAGATCTGAACGAAGCACTGCAAGATGAAACCATCAAACCAGAATCTTTCTTTTCCAAAGCTGAAGTCTCTTCTATCAAAATAAAGCCATCAAAGAAATTTCACGCAGATGGCACGCCTAAGAAACGCACTTTTCCAGCTCTGTACATCAAAATAAAATCCATTCCAAAAGGGAAACGAACAGAAATCATCACCGATTTAGATTGTTCTTTTAATGAATTTACTGGAGAAAGGGATAAAATCCTCCTAAATCAGCAAACGGGTTGTGAAATTGCCTGTTATTCGCTTGAAATGCTTGTTGCTGAAAAATTCCGTGCGCTTTTACAACAAGAAAAACGCAATCTGGCACGCTACCAAGACATTTTTGATCTGCATTTCTTGATTTCAAACTATAGAGAATCTCTCGCTAAACAACGGGCTCTTATCCTTGATTACTTACAGCATTCTCTGCGCAACAAGGAGATTGATGCTTTATTTTGCGCAACGGCTTTGGACTCCAAAGCCCTTAAAAGCCGAGCAAAAACGGGATATGAAACACTCAAAACCGATCTTTCAGAAGAAGAGTTACCCGATTTCGAGCTGGCTTATGAGGCTGTAAACCGCTACTTCAAAAGCCTTCCTTGGCTTGAAGAAAATTGGAGCAATCCTCTCTAAATCTCAAATAGAGAAAGAATTTGGGAGCTGTGTTGCAGGGTCGTGGGTGGGATATGATCGGCCATTACGGCAGATATAGCGGAAGGTGCCTTTGGAATATTCGCCCAAGAAAACATCATTAAGATTTTCAATGTTGTTTTTACGCATATCTTCCAGCAAATCCTGTTCGGTCTTATTGATATGCTCTAGCACTTCTAGGCGGACACCGCCTGCGTAAATAACGACAATGGCGGGCACTCTCGACTTATCCAAGGTCGCTGTAATCGAGCCATCTGGCTCCATTTGCGCATAGGCGACATCGCTAAAGGAGAAAATCCCCTGTAAATTCAGCTGGGAAATCACATTTAAAATATCGACCTTGCTGTTATTGGCGAGAAAAGACCGCATGATAAATCTGCCATCTTTAATAACGGGGATTGGATCGCCAATCGTGGCCTTATGAAAAAAGTCCGAATGCAAATAAAGGTAATTCAAGACGCATAAAATCCCGACAGAGAGAATGAGCGACATCAAATAATCAATAAAACCAACGGAATCACTAAAAATCCCTCCCAGCAAACCGCCAAGAATAAAATTTCCAATCGCATCAATCGCATTCATCTGAGAAAACTGCGTCCGTCCTGTATAGCGCAAATAGGACATCACAATAGCAAACCCTGTTGTCAGCTCTAGAAAAAGGAGCAAATAGCGCTCAGATTCCCGCACCACAACATGAAGAATGGCATGAAGCTCCGCAGGGTTTAGCAAGTGAAACATTTTTTCGATCCCGAAACTCTTTTTTACACCTGCAAGGGGCAAATATCTCACAGGTTTTTATCGATAGGCGTCAGAGAAATCTGTCAAAGGGCGCACCAACCCTCTTCGCCGTTCTTTCTCTTTTCTGTACGCCATTTCCCAAAAAAAAGCGCTAAAAAAGCCACAGATTTTCTAAAAAACAGACACAAAGAAACTTTGGGACTTGGAAAAGCACGTTTCTCCGCATAAGAAACAACGCATGATAACGAAATTTCTTCCTTCTTTTCGCTTCGCTATCCTTGCTTTTGCTGGGGTGTGCTTCTCCCTCTCTGTTGCGGGCCATGCCTCGGCGAATAATACGCCTGCGACTGGCACAACCGTGACCGATCTCAAGCAGAAAATGGGAAAGAATCGTTTCTGGATGACCATGCGTGTTCTTCCGCCAGAAACAAGTATCGCAGATGCCAGAGCCAACGGCGTAGATGGCCCAAACAGAACAGCGAAACGCTGTCTGCTGGCCTATATTGAAAAACCCCGCTTCCGTAAGAAAATTAAGCTGGCTTTCATCTTATCTGCGGAAAAAGATAAATTTCTGGTTCAGAGTGGCAGCGCTGAATGGAATCTGCCTGCGGATGCTAAAGGGTCTTTGGACCTCCATGCCGGCCACTGGACGCATCATTTTAACATGAAGCAGAGCAAATTTGACGAAATCACCGCCACAATGCCCGAGGAAGAGATGGGGTCGCTATTAAATACGCTTTCCCGTAATAATGAGGGAACGCTGGACTATTCTTCTGGCAAATTCGTGACTATTCCGCTCAAAGACATTGCGCCAGAACTCGATGATTTTAAAAGCTGTGTCCAAGCCAATCATTTCGGCAATGTCGGTGAGCCAACCTCTGCCCCTGCCAAGGGCAAACGACACCTTATCCGTATGGACGCCCCGTTTTAAAAGAGTTTAGAAAGAACGCATAAAGAAAAACCCCAAACGGGCTGGTTACCGAGTGGGGTGTTTCTATGTTTCCTCTTTTTCCTCAGGCTGGCAGGTCGCTCATTTTTGTAATGATCTCCTGAATCTCTGAAAATTCCACGCCTAACGGTTGGAGTTTTGCAACAAACATAGGCAAAAGCTGTCTATGAATCTCTTTTTTTCGATTTTCAGGATTAAGGGAATGTTCAGCATTGGCTTTTTCAATGACTTTCTCTACCTGATCGGTCAAACCAATCCAGAAACCAGTCTCTTTCTCTTTTATTTTATCGCCCAAGGCCTGAAGGAAAATGCCGTAATAAGCCCTTGGCTTGGGTTTTTCTTTCAAAGGCGCAGGAATGGTCTCCATTTCCCTCTTCTCAAATTTTTCCTGAAAACTTTTAAATTTAAGAAATTTCTTTAAAGGGTCCTCAAATCGGGATTTTGACTCTTCTATGGCCGCTTTCAAAAGATCGCTGAAATAAGCCTTTGCATACGGGTCATCCGCCAATTCCTCAATTTTCTTTGTTAATTGGGTGCGCATCGCACGCGCCTCATTTTCCAATCCTTCTGGCGTCATTTTTGACGGGTCTCGTGTGACCTCATAAAACCCTTCGGCCTCTTCGATTTCAACGCCTGACACATTTTGATGAATCAGACGGCGCATCTCCTTCTCAAATCGGGTAAAATCAATCGTTAAACCGCAATCTTGACGGACAATCTTGCGTAACGCATCCATCTGTTTGAGCGTTTTATTATATTCTGTCCGCTCTTCTAAGGGCGTATTGAAATATTCAGTCGATTGGTTGGCAAGGGTTAAACAAGTGGCAAAATCGCTCAAGGCCTTAAAAAAAGCTTCCCTTTTTGCTTCATTTAAGTCCTCTCCCGCCACCAGATTTGGACTAAGAACCGCACGAAGCTGTTCCATTTGGCTCTTATTTTCAACGCCCTCGAAAACTGCCCATAAAGCCGCATGAAAATCAGGCAATTTCTTATATTCATCGGCGAGTTTCTGATAAATTCCCTCTAAATCCTTGGCATCAAAGCCGTGAAGCCCGTCTTGATTTCTCGCATGTTCATCATAATTTTTCAGCGCCTTATCCAGCTCACTCAAAATGCCACGATAATCAATGAGCAGCCCATTCAGCTTGCTTTCATGGAGGCGGTTTGTACGGGCAATGGCTTGCAGTAAATTATGGTCTGTTAATTGCTTATCAATATAGAGAACGCCAATTTTAGGCTCGTCAAACCCTGTTAAGAGCTTATCCACCACAATCAGCAAACGAACCTCTGGATCCTCTGCAATTTGCGCCTTGGCCTCATTCGTGTATTTTGTTTCTTCTTTGCTTCCAACAGTCTCCTGCCACCATTTTTGAAGATCGGGCGAATCATCCTCATCGATATCCCCATGCCCCTCCCGTGTATCTGGCGGACTCATCACGACCACCGTTTTAAATTGATCCAGCCTCTGAAATTCTTTTTGATATAAAATTGCCGAGAGCTTGCTGTCACAGCACAGCATTCCCTTTAAATCGCTTGGGATTTTTGTCTCTAAATGCTCGGCAATATCCTCCGCCACCAAACGGATACGGTCTTTGGCACGAAAAATTTCTGAAGGTTTTGAAAAATTCTTTTTCACTTTGGCCGTAAAGGCTTCACTTTCCGAAGCGGTGAGCTTCTCCACCCCCCTATCTATTGGACGGGCATTGATTTCTAAATCTGGCTTACGCTCTTCATAAAGCAGCGGCGTAACGATCTTATCCTCAACGGCCTGTTTCATCGTATAGGCATGAATAATCTTCCCAAAGAGACGGGCCGTTTTCTGCTTTTTCAAAAGGGGCGTGCCCGTAAAGGCAATCAGAGCAGCATTTGGCAATGCTTTACGCATTTTTTGATGGGCTGCGCCGCCTTGGGTGCGGCGCGCCTCATCTACCAGTACAATCAAATTGGGATCGGGATTATAACAAGTTTCAAGCTCCACGGCGCTGTTAAATTTCTGAATAAGGGAAAAGATAATCCGATCTTGCCCTTTCGAGATTTTCCTTGCTAAATCCCGACCTGTTTTCGCCTTAGCCTGCCCACGGTTATGCTTCCCAACAGCATCCCCTGCAAAAAACACATCGCTCAGCTGTTTTTCCAAATCGGTTCGGTCGGTAATGATAATCAAACGGCTTTGTTTCAACGCCGGATCGAGCTTAAGCGCATGAGCAAATAAAACCATCGTCAGCGACTTGCCCGAGCCTGTTGTCTGCCAAACAACGCCTGAACGGTCTTGGGGATTTTCGCTTTTTGTTTTGAGGCGTTCTAAAATCCCCTCAATCCCAAAAATCTGATGCGGACGGGCAATGATTTTACCTTTAAACTGATCAAAAAGCGTATAAAAACGGATCAATTTTAAAAAACGGTCTGGCGATAACAGTCCCACAAGGGCCTCATCCTGCCCATCTGGAATCAAAGAGCGGGAAATATAATTTTCAAACCATTTTTTTGCGGGCTGGCGTTCGGATAAAATCGCCTCTTTTTGATCGGATGAAAGCGATTTGTTTTTCAGCGCTGTCAGCTCTTCTCTTGAAATTTTCTCTTCACGCCAAGAAGACCAGAATTTTTCTTTACTCCCGACCGTGCCATAAGCAGCCTCTGTGCCCGAAATGGACATGAGAAGCTGTAAATAAGCGAAAAACTTGGGAATATAGGTTGCTTTTTGGTTACGGAGATTTTGAGAAATCCCCTCTTTCACCGTTGGTTTGCCTGTTTTGCTATCCGGGCGTTTGGCCTCAATCACCGCCAGCGGAATCCCATTCACAAAACACACAATATCTGGCCGGCAAGTGCTATTCCCCTGCGTCCGCGCAACAGGGAATTCCTCGGTAAAGGCAAAATCATTGTTTTCCGGCTGTTCCCAGTCGATTAAAGGGACAGTGAGAGCTGCCTTCCCCGTCCCCTCCACAAATTGCGAAATCCCAATCCCATAAAGTAGATGATGCGTGATGTTTTCATTGGCTTTCAGAAGGCCTGAAGTGAAATCCGGCCTTTCTAAAATGCCGATTAAACGCTCAATCGTGTCCGGATCAAGGGCGTGAGATTTTTCCTGAAAGGTGAAACGGTATTTTTGCAAATGCGCTATCAAAAGCGGTTTAAGCAAGAGATTATCGTTTTTATTCTCCCGCATAGTAAAAACCTTATGAGGCGCAATATAGCGCCAGCCCATAGCAGACAGTAAGGTCAGAGCAGGAATTTTAGCGCTATACTCCTCTTGTAACCGTAGATTATGCGACATTTTTTAACCTTTCGCTGCACCCTCTGGCACAAGACGGCGTTTCCCTGTCAAAAGCTGCTGCATCAGCGCTTTCTTTTCCACTCTAAGCTGAGCAATTTTTGCCTTAATAGTCTCCACCTCATTCTGGGCAGAACTTAGCACAGATGCAATCGCTTTCTGCTCTGGGAGGGGAGGGAGTGAAATTATAAATGACCTGCATTTAAATTCGATTGACTTCCTTTTTGCCCCATGCCTTTGAATTTATTTTTACCAGATAAAAACCAATAATATAAGAACTCAAAATAAAGACTTTTCTGACAAGAAATACCTAAAATTGCCTGAGAGGAACTTACGCTCTTTTCTGCAATGCAACATTCTCCAATAGATGCGTACATCGCAAAAAGAATTGTGTTTTCAAGATATAAAAAGGCGCTTGAATTTTCGATACCTTTTTCGGTTAATGTTCTTTCAGTTTCTAAAATATACTTTCCCGTTGATGTTATGTCCTTAATAGAAACCCAAGGAATTTCACCTCCATAGCATTCACTCTTAGATGATAGCGGTGTGCCGCCTGATTTCATCTGTGCAATATCTCCAAGCTCTTTTTTAACCCACTTCCCCCTAAAATTGGGGAGGCGTTTTTTGCCTGTGAGAAGCTGTTGCATCAGGGCTTTAAAGCGTTTTTCGCTATTTTCCAAAAGCCTTTCCGCCGTCTCAATCGCCCGATCCCATGTCGATAAGACTTCCGCAATCCGCCTTTGTTCTGGAAGAGGTGGGAGTAAAATCGTCACTTTATTTAACGATTCTTGTCCAATATTTGAACGCACAGCTCCCTGCGCCAACTTAAAAACCTGCTTCCGAAATTTATTTACTTCAAAAACAAAAGGTAAAAAAGAAACCGCTAAACTAGCTGTTTTTTGCCTTCCTCGAATAACAAATCCCCCAAACATGGCAGGTTTATCATCCATATAAACAGCAGATAATGCTATTTCTTCTGGTATTTCTGAATAAACAGCAGATAATGCTATTTCTTCTGGTATTTCTGAAGTACGATTAAATAAAACATCACCAAAAGAAAGACTAAATAAATCAAAACTTTTTATATCAGCAGTAACTGACCCAATAATTATATTTTCAGTAATAATAGAATTATTAAGGACATCCATTACATTAGCAAATTTATAGCCTTTCCCATAAGAAGACTTATCCGTATTAAAACCATTTTTAAAATCAAACAAATGGCCTAAACTCTCTTCCTTCCATCAACTCTCTTCCTTCCATCCTTCTGGCTTTTTCATTTTGAATTCTTCCGCTCTTTATCAGGTGAAGACTTATTCTGAAGATGACGAGTACGTTGTACCAAAACGGTTGCGTCAGGATGCATTCTTTTCATCTCTTCTATGGCTTCTTTCTGCGTAGGCTGTTGCGTACTTTCTCTTTTAGAATTTACCACTTTTCCATTATAATCTTCGCCGTCTTTATTTTTCTGTACATACACATTTACCGTTACATTTTGCGTGATGGCTGTGGCATAAACACACCCCGTCAATAAAAAAAGAAGCGGAAGACACTTAAATTTTAACATAAGGTTTACTTCCTTTTAGCCTTCTGTTCGGCTTTTTTCAGTTCTTGCTGTAACTCTTCGAGATGGGCTTTTTCCGCCTCTTCTTTTTCGATTGCTTTGCGTCTCGCATCAAAGGTTGCATAGCGTTCTGAGGAGACTGTTTTTGCTTGCGCTGCACTTCTTGTGCCTGCGCCCTGTAAAACAGGCCGTTCATTAAAAGCCAGAAACTTATCCAGCTTGTCCGCAAACTCGGCCATGCTTGTGCTTTTACGCCGTCTTGCCTGATCCTCTGCATAGTCCAGATACATCGTGACAATCTGGTTCAACTCGGAAATCTCTTGTTCCTGAAGGTAATTTTTGGCCGTATCCACGTCGCCTTTGCGTACAATCGAACCTTTCCAGCTTGTCAGTCCCATATTGGGTTTTTGGGCATCGGCACGCTCCAAAATCAATTCGGAGGCGGTTTTTCCGGTCACGGCATACAGCATTTTATTCTGAACCGTCTTAAAAAACAGGCGTGCGGATTCTAAATCCTTGTCATAATCGCTGGCGGTTGCGTAAATATCGCGTATTTTTTGATAAAAGCGCTTTTCTGAGGCCCGAATATCTCTCAGCCGTTCGAGCAATTCATCAAAATAATCGGGCATTTTTTCTTGTTTTAAACGGACATCATCTAAGGCAAAGCCCTTTATCAGATATTCCTTTAAAACCGTTGTCGCCCAGCGTCTGAACTGTGTTCCCCGTGGCGAGCGCACCCGATAGCCAACGGCTAAAATCATTTCAAGCGCATAAAAGGCAATTTCTCTTTCAACCGCTCTGCCCCCTTCATTTTGAACTATTCGGAAATTCCGAAGAGTTGCCTCTTCCAAACATTCACCCTCTGCATAAATTGCTTTTATATGCTCGTTAATTGTTGGCAGGCCTCTCTCAAAAAGCGTTGCCATTTCCGACTGCGAAAGCCACACAGTACCTTTATGCGCATGAAGTTCAATCGCTGCTTTCCCATCCTCTGTGGTGTAGAGGATGAGTTCGCCCTTTTCTTCTGTCGTCCACCTTGTTGGATCGCTCTGAGTGTTACGCATGATAGCCCAGCTCCTTGAGATATTTCTCCATCTCGCTTTCAATCGCTGCCAATGATTTCGTCAGGGCTTTGCGCTCTTTCAACACTTCTTGAAGGTCAATTTCAGCCTCTTCCTCAAACATATCGACATATCTTGGAATGTTTAAGTTAAACGCATTCTCTTGAATTTCTTCAAGGCTGGCGAGATGGGCATATTTTTCTACCTCTTGCCGATTGCGGTAGGTTTGAACAATTTTCTCTAAATTCTCTTTCCCGAGTTTGTTTTGATTTTTACCATCCTCAAATTCCTTGCTTGCATCGATAAAGAGGACTTTCTCATCCTTTTTTTCTTTATTGAAAATCAGAATAGCCGCTGGAATCCCTGTTCCAAAAAAGAGTTTTTCGGGCAGGCCAATCACGGCCTCTAACAGATTTTCCTCAACTAATTTTTTTCTAATTTTCCCTTCGGCGGCGCCTCTAAAAAGCACACCATGCGGCACGACAACGCCCATTCTGCCCCGATCGTTCAAACTCTCCACCATATGGAGCAAAAAGGCATAATCCCCTTTGGTCTTTGGGGGAATCCCACGGGAAAAACGGCTATGCGGATCGTTTTCTGCGATGTTCGCCCCCCATTCTTTCAAAGAGAAAGGCGGATTTGCTGTAACAATATCAAATTTTTTCAACCTGCCTGAGCTGTCCAGCAATTTGGGCGATCTAATCGTATCCCCCCACTCAATTTGGTGATTGTTTTCACCGTGCAAAAACATATTCATAATCGCTAAGGAACAGGTGGAGAGAATAGCCTCCTGTCCAAAAAGCGCATAATCTTTGCTCTTGTTATGATTTTTAGAAACTTCCCGTCCGCATTTGAGTAAAAGCGAGCCTGAACCGCAAGTCGGATCACAAATTTTATCCCCAACTTGTGGCGCTAGCAGTTGAGCTAAGAGATCACTCACCTCTGCAGGGGTATAATATTCTCCTGCTTTTTGCCCACTTCCTGCCGCAAATTTCCCGATCAGAAACTCATAGGCATTCCCAATAATATCCAAATTCCCGACACGGGAAGGTCTTAAATCCAATTCTTTGTCGTGAAATTTACCTAATAAATCAGAAAGGAGTTCATTTTTAAGCTTTTCTTCCCCTAATTTCTCGGAATTGAAACGAATATCGTTAAAAATACTGATAGTATTCAGTTTCAACTTTTGTCCATTAGCACTTTCAATCGCTGCAAGGGCCTTATCAATGCGTTCACCATTTCCCGGCAGATCACGCTGTTGAAACAGGCTTTCAAAATCAGAGCCTTCGGGCAAGACAAAATTTTCTTGCTCCATCATGGCCTTCACCAATTCTGGATTGTTAGAATATTCTTTTTGATAGTTTGCAAGATGGTCCTGCCAAACATCTGAAAGATATTTCAGAAAAAGCAGCGTTAAAATATAGTCTTTATACGTATCAGCGCTCACTGTTCCCCGAAAAATATCGCAGGCATCCCATAATTTGCTGTTAATGGTATCTTGGTTAATTTGCATTTTTATTCATCCCTTTTCCTGAAGCCAAAAGCTGTTCTGCCAAACCCTGCATAAAAGCAACCGTATTTTCCCGTTGTTGTTCTAAAAGCTGCGCCTCTTCTTTTTGCAACTTTAGAGCATGCATAATTTTTTTCTGTTTTTCTAAGCTCGGTAGATAAATGTCTAAGTTTTCTAAGCCAGCCTTGTTAATCGCACGGAGTAACGTTGTCCCTTGTGACAAGCTCCCCAACATTTTTTGCGCCACACTTTGATTCATCCACCATGCCACAAAAGCCGGCAGGAAGGGCGTACGCTTTTTTTCAAGAGGACGCATAACAATAAAATTAGGACTTGCAACCACTTTTTTTGTCCCAATTCCCCCATCCACATAAAGTGAATAAGTCGAACTGCCACGGGTTGGAAATAAAAAATCCCCTTCTCTCAGCCAATAAGGCTCACCTCTTCCTTCGAGCTTAACCTCTGAAAGCGAAGACCAATTAATTTCAGCAAAAGGCAAAGCATTTTTTAACGAGACAACAAATGTTCCTGCCCCTTTGGTCTCCTCAATCCTTCCCCTAATAGGATGCCCCGCACGCATCTCTACCAGCTTGGACAGTTTTGTTTTTTTTACATTAGCGTCCATACTGCAAAATTCCTCCTGTTAAAAAAGGATTAGCAGGCTTTACTTTTTGAAAGCAAGGATTTTTTTGCATTATTTTATATAATGCACTTTTTGTAAAATTTTTCTGAAAACTGTTTGAAAAGAGCATTTCAATCCAAGAAAAAGAAAAACCCCAAACGGGCTGGTTACTGCGTGGGGTGTTTTCACGAATCATCATGCGGAAGGATTGCCACTATCAACCTTTTCCACTTCACTCTCTTCGAAATTTTTGGCCGTTTCGTCTAAATATTTTTCTTTGAGTTCGGCGCTGCAATCGTCAAAGGCGGCAATGGGTTTTTCAATACCCACCACAGGCACGGAAAAATGCCGATTGATGGTTTTGGCAGCGACCCGTTTTTTACGCCGATCCCGAACGAGTTTAGCTTTACGCTCTGGCGCAACATTCACATTGCTCAAAACGCCGTTTCGATTGCCGTCATATCGGCTATCATGGGCGCTTTTATTTTCAGAATAGCTCATGCGAAATTCACTGGAGGGGTCTTCACCCATTTCGCTTAGCCCATCTAAAATCTGGCGCATTTCAAGGCTCGCCAAAGGCCCTGAGATCACACCGCCCTCATCGGACTGCATCTCAAACGTATAAAGATGCCCTTTCACCCGCATTGAAAGCTGTCCTGTATTATTAGGCAAAATCGGCCATTGGCTGTTTAACGCCCGCACTTGATAGCCCTGCTTGTCCCGCACAAAGGAAATCGGCGCGCCCATACTGATGGCATCTCTGGGGAGCGCATAATAGATTAAAGCGCATCTGTCGGAGGAAGCCCCGTCCTCGATACGGGTTCGGGTGCTGACCCATGCCTGCACATGGCTGACATAATCGACTTCCTGCACCCCCCTGAGGTGGCTAATCACGCCGACCATCTGGGCACTGGCCTCCAAAGGCAGCATCACTGCCATACCCGCCAATAAAGCGACTGTGCCTAAAAAAGATTTTAAAACAGAAAGGCGCATCTTTCTTCCTATGCCGTCATCCATGCTTGAAGCGCTTCAAGCTGTTGTTTCACCTCTGGCCAATTTGGCGCAAAAGCGTCCGCAAGCCAAGCACTAGATTTCTTTCGTAGAAAAGCATGCTTGCCCCTTTTAAAATCCCTATGATAAATCTGGTGAAAACGCAGAGGGAAGAGACTCACGCATGACTCAGAAAAAAATCGAATATCCTGCCCCACGCACCCGTTTATTTCTTTCTGCCGATCTGGTCGGCTCAACCTCCTTTAAATCAGGGGAAGGCGGATATGCGACCCATTTTTCCAAGGCTTACCCGAACTGGGTGATGATTCAGCGCCGTTTTTACAAATGTTTTCCTGAAAATTTTCTTAAAAATTATGAATTAGAGTGCAGTCACTCCAAACTGACTGCAAAATATAGCGAATTTCCGCCCCGTTTTTGGAAATATCTCGGCGATGAGGTGCTGTTCTGCACGACACTCAAAGATATTGTCCATCTTTCCCTCGTGATTAAAGCCTTCTGTGCCACAATCCAAGCCTATGGCAATAAGCTCGAAAAAGATGGTCTGCCGTTAGACATTAAAGGCACAGGCTGGGTGGGACTGTTTCCGCTTCCCAATATCACGATTTCCCTGCCGTCTTCCCTCCGCTGTCCCCAAGATAAAAAAGACGATGAAGAAGAGGCGCAATCCAACCTTTCTTATGAATCTTGGATCTACCGTGAAAGCATGGAGCAAGATGCCGATCTTCACCCTGATCAATATGATTTCCTCGGCCGGGATATTGATACAGGCTTTCGGGTGGCAAAATTTGCCTCCCCGAACAAGCTGGCGCTTACGGTGGAGCTGGCTTGGTTATTGGCGATTGCACGGCAGCTGCGCCTGTTGGATGTGTCCTTCTCCCATAGTGGCGCAGAAGTGTTAAAAGGGGTTTTGAAAGGCGTTCCCTATCCCCAGCTTTCGCTGGATATGGAGCGGAGCTTTATCAAGCAAAAGCTTCGGAAAATTGAAAATGCGCTTCATGGCAGAAAGCCGATGCTGCCCTTTATTTTAGGGGATTATCTCACGACCTTTATGATGGCGGAAAAAATGAAATCGCCTCTGATGGATCCTGAGACGTTTTTTGCCTCTTTTGACTGTGGGGATATTCTCGCCTGGGAAAAAATTTCAACCTGGACTGAAGAATATGAGGATATGAAGCAAAACTGGCATTCAGACCATTCTATCCAATAAAGAAGGAATAGGCTATAAATTAGAAGAGAGTTTATACACCCTAGACTGATACGGCTTAAACATTTTACGAAGATTTTAAGGCTATTTCCGATGAAAAAACAGATGACTTCCTTTCCTGCTCTTTTGAAATACAGCCTGCTGCTCCCGATGCTTTCTGTTTTTGCTGTCGGCGTTCCGCAGGCTTTTGCCGATGTCGGGGATAATTTACAGGCTGCCATTCAAGCCAATCTGCCCGAGGGCGAAGACATTCATCAATTTCTGCAAATTTCACAAACACAAGCATGGATTTCAACCACCTATCACACGCCCGATGCGCTTCAAATTGGCACTTGCTCTTTATCCTATGTCAAAATTGATGCGTCAAAAGGCTCACCCAGACTCTCAAATTCTTTGAGCTTCCTTGCCAATGGCGAGGCCAATAAATTGCAGGCCTTTAACCAAACTTGGAGCTTACCTGTGGAGTCCGAGGGACAAATGACGCTCCGCAATACGAAATATAAGCAGACTTTTGGTATGATGGCGCTCTCGCCTTACACGATTGAAGGCACAGTTGAGACGCAAGGCATGGAAAATCTCCTCAATGCGCTCGGCAAAAGGCCCGAAGTTTGGTTAAGCTTCTCTTCTGGCGAAACGCAGAGCCTCCCAACCATTCGCCTCGTTCCTCTCATCAATGATTTTAAGAAATGCGCCTCCAGCAATCATTTTGGAGATTTCGGCGGCCCTCTTGATCCCCGAGCCAACCTCGGCGACAATCCTTTTTAAGAGGCGCTCTTCGCACCATAAAACCCTATTAAAAAACGCCCTGCTTTTTACAAACAGGGCGTTTTCTTTCACTTCATTTCTAAGAAAATCTTAGGAAATCAGTTGGCACGGTAATCTGTCTCATTGAGGCGGGTGACTTTACCTTCACGCTCTAGCATGCGCAGGGCTTCAATGGTTTCACCACCGCCACACGCTTGAAAAATCTCATTGGCTGTGCGGGTTTTGTCAATCGGCGTATTATTCAAATAATCAAGAATGTTCTGTGCAATTTCTGTATCACGCTGTTCCATCATCTCACCTCTAAACCTAAAAAGAGACCCCTGCCACAACAGGCGGTAAATAAGATGATGCTAGGAAATCATAGAATAAAAGTCTAGTTAAATTAGCGTGAAGCTATGCTGAAAGGCTTAAAAAGAGACGATAAAGCTTATGATTGATAAAGTAATTTTCACGCCCGAATTTTACTTTTTGCAAAAAACCATGCTCCGACAAAAGCTTTAAACGTTTGGTTGCGGTTTGTCTGCTCACACCAAGCCGTTCCTCGAGGATTTTTGATTTCGTATAAGGATGTCTAAAAAGCGTATTTAAGAGATCTTGGCTATATAAGCTAGGCAATTTTTCCCTCAACGCTTTTTTCATTTCTGCCATTTGCGCTTTAAGCGCTTCAATGATTTCAAAGGTCTTTTGCGCTGTTTCTTCAATCATCTCAAGAAGATAAAGAATCCACGCCTCCCACTCTCCAAAATCACGTACCCTTTGAAGCAAACGGTAATAACGGTCTTTGCTGCGGTTAATCCCTCTGGAAAGATAGAGAATAGGACTATCGAGCAACCCTTCTTTCGTTAAATAAAGAATATTCAAAATTCGCCCTGTTCGGCCATTGCCATCTGCAAAAGGGTGAATACTCTCAAACTGGTGATGAATAATAGCCATTTTAATCAAAGGGTCTAAATCATAATCCCCTTCCTGTGGCACATTAATAAATCGCTCTAAATCCGCCATGTATTGCTGAATCTGGGTGGTCTCTTCTGGCGGAACGTGAACATCTTCCCCTGTACGTTCATTCCGCAAAACAACGGGATGATTTTCTCTAAATCCTCCTGTACGCTGCTCCAGCCTTCGGAAAATTTCAATTAAAATATTATTAGTCAAAAGCCCCTGCTTCGCTTTCATTTGTATAAAGCCTGCATGAAGCGCCTCATTATAATGTTCAACTTCCTTATCTTCAGGCGACACCATATTTTCAGGATTTAACTGCGCTTTAAAAAGGGAATCTTGGGTTGTGAAAATATTCTCAACTTCAGACGAGGCCTTCGCCTCCTGAAGAATAAGCGTATTGAGAAGAATGTCTTGGTTGGGAACGCTTCGTGCCAAGCCTTGTAAATGGGCAAGAGCCGCCTTAGCTTTCACAAGTTTTTTTTAAACAGCCTTAGTATCTGCCTGCTGAAAGATAGAAGGGTCAAGGGGATTCAGTGTTGGTATCTTGTAAAATGCAGTTTGCGCTTTAAGCATTTCTTGTGAAGCGGCTGCTGTATAAACCATTAAACAACTCCCATAAAGCCACAAATTTAGAATTATGTGTTAAAATTTTTCATATTTTTTAACAAATAAAGCCTGACATGTTAAAAATTTCGCATTTTTTTAACAGATACCAAGCGGCCTGTTAAAAATTTTGCGTTTTCTTAACAGATCGCTTGGTGCTTTTTCTTCATCTTATCTGAAAGAATCATCATTAATTTTGGCGATGGCACGTTTTTGGTCAATGACTGCTCTTTTCAAATCGCTCTTGCGGTTACGCATAACCGTATCGGCGAGCCTTTCAGGGACTTCCTCCATCGAGACAATGCCCTGCGCTGCCGCAAGGCAGAAATATTTCTGCGCTTTTTTCTCATCATAATAAAGATGGTTTTCTTTATTGCTATGAATGAGACCGAGAGCGAATTGTGCGCTGGCATGGCCTTGATCAGCCGCTTTTTCAAAATAGGTCACCGATTTCGCACGGTTAAAAAATGGCAGGCGCTTATCAATATAGGCTTTTCCAAGCGTAAATTGCGCCTGTGCATCGCCCTGATCGGCCGCTTTCTCAATCCAGAACAATCCCCGTGCTGGAATAAGCGCTGTACCCTTGCCAAAAAGCTGTGCCATGCCAAAAGCAAACTGCCCTTTCGCATAGCCCTCATGGGCGGAACGGCGATACCAAGAGGCTGCCGCATGCTGATCCACAGGCAAGCCAATCCCCTCAATCGCATCTTTGCTGGCGGTGCCTGTTTCGTAAAACTCACCGATTTTATATTGCGCCTCTGGAATATTCTTATCTGCAAGCCCCTGATAAATCTGTGCCGCCAGCGCTGGGTTAAACGCAACGCCTAAACCTTCCTCATAGGCACGGGCAAGCGCAAAACTCCCCTGAACATAATTCTTGTCATGGGCAAGACGGTAATATTCCACCGCTTTAGCATGATCTTGAGGCCACTCGCCCTGCCCGTTGTCATAAAGCTGGCCAAGCTTGAATTGCGCCTCTGGCAACCCCTGATCGGCTGCTTTTTTCAGCCATTTTCCTGCCAGCTGCCCCCCATGGAGGACATGCTCGCCCATATAGGCTTTTCCAAGCGCAAGCTGGGCACGAGGCTCGCCTTTTTCTGCCGCTTTTTGATAATAACTGATCGCTGTGCGCCCATCTTCGGAAACACCAATTCCATATTCATACGCCACACCGAGCGCAAATTCAGATCGGGCATCTCCCTGCGCTGCGGCTCTGGTAAAGAGTTGAATGGCTTTGGCCTGATCTTCCTTACTTACTTTGTTCTGCGGGAAAAATTCCTCCATCGTGGACTTGCTCGCCCAAGCCCGATCTTCCCGAGCGCCCTGCCCCTGCGCATAAAGCCGTGCAATCGCATATTGTGCTGGCGCATAATTCTGCCAAGCAGATTTCTGATAGGACTGAAGCGCTAATCCTAAATCCGCATGGGTGCCCTTGCCTTGGCGGTACATTTCCCCTAGCTCAAACTGCGCTTTCGCATCACCTTCCTCGGCTTTAAAATGGGTTAAGGCAAATTCAGCCTGCGGATCGCCATGCTCTCTAGCTTTGCTCAGCCAATAAAAGGCCTCGGTTTTATCCTGCTTTACCCCTGTGCCATCGGCATAAAATTCACCAAGCTTTAATTGCCCTCTGGCAAAGCCATGGTCTGCTGCCTTTTTATACCAAGCAAAGGCTTCTTTGCGGGCTTCTTCAGGCGTCAATGTCAATGGATTAACAGGCAGGGTTTCATAAATATAGCCAAGGCAAAGCTCTGCCTCGTGGAAGCCATGCTCTGACGCCTTTGTCAGCCAGTAAATCGCCTTTGCAAAATTCTGATGCTTGCCGACATCGGTCGCATAAATCAGACCGAGCGCATATTCCGCCTTCACATTGCCATTGCGGGCTGCCCGCTGATACCATTTTCTTGCGCTGGAGAAATTCTGACGCACGCCCTGCCCGTTCATATACATCCAAGCCAGATTATCCTGCGCCAGCACATTATGACGTGTTGCGGCCTTGCGATACCATTTAACGGATTCAGATAAATTCTGGCGAAGCATCAAATTGGTTTTTGTATCGTTAATCCCGTGCTGATACATCCAGCCGAGGCGGAATTGTGCCTCTGTATCGCCTTTTTCTGCCCTTAGCGCCTCGTCCTGCAAGGTGGGAGAGAGCATCGCATAATCTGTATTTGGCACACAGCCCGTGAGAAAAGCAGAGGTTGGCAAGGCCACGCACGCAAGGCGCAAAAGGGAGAAACGTTTCATAAAATCCGTTCGCTTCGTCTATATCAAATCTATTGCAAAGCCCGAGTAAGGCCAGCGCCCATCATAAATAGGTTTGCCAGACAAGAAAAGAGACGAAGCACCCTAGAATAAAAGCAAGTGGAGCTATTCTTGCCTGAACTTTTCGATATTCTCTTTAGCCTTATCTATCACTTCCTGCTTTTTTGCATCTTGCTGTTTTTGAAGATCTTCTTTACGGGAATCTCCGTCCTCTAACTGGCGTTTACGGCGGAGGATCATAAGCCAGCTAAAGGCTTTTTTTAAAACTTCCCGTACCATTTTTTTATGTTTTTGATTCAAACAAAGATAAATAATGACCAAAATAGGCAAAGAAAGGAGAACAAGAAGCGTCACGATACAAATCCTCTCAAGGATAAAACAAACTCTTTCCCTGCTATAAAATCCCTCTTTCCCCAAACTGGCAAGAGAGAAAAAGAACGCCCAAAATAAAAAAAGGCGTGCCCTGATACCAAAGACACGCCCTCAATAAAAAGGAATTTCCTAGCACTATAAAAGGACTGCCCAACCCGAAGGCTGTTAGGATTATCCTGCATTACATCACAAAAATAAATCTTTGTGTATTATTTACCGTGGTTTCCCAACTGATTTCCACCTTTACTT
Organism: Acetobacteraceae bacterium; assembly: GCA_004843345.1. Taxonomy (NCBI): domain Bacteria; kingdom Pseudomonadati; phylum Pseudomonadota; class Alphaproteobacteria; order Acetobacterales; family Acetobacteraceae; species Acetobacteraceae bacterium. Next base: position 833,259 of record CP039460.1, read on the forward strand.
TTACGCAAGAAGCTCCAACACTGCAAGAATGAAAAATCAAAAATTCTAAAAATAAATCAAAGGTGTTTTATGTCCAAAGTTCCACCGCCACCTATTAACGAAAATCTTACTTTTGGTATTGATTTAGGGATCGCCTCCTGTGGCTGGGCGGTGATTGAGCGAAAGGGACGTGAAACACCCAAAATTCTCGGCAGTGGAAGCTGGTGCTTTAACACGCCAGAAGAAGACAAAACCCGCACACCTCTGAACCAAAACCGCAGAGAAAAACGCCTTTTACGCCGTGTGATTCGCAGACGCCGCCAAAGAATGCAAAAGATCCGTTCTTTATTTGATGAATCTGGGCTTTTGCAATTTCTAAACGGAAAAAAGAACCTCTCAATCGAGATATTTTAGGAAAAATTGGCGCTGATTTACGCGAAAAAAGCCAAGATGAGCTTTCCCCTTGGGCCTTGCGAGTCAGAGGACTGGACAATATTCTTTCTGGCCCTGAATTAGCCGTGGCTTTGGGCCATATTGCAAAACATCGTGGTTTTAAATCCAATGCAAAAAATGGTGGAAAAGAAGACAGCGCAATCAAAAAAGCCTATGGTAAAGTTGCGGACCTTATCAAAGAAAATCCAGAAAAATACCGCACTTTTGCAGAAGTTCTCATCGACCATCCAAAGGCACAAGGACGACTCAGAAACCGAAATGGGATTTATGATTGTACGCCGTCCCGTGAGCTCTTATACGATGAAGTCAAACTTATTTTTGAACGCCAAAGAGCATTAGGTTCTAAAATCGCAACGAAAGAGCTGGAAGAAAAATTTTGTGGCTTTGCTTTTCACCAGCGCCCCTTGCAAGATAGCCACGAACTAGTCGGATATTGCGGTTTAGATAGGCAAAAAAATCCTCAAAACACGGAAAAAAGAGCCTCGATGAAAGCGCCCTCTTTTGAACAATTCCGAATGCTTACGAAACTCACCCATCTCGAGATCCAATCTGTTGACAAAGATGGCGTTATCACCTCGAGACACCTTACGCCCAAAGAATTAAAAGAAATTTCGCAGGAAGCTGGGCAAAAAAACGCAAAAATGAGTTTTAAAGAATTGAGAAAAATCATTGGGTTAGAGCCTGAATTGAGCTTTATAGGTGTTCCACCCGCAGAAGAGGGCAAAAAAGATCCACTCCTAAGCTCTAACAGCACAAAGGGCGCTTTTTCTGGCACACATGCCTTTTATAAAGTTCTCGGAGAGGAAGAAATGGAAAAACTTCTTCAGATAGAAAGAGGCCTAAAAATTTTAGATGACTGCGCCTTTATCCTCTCTTTTTACGAGACAGAAAAAAGCATGGAGAAAGCTTTTGAAGAAAAGAAAATTCCAGAAAGTATTTCGCAAAAACTCCTAGAGGAAGTTGCTCAGGGCGGTTTTAGCGATTTTACAAAATCTGCCAATCTTTCCGCCAGAGCTTGCCGAAATCTTCTCCCCCATCTCAAACAAGGCCTAAATTATGCCGAAGCGTGTGCTCAAGTAGGCTACGACCATGCCGAAGCCTCCCGTGATTCATGGGATCAAATTCTCACCCATAAAGATTTTGTCCATCTTATTAAAGATTTCGTGGAAAGCGATGATAAAATCGCCAATCCAACAGCCAGAAAAGCCCTTACGAAGAGCTTAAAACAACTTTGGGCATTGCGGAATAAATTTGGACTTCCCGGGAAAATTGCTGTGGAACTTGCCAGAGACGTTGGAAAATCTGGAGAAGAACGTGGAAAAATCAAAAAGAATCTTGATGACACCACATCACAGCGCAAACGGGAACGTGAAGAGGCTGCTAATTTATTAGGGCGCAGCCCCGAACAGATTAGCGGAGAGACCTTATTGCGCTATCGTCTTTGGAAAGAACAAGACGGAGAGTGCCTCTATTCAGGAAGAAAAATTAACCCGGGAGAATTTAATGACCCTAAATTTGAAGTCGATCATATTCTTCCTTGGAGCCGTTTTGGAGATGACAGCTACCGCAATAAAACACTTGCTTTGGCTTTTGAAAACCAGAGAAAAGGCAATCGTACACCAAAAGAATATTTTGAGCGTTACAAGTCACCTGAAGATTGGGATCACTTTCACATTGCTGTTGAAAAATCACGTTGCCAAGGGATAAAAAAACGCAATTATCTTTTAATCAATACAAAAGAAAAGGAAGGCACTTTTAGAAGCCGCAATCTTAATGATACGAGATATGCCTCCCGTGTTTTTGCAGATTGTGCCGAACTGCTCTATCCCAAAGAAAAACGTGCCAAGCAAAAAGGCGGAAACGTACGGATTTTTACCCGTCCCGGGTCTTTAACCGCCGCCCTGCGTCAAGGCTGGGGTGTTGAGCACCTCAAAAAAGAGAAAAATCCAGAAACAGGGAAAAAAGAGCGTCTTAACGATGACCGCCACCATGCGCTAGATGCGATTTGCGTTGCCTGCGTAACCCATGACGAAATTAACCATCTCACAAAAGAATTCCAACAAAATGAAGGCAAAAGGGGCGACGAGCGTACCCTCAGAACGCTTTCGCATCACCCACTCGGTTGGGAGAGTTTTGCGCAAGATGTCAAAGATTCTTTGGAAAAAATCACTGTTGCCCGTCCTGAGAATAGAAGGGCACGGGGACAAGGGCATGAAGAAACTATTCGCAGTTTTAAAAGAGATGAAGAAACGCAAAAATTGCTCACCGTTTCTGCGAGAAAATCTCTTGTTGGACTAAAAAAAGCAGAAGTTGCAAAGCTTCTGCCCCGCTTAAAAGACCCAGAACGTAATCCACATATTATAGCGGCGCTGGAGAAATGGATGGCAGAGGGCTGCCCCGCCAACACGTTGCCCATTGCGCCCAGCGGTGCTGAAATTCGACGTATTGTTGTCGAAGAAAATATAAAATCCGGCATTGAAATTAAAACAGAGAGTGGCAAAGGGCTTGTTTCTGCCTCTTCCATCACTCGGGTAGATGTTTTCAGCCATAAAAAAACAAGCGGCAAAAATAAAGGACAAAAGGAATTTTTCCTCGTCCCCGTCTATTCATGGCAAATTAACCGCAACATTTTACCTATGAAAGCCTGTGTTCAAGGAAAAGACGAAAAAGACTGGATTTTAATGGATACTGAAAAAGGATTTTCTTTTGAATTCTCCCTTTATTCTGGAAGTTACATAAAACTCATCCGAAAAGGTCAGCTTATTGGAGGCTATTATGCTAGCTTTGGAAGAGCTACGGCTCAAATTGTTTTGAAAAATCCAAACAATCCACAAGAAACCTATGATAGCATTGGCGTTAAAAATCTTCCTCTCTTTGAAAAATACACAATCGACCGTTTTGGCACTTTATCTCCCATTAAAAAAGAGGTGCGGCAATGGCATGGCAAAGCCTGCACATAAGTCAGGCAGGACATCTTAGTCTCAAACAAAAAAACCTCCTCTTTAAAACAGAAGAGGACGAGCATCGCTTTGCCCTCGAAGACATTGCCTGCCTCATTATTGACACGCCCCAGCTTAATCTAAGCGCTACCTTCCTCTCACGCTGTGCGGAGGAAGGAATAGCGGTTATCCTCCCCGATAAACGGCATCATCCTGCGGGCGTATTGCTTTCCTTTCACCAGCATCATGCGCAATCTGAAATTGCGCATTTACAAATCGGCCTCAGCACCCCGTTTAAAAAACGGCTTTGACAAAAAATCGTTATTAAAAAAATCCGTAATCAGGCACAGCACCTCGCCAATCAGAACCGAACAGGCTCTAAAAAACTTTTCGGCTATGCCACGCTTGTCAAATCAGGCGACAGCGAAAATATGGAGGCCACCTCTGCCCGTTTTTACTGGCAACATCTTTTTGATGATTTCACACGGGCAGATACCACCGATTTACGCAATTCTCTTTTAAACTACGGCTATGCGATTATTCGAGCAATGATTGCACGCTCTTTAGTCGGGAGTGGCCTCCCCCCCGCTTTTGGCCTCAATCATTGTTCTAAACTTAATCCGTTTAATTTAGCCGATGATCTGATTGAACCCTTCCGCCCCTTTGTTGATGGGCTGGTCATGAAACGCTTTGCCAGCTACGCCCCAGACGATTTAGAAGAGAGTATGGGGCAATTAGACCTCGAAGATCGGCGTTTTATGGCTAATATTCTTCATTTTTCTGTTTTGATGAAGGGCGAGATGGTTACCCTTCTCAATGCAACAGAAATCATGTCGAGCAGTCTTGTCAATGCCATGCGTGAAAATGCGATTGATGCGCTTAGACTGCCAGAATGGGGAGAATTTCTACCTCTTATGCAGGAGGCTGATTATCTCTCAGAAGAGGAGGTATCGTCAAAATGAAAGAGGAAATAAGATTTATGTGGCTTATGATCTTTTTTGATTTGCCTGTAAAAAGCAAACCTCAGCGCTCACGGGCAACAAGATTTAGAAATAGTCTTCTCAATGATGGATTCATGATGGTACAATTTTCCGTCTATGCCAGGGCTTGCCGAGGGCAGGATGCCGTAGATAAACATTTAATGCGGGCACGACTCGCCCTCCCCAAAGAAGGGTCAGTAAGAGCGCTCCAAGTGACCGATAAGCAATATGGACGGATGGAATTGATGCTGGGTTTAGCGAAAAAAACGGAGTCAAAAGCCACAAAACAAATGGTTTTACTGTGATTTTCGGCCGACAAAATCAGCGGAAAAACGTAGAAAACCAGTTGTTCCAGAGGTTTCTAGCTTAGCAGATGGAAATCAGTAAGGAAACCACGGCTCAGACATTGGCTTGTATGGAAAGCGTGGGAGCTTAGCAGACGAAGATCAATCCTCAAAATCACTCATTTTTATGACTTTACCGCTCTGACTGTTCTGTTTCATCGTCGAGCCATTCATTTATGACCTCGATAGCGTCTTGGATTTCCTGTGTATTGGCGTCTGGGCGGGAGCGCAGTTCTTTGAGCCATTCATTCACGGGCTGGGTTTCGGACTCTTTGATCCCCCAGAGGGCGAGGCTGATTTTATCGGCGATGTCAGACGGATTTTCATTTCCGAAATAGGATCCCCCTTTTGGCGAGAGGTATTTTCGTGTTTCCAATTTGAAAGAGACTGACATTGTACGACTCCCAACCTGTTTATTTTGCGGAAAACTTTGACACGCCCTGCACGATAACGTCTTTATCCTGTGAAAGAAATAAGCTTTCTGACCTCAAAGCAAAAATGTCAAAAGCGCAACATTAGAAAATCGCTTCATACTCCGAGTTAGAAACTTTCTCATTTTTACGCCATTGGTTTTTGTGCGATTTTGGAAAACCTCTGCCTCCCCATCATTGAGCATAAAAAACGCAAAACAAAAGGCACGCCGTGGATAAGAACGTGCCTTTTGTCTCTCTAGGAAAGCGGAAAACGCCCGATGCCTTCAAGCGCTTCCTTTAAAAAATTCCGTCCTCGTCATTTTCAGCGGAACTTCATAGCTCTCCTCTGACATAAACCCCTCAAAAGCAAATGAAAATAGTCTTTTTAAAAAAGATAAAAATCTTTTGCTTAAAGTTGTATTTTAAATACGCATTAACCTCTAAATCTCTCTCAAAAATCAAAAAAGTTTCTTATTTCTAAAAAAAGATGTTTTTTAGTTGCAAATGATACTCATTTTCATTTAGAAAGAAGAAGCTCATTGTAACTCAGTATCTTAAAAACGCCTGATGAAGTCTCTTCAAAGGGCGTTTTTTTGGTGGTTCTGTTTCTTCTCTGCTTTGATTCGAAAGACTTTTTGAGCGACTCTCTCAAAAAAATTCCTGCCTTTTAGGAAATGTGATAGTTTTAGGTTTCATCAAGAATTTTAAAAGGGATTGTGGTGTGAGAAATCTTCAAAAAATGCTGGTTTTGCCTGTTCTTGCTGGCGGTCTTTGGGCGGGTGCTGTTTCAGCGCAGGAAATGGGCGGTGCGGATATGATGTATCAGCAGGAAATGGCCTCTCAGCAATCCCAGCTCAACCAAAGCCCTCAGCAAATTATGGATCAGCAGCAGGCACAGCTCGCCCAACAGCAGCAGCATTTTGCCCAGCAGCAGATGGAAATGAATCAGCAGCAGGCGCTCTCCCAGCAAACGCTTGATAATCAGGCACAAATTCAGCAACAGCAAACCGATATGGCAGAGGCCTATGTCCAGAACATGCCAGATGGCGGCATGGCCGCCGCTGGGCATTAACAGTGCCCTCTTTCAGCGCATCTAAAAGCTTAAAAAGCGTGCCTTGAAAAATTCGGGGCACGCTTTTCTTTTGGCAAAGAGATAACAAGGTTAGCGTGTACCTTCGGAGATCTTAATTCTACTTTTCGTATCGTGTTTTTTTGAGCTTCTGCTCGCTTTCCGAAAAAAAGCTTAAAAGCGCTTAATTTGCGCCTTGATTGGCCCCGTCATGACTTCCCTCTTGGGGCGTATTATTCCCAGCCTGTTCTGGCATCTGTTCTGTGTTTTGCTGTGCATTCTGCTGAGCAGAATTTTGATTTTGTTCAGCATTTTGCTGATCGGGGTTTTGCTCTGAAGTTTGATTTTGTTCAGCGTTCTGCTGTGCATTTTGGGCGGCGATTTCTGCCGCTCTTCGTTCGGCTTCCTGCCGTTCACGCTCTCTTTGTTCTGCTTCCTGCCGTTCCCGTTCTCTTTGCTCGGCTTCTCTGCGTTCAGTCTCTCTTTTAACTTTTTCACGCTCCACAACCGCCAATAATCTGCTTTCAAAATTAGGAGAGATATAGGTTAGCGTATTGGGGAGCTTATTATAGGGGCTGTCGGAGATAGCAGAGGAAAACAAAACACTCTTTTTGTCAAAATAGTCATAGCGGTACGCCCCTCTATGCCATGCTGGAAAATCTAATTTGCCACTCGAAAACAAAATCTGGGCGAGGTTCATTTGCCACGCCTCTATCTGTTCGTGTTTGGCTTTTCCGTATTTCTCAATCAATTGATTTCTAAGGGCTGCCAGCCCTGTATCCCAAGGCAATCCCCCTGGCGTGGCCTGCAAATATAATTTCACGAGGCTTAAACCGCCATCAAGATAAAAAAGATACAAAGATTGCGGTGTTTTCTTTTCCGAGGTCACAGAAGGAAGCGCCGACCATTCACAGGAGGCAATCACAATTCCAGATTTTAAAACAGCCACATCTTCTGGATTAGAAAGGTCATATGCTCCATTCTTTCCATGTCCTTGGGGTTGCTGTTCTAGATTTCCTTTTTCAAGCCCTACTTTGGAAATTTTCCACCCATACCAGTCACCGCCATTCTCTCCCGTGCAGAGATTAGCCGTTGCAAGCGCATAGACATCTGTTCCAAACTTTAGGCCACGAAAGCCGTCCTCCGCATGCGAAAGCGACGGGAGAAAAGGGATTAAAAGCAAGGCAGGCAGGTATTTCGTTAATGTTTTTAACACGCCAAAAACTCTCAAAAGGACAAACAACTTTCAAAAGCAGACTAGCACGCCTTCTCTCATCTCAAAATCCACCTTGCGTAAAACTTTTCCACTCGCTTTCATAACAAAACGTGCCCTGAAGGATTCAGGGCACGTTTCTTTTTGAGACTCTTCTTTCATAAGTCTCGTAACTTTAGTCTTGGAATTGTTCGGCTTTTCTCATCATGGCGGAAATTTTATCGAGGCAGGCGAAAGTGGCCTCAAGGTCAAGTTTTCCGTCCTCTTTGCGTTTTAGCCAATCATCTTTATCGCCAATAATGGCAACCGCAGAAGTTGAGCCTAAACGCCGTCTTGAAACACGGGTCACTTGAATGCCGTCTTCTGATCCTGCTTTTTGCAGGACTTCGAGAAATTTATCCCAAATTTCCCATGTCAAAGCGGCACTAGGCTGACTGTGAAGGCGGACGAAAAGACGGTTCTCCATACCGCCCCTTTCACCGCTCATCCATGATTCAATTTGAAGGTACGGCACTACCCCTTTGAATCTTCCCCAGCTCCAAAAAGCCCCTAGAAAACCGCCATTGGCATTCGAAACATATTTCCATGTCAGGCTCTCATCTCTGCCAGTCTCAGTTTCCTGTTTTTCGAAATACGCGGCCAAGGCGGTAAAAAAGCCTTCTTCGCCTTCATATTCCCATTTTCCAACAGGAGAGGTTAAATAGGTCTGGAAAGCCCTTTCCTTTTCTTGGAGATAATCCAAGAACTGGTTGATAATCTCATTCCCTGGGACTTTTTTCTGAATTTCTTCCAAAATGCTAAGAAGTTCCTGCCGACCCAAAAAAGAATATTTTTTAAAATCTATCTTTCCCAACTCTTGTGGCTGAGGATTACCTGTTTTGAGATAAAGCGCCCCAACCTTACGATCCGAAAATTTTGTGTTAATTTTATCCCAATATGTTTTTAATTGATCCCCATGCTCTTGAGCATTAACCTTGTCCTCAATCAACAGGACTATTTTTTCATCTAGTTTCACCAGCAAATCTGTATGTTCAAACTGCTTTAAAATTTCGATGTTTTGATAGGAAAATTTTTCGAATTCGATTTTTTCTTCGAACTTGGCCTTTTTTAACAATGCGGCAAGAAAAAATTTTCCAGCCTCGTGCATTTTAGGAAAATCAGTGGCAAATTTAGAATCTGCATAGCTCAAAAGCCAAGTAAAAACGGCGTCTTGCGACAGCTCGGACGGTGCGTAATAGAACAGATTAGGTTCGGGGATATGTGTCGTTTGGGGCATCAGAGTCACTTTCAAAAATTGAATCTCTGGAGACGCACTTTAGCACAAGCGCTATTTGGAGGCTTTTTTAAAAGCAACCTGCCTTCACATTTTGCACTCAAAAATTCTCTTAAAAAAAGATCAAAAACTAGAAGCGTGTTTTGAAAGCGAAATTTCAAGCCCTTGTTTAAAAAATCCTGCGGCTTATCTCGGAAAAAGAAGACCTTGTTTCCAAATCAAAGAAGTAGAATGCCAAAATGACTAACTTGTCAAAAGCCCCGATTGCCGACAAAGCAGAACGTGACGCTTATTTCCCCTCTGAATTTTCACTCAGCCAATTTACCGCCCCGACAACAGGCGCAAAAACGCCTGTTTACGACAGAAAATATACAGGCTCGAAAAAGATTTTGGTGATTGCGACCCAAGAGCGCTATCTCCCTTTGAAAGAAGGCAAGTTTTTCTCCAGCGGAAACCACCCCGTCGAAACACTTCTCCCAATGGCGCATCTTCATGCGGCAGGGTTTGAGTTCGACATCGCCACCCCTTCGGGCGAGCATGTAAAGTTCGAGGAATGGGCTTTTCCTTCCCAAGACAAGCTCATTTTAGAGATTTTTCAGAAATATCAGCCAGCCTTTACCAATCCGCTGGATTTAAGGCGTGTTGTGCAAAATGGCGGTCTAGGGAAGGATTCAGACTATCTTGCAGTTTTCATTCCGGGCGGTCATGGCGTGCTCAACACAATCCCTTTGAGCCACAATGTGGGGCAGATTTTAAAACAGGCCATTGAAGGGCAGAAATTCATTATCACGCTTTGCCATGGCCCTGCCTGTCTGCTTTCTCTTTCCGTGCTTGGCAGAAAATCTGAAAATCCAGAGGAGCGTCTGAATTTTGCAGACCCTGCCAAACTTTCCAACTTACGGGAAAATCCGCTTGCTGGTTTTGAAATTTGCGCCTTCCCCGATCAGATTGACAAAGAGATGCTCCAATCAATTGGCTATATCCCTGCCCCAATGCAGTGGTTTATTGGCGAGGCGCTTGAAAAACAGGGGCTGAAAATCCTGCCAAGCCCTGAACTCGGCCGTGTGCATCGAGACCGCATTCTCCTCACAGGGGACAGCCCTGTCGCCGCAGATGCGCTCGGCAAGCTGGCTGCCGAAACCTTCTTAGAGGCTTTTGCCTAACTTTTACCTCTCCTCATTAAAGGAAAATTTCCCGATGAAAGCGCTTGTTTTTAACGAATTTGGCAATCCTGAAACGGTTTTGGAGGATAGAGATGCTTCCCTCCGTCCGTTACAGAAGGATGAAGTGCGCATCCGCATGCTTCTCGCCCCTATTCACAACCATCATCTCTGGTATATCAAAGGGCAATATGGGATTAAACCCCGTCTGCCAGCCGTGCCCGGTGATGAAGCTTTAGGCATTATTGAAGAAGTCGGCTCGGCGATTGTCGGTCTTAAAAAAGGGCAAAAAGTCATTGCCTGCAAAATGTGGGGCGCTTGGGCAGAGGAATTTATTGCCAAAGGCGGTGATGTTGTCCCCGTTCCCGAAGGCGTTCCTGATGAGATTGCCGCCCAGCTCCTTTCCATGCCTTTAAGTGCGATGATGCTTTTGGGGGCAACAAAGGCGAAGGCTGGCGAATGGGTGATTCAAAATGCCTCGAATGGTGCGGTCGGGAAAGTGCTTGCGCCGATTGGCAAAAGCCGAGGAATCCATGTTCTCAGCCTTGTCCGTTCGCAAAAAGCCAAAAGGGAAATGTTAGAGGCCAAAATTGAGCCTGTGGTTTCTACCGATGAAGTGGACTGGAAAGATCAGGTTGTGCGCATCACAGGCGGAAAAGCTGTCGCTGGCGTTGATTCCGTTGGCGGTCAAGCAGGCGGTGAAATGCTTTCCCTTCTCGGCAAAGGGGGCGTTCTCATCTCCTTTGGCGCAATGAGCGGTGAAGCCATTCAAATTGACCCTTCTGATTTGATTTTCCGTAATAAGAAAATTCGCGGCTTTTGGGCGACCCAAGCGGCCAAAGAAATTCCCTCCGAAGCCAAGCTCAAAATGCTTGGCAATCTTGCGAAATCCATTTTTGCAGGGGAAATGAATCCAAAAGATGCCGGCGGACTTAATTTAGAACGTCTCTCCAAAGGGTTTGCCATTCGCAAAATCGCCGCTCTGGTCAAGGCAGGCAAAATACAGCTCCCTGTGGCGGGCACATATCCGCTTGCGGATTATAAAGAGGCCTTAAAAGCCTCCGAAGAAGCTGGCCGAAAAGGAAAAATTCTTTTCCGTCCTTGATTTCTGTTTTCCTCATGCCTCTTCAAAGGCAAAAAGGGCGCTGACAAAGCGCCCTTTTCTTTTCACGCCGTTTTATCAGCCTTTATGGATGATAGAAGGGGCGGAATGTCCGCCTGTGCTGCCCCAAATTTCCCCTGTTGTATAGGTGGTTTCGGTGCTGGCAAGGGTCACATAAAGCGGCGCAAGCTCCGCAGGCTGTCCCGGACGGTGGAAAGATGTATCCGAGCCAAAGGTTGGAATACTGTCGCCGCCAAATTGTTTAAACACTTCTTGGGGTACAGCGCCTGAAATCTGGAGCGGTGTCCAGAAAGGCCCGGGCGCAACCGAATTGACACGAATGCCTTTTTGAATCAAAAGCTGTGTGCCAAGCGACTGGGTCATATTTGCAATCCCTGCCTTTGTCATCGCATAATCGACCAGGGTTGGGCTGGGTAAAGTTGCCTGACGGGAGGTCGTTGTCACAATCGTGCTGCCTTCTGGCATGATTTTCGCCGCTTCCCGAATGAGCCAGAACAGCGCATACAAATTCGTTTTGACCGTCCAATCAAAATCCTCTGTGCTAAGGGTGGTAATGTCTTCACAAAAGCGCTGACGGCCGGCGGTCACAATCAAGCAATCCAATCCGCCCAATTTCTCCGCAGACTCTTTAACCAAAGACTGGCAGAATTTTTCTTCTCTCAAATCCCCCGGCAACAAGAAGACTTTGCGTCCTGCCTCTTTGATATATTTTGCGCAATCTTCGGCATCGCCCTGCTCTTGTGGCAAATAATTCAGGACAATATCCGCCCCCTCACGGGCAAAGGCAATCGCTACCGCACGGCCAATCCCTGAATCACCGCCTGCAATTAAGGCTTTACGCCCTGCCATTCGGCCAGAGCCTTTATAAGATTTTTCACCACAATCAGGTACAGGAGTCATTTTTGACTGAATACCCGGCCAAGGCTGTTCTTGGGAATGATAGGCTGGGGCTGGATAAAGCCCTGCTGGATTGGCAGGCGCAGCGGATTTATGGCCTCCACCAAGGGCAGCCTGCGCCCTGCCAGCTCCCAGCGCTCCCGTGACGCCTAAGGCTGCAACGCCCATACCGCCACGGAATAAGTTACGCCGTGTTGCCGAGATTTCCGGTTCTGCTTGTTTTTTTTGAGAGTTATCATGGGAAAATTTCATGCGACCTTCCTTTCCTGTCTCATGTTCATTTTTGTAAAATTACCCTTTGATGAAACACTTTAATCCCAAGAGGGTAAAGGAATTTTTATCCCGGAATCGGCCATTTCGGTTTAGGCGCATTGGCAGGATGGCGATAGCGTCCCCAGCCTGCATCTGTTCTCGCACTCCGCAGAGGCATTTTTGAACAGCTCATCCAGCTTTGCTCCGCTGGACTGACCCAAGACGGGCCATAGCACCAGCCTTCTTTTTGAAGCTGGTCTTCGACCATTTCCGCAAAATAACGGGCGATAAAAACTTGCGCCCGCACAACATCATCTTCACTTGAGCCAATATCAGCCATTTCATTGAGGAAAAACCATTGCTGGATTTGCGTGTCTCTCGGCTCATTTTTGAGAATTTTCACAAATTCTGTTTGTTCTGGAATCGCATTTTGACAGCTTGTCCAGCCTGAAAGCTGGGAATCCCATGTCGGGCAGGCCTCTAAAAATTTAGGAATAATCGGATAAATATAGCTGCGCAGATCACGCTGCCCTTTGGTTAAATTAAACCAAAGCGAAATTTTCTGCTCCAAAGCCTGATTACTGCGGTTCAAAGGGTGTATCGGCGGCGCAGTAACTTCGGGCACTTTGCCATTCATCGCCTCCGAAACCATCGGATCGCTGGCATCATTCATCGTCTCGGACGGCATGACCTCCAATTCCTGCATGGCCTGCTGTGCGGGGTCTGGCGCAAACTGCTTGGTATCCTCATTATTCATCCGTTTTTCAACCATGCCTCTGGAATGGCTGAGATCAGAAACGTAGCCTTTGATTTTACCGGCCTCGGTCATTTGTTTACCGCCATAACCCGGCCCTGTGGGATAGCGTGGCGCTTCAGACGCTGGGTGAAGCGGAGGACTTGGCGCTGGAGGCAAATCTTTTATCTGCTCTTTCGAGAGTTTTGGCGCAACAGGCAGCGGCAAGACCATTTCTTCCTCTTCGTCCGCTTTATGTGCCTGCGCTGATACAGAAAAACAGGCTAAAAAAACGAAACAAGCAACAGCCCCTAGCGTTGTGGCATGCAAATGCCCGTTGCGCTTTTGAAAGCGTTTGGAAAAAGGCGCAAAAAGAGGAAAAATCTGTTTCATCATATCGTTTCTAAGCGTCACTTTTACCGAAAGTAAAGCGATATTATCGGCTTAAACTTGAAGTTTTAAAAATTAACCCTATAAAATTAACGCTGCAACCTCTTTTGGATTTTACTGCATTGAAAAGCCCCATGAAGCCCTTCAAGAAAATTTGCTTATTGCCATCGGCCCTTTTACTTTCTGTTTTTTCCCTAACAGGCTGTGAGAAAGACCTTGGTGTCTCTCCTGACCAAGCGCCAGACAGCGCTACCATCACTTTTTGCGACAATACGGGTCTTGGCTGCCACCGTATTGCCAATAAGGCCGAATGGACTCAGCTTTATAATGAAAGCGGCCGCTATCCTGTCGGCACATGGAAAGCCCCTTGGGGTAAAAGATATATTATTCCCTATGGCTATAATCATAATGATAAATGGGTTGAGGCTTGGAAAACAGCAGAAAGAGACTGTGCTGTAAATGATAAATGCGACTTCCCTTCCTTTGTCCAGCAGGCTAGAAAAACCCATAAAAGCATGCTCCACCGTCTTGATGAGTATAATTTTCCAAAAGCCTTCCGCCCCTTTTTCCAGCCCACGATGAAAAAATTGCAAAGCAAGGGCGAAACGCAATATCAATGCGACCTTTTCACCTATATTTGCACCCCTTTTATCGATCACCCGGATCAGCAGGTCGGGTTTTACCGTCCGCACCAGCCTCTGACCTACATCACGCCGCCAACAGAGCTGACAAGTGCCGCACCCCTTGCAGGCGCTGGGTCAGAAACAGCTTTTGTGACGCCAAAAGATGGGGATTCTGTACCGCAAACAGCCCAAGAAAAGAAAGACAAGGCAGCGCCTGTGCCGACCGCTTCTGAAGTGATGAAATGACTTTGACGGCTGTGAATTTCCTATGAAACTTTCCGCTTTTTCCGCTTCACTTTCCCAAAGGATTTTTCTAGGGACATTTGGTTTATTCTTGCCGATGACGCCTGCTTTGGCCGTTGTCTCTGAGCCTGCACCGCCGCCTGAAAGGGCGATGGACGATTTAAGGCCGCTTTTTGAGCCGATTGAACCGACCCATATCCCCACCTATATGGTGCCTGTGAAGCCTGAAAAGAAAAAATCGCCGCCTTTGCCTTATTCTGGATTACACAAAGGCCCTCAAACCATTTTAATGTGCCTTGATTCTGGCCTTGCCTGTTTCAAGCCTGAAACGGTTGAGGAATGGCAGATGCTTTGGCTGGGCAGTAATGGCGAGGCCACTCTTTGGGAATCTCCTTGGGGACGGAATTATCTCATTCCCAAAGGGTTTAACCACCGTGATGACTGGGTGAATGAATGGCAAGCCGCCTCGGATAACTGTATTTTTGAAGAAAGATGCGACTTTCCTGAATTTGTGCGCAAAGCCAGAAAAGCCCATAAAGACGAGCTGACACGGCTCAAAGTTGATCATTTGCCTTCTCTCTACCGCCCCTTCTTTCAGCCTAAATTTTTAACGCTGAAAAGCAAAGGAAAAATGCAATATCAGTGCGACCGTGTAACCCTCGCCTGTACGCCCTTTACGATCAAAGAAGATGGACATTTGGAAGGGATTTACAGGCCTTTTTTACAGCTGATGTATGTCACGCCTTTGCCCGAAAAGGTCACGCCCAAAGCGGTAGCGCAAAAACAGCGCCAAAAGCCAAAGCAGGACGTTGAAGCCAATACAGGCTATATGGGCAGTGAAGCCGATGAAACAGGCGAAGTCAAATCAGCGCCTCCGCCAGCCCTCCCCAAACGCCAAGTGATTGACCCGAAAAGCGAAAGCCCTTTACCGAAAAACGCAAAAAAACCGTCTCAAAAGGCTTCTGCTCCGAAAAGCGCCCCTGAAAAGGCAAAATAAAAGATGTTTTTTTTAAAGGAATAGCCTAAGCTGACTCTATCCTCCAGACTGACAAAAAAGGCTGTTAAGCAGATTATTCAAATGACACAAAGACGCCGGCTTCTCTCCCTCTGCTCTTTTTCTTTTGGGACTTCTGTTTGTCTTCCCCTCTTATTGGGGCAGGCTTTTGCGGCCGCAACCGCAACCGCCCCGATCCACACCCATACGCTCAAACCTTTGATTGCCTCAGCGCAAGCGAGTTCTAAACCGCTTATTTCCTTTAAAACACAGTCGGATAAAACAGTTTCAGCGCCCCCTGTGGCTTCCCCTTCGATCTCTTCAGAAGAACCGCAGAAAAATCAGGAAAAAACGACTGTATCGCCAGCGTCTGAGCCTGTCTCTCTTCCGCCACAGCCAGCGCCAGAATCTGCTCAAAGTCTGCCTGCGCTAGAAGCCTCTCCTGCACCTGTCCGCAATCCGCTTGATCCAAGTGAAAGCAATGAAGACATGGCTGTTGCACAATCAGAATCACCTTCTGCTGCCGAGCCTGTTCCATCTGCGCCAACAGAGACCTCTTTAGTGCCCTTGCCAGAAGAGGCTAAACCTGTGCCAGATCCTGTTAAAAAGAAACATGCGGCAACAAAACCAACGGTTAAAAAGGCACAAAAAGCGAAGAAAAAAATTAAAATCCATTCGCCACCGCCCCGCCAGCTTTCTTTAAGCGCCCCTGAGACACGGGAAGAATCAGAAAATCTTGAGCAAATTAAGCAGGAAATGGCCGTTTCACGTCCCCATAATGCTGACCAATCTGAATTGGCGGGGGTAAGACTTCGCATGAATTTTTCCCAAGCACGACACGCCGTCGCCCAAACACTCCGGGTGGGACTGGAAGAGGTCAAAATTATCGGCACACCGCCAGAAGCGCAGACCTGCACTGAAGGCACACAGCTTAGGGCCAGCAGCCGTCAAGGCAGTCTCAATGTGCAATTTGCCTGTGATGCAAGACTGCCTTACGCTCAAGAACTGTCGGTCAACCAGATTGCCTATGAACCCGACACGGGCACGATTGAAACCGTTCTGCAAGAAGCCCGCCAGAAATATGGCGACCCTGTCAATTTAGATCAGTTTGACCCAAGAAAAGCGGATTTTGTCACCTATTACTGGTGCGCTAATCCAGAGCGCAATCCTGCAAGCGCCTCAGGGAAAGACCTCTATTGCACGGTCAAAGCTGGCAATCGCTTGCGCCTTCAAGGGCGTGATAACAGCTTAGAGTTCCAGCTCCTTGCATCGCTCAAAAAAGCCTATCAGCCTCAAACAGAATCCCTGCCCTATGATTTCACTTCGGACGAGGATTCCCTCGAAACGACGGAATAAACGCTTCTTCTCTTGAAAACCATTCCCTGTTTACCTATAAGAGAAATAGGACTCTGTCCCTTTCGGAAGCCTTTAGCTGAGTTAAGGGTCTTTTGGCAGAATTGCCGACGTAGGAAGGACGGCGTCCTTTTTATTTCTGACGCAGCCGATAACGTTTTCCCCTCGAAAGATTGAGGCTTTTTTCCTCTGCAAGAAAATAACTTCGGTGCGCATAAGGCAACTCCCACTCTCGCATTGAGCGCCCCCAATCTCCCGTTGTCACGCCTATATTAAATCCCTCCATCCTTAACGCTTTGGATCTAATATGACCCAAAATATGCCTATAAAGTTTCTCCTTGGCGATTGTGCGTTTTCCTCTACAACGTTGCCCTTCTGGTTTAACAAGATGCAAATTATTCAAGCGGAATTGCATTGACCCCAGAACAATATCAATCGCCTGTAAAATAGGATGTTTTGCTGAATTTACTTCGAAAATATTTTGAACCTTAACCTGATAATAAACATCAGAGAGCCCCATCAACTGATTTTTAAATAATTTCAAATCTTCTGTTTTATCTGGCAAATCATCCATAAAAAAAGAAAGTTCTAAAAAATCATTTTTCGCAGACCTAGGTTTATTAAGACCAAAAGAATGTTTTTAAAATTGGTAATATAAGCGGTAAAATTTATTTTGATTTCTATATTTTGCCCTCGCTGCGGCGGTTAATTCATTCACATTTTGTGTGAACATAATTCTAATTTTAAGCTTATTTTGCCTGATATAACCAAAAAGAATATCCACATATTCTTTGTAAGCCTCAAGAGCATAAGGAGTCACTTTGCTCCATTTCATTTCCCCTTGAATCTTATAGCTCTCCTTACACAGCAAAAAGGACTTTTCCATCTTTTGCCGATCTTTTTCTAGAAGAATGCCACCGCCGTAAAAATCCGAATAAAATGCACCATCAGCCGCAGATTCATCACAATAAATTAAATAATGCATCTTCTTTAAAACATCTCACGCTATCAAAAAAACAATTTTACGCCGCATGGCCAAAGAGATTTTCGCCTGTAGGTTTTAATGGGGCGACTGAGAAGCTCGGCGCACCTGTAATATCACGCTTTTCCTCTGAGGTTTTTCCGTCTGTTGGCACAGGCACAGCCAGCACATTATTTACGGGATTATCTGGCTCGCTGTTATGATGGCGGGCAGGTGCTTGATGAGAAGGATAAAGCTCTATCCGGTCTTTTTCTTGAGTCTCTGACTGTTCTTCTGGCGTTTCAAAGGGCACAACGGCGAGCAAGTCTGGATTGGCTTTAGAAACCTGAATATCAGGCGTAGGGACTTTACCAGCGCTCACTTCGGGATGAAATTCGTCCATCTTATCAATCGAAGGAAGTTCCTCTTCTGCCCAAACCCTTCCCCCATAAAGGGCGCAGAGGAAAGGCAATGACAAAACAGAGAAGATAAAAAGAAGCTTTTTCATGTGCTAATCCAATGATAAGCTGGCTAAAATGCGCTATGGGGCATTTCCTTCCCCTCTATACAGCATGCGTGCCGTATCTTATAAATAACTAAGATGCGGTCATCTCGTAACTTATAACGGATTACCACTCTCTCGAAAGCCCTTTGAATGTCTTTATTCTGCCGTCCAAAACAAATTCTTGCCGCTTTCTGCCTTCTCCTTCCTTTTTCCTTTCAAGCGCTTTCTGCGCAAACAGTTGAGGAAAGCATGCGGCAGAAAAATGATGACCAATTTCTCTTTCCCCTCCATAAATCAAACCCAACGCCGCCACCTCAAGATAGCGGCGCCATCGAAGATGGAAGAGATGAAAATGCTGGCGAAGTCATTGAAGGCTCTGGCACAGCGACCATTGAAAACAGCGAAGGCGATAGCGAGACGGTAGCCCAAAATCCCAATAGTCCGAATGGGACTGTGGTACGGGGAAAAGACGGCAAAGTTGTTGCCTTTGTCGATAGTGCAAGCTCCCCTGGCATTAACCGTATCAGCGACCCAAGGGGGAATGTCCTTGGCACAATCAGCGAAAGCGCCTCTGCCTCGGGCTATCAGATCAAAGATCAATATGGCCATCCGATTGGCTCGATTGATAAATATGGCCAAGTTTACAATTTCTATGATCAAGGTATCGGGACTGTTCCCCCAGGTGGCAGTGCCGCCGACCTCTTCGCCGCCTGGACGCTTCTAAAAGAGAGGCGGTGAATGAAAAAAGAAGTAAATCGGCACGAAAGACGAAAAGCTAAAGTATTGAAAATTGCTTTAGGAAAGAAGATCTTAACCCCTCCCAAATTTTTATGTTTAGAACAGAACACGCTTCTATCCTTACATTTTTTTTGGGAATTAAGAGAAGCTGTCAATAAACAAGATCCAATCTCCCTTCAAATCCATCTTGGAAACATCGAAAAGATAAGTTTTGCTACCTCTATAGCTTTAACTGCTGAATTTCAAAGATGGGAACTCATCGAAGGAGAGCCTCTCCGTCCAATGAATCCAGAAGCATACCAACCACAAGTAGCACAGATGCTTACTTCTGTTGGATTTTTTGAACAAATAAATTGTCCTAACGATGCCATCCCTAAAATATTAACTAAACATTGGATTCCTATCCAATCAGGAGAAATAGCAGACCCGACCCTTATCGGTATCTTACAAGAAAAATTTTCATCTCTAGATAAAAAAAACTGGAATCTAACGACATCAGATAGGCGTTCTTTATTTGAAAAACTGCCTTTAATCGAAGGTATTGCTAATAGCATTGAGCATGCTTATCCAAAACTATCAAAAAAAACCTTTCCAGAATTTGAAG
Source organism: Acetobacteraceae bacterium (assembly GCA_004843345.1). NCBI lineage: Bacteria > Pseudomonadati > Pseudomonadota > Alphaproteobacteria > Acetobacterales > Acetobacteraceae > Acetobacteraceae bacterium. The sequence continues at coordinate 852,498 of CP039460.1, forward strand.
TTTTTAGACAAAAACGCTGGTGGGTCAGCGCTCAATTAGATGAAGAAAAAGGAACGCTTGAAATTGTTTGCGTGGATCTTGGAATAACAATTCCGAAATCAATAGAAATCTTTCACAAAGAGATTCCTCCAACATCTGATATTGATGACATACACCGCTTATTTTGGGCATGTGATGCAAATAAATCCAGTACAAACAAGTCAAATCGAGGAAAAGGATTCTCTGATATTCTTCATCCCACTTCACTTCATCCTGAAAATAAAATTACAATTATTAGCGGCTTCGCCACCGCCTGTTTTTCTCAAAAAATACCTGGAAAAGGTGGCGAGGGAACAAATAATCCCATTCCTTATCCCGGAACTTTAATTAAATGGCACATAAAACTATCACCACCTTTATCGTAAATCATAAATATGCAAATAATACAGAATCTAATATAGGGTAACATCATGAACACAATCAGAATTTCTAAAGATTTTGCCCCTAGAACAGGGGCTCGTTTTAAACGACTTGGTCCACATAGCGGCGAAGAGTTTCAAAATTTATTGCTAAAACGCCTTGCTTCTGCGACCGCTAATGATCCTCTTTATGTCTATATTGATGGAAAAAATGGCTATTTTTCTTCCTTCTTAGAAGAAGCTTTTGGTGGTCTCGTACGAACGAACAAGATCACACCCGCTGATTTAGAAAAAAAACTCATTATCGAAGCGGACTGTGATGCGAATCAACCTTATGTCAAACAAGCAAAACAATATATTCAAGAAGCTATCGCGCGCCTAAATGAAGCTTCATAATGTATGTCCTTTATTTTAGAAAATTGGCAGCAAATAACTGCAGGAGCTATTCTAGCATGGATTGGAAATGCAATATGGTCGCTCGGAAAGTTTCTCATCTCAACTCGTAGAGAGAAACAAAATGCTCAACTTCTACGCTTCGACAAACTCAACGAAAAATTAGATGAAGCTTCCAAAAACTACTGGGGCTCTTGTATCCCAGAAGATGGAAGAGAAGATTTGGAAATCCCGCTACAAAAAGCAATTCGAGATTTATCTGACTGCGTCACTAAAGAAAGTCCTCTACAAACACCAAAACAAAAAGAACAAATAGATAGCTTGCTAGCTGATCTCAATGATACCCTCACAAATCCAACTCTTTTTGCAAGTGGTATTGAACATGAAGCAAAATGGAATATCTATGGCAAAGGATGTGATCTCCTACGAGATCTTAGAAATATCATGAGGGAACGCTGGTAACGCCTTTAAGTCGAAACAAAAACCCCGTTTTGCGGGGTTTTTGTTTTGCGCAGAGGATTAAAATGTTCCACATGGAACATGGAAAAGGGTGCTTTTAAAGTACTCTTCCCTGTGGCGGATAGGCTGGATCGAGGTAATGGGTGCTGGAAGAAAGGCCTGAAGGCACTAAGCCATTCACAAAATCCCCATCTTCTTTTGTAATCGTCACCTCTAGCGCTTCCTGATAGGCTTTCCACTGTTCTAAGGTGCGAGGGCCTGCAATCACCGAGGTAACCACTTTATTTGCCAAAATCCATGCAATAGAGAAGGCAATCAGAGAACAGCCTTTCGCCTCTGCATAGTCTTTCAATCGATTGGCTAAAAGAAGAGATTCCTGCCGCCATTCCGTTTCCATCATGCGCTTATCCGCACGCCCTGCTCTAGACTCTTTGGAAGGCGCTTCCCCAACACGGTATTTACCCGACAAAACGCCTCTTGCTAACGGGCTGTAAGGCGTCACGCCAATCCCGTATTGTTTACAGGCGGGTAAAATTTCCATCTCTGCGGTGCGATCTGTGATATTATAAAGCGGCTGCGCCATCAGAGGCCGTGCAATGCCAAGCGCATCGGCTAAGCGCACAATTTCTGCAATTTCCCAGCCTCTAAAATTTGAGACACCATAATAAAGGACTTTCCCCTGCGCCATAAGATCACCAACAGTGCGCAAGCCTTCCTCAAAGGAATGGCCGGGGATCGCACGGTGGAAATAAAGCAGGTCAACATAGTCGGTTTGAAGGCGTTTCAGACTTTCGTGAAAGGTTTCTAAAATCCATTTGCGAGAAATACCCTCTGCGTTTTTACGACCCTTCCCCTCGAACCCCATATGTTGTGTGCCGTAACCGAATTTTGTGGCAATCACCCACTCTTTACGTTTCTCACCGAGGAGTTTTCCAAGGAGTGTTTCAGTCTTTCCTGTTTGATACACATCTGCCGTATCTAAAAAATTTATACCAGATTCATAGGCTGACTCTAAAATTGCCTTGCTCTCTGCTTCCTCACAAGGGCCGCCAAACATCATAGAACCGAGGCAAATTTCGGAAAGTTCAAGGGCGTTTTTCCCTGAAAAACGATATTTCATTTGGTGTATCTCCTTTGCAAATAACCTCTGCCTTTTCTACCAGATTTCTTTTAAAAGAGGGAATTTTTATGACATTATCTTCTTCTGCCTTCGATCTTGAGACCTTAAGCGCTGAAATCATTTCAATTGCTGATGAGGCCACACCCGAAACACTCAACCTTGCTAAACTCCGCATTGATGCCCGAAAATGGTTTGTGGGACATTTATGCAACGAAAGAGAAAGCGAAAAGAAGCAAAAGCCGCTGCCCTTATTTGATCGGATTGAAACGATTCTTATTGACCCAAAAGAGGACAAAAAACGGCCTAATTAACGATTCGAAAGTATTTTATAAAAATAAAAGAACAAAAAATCCCTAGAAATCCAAGGCTTCGTTTTTCAGAGTGTGTTTTAAAAACACAGTTTAGAGGCAGATTTAACGCAAAATGTTTTTTTATCTTGTATCTCAAATACGCTTATGGAATAAATAAAAATGTAGTGAGGGTTCGGAGTTATCTAAAGCAACTCTGGTGGCGTTATGACTACATTCATCGCCATCGTATCGCTACCTATAAATTTAGAATATTAGAACTATACTTATTATAGTGGAATTCCCCGCCATCACGAAAATGGCGGGGTTTTTTACACGCTTTTTCAAAAAAATCGTTTTAGACTTCTGTGCGCACTTTCATCAAAGAGGCTATCAGCTGATCAATTTTATTAAGAGAACGGCGCATATCGGCTGTAATCTCTGGCACATTATCTAAATCCAGATCATCCATGCTTAGTTTTGCTGCTGAAGAAAGGATTAAATCCGCTTCTTTATGCAATTCAGGGATTTCAAATGTCCATTTGAGCTTATCGGTCACGATAATGGTTTCAATCAAACGGTTGGCTTCCTCGATTTTTTCCTCATCTAAACTATCAGTCGCCTCAAGCACAAAGAAAATCCTGCGGACATAATCTGTCCAAACAGTCCAGCGAACGGCGACCAGCTCATTGGCAAAACGGGCCGCATTGATTTTACCCTTGATTTTAAGCAGCTCATAATTTTTCTGGGCAAGGTCCAATCGGCGCATGGCAAGCTCTTTCAATACAGAAAGCCCTTCTGCGGTGGACGACTCATGTTCGGCATCGGCGCCAAGCTTTTTATTTGCACGAAAAACAGCCATTTCTAACCTCCCTTATGCCCGTCTCTCGGGACGGAGCGCCTTCTCTCTCGAAATTTTTATAACGCCTCAAAAATCACTTCTAAATTGTTAAAAACTTCTTCTGTATCTTTTTCAATTTGCTTATGGCAGCGATCGACAGCGGTTTCATATTCTTTGATTTTTTCTTTTTTCTCCGCAGAGAGCCATGCCCCATCGGCTAAAAGCTTTTGCAGATATTCACAAAGCTCGCGATATTCTTTGGTTCTTTTCCAAATAGTTGGCAGAAAAAAGTCAATTTCAGCAACGGCTTCGGCAATCACAGAACCCGGGTGAAAATATAAAAATTCACGCTCTGCCAGCTGGTAGCGCATTTTTTCCAAATGCGCCGTATGGGCATTGACAATACCGTCCCCATCACCATTTTCCACACGGTCGAGCAAAGCAATCACGGTTTGCTTATATTCTTGCCAAAGCGCAAAAGATTTATGAATTTTCTGATGGGTTTTTAAATTATCTGAAAGACTTGTCAGCGCCTCATCTGTTGGCGGCTCATAGGCAGCGATCACTTTGGAAGAAGAGACATTCTGCGGTGCTGAACGCTGCCCTGCCAAAAGCTCTGAAAGATGCTCTGAAAAATCATGAAAATTATCATTAAGATGCTTAATTTCAATCTGCGTTTCATGCAGCTCTTCATTTAAGCTATGCGTCGCCTCCTCCACATCCTCCTCATGGTGAGATTTCATAAAATTTTTAGTAAAAAAAGCCATTGCTAGCCCCGGTAAAAAAGAAATTAAAAAAGCAACCAAAAAACCTGTATGCGCCACTTCGAACAGCGTAAAGGTCAAACCACCCCAAGAAGAAGCACCAACGGCAATCGGGATCTCATTTTTACGTAATTTTGAATAGATTGTCGGTGTCATCTCGAAACTCATGCCTACTTTCCTAACATTTTTCGCATCTTTGTAAAAAATCCTATAATTTCAGAATGGAATCATTCTCTTTTTTCTCTCTGCGGAAAAAATTCCAAAAAGGTTTTTTCTGCCGGGACTGTTCAGCTTTTAGCCATTTTCGGTTAAGACGTTCCCGCTCTTTGAGCGGAAGCGGTTCCGTATGAAGCGGCATTTTAGCACGAATTTTTAACTCAATCTCTTTGAGCTTGCGTAAAATCCGGGGAGAAACACTGTCCCAAATATTTTCAACCTCTGACCAGCTTTTATGAATTTCAATCTCACGCTCTGCCCCTTCCAATTTCCAAGCTTCTCTGAGCTTAGCCATTGGCGGACGGATTTGCGTCATCAAATTTTCAACAATTTCGCCCATTGTGCTGACCTCAACGCCGATTTCCTCATACCCAAACGCCCAGATCATTTCTGCGCCATTTTGGTCATATTTAATCACGAGATCAGCATTCGGATCTTTGATATAAGCAGATCGAATTTGGTTAAACCAGTCTGCCAAGCCGATAATTTCATTGGTATAGCTCCGCCAGACCTGCCATCGTGTTCGGATTAAATCATTTTCAAACTGTTCTCTGGCAATATTTTCCTGCGTCCGTGCAACATGATACATCTCGCGCGCAATCGCCCGAACGGCCCGAGCCGCAAACCAAAGAAGCACAATCCCGAGAAAAGTCACGATAATCAGAAGAGACAAGCTCTGATCGAGCGTAAAAAAACCGTTCATCCACCCTCAACATGCTAAAAAGATATTCTATACTTTAGCCTTTGTACGCCCTTTTTATCAAAAAACGAAAGAGAGAGGCGTCTTTTCTCTCTCTCAATCCCTCGAATTATCTCATAGCGCTTCAATTTCATGGCTTAAATCAGAAAGATCATTCAAAAGTCTGGGCACATAAGCATCTCGAATAAATAATTCTGCGCTTTCCTTTCCCTCGCCTTCTGGAATTTTAGAACATTCAAACACCATAAAAGAAATATCGGCCAAGATACTTTTAAATTTTGTCCGATGCACTGGATGTTCAAAGGCGGCAATATAGCTCTCAAGAGGCGTTTGACTAATCCGAATCAATTTTAAAAAAGCCGCCATCACTTCTGGCTGTTGCGTTGTTAAAAAATTGAGAAAAAGGATCGACATATCCGGCGCATCTTCTAAAGGAGTAGCCGTCTTTTTGGCGTTTGCCAGACTTTTAAAACAATGGGAGAGAAGCGCATGCGTCTCTTGCCTATGGCGGAGATATTTATAAACAGCAAACCCCACTGCGGAGACCAGCAGACCTTTAAAAAAATCTTTCGATCTTAAACCTTTTTCCATTATTCCTCTCCCTTAAAAGAAGATTGTCAGCGTTTTCTTTCAAAAACAGATCTATTTCATCTCACCCTTTTTTAAGGGTAAAATCAATCTCTTCTAAAGGCGGAATTTCTTTTTTAAAATTTGGCGCGCGCCTCCTCCTTCTCTCGGCTTTCGACCGCCATCTTTTCAGGAGCGTTTATAGGCATTGGCGCAGGCAAAATCTCTTCCGGCACTGGCTTTAAAGCAACAGGAGGCGCAGAGGAGGCAGGCTGTGCCCTAGGCACATCTTCTCGTGAAGGCATCTCAAAAATCTCTTCTGGCGCATCGGACATATTTTCTTCTCCATCAGTTTCAGGCTGTTCCTCCCCTGCCTGATGCACCAAAAATGGGTCTTTAATCTGCATGAAAGGCCCAATATTTTGAACAATTTTATCTAAAGCAGACGTAATACGGGGGGCATATTCTTTCCAAAGGTCAATTTGCTCCTGCGTGACTTCCTGATCTTTAACACGGGAGGAAAGGAAAAAACTCGTATTTAAATCGGTTCGACCTGTATTGGCCTTGACGCACACAGCCCGCAGTAAAACGCCAAGACCGCTGTCAATCTCACTCACCTGTTCGCCAACAGGCTGTGCGCCAAAAGTCCAGACAAGCTGATACCCGGCAGAATGAAGCTGCGAATAAATATCAAGCGCCTCATCCCGATCATCAGATTGCCCCTGCAAGACGGAACGGATTTGATTAAGAACCTCTGACACTTGCGAATCATAGCTCCGCCAAACATTCCAACGGATTTGAATCATGCTGGTTTCATATTGGCTATGGGTCATATCTTTTTGGATTTGCGCAACACGGTAGGTCTGTTCCGTTACTGCATGCGTCTTTTCTGAAAGGGAAACCTGCTGCTGCTGGGCACGCACCTGCATCCACATAATACCGCCCATCACAAATAAGGTGGCAACCCCTGAAACACTTTGCAAAACAGAGGAGATAATTTGAATACCTGCCGCATGCATCATAATCATCGCTTCATGCTGATTGACCCATTCGGCGGAGAAGAAATGTGGTAAAAAATTTGTCAAAATTCCCTCAATTCATGTCTATCGGTAAATAGCGCCAGCATCTGTGCGCTGCAAGGGATTCTTCTCCAGAAGGTTTCAACAAAAACCTCTCTCCCTTGGCTGTATTTACAGCACTTCTTGCACCCATTTCATAGCCCCAAACTTCTTCTGCGTGCAAAGATTTTTAGAAAAACGCTACCGTACGTTTTTCTAAATAAAACGATAAATAAACAAAAGTAAAAAACAAATAAATCTCTTATTAACTTAAATCTAAAATAATAGGCCCTTAAATGCTTAATCTAAAATCTTATCTCAAACTTTTTCCATTTTGGAAAAAGACAATACCAACAGAAACAGACCCCTCTTTAACGCCACCAAACACCAATGTGACACAAGCAAAAGAGACCCCCTCCAGACGCTTTGCGCAATGGCAGGCGGAAACGCTTTTAAACACGCCAAAAGAGCAAGGATTTCTTCAAAATCTCTATGCGCCTTATCAAGCGCCTCCGAATGTTCGGGGCGAGATTGAAGGCGAAAGAACAGCTCAAATCGGCATGGATTGCGCCCTTTCCGCTGCGCCAGCCTTGACCGATTGGGCACAAAACAGCCTTTCCCAAAGCGGTATTCTAAAAGCGGCCTTTGAAGATGGGCTTGTTTTCCTTGGCTATCCAAGTCTTGCGGAAATGGCCAACCGTCCCGAACTTCGCAAGCCGTGCCATGTGATTGCCCGTGAAGCCTCCAGAGAATGGATTAGCTTTCAATCAACTGGCGAAAGCGCCCTGCCCTATAACGGCAATACAACAAACAAAACAGCGCAACGGCTTAAAGAAATTGAAAATGAGTTTGAACGACTGAATGTCCGCTCTCTCCTGCAAAAAATGATGGAGCAATCGCTCCTTTACGGCATTGCGCATCTCTGGATTGAGATTGAGGGCGATCCACTCACCAGCGAAGAGCAGAAAATACCGCTTTCAGCGACCCCAAACGGAATTGCAAAAGACAGTTTAAAAGAACTGCGCCTGATTGAGCCGATTTGGATGACCCCTAACAGCTACCGTGCGGACAATCCGCTTGCGCCCGATTATTACAAGCCCCTACATTGGTGGGTGCAAGGCGTACTGGTTCACCGCTCTCGCCTGTTACAGATGGTACCGTATGAAGTTTCAGATTTGCTCAAGCCTGCCTTTAATTTTGGCGGGCTTTCTTTAACCCAGCAGTTAAAACCCTACGCCCATAATTATCTGCGTATCCGCAATTCTGTTGCCAATATTGTAGCGAATTTTTCCAAACTCGTTCTGCAAACCGATATGGCCGCGAATATGAGCGCCCCTGCTGATGATGTATTCGGCGGTTTTGTCAATGCCTCTGGCCTCACAGGACGAGCAAAGCTTTTACAAGCCCTTTCCGAAGGACAAGACACGATTATCGCTGATAAAGAAAGCGAAGACATTAAAATCATCTCCACACCGCTTGGCGGACTGGATGCGCTGCAATCTCAGTCAATGGAGGCACAGGCCGCAATCCCTGGCATTCCACTCGTGAAGCTGTTTGGCGTTACCCCCAAGGGTCTGAACGCCTCTTCAGAAGGGGAAATCCGTGTTTTCTATGATGAAATCAAAGCCTTTCAGCAGGCGAATTTACGCCCTGTCCTGCATCAGATTTTTAAACTCTGTCAGCTCAATCTCTGGGGCGAAATCGATCCAGCGCTTTCTTTTGAGTTTAAACCGCTCTGGCAGCTTGATCCCCAAGAACAGGCCAGCCTTGAAAAAAGCAAAGCGGAAATTGATGGCATCAATCTCAAAAACGGTATCCTTTCACCAGAAGAGGCACGGGAGCGCCTGCAACATGAGAAAAACAGCCTTTATGCCAGCCTTGACCTCTCACGCCCTTTGCCGCAACCAACGGCGGAAGAGACAAAAACCAATCCTCCAGATCCCAAAGGCGCAGCAGATGCCCTTTGGGAAGAGGCAGAACATCCCCGCCTCTCCGATGGGACTTTTGCAGAGAAAGACATGGGCGAAGCAGGGGCTAGTACATCCTCTCCCTCGCCTGCTTTAGAAAAAACAGCAGAAAAATCTAAAAAGGAAGAAAATTCTCAAGCCACTTCCCAAACCGCAGAAAGCAACAAGACAGAAAATCGCCAAGAAAGCGATTTGTCACCTGAAGAGGAAGCGTCCCTTGAACAAAGCACCAAAATCCTCAATGGCCTGTTAGATGCGACTGAATACGCCGGAATGGGCTTAAATTTACTTGTTCCGGGGGAAGGAGAAGTAGCGTTACCTGCGGAACTGGCAGCAAAAGCCGCCAGTAGCAAGGTGCAAAAAAAGCTCATCCGAAAAGGAATTGAAACCGTCTATAAGGCGGTTCGCAGCTCTAAACCAAGCAAGCAAATCTCTCCCAAAACAGAGCCTACCCCTCTCGGCAAAAGCGAAGCGCCAAAACCGCTCAGCGACCCCTCCGAGAAAGAGGCAAGCCCTGCCACCTCCCAAGAGGCAAAACCTCAAACAGAGGCGGAATCTGAACAAAAAACGACAACAACGAAAGAAAAAAAATAATGATAGACAAACTGAAACAAATAATGAAAACATATCCGAACCAACACCAGAAGAAAAACAGGCTGCACGCCTTAGAGAAACTCAAGAACGCAACCCTGAACTTTTTGCAAAACGTCCTAAAGGCGTCCCAGAGGATTGGGTTGTGAAAGCAGGAAAAAACAAAAAGATGATGCTGGCGTGATTTGGTATGAACCAAATAATACAAATAATCACGTTCGAGTTATGGAAGGCCATCCTAAAATGCCTCAAAGCTACCGCCGAAAACCCTATACCAAACGTAACCAAAACGGAACCTATCGAGATAAAGATGGCAATCCTGTAAAACAAAGCTCCGCCGAAGCACATATCCCCTATGAGGAATTTAATTATGACAGAACAACAAAGACCCCCTAATTGGTTCAAACTCGTCAAAGAAATCATTAAAGACTTCTCTGATTTAGAATTTTTAGAAAAAGCGTTTAATGGCCGTGACGGTCTCCTTGCAAGCACAGGAGAGATGTGTGCGTGTGCCTTGGATGACTACACCGTAGATGAATGGCTTGAAACCTATTACGACAAACTTCCCCCTCGTCTCAGAGATGATATGACGGAATTTGTAGAACAGGCTATAGAACTTCCGGGGGATAGCGCCTATGAGACACTCGAAGATTCTCTCTATTCTCCCGAATGGGTTAAAATCAGAGCGTTAGCTGCGTCCCTCACAGAACAGCTCGAACATCTCCCAGATCCCAAGGAGAATTGAATGACAGACGAAGATTTTTATAACTACTACGCTGAATCCGTAAAATTCCTACGATATCCTGAGTATTGGGATACATATTGGCTTTTCCCAGAAGAAGAGTCCTTTCTTGAGCGCCAGAAAGCGCTTAATGCACTTTATCGCTTTTACCATTCTGGCATTATGAAATTTGAAGATTTTGACAAAAATAACGCTATGGAAGCATTTAAACTTTTAGAAAATGCGCCTTGGGCAGCCGTTGATCTTAACAAATATCATGATGCTTGGATGGTTCTGCGAGTAAGGGGAACTGATTTCTTTATTGAAACAGAGGCCAGTCGCCTTGGTATCCCCTTAGATTCCGATGAACCTTTCTCTCCTGACTATCGCAAAAATCTTACTGCCTATTTCCAAAAACATGGCGTAGGATTTGAAAAAGGAAACGTCTATCCACCGAAATGAGGTGAAGAAATGAAAAGACCCCCTAATTGGTTCGATCTCGTAAAAGAAATTATTAAGGACTTTTCCGATTTGGATCATCAGAAAAGATCTTTTTATGGAGACGAATTTTTTGCCTCTAGCGCAGCAGAAATGTGTGCCTTTGCTTTAGACGACTACACCGTAGATGAATGGCTCGAAACCTATTACGATAAACTCCCCCCTCGCCTCAGAGATGATATGACCGAGTTTGTAGAACAGGCTATGGAGCTTCCGGGGGATAGCGCCTATGACACGATAGAGGACTGCCTTTACTCTCCCGAATGGGTTAAAATCCGAGCCTTAGCTACCTCCCTCACAGAACAGCTCGAACATCTCCCCGATCCTAAGGAGAGTTAAGTGACCTAAAAAGAATTTTTTAATTACTTTTCTGGAACTAAATCTGGATGCCCAAAACTAAAGAATTTTAAGGCTATTTTTGCTTTAGCATAGCCCTGATCCGCTGATTTTTAAAAAAGCTCTCTTGCTTTTTCATGATTTTTAGGTAGGCCACCTCTCCCCATCAGGTACATAACCCCCAACATATGCTGGGCTTCTTTAAAGCCCTGCTGGCTTGCCTTTTCAAACCATTTCGCTGCTTCGGTGTAATCTTGTTTCACACCTCGGCCTGAATAATACAAAATACCTAAACTATATTGAGCATCTCTATCCCCTTGATCTGCTGCTTTCCGCCACCATTCTACGGCTTTTGCCTCATTATGAGACATACCAATACCTTCCACATATAGAAGCCCTAAATCAAATTGCGCTTTGGCGTCCCCTGCTTCCGCTTTTTGTTTCAAAGCAGGAATATCAGGGAGCGGTTCTTGCATCTGCGCTATGCTCCGCTTCTGAACGGTCCTCTCTGATTCAGTGGGGCTTTGCGTTTCCTGTGTCGTAACAAAAGAAGCGCTCGAGGAAGCCTCTTCCGAAGCGACTGGCGCTAGCAGATGCTGCATCAAAACAGCAAAGCCGATAGCCCCCATCAAAGACACAAGACCAATCAAAACAAAAATACCAAAGGAACGCTTCTGACGCATACAAAATAGCCTTTTTGCTAGGAATTATCCTCTGGTTTTAGGTCTGGATGGTTTTCATAAATTTCGTCCAAAGCGTCTCTGGCAGGTTCATAACCTTGATCGAGGGATTTTTGGTAATAGGTAATCGCTTTGGAATAATTCTGGGGCACGCCTTGCCCTTTATCGTATAAATTACCAAGATTGAATTGCGCTTGAATCAAGCCTTTATCCGCTGCTTTCTGATAATATTGAGCTGCTTTGGCGTAATCTTGGGGAATTGTGTCCCCTTCATCATATAAGCGCCCTAAATTAAACTGCGCTTTCACATCACCTGAAGCCGCCTCTTTTTCCAAAACAGCGATTTTTGCGTTCTCGGTAGGCGAGGCTTGCGCTATAATAGGCTGTTTTACACTCTCCGCCCGGCACATTGAGCTTGCACAAAACAAAGTCCCTATCGCTAAAGCTCCTTTGATAAGCGTTTTACGCATTTCTTTACCTCTTTCATTCCTTTGACAAAGCATTTAATCCCAATCCAGCCTATTTTTTAGACTTTAAATCTGGATGCGCCTTATAGAGTTTCTTGAGACCTGTTTTTGCCCTTTTTAAGCCATGATCTGCTGCCTTCTGCCACCATGCTGCACATTGTACGTCACTCTGCGCGACACCTTTGCCACGCAAATAAAGACCGCCGAGATTATACTGCGCCTCAGCAGATCCTTGATCCGCTGATTTTTGATAAAATTCTAAGGCTTTAGCATCATTTTGGGGCACGCCTCTGCCATCTTCATACAGATGGCCTAAATTAAATTGTGCCTTGGCAAGTCCCTGATCTGCGGCTTTCAGCCACCATTCTGCGGCCTGTTCATCACTCTGAGGCACGCCTCGCCCTTCTTCATAAATTGCGCCAAGCGCAAACTGCGCCTCGGCTAAGCCCTGCGCTGAAGATTTTTGCAAGAGTTCCGCTGCTTTTTCGTAATTCTTGGGCGCTCCCTTCCCTGTTTCATATAAAATACTGAGCTGATATTGCGCTTTGGCATCGCCTGAAACCGCCTGCTGTTCCAAAGCAGCAAAGCTGGCAATCTCCGAATTTGGCACAGGAACAGCATTGGCTGGCAGATTTGTCAGAAAAAACGCCCCTAAGGCCAAAGCCCCCATTAAACTTCCCTTTTTCAACATTTCTATCCTCTTTAATGATGTAATTCTGGATGGGATTTACGGAGCGTTTCAAGGGCCTTCTCCGCAACGGCCAGATTTTGGCTGGCAGCCTTTTTATAATAAAGCAAAGCCTTATCATAATTTTGCGTGACTCCCTCGCCACGCTCATAGGCTGTGCCGAGGCAATATTGGGCGCTCGCATTACCTTGTTTGGCTGCCTTTTGGAAAAGCTCGACTGCTTTGACTTTATCCTGTGGCACGCCTTTGCCTGTTGCGAAAAGAACACCAAGATTGGACTGGGCAGGCGCATAATTTTTCTCTGCGGCCTTGGCGTAATAATCTGCTGCCTTGCTGTAACTCTGGGAAACCCCGTCTCCATTTTGATATAAAAGTGCTAAATTAAACTGCGTTTCTACGTCTTCTTTTTTGGCTTCTTTGGAAGACATTTTCTCTGGATTTGTAGATTTTTGTGAGGGTTCTTTTCCCTCCTGCGCTAACAGGCCGAGAAGCTCTTGCGCCTGCAAATTTCCTTGCGCCTTGGCTTTTTCCAAAAGCGCTTTGGCCTTTAGCGCATCCTTATTCACCCCATCACCATGCGCATACAGTACCGCCAAATTATATTGCGCCTCGGCGTTTCCCTGTTCTGCCGCTTTTTCTAAAAGCGTTGCGGCTTTACCGTAATCCTGCGGCACGCCTTTGCCGTCCACGCAAAGCACCGCAAGGCTCGATTGCGCCATACTGTAATTCTTATCCGCTGCCTTTTGATACCATTCTGCGGCTTTAGGATAGCTTTGGGGGACACCCTGCCCCTGTTCATATAAAAGGCCGAGATTATATTGCGCCTCTGCATTTCCCTGATCGGCGGCTTTTTGAAAAAATTCCGCTGCTTTACGGTAATTTTGTTCAACGCCTTTGCCTGAGACATAGACAAAACCTAAGCTTGATTGGGCTTTGACATCACCTTGGTCTGCTGCTTTCTGATAAAATTCTACGGCCTTTGCTGAATCTTGAATCACGCCATCGCCATTTGCATAAGCCACTGCCAAACGGTATTGCGCCTCTGCTTTGCCAGCCTCCGCCTGATGCTCCAGCGTGGGGATATCGGCGCTTCCTGCCGTGAGAAGCTTAGAAGATGGCGGAAAAGCCTCTTTGGCCGATCCAGCAAAACAGCTCGTGCCCGTTAAAAACACAGCCCCCGCCAGCAAAGCCGTTCCTGCAAAAAATTTACGCATACCTTTCTCTTTTCTTCCTCTTCTGACTTTCATAAAGTTGCCATTTTCACTTTAAGGACGCAAATCAGGCTGGGCTTGGTACAAAGACTCTAAAGCCTTCTGCGCTGACGAACTGCCTTGGCTGGCCGCTTTCTGATACAGCTCTGCCGCTTTACGGTAATCCTGAGGCACGCCTGATCCGTTGACATATAAACCGCCTAAGCACATTTGCGCCTGCGAATTGCCTTGATTCGCTGCCTGTTCCCAAAGTTCTGCGGCTTTCGCCGAATTTTGCGAAACGCCTTGGCCATTATGATAAATCACCCCAAGCGTATATTGCGCAGGACTATATCCCTGTTCCGCCGCTTTTTGATACAGTTCTGTGGCCTTGGCCTGATCCATCGCAACCCCATTACCGCTGCCGTACAAGCCAGCCAGCCCGAATTGCGCCCCGGCATTGCCTTGTCTGGCCGATTGTTCCCAAAGCTCGGCTGTGCGGAAATAATTTAAAGGCACGCCTTGCCCTTTCTGATAAAGCAGACCGAGATTATATTGTGCATCTGCATTCCCCTGCAAGGCGGATTTCTGCCAAAATTCCGCTACTTTGGCATAATTCTGGGACACCCCCCGACCCGCCCGATACAATTCTCCAAGAGCATATTGCGCCTTGTCATCGCCATGCGCTGCGCCTCTTTGGTACAGATCAACGGCTTTCGCCAAATTTTGAGAAACGGTTCTGCCAACCTCATAAAGACTGCCAAGGCTATATTCGGCTGGCGCATAATCCTGCGCAGCGGCGGCTTGATACAACGCTAAGCCTCTGGCCTGATTTTGAGGGACACCTTGCCCCTCCTCATACAAAGCGCCAAGATGATACTGCGCCTCTGCCACGCCTTCGGCCGCTTTTGCCTTTAAGGAAGGCAGATCAAGCGGTATTGTGGCAGGAGAATCTGTTGGCGCTGAAGGATATTTTTTAACATTGGACAAACAGCCCGTGCCTGTCAGGGCGATAAATCCCAGCGCCAAAGCCGTTTTTGAAAGATTCTTACGCATTTCCGCTCACCTTTCTTGCCTCCCCATTAGGGGGCTTTTTCATCATTTTCATAGACTAAAGCTTGTTTTTAAATAAAGATAGATTCCAAGGTTAAAGAATGAAAAGCTGAAAGGGTAATTATGACTGACCTCGATTTTGCTGCCTATTATGTCGAACCGCTGAGATTATTACGGTGCGATGAATATTGGGATCTGTACTCCTTCTTTCCCCACGAAGCGTCTTTGGAAGATCGACAGAAATCTCTTAATGCGCTTTATCGCTTTTACGTCTCTGGCATTATGCATTTCAAAGAATTGGCGAAGGAAGACCCGATGGGCGCTTTTGAACTTTTGGAAAAAGCCCCTCTTGCTAAAATTGATGAGGGAAAATATTTCGATGCTTGGCTCGCTATTCTCGTGAAAGGCTCGAAAGAATTTATTAACAGTGAGGCCAGCGCACTCGGCCTGCCCCTCGAGAAAGAAGCGCCTCATGCGCCAAATTTCCGAGAAAATCTTGAGGCGCTATTTCAAAAACACGGCGTTGGGTTTGAAAAAGGCAGTGTCTATCCGCCTCAAAACTAATCTCTAAATAAGCTTTTAAAACAAGAACGGCCTCCCAAAACAGGAGGCCGTTTTTAAATCCACGCTTAATATTTTTTACTTAATCTCTTTTAAAAAGACTAAGTTTGAGGGCGTAAATTCGGGTGTAATTTATAGAGTTTTACCAAGGCCTGTTTAGATTCTAAATCCCCCTGATTAGCCGCTTTTTGCCACCATTCCGCCGCTTTGGCAGAATCTTGAGGCACGCCTCTGCCCTCTTCATAAAGAATGCCAAGATTATACTGCGCCTCTTTGTCGCCTTGATCGGCAGCTTTGCCATAAAACTCGGCGGCTTTAGTGAAATCCTGCTTCACCCCGATCCCTTCCTCATAAGCAAGGCCGAGATTATATTGCGCCTGCATTTGGTCTTGATCTGACGCTTTCTGCCACCATTCGACCGCTTTTTCAGGGTCTTGCTTGAGGCCTTTTCCGCCCTCAGCATAGAGAACACCTAAATTATACTGGGCGTCAAAATTACCTTTTTCCGCTTTTTCCTGAATAGCGGAAAGGCTCGAAATATCCTCTGCCGGTGGCGGTGGCTCGGCTTCCGAAGACGCATCAGGCGTAGATTCTGCCGAAGACTCTGACGGGTCTGGCAAGGCATTTGAAGCATCTGTTGGCTGGGTAAGGCCAGATGTATAATCGTCCTCTTCCTGTGCAAAGCTGTTTGAGCTGGTAAACAGTAAGGCACTTGCCACCAAGGCTATCCCAACAATTTTCTGACGCATCATGCTCTTTCCCTTTTTCTCTCGGCCTGCGGTGAGACCTGAATATACCGATTTTCCACTTTAAGGCACAAGGTGAAATCCCAACAAGGCCTGTTCCCCTAAGCGGCTTTTTGCGCTTTCATTTTTTTAAGTTCCGCCTTGGCCTCTTCATCACCCTGATCCGCTGCTTTTTGATACCATTCGACAGCCTTTGCATGATTGCGGGTAACGCCTTTTCCCATCTCGTAAGAAAACCCTACCAAACTCTGAGAGAGAGGATCTCCCATCTCTGCGCGGTGTATCATTGCCCGCATTTCCTTAGAAGGAAGATACGCCTCATTCTCTCCAGAAGCGTCTGAATGTGCAGCAACGGCTTCCAAGGCCTCTTTAGCCTTCTCATTCCCCTGTGCGGCGGATTTTTTCAGCAGCTCCAAAGCCTTTTGGTGATTTTGAGGAACCCCTTTCCCCTTCTCATAGCTGACACCTAAATCATATTGGGCCTCTGCATCCCCTGCTTCTGCCTTTTCTTCTAAAGAAGCCTCTGCCACTTCTGTTGTTTCGCTTGAGGCGGAGGCGCTCTCGGGCGGGGCTGTTTCTTCACTTTCCGTTTCGGCTTCAGAAGTTGTTTCAGCCGAGGAATCCCCTGTATCTGAAGTCTCGTCTGTTTTTTCCGTCTCTGGCTTTGCCGTTTCCTCTGAAGGCGTTTCACTTTCAGACGCTGCTAACTCAGAAGCCTCTTCTTGGAAAATTGTTGTTTGAGCTGCCCCCTCTTTCTGCGCCACTTTGGCCTCTTCATCGTCCGCAGGCTTTGAAAACTTACCTTGAACAACGGAAACCAACGATGAGGGAACAATCGAAACAATAAGTGGCGGAAGAACAAAAGTTGGAAAAAAGGCAAAGAAACTCAAAGAAGGGCGGGCGGACTTTTCCAGCGTTTCCGCTGAGACATTTGTCCCTGCCATCAAGAGCATGCTGGCAAGAAAAAACGTCCCAATATAGGTTTGGGGGCTTCTTCTCCCCTTCTGAACTTTACGCATCATTCCTCCTCTTGCCCTCCAGCCTGTTTCAAGGCTTGGAGAAAAATATCCAGAGCTTTTATCTCATTTTTTGGCACACCTGGGGCGCCCACTTGATAAACCAATCCCAAACAGACTTGCGCAATTGAATCTCCTTGATCGGCAGCTTTCTGCAAATAAGCGATCCCTTTGGGAATATCTTGAGGAACACCGCCTTCTCCAATCACATAAAGAAGACCGAGCATGAGTTGCGCATCTCTTTCTCCAGCGTCAGCTTTTTTTGTCAAATCTGGAATCGTATCGTCCCCTAAAGAGTCCGAAACCTCTTTTTTCGGAGCCGGGGAAACGGTTTGAGCGTCCTGAACACCAGAGGTTAGATTTTCTAACGCTTTTTTAGCCTTTTTTTGCCCTTGATTGGCAGCCTTGTGCCATAATTCAATCGCTTTTTCATGATTTTTCGACACTCCTTGGCCATTCTCATAAAGAAGACCTAAATGATACTGAGCGTTTGCATTCTTCTGATCTGCTGCTTTTTGATAATATTCCGCCGCTTTCTCATAATTTTGAGGCACACCTTGGCCATTCTCATAGAGAATACCTAAATTACACTGAGCGGCTGCATCCCCCTGATTTGC
The DNA here is from genome assembly GCA_004843345.1 of Acetobacteraceae bacterium. Lineage (NCBI taxonomy): Bacteria > Pseudomonadati > Pseudomonadota > Alphaproteobacteria > Acetobacterales > Acetobacteraceae > Acetobacteraceae bacterium. The sequence continues at coordinate 870,432 of CP039460.1, forward strand.
GGCTTTTTGGTAATATTCGGCGGCTTTTTCATAATTTTGGGGTACGCCTCGACCAACATCATACAAAAAGCCTAAATTCATTTGCGCCTCGGCATTCCCTTCCCCCGCTGCCTTTTGATAATATTCCGCTGCTTTGGCAGAATCTTGGGGAATACCGATGAAACCTTCATTATAAAGTCTTCCCCACAAAAGATTATCAAACCCCCTATACTCTGGGTTTTCCTTAACGGAAGGAATTATCAAAAACGGAACGGTGACAATGGGGAGAAAAGTCACCACAGGGACAATCCTGACAATGCCCAAATCCAACGACCAAGCCTTTGTTTTTAGATGCGCTTGATGTGCCTGGCAATTTGTGCCCGTCATCAAAAGCGTGCTGGCAAGCAACAATGCCCCAAAGGACTTTTTGAATCTATTTAGAGGCATTTTTTAGCGTTCCGTTTCATGTTTTATCTCCTCTCAAGAACGTAGTTCTGGATGGACTTTATACAATTTTTGCAACGCCTCTTTAGCAGGCGCAAAATGCTGCGTTGCCGCCTTTTTATACAGCTCTGCAGCTTGATGAAAATCCTGTGGCAGCCCCTCAATCCCTTCTGTATAAAACAGGCCTAAAAGAAACTGCGCCTTGGCATTATCTCCCTTAGCGGCATCCCGAAACAAAGAAACCGCCTTAGCAGAATCCTGCTCTACCCCATCGCCATTCTGATAACGTATGCCGAGGGCATATTGCGCTTTGGCATCGCCTGTTTCAGCTAATTCCGTCAATGTGGAAATTTCCGAAAGCTTGCCTTCTGTTTCCGCAATAACAGCCCTTTCTCCTGCAAAACAAACCGTGCCAGTCAAAAAGAAAACTCCCGCCAGGCAGACAGAAAGTGTGATTTTCTTCCCCATAAGCCTCTGCCTCCCTGCCTTTTCCACCGCTTAATCCCGTAATTCTGGATGGGCCATATAAAGTTCTGACAGAGCCGCCTGCGCATCCTCATCGCCTTGGTCGGCCGCTTCTTTCCAAAGTTCAGCCGCTTTTTCAGAATCTTGTGGCACGCCATCTCCATTTTGATAGGCAAAACCAAGATTATATTGCGCAGGCGCATAGCCTTGATCAGCTGCGAGCTGGTAAAATTCCGCTGCTTTTTCGTGACTCTGGGGCACGCCTTCGCCATTCTCATAGGACAAAGCAAGATTATATTGTGCCTCAACATCGCCTTGTTCTGCCGCTTTTTGATACCATTCGACCGCTTTTTCATGGCTTTGAGGCACGCCTCTGCCATTCTCATATAAAAGCCCGAGATTAGACTGCGCTTCAGCATCGCCCTGACGAGCGGCAAGCAGGTAAAATTCCGCTGCTTTCACCTCATTTTGAGGCACGCCTTCCCCTTTGGCATAAAGGAGGCCAAGATTATATTGCGCAGGCGCATAGCCTTGATTGGCCGCCTTTTGATAGAGTTCGGCCGCTTTCTCAGAATTTTGAAGAACCCCTTCGCCATTTTCATAGGAAAGCGCTAAATTATGCTGTGCGAGCGCATGTCCCTGCTGGGCTGCTTTCTCAAGCCATTCAACCGCTATTGCATGGCTTTGGGGCACGCCATCCCCATTATCATAGGCAATCGCCAAATTATATTGCGCCTTGGCATAGCCCTGCTCTGCGGCTTTTTGATAATATTCCGCCGCTTGAGAGGCGCTTTGGGGCACACCCTCTCCGTTATCGTATAAAAGCCCGAGATGATATTGCGCCTGCGGATAATTCTGACGGGCTGCCCGTTCATAAAAGGCCACAGCATCCGTCTCATTTTGAGGGACACCTTTTCCCTCGTGATAAAGCCTGCCGAGATTGAATTGGGCAGGCGCATAGGCTTGGTCCGAGGCTTTTTGATAAAAATCGGCGGCTTTCGAATAGCTCTGAGGCACGCCGTCCCCATTTTCGTATAAAAGCCCGAGATTAAGCTGCGCCTGCACATCGCCTTTTTCAGCGACTTTTTCCCAAAATTCAGCAGCTTTGCCATAATTTTGAGACACACCCTGTCCATTTGCATAGAGAAAACCAAGGCTCGAAAATGCCTTAAGATCGCCTTGGGCTGCCGCCTTTTCCCAAAGGGCGAGGGCTTTGACATAATTACCCATGCCATGCGCATATAAAACGCCCAAATTATACTGGGCGTTTACATGGCCTTGATCGACCGCTTTTTGGTAAAAAGCTTCTGCCTTTGCATAATCTTGAGGCAAAACATGCCCTTTTTCATACAAAAAACCTAAATGGAATTGCGCTTCGGCATTTCCTGATTCTGCTTCCTGCTCCAAAAAAGAGATTTCCGATGCACTCAGACTTTTTCTCAGCATTCCTGCTTCCCTTTCAATGCCCATCAGGCTTTTATTTAATTTTCATTTAAGTTCGTTTTATGGATAATTACGGGCTTTTTGGGCGCAAGTCTGGATGCTGTTGATAAAGCCCTTCCAATCCCTTTTTTGCCTTTTCATGCCCTTGATCGGCCGCCTTTTGATATAGTCTTGCTGCTTCTGGCGGACTCTTTTTAACACCTTGCCCTTGAACGTAAAGGAGGGCGAGGGAAAATTGCGCCTCGGCATCGCCTTGATCGGCTGCTTTTTGGTACCATTCCGCCGCTTTTGCCGTATCCTTGGGCACACCATCCCCATTTTGATATAAAAGCCCGAGATTGAACTGTGCAGCTGCAAGTCCCTGATTGGCCGCTTTTGTCCATAATTCTGCGGCCTTGGCGTTATCTTGAGGCACGCCTTGGCCATTTTGATAAAGCGTTCCAAGCTCTAGCTGAGCAGAGGCATCTCCGCCATTTGCTTCTTCTTGCAAAGCCTTGATTTCAGCACTTTCCGCTTTATCCATGGCTTGATCGACACGCTGATCTACGAAATCTTCGGCCAAAGCGCTTGTCCCTGTCAAAAAAACGGCACTCAATGCCAAAACAGCATAAATTTGTTTTCCAAACATATTTTCCGGCCTTTCCTCACAATCCGCTTTCAAACGCAATTTGCGTATTCCATGGCGTCTACCCGTCATTAAGGTAAAAAAAGTTTTGAAAGAAGGATAGATCGTTGCAAAAACATAAAAATGGCGTGGCAAAAATCCCCGAAAAAAGTTTCTGTTTTAGAGGAGGCAATGCTCCCTTCTGGCAATAAAGATTACCTTAGGAAACCCTTAATTCTCAGAGTGCAATTTTGGATGCGCCCTGTAAAATTCCTTCGTTGCCTCTTGCACATTCGTATATTCCTGATTGATCGCCTGTTTATAATAGGTGTGGCTTTCCGCTTTTTTTTCTTCAAGCGCTTCTGCTTTTTCATTCGCCTCTTCAGACAAACGGGCGTCTGACTGAATTTTGGCCAAATCTGAAGCTTCACGGAACAATAAAGCCGCTTTATTGGAATCTTGGGGCACGCCACGCCCATTTGCATACGCATAGGCTAAAGAAGAAATGGCATAAGGATCATTTCTATCTGCCGCTTTTTGAAAATACTCAATGGCTTTCGCATCATTTTGGCGAACGCCTCTGCCGTCAAAATATAATGTGCCTAAACGAACCTCGGCCTGAATATTGCCTCTGCGGACAGCTTTATAATAAAGTTTTACCGCTTTGGCAGGGGATTTTAGAACGCCATTGCCCCTTTCATAAAAGCCCCCTAAATCGAGCATCGCCTGTTGATCGCCAGCCTTTACCCGATCCTGCAACATCCGAATTTTTTCCCGAAGCGACTTGGCATTCTCAGCAGCGGTTTGTTTTGAAGGTATTTCCCCTTGCTTAGCAGAGGCTGCAAAACAAGATGTATTTGTCAAAAAAATGGCACTTAAAGCAATGACAGCAAAATTCTTCTGCATTCCTCTTTACCTTTCATCTTTAGAAAGCCCGTCTAAGGGCTGCCATAGCCTACGCATTCTTAGTTTATGCGTACACTTTTTCTGACTAAAGCACAGATTTCCAGCTTTGCCTAATATTGATTTAAGACAAACTTTCCCTCTTTCAAAGACCAGAATGCAAAGCTCAATGTGCCATATAAAATGCCTTGGTAGCCTCTTGCACGTTACGATATTCTTGATTAACCGCCTGCTTATAAAAAGTTCGGTTAAGAGCCCTTTTTTGCTCAAAACTCTTTTCTTTTTTCTCTACTTCCGCTGCTAATTCTGTCTGTGCCTGCATGTTCTCTAAATCAATGGCTTTATGAAACAAAATAGAAGCCATATTTGAATCTTGCGGCACGCCTCGTCCCGTTGCATAGGCATAAGCAAGCGAAGAAATTGCGCAAGGATCATTTTCCTCCGCAGCCTTTTGGAAAAGCTCAACAGCCTTTGCGTCATTTTGAGGCACACCTCTGCCGTCAAAATACAGCGTGCCTAAGCGGACTTCGGCCTGCATATTGCCTCTATGCGCAGCCTTGCTATAAAGTTTTGCCGCTTTGGAAGGAGATTTTGGAGCACCGCTTCCCCTTTCGTAAAATCCGCCTAAATCCAGCATCGCCTGCTGGTCGCCTTCCTTCACACGCTCCTCTAGGGACTTAATATTCTGATTTTTCAACAGAGACGGCTTAGCCGTTACTTTTATATGCTCAGAGTCCGTTTCCAGCTGCGCTGATGCGGCAAAGCAAACAGTACTGGTAAAAAAAACGACCCCTAAAGCAACGGCTGCAAGCACATTATGCATCCCTCATCACCTTTCGTCCTTAGACAGAGCCCCCAAGGGGCTCTATGGTGTGCGCATCTTCACGCAATGCACATGGTATGGTCTTTTAACTAAAGCACAGATTGCCCCTTTGCCCAACTGTTATTTTAGACAAAAATTGTCTTGTTTAAGTTAATCCCCCCGTATAAAGTCTGGCGTGTGTTCTTCAGCTTCCGCTTTTGCCTTCGCAACGAGAATCCCAAAGGCGCTGGTTGGCTCGGGGCGCAGGGTCGGATACATTTGGTAAAGGTCTTTCAAAGAAGCCTTTGCCCGCTTATTGCCCTGACTTGCCGCCTGCCTGAAAAGCTCTGCCGCTTTTAAATAATCCTGTGTAACGCCGACACCGCCCTCATAAGCCAGCCCTAAATTAAATTGTGCTGGCACATAGCCTTGATTAGCCGATTTTTGCCACCATTCCACAGCCTTTGTATAATCCTGATGCCGTCCTTCCCCTCTGGCATAGGCAAAACCTAAATTATACTGCGCCTCGGCAAGCCCCTGATCAGCCGCCTCCTGATATAAATCAGCCGCTTTGAGATAATTTTTAGGCACGCCTCTGCCATAAGTATAAAACATGCCTAAATTAGACTGCGCCTCCGCAATCCCTTGCTCTGCGGCCTGTTGGTAAAGTTCGGCGGCTCTTTCATAATCCAGCTTGACCCCTCTGCCATTTTCATAAAAAACGCCGAGATGATACTGCGCCAGCGCATCGCCCTGCGTTGCTGCCCTTTGATAAAGTTCCGCTGCTTTAACGTAACTTTGAGGCACGCCTCTGCCCTGCGCATATAAAAGCCCCAAATTATATTGCGCCAGCGCATAATTCTGATCGGCAGATTCCTGCCATAATTCAACCGCTTTGGCATCATCTTGGGGCACACCAACCCCTTTAAAGTAAAACACTCCTAAATTATATTCGTCTGAGGGACTGCCCGCCTCGGCAGACTTTTGCACAGCCAGCAGATCGGGCGCTTTACGCCCTTCCGCAAGCACACTATTCAAACGCTTTAAATTGGTAGGGTGCAAAGGCGGAGGATGGACGGCACAGCCAGCAATGAACACTGCCATGCCAATACCACAAAAAGCGCTTAACGCCCCAAAACGCCCTGAAATTTTAAGACGCATCCCGCTTCACCTGCCCCTCTTTCCCTCTTCTTTTCGCTTCATCATGCTTACAAAGCTTTAGCCCAAAAATGCCCTCTTTTGACATCACGGCATTAGTTCTGGGTGTTTTTCGTAAAGTCGATCTAAGACCAGTTGGGCGGTATCGTATTTTCGGTCCTCGGCCTCTTCCTGCAATTTGGCTTCTTTCATGGCCTGATGATGGGCAAGGCTAAGGCCTCTTTGTGCCATCATCTCTAAATTATACTTAGCCTCTGTGTCTCCTTGATCGGCCGCTTTTTGCCACCATTTTTCAGCTTGCTGCCAACTTTGAGGCACGCCTTGCCCCATCGCATACAAGGTTGCCAAATTATATTGCGCATCCGCATCGCCTTGATCGGCGGCTTTTTGATAACAAATCACAGCTTGGGCGAGATTCTGCCTGACCCCTTGGCCATTGGCATATAAAACCCCTAAATGATATTGGGCTGACGCATTGCCTTGAGCAGCGGCCTTGGCATAAAATTCAGCTGCTTTAGCGTAATCTTGTGCGAAAACCTCCCCTTTTTCATAGAAAACCGCCAGCGCTAACTGCGCCTTATCATCGCCCTGTGCAGCCGCTTTTTGATAAAGTGCCCTCGCATGGGAAAGATCTTGCGCGACCCCTTGCCCTGTTTCATACAGAAGGGCTAACGCCAGCAGAGCAGGCGCATATTCCTGACGGGAAGATTTCTCCCAAAGTTCAACGGTTTTTTCCCAATTTTGGGGGACATCTTTGCCTTTGCGATAGAGATGACCGAGATCATATTGCGCCTGCGCATTGCCAGCTTCGGCCGCTTTTTCCAAGATTTCTTTTTCAGGGACAGGGGAAGCTAAAGAGAGGTGTTTGTGATGGTTTAAAAAGTTTCTTAAAAACTTAAAGCCTAAAAAAGCGCTTCCCGCCATAAGTGCCACAAGCAAAAATGCCATTCCCATCCCCTCCTCCAAAGAAAAACTGTTTAAAGGTCCTTATCTTCGCCTTTACTGCCTTCTGAATCAGATTCTGGCAAAATTGGTTTGGCCAGCTCAGAAGGGGAATTCACATATTCCTGTGCCCGCAACTCCGGATGCTGCACATACAAATCTTCTAAAGCCAGTTGGGCTTTTTCATCGCCTCGATCCGCCGCTTTTTTATAAAACTCTGCGGCTTTTACCAAATCCTGCGGCACGCCTTGGCCTTGCTCATAGGCCATGCCAAGCCCTTCCTGCGAACGGAGTTCTGTATGCGCTTTGTAGAGTTCCTCTAGCGCTTTTTGCGCCTTTGTATTTCCCTGATCGGCGGCTTTTTTATAAAACTCAGCCGCTTTACCATAATCCTGCTCAATCCCAACCCCTTGCTCATAGGCCTGCGCTAAGTTTAACTGTGCCAGCGCATAGCCCTGATCTGCTGATTTTTGCCAAAGTGCGACCGCTTTCGTGTTATTCTGGGGCACACCTTCGCCATTTACATAAGCATTCCCAAGATTATATTGCGCATCCGCATAGCCTCTGTCAGAGGCTTTTTGATAATATTCCGCCGCTTTAAAATAATTTTTGGGCACGCCTAATCCATGCTCGTACAAAACCGCCAGATTATAAGCCGCCTGCGCATCGTCCTGCTCTGCCGCCATACGGTACAGGCTGGCCGCTTTCGCATAGCTTTTCCCAACACCTTTTCCGTGCTCATAGAGAATGCCAAGATTATACTGCGCCTGTGAATCCCCTTGGGCGGCGGCTTTTTCAAAAAGATCAACTGCTTTGGCATAATTCTGGGGAACGCCATCGCCTTTGGCATAATCATTGGCTAGGTTATATTCTGCATCGACATTGCCCTGCGCTGCGGCTTTTTGATACAGCTCGGTGGCCTTGCCTGCGTCCTGCTGCACCCCTTCGCCACGCTCATAGAGCGTGCCAAGATTATACTCTGCCTCGGCATTGCCCCCACTGGCGGCTTTTTTATAAAATTCTGCGGCCTTAGCGTAATCTTGCGGAACGCCTGCGCCCTCTTCATAGAGAATGCCTAAATTATGCTGGGCAAGCACATGGCCGTGATCGGCAGCTTCTCCCCATAATTCGGCTGCTTTGAGATTATCCTGCACAACCCCTTTGCCCTTGGCATAGATGAATCCCAGAATAAACTGCGCTTCTGGGTTACCAGCTTCTGCTTCTTTCTGGAGCGAAGGAATATCATCGGTTGCAACCGACCCTGAAACAATTTTCGCAATTTTTGAAAAAATCCCTGGCCGAAAAAACGAAGAGGAAAGCTTTTCAGAAGGAGACGCCTCCGCAACAGGCAATTCTGCAGAAGGTTGCTGGGATTCGGATTCGGAATCTGACTCTGCCAGACAGCTTGTACTTGGCAAAAACACCGCCCCAAAAGCCAATGCTACACCAGCAAGTTTTTTTCGCATCCTTGTTTCGCCCTTTATCTTTCATGCGGTTTCGTCTTCTTGCAGAATCTTTTACTCTCTGTTCTAAATAACGCCCCATTCTATCTATAAAAACAACAAAGACAACAGAGTGACTCACAAGCGCCTCTTAATGATGCAGTTCTGGATGGCGCTTATAAAGCGCCCTTAAATTGACCGACGCCCCTGCGACATTCTTTTCGATCGCTTTGAGATAATATTCTACCGCTTTTTCATCATTCTCTGCGGTGCCTTCCCCGATTTCATAGGCTTGAGCGACATTATACATCGACTGGCCGTCTCCCTGATCAGCGGCAGCCTTAAAAAGCGCAAAAGCTTTCTCATAGTCAAACGGGACGCCTCGACCGCTATGATAGAGAACAGCAAGGCTATATTGCGCCTTCATATTGCCTTGCGCTGCTGATTTCTGCCACCATTCCGCCGCTTTCATCTCGCCGAAAGGAACAGTGCGCATATCCTCACCGTGAATAATGCCTTTCAAATCCTTTTTAGAGACATCTTTCTCATTGGCAGGACATTCGCCGCTCGCATAGCAATCCCCAAGGTCATACTGCGCTTGAGCATCCCCTTCCTCCGCATTTTTCCGAAGGCGGGCAAGCTCGGGGTCTTCCTCAGACTGTAAAACAGAGGTTTTAAAATTTTTATCTGTCTGCTTTTCCTCAGCATGGACGGCAAAGCACGGCATACTAATGACAAAAACAGCCCCTAAAATGAGAGAAGACGTACCTTTTTTACGCATATCCAAACGCCCTTTTCCTAACATAACCCCGAGATAGCCTCTTTCTTTGCATAAAGCGTTTAGAGCTTAAAGCGTGTCTTCTTACAAAGCCAGCCTTTAATAAGACACTTCTCTTTTCGCAAAAAACAACATTCACTTAATTTAAAAAATCCCAGAAATCAAATCTTTCTAAGCCGAGAATGACTTTTTCTGCTTTTCGTTCTTGCATCTTAAAAGCAAACATACGATAAGGAGGGCGCAAAGGAATAGACGCAATTTGTTTCGTTCCCTTGCTGATTATATGATTAAATATATTCATTAAAAAGGCCTCTGCTACCCCCCACCCCGGCAGAGGTCTTTTTTTATCTTTGCTTTCTGGGAAATCGCTTTTCACAAAGGCTTTTCCATGAATCTTTCTATTTTACACAGTTACGCTGCCCGTGTTTCCCAGCCTCTTTTAACTTCCAAAGCCCGCTATCTTGGCGTTTATGGCGGACGCAGTTCTGGCAAATCTCATTTTTTTGCAGAGCTTTTAATCAAAAATGCCCTCTCACGTCCTGGCTATCGGACCGTCTGCGTGCGTGAAATTCAAAAATCTATCCGTTTCTCCGCACGACAAACCCTTATTGATAAAATTCACTATCTCAATCTCGGTGCTTTTTTTGAAATTCAAGAACAATTTATCCGATCCCCTGCTGGCGGTATGATTATCTTTCAGGGATTGCAGGATCATAATGCAGATTCTATCAAATCCTTAGAAGGGTTTGATCTCGCATGGATTGAAGAGGCGCAATCTATCAGCGCACGCTCATGGCGCTTATTACGTCCAACAATCCGCAAAACAGGCTCGCAAATCTGGGCGAGTTGGAATCCTGAAAGGCTCGACAGCCCTATCGACCAGTTTTTCCGGTCTCCGCAAGCGCACGAAAATAAAAATATTTGCGCTGTTGAAGCCAACTGGCGGGATAATCCCTGGTTTTCCGAAGAACTCTCCCAAGAACGGCAATTAGATGCACTGCTTCTTGACCCTGCGCATTATCAGCATATTTGGGAAGGTGGCTATCTCTGCCATTCCGAAGCACTCATTTTTCAGCGTAATCTTTTCTTAGAAGAGAGTTTTGAACCGCCCCATAAAATACGTTTCTATTTCGGTATGGATTTTGGCTTTTCCCAAGACCCGACGGCCTTTATCCGCTGTTGGATTGTCAAAGACAGCCTCTATATTGATTATGCGGAAGGCGCTCAGCAAATTGAACTTGACCATCTTCCTTCGCTTCTTAAAACCATTCCAGAGGCCGAGAAATGGCCAATTAAAGCCGACAGCGCTCGGCCAGAGACAATCTCTTATCTCGCACGGCAAGGATTTAAAATCAGCGCTGCCAAGAAATGGGCAGGTTCAGTGGAAGATGGCATCGCCCGCCTCAAAGCTTTTAAAGAAATCCATGTTCATAAACGGGCTTATAAAATTGCCAAGGAATTTCAGTCTTATGCCTATCAGACAAACCGTCTCACAGGCGAGATTCTGCCTCTGATTGAGGATAAGAACAACCATTGGATTGACGCGCTGCGCTATGGGCTGGACAGCTTTATTCAAAACCAGCGCCATCTGCCTAAAATCAAAAATTTTCGGCTCTAAAGGGCAAAAGAGTGTTTTGCAATCTTTCGCAATATCAGATAATTCTTATCTTAAGAGAAAATAAATTAGAAAAATCTAATTTAAAAATTGAGGTGTAAAATGAATGCTTTCTTAAAAGGATTTTCAAAAGTTTTTTGTGGAAATTTCTGCGCCTCTCCTCGCATGCCTTTGCGAAACATTTCACCAGAAATGACGCAACAGGAACTTGTACAGAAATTCCCTTCCGTTTTCTCCAATACCATCCTAAATGAAATAGAAAATGATTTTTTTCCTGTCGTTCGGATTAAATTGGCGAAACGAGAAGAAACAAAACCAGTACAGCATACGGTCTAATAATCTATGCACGAAGCGTCCCCTAATCCCCCACCGAAAGAGATAGAGGTTTCTCTTGAAAGTCTGCCAGAAGAAATTCGTACAGAAATTCATGAAAAACTAGGGGCTTCTTCTGCTTCTGAAAACGTAAAAATTGTTGGTGTTCAACGGACGATGCGGAGTGCGCCATTACCAGCACCAGAAGAAATCCGTGAGTATGAATTGATTTGTCCTGGCGCATTAGATCGTCTCATAAAACTTCAAGAAAAGAAATTAAAACTCGCTGAAAAAGACCTTGATATTCAATCTGGTGCGATTCAAAAAAGCCTTTTCTGTAAAGAATTAGAAATCAATCATGCCGCTCAAAGTGAAAAACGTGGCCAATGGATGGGGCTGTGTGTTTCCATTTTAATTATGGGAGCAATCATTTTTGCCATTTTTCAAAAATGTGGTGCAGGCACGATTGCTTGTCTTGCCGCAATTTTTGGTGGGGGATTAGCAACTGTCTTTTTTGCGAATAAGACAAGCGCTCCTTCCAAAACCAATGATTCTGAAACCACCTCCGAAAAAAAAGAATAAATTACTCTCTTTTAAAGCTTTTTCGCATCGGATAATAATAGGCTAATGGTTTTTATATTCTGCATTAGGTAACCTCATTGCCCTTTTCCGCCATTCCGTTTGAGAAACTTAAACTCATTGTTTTTGATGTTGATGGGACGCTTTATCCGCAGTTTCCTATTCGGCGAAACATGGTTGTCCGCCTATTATGGGAACTGGTGAAAAACCGCTCCTTCCGCACCTCTAACATCATTCAAGATTACCGGCATTTGCGTGAAAAATTTGGAGAAGACAATACGCCTGATTTTTCCGCCAAAGTAAAAAAAGAAATTCAGGCCAAATACCATCTCAGTTCTGACGAATATGATGTCTTTATCGAAGAGTGGCTGTATGAAAAACCGCTTTCATGGCTTGTAAATATCCGTTTTCCAGAAATGGAAGACGTCTTTGAATTTCTAAAACAGCATAAAATTAAAATCGGTATTCTCTCTGATTTTCCTGCCGAAGATAAAATTAGCAAGCTCCATCTGACCGCTGACTATATTTACTGGGCGGAAGATGCTGAAATTCAATCGCTCAAACCCAATCCGAAAGGCCTCTTCTATCTCATGGAAAAAGCTGGCGTTACAGCAGAAGAGACGCTTATGATTGGCGATCGGGACGATCGGGACGGGGAAATGGCGCGCCGTGCAAACGCCCATTTCTTACTCAGAGGGAAACCCAACAAAAAGACCGTCAATAAGGAAGCCTATTTTATCCATTGGGGCTATTTCCTTGATCATTTAAAGGCCGCCTTTAACGAGAAATAAGCCTGATTTCTCAAGCTTATTTCTCTCAAACAGCAAAAATTAACGGCCTGAAGAGGATTCACAGAGACTTAAAAAGTCTCTGTATTTTCCTCAATCTCTTTCTTTTCCTGAGAGGCTGTTGGTTTAGAGGTACTTCTTGCTTCCATTCTTGATCCCGGTAAGGCCTTCGTGACATCGCCTGATTTCATAGCGGCATCGCCCGGAACAGAAGCCCCATTGGCTTCAGGAACAGGTTTTGCCTGTGGATCAACAGATGTCCCATCCCCTTCTGTTGGATTGGTTGGAATTTCCGAACTGTCCGCAAGGGCTGCGCCACTTGTCCCCTGCGTGTCATAATCCTGTGAGAAAGGATTATCTTTAGACGTATTACTGCCATCAGCCGTTTGAACAGGGGCAGAGGTTGGCAGGCTATTATCTGCTTCTGGCCCTGCTGGCAAAATGACTTCTTCACTATCATTTGCAGAAGCCTGCGTATTTTTTGGATCTGCCATCATATCCTGATCCCCATCATCATTGGAATCATCCTCTATGATTGGCGCACCATTTACACTTTGCGTGGACTGATTATCCTTATGGATATTGGAATTTCGGGCAATCGCACCTTGCTGTGCTAAATCTTCTTTTTTCTCTGCGGAAACGGTTTTGTTAACGGCCGCATCCACCTTGCTTTTTTGAGCTTTAGCAGTGGCACTTGCACTCGATGCCTCTGGCAGAGGATCCGCTGGCGCAACCTGCTCAGAGTCTTGCGCCTGATCTTTTTTAACTTCCGCTGGCTCGGATTGTGTGCCCTCTGGCTGTTTTTCGGCTGTTTTTTCAGCCTTTTCTTCATCTGCTTTGGCTAAAGAAGCCAGCTCTTGGGCATCATTCGCATCTTTATCAGAAGCATCTCCTTGAGAAGCATTAGGAGAATCAGAAGGCAGGACAGACGCACTTGCATCCTTTACGGCACTATTTTCCTCATCCTCAGCCATATTGCCAGACGCATTCACAGGTGTCTGTTTTAAAGGAACAGGCGTTTCCGCAACTATTTCTGCTGGGGCTGATTTCTTCCCTTCTGCCTTCGTTTTGGCAGGTTTCGCAGGTTTAATCTCATCGGCAACCTGCGCCTGCTCATCTGTTTCTTCTAATTTTTGTTCTGTATTGCCGTCAATCAGTGCTGGTTTTGGCTGTTGCGCATCAGGACTAACATCCTCGTTCTCATCCTGATTTATATTGCCATCTGGCTTAGGCTCAACGGCATTGGCACTTTCCGCCACGGCTTCTGGCTCAGATACTGTGCTAGAATTTTCAGGATTTTTATTCCCCTCTGCCTCGAGTGCCTCTTCTGGTTCAGAAGCTGGCGCTGGTGTTTCTGCAACGCTTTCGGCTTTCTGAGCCTCTTCCGCTTTAGCTTCTTCTTGTTGAGAAGAGGTTGAGAAAGGAGATTCCGCATAATCGCTGGTATCTTCCTGCTGAAGTTGTTCCTGCGTCTTGGTATTGTCGCCAGCAGGGCTTTCGGTTACAGGGCTTGTTAAATGCTTCTGCCAGAAAATAATCACAATAAAAAGCAACAGCATTCCGACACAAACAAAGGTCAAAATGGTTCGGCCATTATTGCCCCCCTCCCCTTCAATTTTAAGTTTATGGCGGGCAGGCGAGGGAACAGAGCTTAAAATTTGCAACTCATGATGCAGCATCACATCGCCGAGCATCGTGCCAATCGCATCACAGCTAGGATCAGGTGGCAAACGGGAAAGCCCATTGAGATTGTTAAAACCCACCTCAATTTGCAATTTTTCCTCTGCAGTCAGAAGATAATCTGGATGATCGGCGGTGATGAATTCGCATTCTTTGGGGGTCAAAGCAGGAATTACAGGGGTTGCTTTGCCATCTCCGAGCTGACTGAGATTGATTTTCATCACCCGTGTCAGATAGACAAATTTTCCCTCTGCATTTTTCCCCGTGGGAACAGAAATAATTAAATAGCCCTCAGCGCCTGCAATCCTGTAAAACCGCCCAAGAACAGAACCCTCCTTCTGAAAATGCGCAGCACGTCCAGAGCCAATCCCCGTAATCGTTCCCTCTGGCATGCCGAGATTTGGAACAACATCTTGAAAAGATTTAATCTCCCATCCGGCTTCCTGTTCTGAAGGAAGGAGAACCTGTAGAAAAAAAGCCTTCGTATAATTGGGTAAAATCAGGATATTATCGGGGATCATGTTTCCTCATTAACTTAACTTTGGGCCTTTAAGTCCTCTTATCGGCGCAGGCTTCTCTTGTTTCTCTATCATACCCAGAACGTATAATAGAACAATCTTTTTTAGAAATTTTTCACGCTATTGCTTTACGCCCACACCGATTTTATCTCAGCAACGTATCTGTGGAGACAAATTCAGGGATAGGCGTGCCAAAACTGGGCGAACCTGCTGGCACTGTTTTAAAACAGACCACTCCTCGAAAGGTTCTTTCAATCTGATAACCTTTATCCGCTGGCGCTTCGCTATCAGGGTCTTTTGAAAGAGGCTGATTAAAATCAGGCGGATCGAAATAAAGGGGCGCTCCATCCTCTCCAGCAAACAAAACAGGGGTTGGCAAGTACCACACCAAAGCCAGTAAAAAGCAGCTTACACAAAGGAAAAGAAAAAAGCGGACGTAAAAAGGTTTTTCTTGCAAAAGAACGTGTCTCATCTCCCCTTTTCCTCCGTTTTTAATATCATAGATGAAGGCACAGGATACGCGCCCTTTTCGGTTATTTTAAGCCGAACAGCGCAACATCACAAAAGAAAAAAAAGCACTTTGTAAAAAAGCTATAAAAGTCCCTTGACGGGCGCACCACATGCTAAATGTTATAAAAATCTACAATGTGATTGTTTTATGCTTTTTTAAAAAGATTAAAGCAGGTTTTCAAATCTCCGTTTAGCGTCTGCTAAGCGGTTTTTTTATGTCTAAAATTCCAAAACACACACTAAAATTCTTATTCAAACTTAATCTACAAAACTAATCTACAAATCTTTCCCTTATAACACTTTATTAAGAAATCCTTATGAAAACGCTATCTCAAAACCCAATTTCCGCAAAAGCGGATAAGGACGACGCACGTCCAGACCTCACCAAACAATTTCTTCAAACACTCGAAGAAATGCACTTACCTCCCAACAAATTAGAAAACCTCCTTCAAACAGCCCTGAAAACACTGGGAAAAGGAGAGGACAGCACACCGCCATCGGCTTTGGACGAAGCCAATCTCGACCTTTTGCGCCAGCAATGCGCCGAGATCCAAAAGGCCAAAGAGGCTGTCCGCCCCTTGGCAGGTCAGATTTTTGGCATGGATAGCGCCTCTCCCGAAGCGATTTACCGCTATGGGCTTTCCCAAGTCGGCGTGAGGGCTGAGAAGATCAATTTAGAAGGACTTCAAGCCCTCACCCTGCGGGAAGTCAATGCACGCGCCCCGCACCCCAAACCATAGCGCAAGATCAGGCGATACTGGAAACAGATGAAAGCCGTCTTGCAAAATTTTTCGGAATCTCAAATTCAAATAAATAAAAATAAACTTAAATATTCCTAAATAAAAAATTAAATTTAATCAATAAGAGACAATAATGATATGACCTCCCAAACGCTTTCACAGCAGGAGGCGTTTTCCCTTGCCTTTGACCGAATGGGTTCCGTTCGCACCTTTGACGAGGATGGTCGCCTCAATGTTCATTCAACCCCTATTTCAAAAGCCTGCGTTAATCCGTATCGGGGCGCAGAAATTCCCAACTATCAAAAACTTGGCCTCCAGCCTAATAAAATCTATCAGCTTTTAAAATGCCCAAAAGCCTTAGCCGAAGCCGCACCTTCCTTTAACTCTCTCCCCGTTTTAATGGAGCATGTTCATGTTTCTGCTAAAACGCCCCATAAACAACTGGTCGTTGGCGCAACAGGCAGCCAAGGCGTATTTAAAAAACCTTATTTGGAAAATTCCCTTTCCATCTGGGATCAGAAAGCCATTGATAAAATCCATCAAGGCGAACAAAGGGAGCTTTCCTGCGCCTTCTTCGTCTCCAGACGCTGAAAAAGACACACAAAATCTTTCAAAATCCCCTCCTTTATCAAGAGATAATGCTATGGAAAATACACCACAAAATACAGAAAATGAGGAAGAAGATTTAGACGATACAAAAGAGACGGAATGGGAAAATACCCCATCCTCTCTGCCGTCTGAACTTATTCCACTCGTGAGTGCGCATCTCAAGGTCGCTGGTCTGCCCGATGCTTTCATCTCACAAATTCATAAAACGGCTCTCGGAAAAAACTTCAAAGAGCCACCGACATCCCAAGAGACAGAAGACTCAGCGACAAGCGGTAAAAAGAAAAACTCCGCCCCAAAAGCCGACTGCGCCTCTGATACAGCGCTTGAAGATGATGAAACACGTCTTGAGCGTGTTTTTAGCGTTTCCCGCCATAAATAAACGAAAATCTTATTTCAATTAAACTAAATAAAAAAACATGAACGAAAATAAATAATATAACTTTTCCAAATAAAATTAACTATTCCCTTCCTTCTGGCTATGCGGGCGATATTGCCTCTGCCAATCCACGCCGTTCGGCCATTGCGCCAGAAGCTGGTTTCCGTGCGGGTCTTTCAGGTCTCACAATCGGCCGTTTTGGCTGGTTGGAAGAAGACGGCATTTCCGTCTCCAATACAGCCCCTGCCAGCGATGCCAGCGCTATCCCTGTTGGCTTTTTGTCCTTCTGGATATGACGGCCATTCTGCAATCCTTAAATGAAGAAGGCTCTATCGTTATTCCTGCTGGATTTCCAGCGCCCCTCATGACAGGCGGCGATTACTGGGCGGTCTCCACTGCGGACACGAAAGCAGGCGATCCCGTCTTTGCTAATCCTGCGGACGGCACGTTAGCAGCCTCTGGCATAGCAACAGGCTTTAGCGTTTCCCGTGGCGGAAATGCAGGCGACATCATTATGATTTCCGCCCCTTGTGCGCCCATGCCTGCTGCCCAAAGCGTTCCAGCAAAATCCTAAAATCAATCTTACTTTTACACTAAAAGATACTTCAAAAATGACTAAAAATTTTAATCTCAATCTTGCAAATTTCCAGAAAGACTATCCTATTTTACAGCGTAAATATGGCATCAAACTTTCGGATACAAAGCGTTTCTCCAATGAAAGAAGCGCCCTCGGCATGGATGCCGATCCTACGTTTCAGCCTCTTACAGGAGCTTCCAGCGGTGTGCCTGCGGTTGTTACAACCGAAATTGATCCGCAGGTTATCCACTCCCTCATTGCGCCTACAAAATCCGAAGAGATTTTCGGGGCTGAAATCCGAGGCGACCGCACCACACGCAATTATCTCTTTCCTGTTTTAGAAAATGCAGGCACAACGGCTGCCTATGGCGATTTTTCACAGAACGGTGACAGCGGCGCAAATGCCAACTGGATCAACCGCCAGTATTTCCCCTATCAAACTTGGGTCAAATATGGCGATTTGGAAACCTCCCTCATGGCCGCTGGACAGATTCAGCTCGTTAATGAGCTGCGCCTTTCTGCGGCAATGAGCCTGAACAAGCGTGGAAATCTTATCAATCTCTATGCCGTTTCTGGTTTACAGAATTATGGGGCTTTAAACGATCCTTCTCTGCAGCCTGCGATCCAGCCTAATCCAAAAGCTGGCACGAATGGCGCAACGGTGAGCTCTTGGGACGCTACCGAAGATCCAACGGCGATTTATACCGATATTCCTGCCTTGTTTAAGCAGTTAAACATTCAGATGATGGGCAATATCGATAATAATTCCAGCCTGACGCTTGTCTTGCCTTCTGAACTTTCACAGGTTTTAACCTATACGAACTCTTTTGGCATTACCCTTGAGGAAATGATTAGCAAAGCCTATCCCAACATGCAGATTAAATTCCTGCCAGAAGCTGGGATTGAAATGTCAGGCGGTTATAATAAAACACGCTTTACCATGCTTTTTGCAGAGGAAATTGACGGGGTTCGCTCTGTTCAGACCTAATTTTGTCGATAAGCTCATTGCGCACCGCCTAGAGGCTTATTCCACCTATTTCCGCCAGAAATACTCACAGGCGAGCTGGGGCACTGTCTGGAAGCGCCGAATGGCCTGCGCCATCATGATGGGGATTTAAAAAATGAGCGATAAAATCACTGTTTTCTGCCGTCTGCCAAGCGGCATTATTCTCTCCCTTTTTCCAGAGGGGGGAAGCACAGAGCCAATCCGCTGCTAATAAAAGCCAAAAGCTCGTCTTAAATCCCATGCGTGCGCTCCAGCGTGTAACCCTTCATGGGGCAAACTCATCAAAGTTCTGGCTCTATTTCAGAACCATTTTATTTTTAAAAAATCCCTGTTTTCTGCATATATTTAGAATATCTAAAAATAAAATGTTGCATTAAATGTCTCTTATTATTTTTAATGAAACTTAAAAAATGCTCAAAAAACATCAAAAAAACAGAATTTAAAACCAGAACTAACCTTATTTTAAAGTGTAAATCATTAAAGCAAATTATAGCAAAGATCTTAAAGAGAGTTAGGCAAATAACTCCCTCTAAAATTTTTGCGATTAACAAGGCAAAAAATAAACAGCTTTCTCAATTAAAGAGGCTTTTTCTGTTGTTTTTTTAGAAAAAAGACGCTATAAAATAGTTACAAAGACGAATTAGCGACTTTGTAAATGACTAATGGAGACACAAAATGAAAACTTCTCTTAAAATATTTAAATGGATTGTAGAACTGGTCGGATTGGTCGGCGGGTTAATCACAATCTACGATAAATTTTTCAAGTAAGAATTTTCAGGGGAGGGATTAAAACCTCTCCCCACTTTTGGGAGATGAGACATGAAAAAGATTGAGAATTTTCTTGATTGGACAAATAACAGCGCAAAAGGCCTGCTTTTCTTCATTGGATTAGGGCTGATTATCGCTTTCCTGATTATTTACTTTAGGGGGTAAGATGTATTTAGAAGATGAACGTTTAACGCCTAAAGGCTTAGAAATTGCAGGACAGGCGCTTTTTGGTAAGGAACGCTGGAAGTCACCGCTTGCATCTATCTTAGGTCTTCAATCAAGCAGAATTAGGGACGTTGTAAGAGGCGCAAGGCCTTCCCCAGTTGGTTGGACAGAGGATATTTTAAAAGCGCTGGAAGAACAGTCTCAGAGATGCCTTGAAGCCAAAGAGGCGCTTGAAAAAGAAATGAAAAAAGAGAGAGAATAGCCAGAATTTTGGTTTGTATTCTGCCCTTTTTTCTCCCTATACATTTAGATGCCCATAAAAAAACGCCCTTTTCCGAATGGATCTGGGCGTTTTGTTTATCTTATCAAAAAGCATTTATTATTTCCTATCAAGCATGCACTCAATCTTTCCGCCAAAATCTAACAACCTTCCCATTTATCCGCTCTTGGAAACATCTGTACCCTATTGATTTAAGAATAATGATTAGGCGTATCTGTATTTTCTTGTCTGGATTTCGATAGCCCAGCGCTTCGGCCAGAATGTAAAGCGGAAACTCTTTTCTGCCTTCCCAGATTGTATTTTTAAGATAGTTATGAAGTCCTTTATTCAGGGCATCTATCGTCCGCTCTTGGAGAACGTCCTTTATTTGTACCGCATCTCTTAACTTCTCTATCTCCTCTTTAAGATAAGCTGGTTCCCATGTTTCAAAAGCAGGATTTTCCTGAAAGATTGCAAAAGCTTCCGCCCAAAGCTGGTCTCTATTTACCTCTAACCATTTATAATTTAGAGGCTTGCTTATCTGAATTGGCATGAAGCGTCTGTTTCCTGTTGGGTCTTTTAAAAACTCATCTTCATTGCTTGTTCCAATCAAAACGCAACGCCTTGGAAAGTCTTCCGCATAGGTCGCATGAGGTAGCCTGTAATTATCAATCTCACGGCTTATAAAACTCTTGGCGCTGTTATATGAGGCTTTCCGCAGGGCTTCCAATTCGCAAAATTCAATGCCCCATTTACCAAGGAGTTCTATGCAGGCGTCTTTGTCTTTGATATTTGCGGATAAGTCTTCTTTTGCCCACTGCCCGAAAAGCTTTTTTCAAAAAGCAATACGCCTACAAAAGCGCAAAGAGAATTTGAAAATTCTCCTTTTCTTTTTTTCAAAGATTATCAGCGCTTTCAAAATATTCTCAAGGCGCATGGAGCGTATGGTGCGACCACTATTCGAAGCTTTTTCCTTTAAAAAGCCCCTCTTCAGAGGCTGTTTTTAACGGCGCATGGGATTGCTCCCAAGAAAGACTTTATTTCCAAAAGCTGGAAGCGGCCTCAAACGCCGATGCCTCCCGCTTTGCCGACCGTCCTCTCGCCCAAGACGACAATAATTATAATCCCGACCAGCCCAGAGCGCCTGCCGGAACACCCGAAGGCGGAGAATGGAAAGAAAACGCAACCACAACAGCACAACAGGCCGTTTCTAAAAAAGCGCCTGCGCCAAAAAATAAGCATGATCCTGAGAAAATCGAAAAAGAGAGACAGGAAAGATGGCGGGCAAATCCTGCACCAGATGCCATCGAACCGTGGGACTTACCCTTTGACATTGCAACTTCTGTGACGCCGAGTAGTGCGTCCAAGCTTCTCTTTAAAAATTCTGGCAAAATATATACCCTGACGAAAGAGGCTTTGTTTGATTTAAGCCGCTTTTTAGGGAAAAATGCGCCGCATGAAGCCCTTGCTGGTGCAGAGCATCTCTCTTTCAAAAATCTTTCTAAAGAGCTTTCCTCTCAAAATCTACTTAAAAAGCAAGTTGGAAAAACAGAAGAGGGTAAAGTCGCAACCAAAACGGCGCAAAAAAGCCGTAAGGCCGAAAACCCCCTGCTCAAAAAACTTCCGCTATGGGAGAAATACGCCTAAGCTCTTCCTTAGAAGAACATGAGGCCGCAGGTGGGCATATGCTTCGACACCATTCTCCCAGAAGTCCAGAAAAACTGCGAGAACGCTTTCACGAACCAAAACCGCCAAGAGCTTCCTCTTGCTTTTCAAGCACCCAACTCATGAAAGAAACAATCGATAAAGCGCTTAAAGACAATGAAAAAACCATTCGGCAATGGCTTCTTAATCCGAAAGGAAAAGAAAGACTTAAACTGGAGGTCAAAATGCATAAAAAAAATTGGCATTAGCGTTAAACCAAATACCAAAGGGGTTGAGGAGAAATCGAACGCTACTTTTATTCTAAAACGAAACCCTAAAATGCCTGAACAATTCCATATTTTAACAGGCTATCCAAAATGATTTAATTAACCACAAAAGAAACTAAAATGACAAAAGAACCATGGGAACACTGGGAAAAGATTTGTCCTAACCTTACAGATTTTTTAGAAGTTCAAGTTGGACAAGATTTTGAGCTTTTTGGTGATACACTTAAAGAAATCATTGCCAATTATGTCTCTGATTACACTCTCAAAACCTCTCAGAAAACACTTTCAGAGCTTAAAAAACTTCTGCCCCTTTTTCGAAAAGGGAAAATCAATCCTGATCAATTTTTAAATGAAATTAATGACGGAAAACTCTACGAATATGACGATGTACCCACCCTCCAATATTTTGAAGATATATGCACTTTTCTCAAAAAAGAGATTGAGCAAAAAATGAAAGAGGAAAGGGAAGCAGTATAAAGCTTTTCTACCTGCTAGCTTAGCCGATGAATGACTTGATTGCTGCTGCCTCGCCAGAACAGGGCTGGGTCTTTGAGTTCCTCGACAAATTTCCCATCAATTAAAACATCTATAAAATCAAGAATCTCTGCCTGTGCTGCCGTTAAATTTTCCTTTGTGTATCCCGTCCAAAGCCAAACATCCTTAGAAGGGCATTCTGTTTTAACCCGTTTCACCAGCTTTAAAATTGCAGGCACGTTGTGCGGGTGAAGAGGGTCTCCCCCTGACAAAGAAAGTCCTTGGCGTTTAATCCGCTGATCTTTCAAATCCGTCAGAATGCGATCCTCAATCTCTTGGGTGAAAGGCAGGCCAGAATCTGGCTTCCAAGTGGTTTTATTATAACAGCCTCGGCATTTATGCTCACAGCCCGCCACAAAAAGGGTACAGCGCGTCCCCTCTCCATTCACAACATCGACAGGGTAATATTTGTGATAATTCATGCGCCTCCCCTCAAAGCCTGTTTAACAAAAACCCTTCCTAGCCAAGCTGGCCATTGTCCAAATGTTTCACACGGCGTTTCACCTCTTCCTGCTTGCCAGCATTAAAGGGGCGTGCGTCAGGACTGCCCAGATACCCGCAAACACGGCGTGTCACAGACACCTTGGCAGAATCATGATTGCCACATTTTGGACAGGTAAAGCCTTTGCTCGTGCATTCAAATTCCCCCGAAAAACCGCATTCATAACATTCATCAATCGGAGTATTCGTGCCGTAATAAGGCACAGAGCCATAGCTGTAATCCCAGACATCCTCTAGGGATTTGAGATTATGCTGGATATTTGGATATTCGCCGTAGCAAATAAATCCCCCTGTTGCGAGGGAAGGATATGGCGCTTCAAAATCAATTTTATCATAAGGATTCACCTTTTTCTCAACATCAAGGTGAAAACTGTTTGTGTAATAGCCCTTATCGGTTACCCCTGAAATCAGGCCAAATTCCGCAACGTCCAAACGGCAGAAACGGTCGCAGAGATTTTCGCTTGGCGTGCTGTATAGGCTGAAGCCATAGCCTGTTTCTTTTTTCCAGTCATCTGTCGCCTTTCTCAAACGTGCGACAATTTCCACGCCCTTTTTCCGCAAGTCTTCATCATCAAAAATATGTGTTTTCCCGCCAAAAAGCGCATTGATTGTCTCATGAAGGCCGATATAGCCCAAAGAGATCGTGGCTCGGCCATTTTTGAAAATCTGCGAAATATCATCATCTGCTTTGAGACGGACACCACACGCCCCTTCCATATAGAGAATGGGGGCAACTCTGGCTTTAATCCCTTCTAAGCGGGCAATACGGGTCATCAACGCCTTTTTCGCAATTTCCAGACGATCGTCCAGCAACGCCCAAAAACGGCTTTCATCGCCTTTGGCCTCCAGAGCAATCCGAGGTAAATTCACACTAATCACCCCGAGATTATTGCGCCCATCATGGATTTTCTCGCCATTTTCCTCATAAACACCGAGGAAACTGCGGCAGCCCATCGGCGTTTTAAATGAACCTGTCACTTTCACGACCTGATCATAATTAAGAATATCAGGATACATGCGCTTGCTGGCGCATTCTAAGGCCAACTGCTTTACATCATAGTTCGCATCTCCGTGGGTACGGTTGACCCCCTGACGGATAACAAACACTAATTTTGGGAAAACAGCCGTTTTATGATTTTTACCAAGCCCTGCAAGACGGTTGCGAAGAATGGACTGCTGAATCAGGCGTGCCTCCCAGCTTGTGCCAAGGCCAAAGCTAAACGTCACAAACGGCGTTTGCCCGTTGGCCGTATGAAGCGTATTGACCTCATATTCCAGCGATTGGAAAGCGTCATAGCACTCTTTTTCCGTACGGGACTGCGCATAGGCCTCGACATCTGAAATCCCCCATTCTTGGGCAATCTGTTTGTGTTTTTGATAGCTGATTTTAACGTAAGGCTCTAAAATCTCATCGATACAGTTAATCGTTGTCCCACCATAAATATGACTGGCGACCTGCGCAATAATCTGCGCTGTCACAGCGGTGGCGGTGGAAATAGAGCGTGGCGGTTCAATCTCTGCATTTCCCATTTTAAAGCCCTGCGTCAACATGCCCTTCAGGTCAATCAGCATGCAGTTAAACATCGGGAAAAAGGGCGAATAATCTAAATCATGGTAGTGAATTTCGCCTCTTTCATGCGCCAGAACGACATCCCGGGGCAAAAAATGCCGTTTTGCGTAATGTTTCGCAACAATACCCGCAAGAAGATCACGCTGTGTCGGAATGACTTTACTGTCTTTATTCGCATTTTCATTGAGCAAAGCTGGATTATTCTGCTCCAAAAGGCCCGAAATTTCCTGCGTTAAACGCCCACGCTGTTCACGGGCGACATCTCTGTCATGGCGGTATTCAATATAAACCCGTGCAAGCTTTTTATATGGGCCTGCCATGAGCTGGTTTTCAACCGCTTCTTGAATCTCCCGAATATCGACTTTTTTCTGACCTTCTAATTGAGAGGCAACTTCTCTTGCAACAGTGACGCAATAATCAGGGTCATCAATCCCTGCCGCTTCCGCAGCATGCTGGACGGCTTCCCTGATACGGATTTCATTAAATAAAACCTGGCATCCATCCCGTTTAACGACCACTGGCTTCACCACAAAACGCTCCTCTAATTTAGAGTAAAAAAGTCCGTAATTCAGCGCTTTTTTCAATCTTTCAAAGGCGACTACGGCAGGTGAAACCATAACAATTTCACAAGCGCTTTTATACCCATTTTTCTTTTTTTTAGACCTTGATTTTCAAAAAAGCTGGCTTCCTAACGTGTCGCTCTGTTGAGTTTTTTTCCTTTTATTTTTTTAAGAGAATTTTCTATATGACAATCCCTTCAAATCAAAGCGGATGTTTCTCTTTTGACGCAAGTGCGTGGAAGGCAACCTTCCCCCTTTTTTCATCCCTTAGCGATCCACAGGCCGAATTTTATTTTAACTGCGCCTGCGATTATTTAAACAATACGCCTGCCTCTCCTGTACGCAATCTCGCCCAGCGTGAACGGCTTTTATGGCTTTTAACCGCCCATCTTGAGCAATTAGGCCTCACGGCGGATCAAGACGCTGAAAATGCGCCCAATGGACTTGTCGGACGTATTTCCTCCGCCAGCCGAGGCTCAGTCTCCCTCAGCACAGATGGGAGCGGTATTCCCCGCAATGGCTGGTGGTTTGCCCAAACGCCCTACGGGGCAAGCTTCTGGCAGGCCACTTTACCCCTGCGCCAAATGCATCTCCTCCCCGGCAGACCGCATTTTGCCAGAATTTTTCCTTAAGGAGATGCGTTTAAAATGTGCCGTTTATTTGCCAGTACCTCCCGTTTCCTTAATGGACTCAACCACATGCAGAAAGTAACCTTACGTGTTTCTGCTGGATGTACCAAAAGCGCTGATTACGCCTTGACGCCTGCTTTTGAAGATTACAGCGTTCTTGCAGATTTGCAGCAGCTTGATTCAGGTTCGCTCCAACTCTCCCAAAATCTCAGCCAGCAGGCCGAAATGCGAAGCGCCTATCTCAAAGGCGTTTGCCATGCGCTCAACCGCCCCCTCCAAGTGGGCGGAGACCGCCTGATTTTAAAAGACGGCTCTGAATGGCTGATTACCAGCCTGAACGAAGCGTGGGATGGAAAAGAAGACTGGTGCAAAGTCACCCTCACCCGACAAAATCCTTCCCCCTCTTTAATTAAACAAATAAATTCAAAAGAAATGGACATAAAACAAGAGGATCAGCTTTCGAAATGAAGCTGTAAACCATGCGTGCCTTTTTTTAAGGTTTGATTCCATTTCTGATGCGCCCGCTTGAAATAAGCTGCATTCTTCCTAGGATTGATTTCCTGCTGGAATTTCACATAGCCATCTTGTGAATCATGCTCAATCGTAACCGCCGCCCGGCCCTGCGTAACGGCAGTCAAATGATGCGCCACTATGAGCTTTGCCAAATCTTGTTCCCGCCGTTCCTGCACTGCAAGATCAGTATCATCTGTCCCTGTGGAAAGCCGTCCATCCACACAGGAGAAATTGCCGAGGCTTAGAGATTCCCCATCCTCAAACCAAAGCATTAAAGGCAGTCCCTTGCATTGGAAAACTTTGGGAGTAAAGGCAATTTTGGCCCTTATCCGTGGACGAAAAACAGATCCATGCTGAATTTCCCAAGGAAGCGGCGTATTCCGAGGTGTGAAATTCATTTCCGCATTGATATAATCACCTATTTTTGACGTTAAACTTGGGATTTTTTCACCGCTTTCATCGGTGATTTCTGCCAAACTCCACTTGCCTTCAAAACTCGCAACAAGGGTTGTATTGGGCGGCGCTTGGGGCGCTGTGCAATCCACCGTCAAATCGGCAGGATCGCACGCAGCGCAAAGGAGAAAGGGCAGAAAAATCCCGACCAGAAATGCTGTAATTCCTCTTTTTCCCTTTGTCATTTTACACCTCAAATGCCCAAAATCATGTTTTTAAGAAAATCTATTTTTCCTCTGTTTTCCCATAAGGTTTTTTCAAATCCGCATCCCATTTTTTACGCATCCTTTTGGTAAAAGCGGAATGGCCTGAAAGATCGGTTTCTTTCTGATATTTTTCGACCTCAATCTCATCTTCACTCTGGAAAATCAGCGCTTTTTTACCTTGGCTGATAGCGACAATCAGATGCTTGCTTAAAATCTGCGAAAGGTGGTTTTCCCGAAAACGGTCCTCTACCCGGTCGCCTGTCCGTGCCGTTGCATAAAGGCGCTCTTCGGTACAGGAATTTTTACCCAATTCAAAAAATTCCCCATCCTCAAACCAGAGTTTTAAAGGCCCGTCAGGACAATCGAGCAAATTACGGCTCACCGCAAAATTGACGAGCGTCCGAGGCATATAGATGACCTTATTGAGATATTCCCATGCCATAGGCGCATCCGCCAAGGCAAAGGCCAGCTCATTCTCTGCACCGCTGGTAAATTTTAAAACAGGCGGACGCTCTGGACGCTCTATAACCTGCCACTTGCCTTTGAAATTTTCGATTGCCTGATCACTTTCGGGCACAAAGGCGGCAATGCTTTTCTGTGGCAGGAAAAGACTGAAACAAACAAAAAGAAAGCCAAAAAAACAGAATTTACCTGTTAAAGTGCGAGAATACGGTGTCATTGTCCTGTTCCTCTGCCCAAAGAAGCCTTGGCAGAACCCCTTTTGGATAAAAAATAAAGAAGCTGTCAGGTTACCACTAAGTTTTTTCTCCCTTCAAGAGGGGTTGAAAAGATAAAATAACACTTTTTTAAAAAATTTTGCGACTTAAAAAAACCTTTTTAACCGCAGAAATCTAAGGAAAAATGGTGCTATGGGGAAGCATTTTCCCCTCTAGGCAAAAGCGCGCGCCAGATTTACCTTTTTCCCATGATCGAAGAAGAACGTCTCTTTGATTCGGCCCACGCCTAAACGATAGGCATGCTGGGCTTTTCTTTCACTAAAATAATTTTAAATTACATTTTTAAGGATAAATTAAAATGCTTAAATCCACTGAATATCTTGTTGAAGAGGGCGCTGACAAAGGCAAACTCTTTGTCATTACCCGCATGTCCGCTTTCGCAGCCGATGAATGGGCCAGAGACATTGTCCGAGGCTTGGCTGCGGCTGGAAATAAACTCCTAACCTCTTCCATCGACCTTGGGGTGGGAAGCCTCGCCAATGTCAGCTTTGCCCTTTTTGGCGCAATGCACAAAGAGGATGTTGACCGTGCGCTGCTGCTCTTGCGGGAATGCTGTCAAATCAGACGAGATGCCAGAAATCCGCTGGTTGAGCCAACCAAAATTTTGGAGGTCGATATTGAAGACCCTCAGACCATTAAAAATCTTTATGTCAAAGCCTTTGAGCTTCATGTGGATTTTTTAAAGGCCGCCGCAGAGCTGATTTCTCCGATTGTGGCGGCAATGGCAGCGGAGGACAACAAAGGAAAAGAAAGCCCTGCCGCTACGTAAATCTCTCTTTGCCCATTGGAAATGTCGTGGGGGCAGGATTGGCAACCTTGGAAGAGTTAAAAACCATCTATGACAGCGAGGAATTATGGGATCTTTGGGAAATTTTTCTCGTGGACCGCTATAACAGCCTCTAAAAATTAGGAGAAGCGCCGAAATAGGCGCTTCTTTTTTTACTTAACAGAAAGAAAAGACTGCACTTTGTCCCATAACAGGGAAAAGCGACAGTCCCAAAACAACCGCAAAAAGACCTGATTTTTTTTGCATTCACCTCCTCCTTTTCACTTAGTGGAAACTTTTTTTAACTTAAATTATTAAGGAACTTTTCCTTCCTGTTTCATCTTCAGAAGATTTTCATGATTATATTTGAGGGTGTAATACATGCTTCCCTCTGGACGCATCATCTCCTGAAATTTCTGGATTGCTGGATCGTCTGCTGGGTAGTCTAACAGGATAGATCTTTTGCCCGAGCTAACAGCAACAATACGATGCTTACTCACCAATTCTGCAAACGCATGCTGTCGATCACGCCGTTCCGCATAGGGAAAATTATCAGCAACATGGGTTAACATAATATTTTCTTGACCTCCTATACAGGCCTTATCAAATCCATCTTTACCATCATCAGTTTTAATATCGTCCACCACAAAGGATTGACCATTTTCAAACCACAATGTCACCGCACCACTGAAACAGGGAAAATATTCCTGCCCTATTTCTAAGCGTGGCAGCACTCTTATTTTAAAAGGCTCATATGAATGATCTTTTATCTTTCTTCCATCTAGAGCCCCTGGTACTACCCAAAAAAAGATACTCACCCGATGTGAATTAAAATGAAGTCGTGGGGTCTCAGGCCAATCACCGTTTACTGGATCTGTTTTAAAACGCCACCCATCTTTTATCGTCGCAACAGGCGTTGTGTTTGGGGGGACAAAAAGTGCTTTTTTCTGCACTTTTTCTTTTTTACACAAATAAAAATCTGTTTGATCCAGAGGTTTACAATCCACCATTTTAGGCTCTGCACTTTGCCCCATAACGGGGAAAAGTGACAGTCCCAAAACAACCGCAAAAAAGAGTGGGAGTCTCGGCATTTTCATTCGGAATCTTTGCCCTCACGCTCAATTTTCAGCTCATAATCATGATAATATTTGAGGTTGTAATATAAATCGCCGTCTGGCTGAATCAGCTCTCGAAATTTCTGAACAGCGGGGTCATCTTCGGGATAGTCTAGCAGAATAGATCTTTTGCCAGAGCTTATGGCCACAATGCGATGATTTATTAATAATTTTGCAAATTCATACTCCCTATCACGCTTTTCTGCATAAGGTGTGTTAATAGAGATATCTGAAATCATTGTATTATCTGGATCTCCACGACAAACACGATCAAAACCATCTTTACCGTCATCATTTTTAACATCTGATACAATAAAAGATTGGCCGTTTTCAAACCAAAGCGTTACTGCCCCGCTGAAACAGGGAAAATATTCCTGCCCTATTTCTACATTAGGAACAACCCTTAATTTGAAAGGCTCTGGCGTATGGTCTTTTATTTTTTTACCAGCCATAGCTCCTGATTCAACCCAATATCGAATTTCTACCCGATGGGAAGAAAACATTACATCGGGCACAGATGGCGAAAGCCGCTCTGGTGGCTCAATTTTAAGATTCCACTCCCCCTTCACCGTCGCCACAGGCGTGGTGTTTGGAGGGACAAAAAGTGGCTTTTTTACAAGATTTTCTTTCTCACAAACAAAATATTTTGTGTCCTGAAAGGGCTTGCAATTTATCATTTTAGGCTCTGCACTTTGTCCCATAACGGGGAAAAGCGACAGTCCCAAAATAACCGCAAAAAGACCTGATTTTTTTTGCATTCACCCCTCCTTTTCACTTAGTGGAAACTTTTTTTAACTTAAATTATTAAGGAACTTTATCATGCCTTCACCAGTCCAAACATACGCTATCGGATTCGGAATTGGAGCCTTAGAAGATTTCATAAAAGATTCTATCAAGGGCTACGTAACAGATCTGTCTGATTTCCAAAAACGTATCAAACAAACACAACCTTTTTCAGAATTTCAATCTGTTGCAACCTCCCTCAATCTCAATGCGCAAGAACTCTATCAAACAGAGCAAGCTTCCCTTTCAAAAGGTGGCGTAGCTGGGGAAGCAGTTCATTTCTGGCAAAACTTACAAAAACAAGTAGATACAAACCCAGCTGAAGCAGAAAGAGCTGCCAAACATCTTGGATTAGAAAAATTCGATAAAGATGGACAAGGACGGGTTTCTGGCGACACATTACAAAAATTTCAAGATGCTTATCATGCCCATAAAGGGGACAAAACATTCGAAAAAAAATTTTCGAACGGGGTTAGAGCAGGTTGGTATCATGCCCGGTTCTGGGATTTATAATATGATTACCAGCGATGAGCCCTTAAAAACGCAACAGGAACATTTCAAGACAACGACCCCTAACGATACGCTTTTTAAAGAAACGCAAAATAATCTCTCGGCGCTGACGTCAATGAAAAGTAAGGAGGATTTTGACAATTTAAAGAAGGTCAAAGGATTTATCAGAGAAGTCAACGCCATCGAATTTTCTAAAAATATTCTAGAAAACGAAAGAACAGGAAGCGTTTTTGAATTGATGATTCGCTTAGGCCTTCTCATTAAACTTTTATATGATCAACATAAAAATGACAAAGACCCGCCAACAGGTACACCACCAAGCGCTTCTGCGCCTGTTACACCTTCTGTTAAGGCTCTTCCGGTTCCAAGTGACAAAAATAGGCCACAAATAGCAAACGGGGATGCATCTGAGGGAAAAAGCTCTTTTCTAGGATCTACAATGTATAAAAGTTTTGTAGAGAGTTTCGAAGAGCTACAAAAGGGAAAGACATACTCAGATCTTCCTTTTCCCCTCAATCATCTCCGACTAAATCCGGACTCAAAAAAGGAAATTGATGATTTTGGCCAAAGACTACATGACGATTTTGAAAGAGAAAAAACAGCTATAAAAAATACGATTAATATGCTTCATGTTAATATGCCTCATATAGATACCAAACAAGCTATTGAAGCTGCTGCTGCTCTCTATCTAATTTCAAAAACAGTGGGCAATTCCGCGCTCAAATTTGTGTTTCCAGCATTTTCATTGATGCCGATGAATCAATTTGATCAATTCGATCTCAATGCCAAAAATGGCAAGACAACAAATCCTTTGGCAACTGTGGCCTATTTTCCCGAAAATTCTGCAAACTATCCTAATGCCAATGCGCCTCATGCTAATGCAGATCAGGGATTTACCCTTAGCAACGCTGTTTTCTTAACCAGTACCTCACCAACAGGTCAAAATTATAGCGCAAAAGGGGCTTCACCTATCATTCTTCCTGGATTTCCAAGGGAAGCAAGGGCACAAAATAACTTTTTTGTTCCTAAAATGAATCCTATAACACAGGAATCTGGAATCTATCCCGCCCCTTATGGAAACCATTTTGTATCTTATGAGAAGGTCGCAGATACACGGCCAGAAGATGTCAGACTGATGAATGCGACCCTCTATTCTGGGGCCTCCCGACCAGTGGAAAGTGAGACCTATATTGGGAATATTAACATTTATGATGCGAAAACAGACGATACGTTTGAATTCGCACAACAGGTGGAGGCTGTCATTACCAGCGCCCTTAACAGGACGAGCAATATTTTCAATCCCAATATTGCCATTTAACAGCGAAACCTCTGCAAAAAGGAAAGCTTTCTTTCCTCATTTGCGCAGGTCACATTCTGGGAAAAGCCGTTATTTCTTTCGGCTTAGCATATCCTGAAACTCTTTTACGGGGGCTTCTTTTTCATAATCGAGCAGAAACACAAGATTTCCTTGTGTCAAGGCAACAGGTCTCGAACGGGCTAGGGCTTCCGCCAGCGCATAGGCCATGAGCGGTCTTGTAGCCGCATCATTCTTTTCATTCAGGGCAAAAACCCCTGTATAATCTGGATTTGCTGGCAGTCCCGGCAAGGGTTTATAATTTTTATCCTGTACAATCAGGGCAAAAGAGCCGTCCTCAAACCAGAGTTTCATCGGCGATTGGGCGTTTAAATCCTTTTCCTCTGACAAAAGGACTTTTCCCGTCATTTTGGGCTTAAATTCGTCCTGTTTGTCCTGATTTTCTGTTTCCCATACTGTCGGTTCTTTGTTCTCCCTCAGAGAGATCATTTGCTGATCGTCTTTGCCACCGAAAAAGATTAAGGAATTTCCTGTATCTTGGTAGGAAACCGCCCATTCCCCCTTAAAAATATCCGCTAAGCTAGCGGATTCTGGCAAGAAAGAAGGAATTTTTAAGGGCGTTTTGGGAGAAGCCTCTGGCGGTGCGTCTAAGTCTGCCTTTGCCTCTGTACTGATTTGTGTGCTGGCTTTGTCCGGCGTATCTGCCTGCGTCTGCAACTCTGGCACAGCAGGGAGAGGAGGGATTTCGCTTTCGGTTTGCGCCTGTGCCATACCCGAAACACAGCCTGCCCCAAAAAACAGCATTGTCAAAAACGCCTTTGACCTTGTCCCCATTTTACGCTCCACAAAAGAAGTTATTTCCGCCTCACCGTACCGCTTTTAAAAGCGAAAAAGCAAGTTGCGAATCTGTCAAGAGGGTGCATTTCCTTCCCCACTATTCAAAAAACAAACTTAGACTTAATTTTTTTACAAGTTTTGAAGAGACGCTTTTCAAAACAGATTTTAGACCTACAATTTATAAGGAAAATTACAATGAGAAAATCCATTGAATATTTAGTTGAAGAAGGAGATGACAAAGGCAAAGTCTTTGTCATCACAAGAATGTCCGCTTTTGAAGCGGACGAATGGGCCAGTGATCTTATTCACGCTCTGTCTAAGGCAGAAAGTAAACTCAGAGACACAGGTTCAAAAATGGGGATGGCGAGTTTAGAAGGCATGACCATTGATCTCTTAGGCGCTTTAGATCCAAAAGACCGCAAAAAAGCGTTTGCGGATCTTTTGGCCTGCTGCAAGATCAAACGTGATCCCCGAAATCCTTTGGTGGAAGCCACCAAGATTTTAGAAGTCGATATTGAAGACCCCATGACCTTTATCCATCTTCGGGAAAAGGCCTTGAGTCTGCATGTGGATTTTATAAAAGCCGCCGCTTACCAACCTTTCCTCTTCGTGGCGGCACTCATTCCAGAGGAAAAAGCCAGCAAGGAGAACGTATAAAACGCGTAGATTATGAAAATCTCTCCCGCCCTCTTGGCGATGTTCTCGGCGCAAGGTTAGCGACATTGCATGAGCTGCAAACCGTTTATGATAGTGAAGACCTTCTCAATCTTTGGGAAGCCTACCTCGTAACGCAGCATAACAGAGCAAGATAAGGAAATACAGAAAGGGGGCGCTGTAAGCGCCTCTTTTTAAAAGCAACCTCTTAAATCAATAAAAATAAATAATTTTTTTCATTTTAAATTATTTAACTTTTTTACTTTTTTTTATTTCCCTCTCTTTAAAATAGATTTCGTATCTACAATTTATAAGGATATTTACAATGATCAAATCGATTGAATATTTAATTAACAAAGGTAAAGACAAAGGCAAACTCTTTGTCATTAGCAGACTGCCTCTTTTAAAAGCGGATAAATTGGCTGTGCGTGTTCTGCAAGACCTTGCCAAAGCGCAGTCCTTTCGATGGGAAAGCAATCCTGAAATAAACATAGCAAATCTGAAAGCAACTGCCATTGAACGCCTCCTTCCTTTCATCAATGCAAATATTTCTGAACAAACTTCTCTTAATCTTTTGGACTGCTGCAAGATCAAACGTGACCCTGAAAATCCTTTGGCAAAGCCCAGCAAAATTTTAGAAGGCGATCTTGAAGATCCAATCACCTTTATGGAGCTTCAAAATGTGGCTTTAAATCTGCATATAGATTTTATAAAGGCCACGAGTTTCCAACTTGCCTTTGCAACAGAGACCCTTTCTCAAGCACAAATGGCACGTCAAAAGAAGGGACAAAACTGTCAAATTATTACAAAAACAAAGAAAAGCCGTTTCCATCCTCTTTTTTAATCCTCATTTTTCACTCCATGAGGGGAAGCTCCTTCCCCTCTAGCCAAACGTGCGTGCCAAAGGTATCTTTATTTCTATAATCGAAATGTTCTGCCTATCCTAAAAAGACCGTTATTGGGCTTTAGAGGGACAAGCTTTTTTGAGAGTCAGAAAATTTCTTCAATTCTGCAAAAAAATCTGGATTCAATTTCGGATTTACTTGATCTTGATAGGTTTTAATTGCTGATTCATCTTCTGATTTTATCAGAAGTACATTTTTACCTTGCGTCACGGCAACAGGCTTATGGCTGTTAATAAGACTGGATAATTTATACATTTCCACAGGCTTAACCCCATTTGTTCTACCAGTAGGTACACTAGCTGAAAAATCATGCTCATATGCTGGGTCTTCACAGCCACTAGGCGAAGCACCTTCTCCAACTGGCACAAATTCTCCATTGTCAAACCAAAGTTTTAGATTTTCACCTCGGCAGGTGAAACCATTTGTATCTTCGAAGCCTCCCCCCCCCTTCTGTCTTAAATTTAAAGGGCACATTATGAGAAACTTCCCATTTTGTGAAAAATAAGCTCGGAGCGAAATACAACGATGATGCCCCAGATATAAAACGTAAATCAGGATATTCTGGCTGCCCATCAAAATGATCTGTATCCATTTTAAACACCCATTCCCCCCATAGAGTGTCTGTCACTTTATAATCTTTCGGCAAAAAAGACGGCAATGAATCAGACGTTTCTGTCTGTGTTTCTGCCTCTGGCTGTGCTTGCTCTGCCTGTACGCTTGCCGAAAAATACCCTGCTCCCAAGAGCAAAACTCCCAATCCTAACTTCAATTTATTTCTCATTTAATTCTCCATGAGGGGAAAGAGCTTCCCCTCTAGTCAAACGTGCGTGCCAAAGGTATATTTTTTCTACAATCTAAATATTGTGTTTATTCCTCATGAAAAACGCCCCGTTAGGTTTCAAAACTTAACGGGGATTTATTTTATGTAGCGTCAGAATATCTTTTCACTTGCGCA
The DNA here is from genome assembly GCA_004843345.1 of Acetobacteraceae bacterium. Classification (NCBI taxonomy): domain Bacteria; kingdom Pseudomonadati; phylum Pseudomonadota; class Alphaproteobacteria; order Acetobacterales; family Acetobacteraceae; species Acetobacteraceae bacterium. The sequence continues at coordinate 905,368 of CP039460.1, forward strand.
AAAAAGCCAGGATGTAATTTTGGATTGACTTGATCTTGGTAAGTTTTAATCGCTGATTCATCTTCAGATTTTATCAGTAAAACATTCTTACCTTGGGTCACCGCAACGAGCTTATGCTTACTGGCAAGATCAGCTAATTTATACAGTCCCACTGGCTCAACGCAATCTTTGAGCTCGGCTGCTCCGCCACTAGGTACAACGCCAAAAACATCATGTTCACTACCGGGCTGATTACAAGATTCATGATAAGTATCTATAAAAGAGACAAATTCTCCATTATCAAACCAAAGTTTTGGATTTTCTCCCTGACAAGAAAATCCTTTAATCTTCTGAACATCCACCCTGCCTTGCATTTTAAATTTAAAAGGCGTTTTATGTGCGCTTTCCCATTTCTCACGTCCAGCCACATCCGGCCAAAAAGACATCTTTGATTTTCCAGAGGTAAAATCTAATTCTGGATATTGGGGCTGCCCATCAAATTGTCTGGTATTCATTTCAATCCCCCAATCCCCCCATAGAGTGTCTGTCACTTTATAATCTTTCGGCAAAAAGGACGGCAATTCACTCGACGTTTCTGTCTGTGTTTGTGCCTCTGGCTGTGCTTGCTCTGCCTGCACGCTTGCCGAAAAACACCCTGCTCCCAAGAGCAAAATTCCCAATCCCAATTTTAATTTATTTCTCATGAGGAAATCCCTAAATGACACAAAATAACAAATCCAATTCTGAACCGAATGAAGGTATCGTAGCGCTTTTAGAAAAAATTGCGAAGAATACAGATAAAGAGGACACGCCTTTTAAAGATTTTGTTGACTCCGCCAACAAGTTTAAAGATGCCGTTTCTAGCTTTAGAGATTTTGCACGCTCTTTTTTCTCTGAACAGCAACAAAAAGCTTTTGACAATGTGCATCTTAGCAATATTGCCGATGCGGTTCATATTGACACCACGATCCTCTACACCGCCAGACAAGTTGCCAAAGCAAATGGCGGACAAGAAGATGAAGCCGATCAACTGGCTATGCGTTTGCATGAAATCAAAAATAGTGACAATGGCGAATTTAATACACTTCAAAAACTATTAGGTAAAAATATAAATCTGATAAATGACGATGGCTCTATTCCCAAAGATTTTTTACAGCAACTTCAAAATGGCTTGCAGGGAAAAGATAATGCGGCTCAAGAAAAAATTTTTAATCTGTTAAAGGTCGGAATGGCAGATGGTTTAAGGGCTGGTCTTACCAATTTCAAGGACGGCCATTCTATCAGCCAACAACAGGCAGCTTTTGTAAATAACGCTCCTAAATCAAAAGAGCTTGACAGTGCGCACAATTTTCTTTTCACCAGCGCACAGACCAGCAGTGCAGCGGATAAAGTCCGTCAAGACGAATTTAATCTGGTTTCAGACTATTTACAGGCGCTGGAAGAGGCCCTTATCAAGCTTGAGGCAACGCATCCCGACATACTGGCCTCAGTCAGGGGTTGTTGCGCTAAGCCTTGCGCTTATGGGTTTAAGTGCGGCCACTGTTGTAAGTACAGGGATTACGCTTTTCGGTCAGGGGAAGCGTTTTAAGGCCTTTCTACGTGGTAAAAAAGGGGCTGGACTTGCCGAAGAGGCTCTTGAAGAGGGGGCAGAAGAACTCTTTGAAGGAAAGGGAAAAGCCCCTGCCGAAGCTGCAAAGAGTGCGCCTAAAGCGCCGAATACCAGCACCAATGTGGCTTCTAAAGCTGCCCAAGTGGCAGAAAAAGCCGAAGAGGAGCTAAAAACAGGGGGAAATCTTGCTAAAAAAGCTGCGATAACAGGGATTAAAAAGCGTGGCGGCTGGAGTCTTCTCCGAGTACTAGGCAATGTTGCCAAATCACCTGCCACGAGACGTGTTCTTTTTAATGTTGCCAAAACAGGAGGCTCACTTGTTGGCAGAGGCATCGCTGCCGATGGTCTTCTTACCGTGCTAGGAGGAACTGCTGGTGCTGGCACGATTGCAGAATTCGGCCTCGGAGCGCTTTTAGCGCCAGAGCTTGCCTTGCCCATCGCTGCGGGGGCTGCGACTTATGGCGCTTGGAAATGGTGGAACAATCGGCAAGCCGAACATGCAAAGCAGGCGGAAGCGGCCAAAAAAGCCGCAGAGATAAACCTAAATGCGCCACCACTTCTCCCCGGGATGCAAGCCCCTCCCCAGAATGTCGCCGAATTCTATCGGCAGGCAGAAAACGGGCAAAATGAAAAGGCGCAGATCGCAGCGCAAAAGAATGCTTTCTTCCAGAAAAGCATGCTCTTAGAGAAGGAAAGAGCGCTTGGCCCGCTAACGGAAATCCGCACAGGCGATATTATTATCAATGATGCCCACACAGATGACCCCCTTGCCTTTGCGCATGAAGTTGAGCAAATCATCACCCAAGCGCTTAACCGAACAAGCAATATTTTTAATCCAAATATTGCCATTTAAAAAACTTACGGCGTGTCAAGAGGGGCATTTCCTTCCCCACTAGGCAAGCGCACGTGTCAAAGGTATCTTTTAAAGACACTCCCTCATTGCGTCTACGCCTTAACAAAGCGTTCAAGATACTCTTCTTGATCGCATCTTTGACCGCATTTTCCCTCTCTCCGTTTTTCTCCCTTTACTCTGTTTCATAAGGAGGACTTTATGTCTCTTTCTGAAAACAGCGCTGTGAGCAGTGCTGTTCCCTTTCTTTCGCTTTCACCCAGTGAAAGTGAAATTTACCAAGCGGTTGGCGACTGGATTTCCGCTGTTCTTGGCGATGGCTTTAATGTCATTCAAGGCCAGCAAAACCAGTCCCCGCCACCGCTTAATTGTTTTGTGACGATGGTTATCAGCAATAAAGAAAGGCTGGCGACCAATGGCCGCCACTATACGCCAGATCAAAAAATGGTCATTTCTGACTCTTCTCTTTTCACGATTCAGGTTGCCTGTGTCGGGAAAGGGTCTGGTGAAGCGATTTCCACCCTCAAAACGCTTTGGCGGGATTTGTCCTGCTGTCAGTTTTTTATCGAAAACTTGCCGTCTTGTGCGCCTGTCTCCTCTGATAATCCTGTGCAGGAGGTCTTAACCACCGCCGAAAACCAATATGAAAACCGTTGGAGCGTTGGGCTTCGTCTCAATGTTCTAACCGAAATCACGTTAAATCAAGACAGTTTTTCTGAAATTCATTTAACGACTCTTTCTACTTAAATTTATTCTGAAGAATACATTTTTTTACTTACATTCATTTCAGAATTTAACTCACTTTATTTACATTTATTTAACAATTAAAGGTTTACATTCTATGTCAATTCCTGTTTCACAAATTGTGCGCATCGTGCCTTCTTCTTTGGCCGCTGCGCCCAGCAACCCTTTTATGAATGGGTTAATTTTAACACAAAATACGGCCCTCAAGGCCGGTGAAGTCGCCTCTTATGAGGACGCAAAATCCGTCGCCCAAGTTTTTGGGGCGCAATCGGTTGAGGCGCAGATGGCAGCTGCTTATTTCGGCGGTTATGTCGGCGCAAGCCAGCTTCCCTCTCTCCTCTATTTCTACGGCGCAGAGGCTGCCCCAACACCAGATGAGAAAACAAAAACACTTGCTTCCGATCCTGCAACCCTGATGGGGCAGGTTACCAATCAGCTCCAGAATTTTGCAGGCTTTACAACGGCTTGGGAGCTTTCCCTTTCCGAAAAGCAGGCCATGGTCCAATGGGTCGGCGGCCAGCAGGATAATTACTGGGGCGTTATCTGGGATACAGATGAGCAGGCGCTCACCCTGTCCGACAATAACGGCTCTTTCGGCGCTTGGCTGTCTCAGCAGAATCTTGATGGGATTTCTGTCATTTACAAAGACCCGAATGCGGCCGCTTTCTGCCTTGGCTGGATGGCCTCCCTTGACTGGGATCTTTTGGAAGGGCGTGCCAGCCTTGGCAACCGCACCTCTCCTGTCATTTCAGCAATGGACGGTTCTTTAAGCGATTATGAGGCGCTTATGGCAAACGGCTACAATGTCTATGCAGGCTTTGCCAACCGCAGCGCAAGATGGAATCTCCTGCGTTCTGGCGCTGTCAGCGGTGCGTTCAACTGGGCAGACAGCTATATTTGCCAGATTTGGCTCAATGCTGCCTTGCAGAATGCGCTTGTCGGGCTTCTCACCCAGATGGGGCAGATTCCCTATAACACAGACGGTGATGGCATGATGAATGCCGCAATCCAAGACCCTGTTGCCGCTGGCAAGAATTTCGGCATTATCTGCCCGGGTATTCGCCTCAGCAGCAGTGAGGCCAGTGTTCTTAAAAGCAAATTTGGACGGGACATCAGCACGGAATTATTTAATGACGGCTATTATTTCCTCCCAAATGCCTCGGCTGCCACAGCCGATATTCGTGCGAAACGCAGCAGCCCTGCCTGCCTCTTTGCCTATTGTGATGGCGGATGCGTGCAGACCATCAATCTGCCTTCGATTGAAATTCAATAATTATCAACTTTAACTTTACATTTTTTATTAGGATATATTTATGTCAAATGGACTTATTACCTCGGCCAATGCAACGGCCTTTTTAACCGTGGAGACGCTTTTCGGCACGCCTGTGAAGCTCGAAAACTGGGCTTCGGACAAAGGATGGGAAGGCGAACGCTGGAAAATCGCAGACGGTAAAATGAGTATCGATGGCAAGCTCAACCGCGGTTATGTGGCTGAGCCTGTTTCTTTAACGCTCACCTTCTCCGCCAACAGCAGTTCACTCGAGATTTTCGATGTTATTACCGCTGCGAGCGCACAGGCGCGAACCTCTTATCAGCTTGGCCTTGTTTTCTCCCTCCCTTCTTTGGGACGGCGTTATACTTACGTCAACGGATTCATTACAGAGTTTGATGCGTTGCCACCCGGCCATCAGCTTTTAGAAAGCCGAACTGTGCATCTTAAATTTGAGAAAATGGTGCCTGCTGGTATTCCTGCCTAATCCGCTCCGTAAAAGACGGTTTTAAAGGCCAAAAGCCCTAGAACCGAATGTCGGCGTGAACGCCTAAAATGGCTTCATCGCCGACTCTTTTCAGCGTGTTATAAGCATAATCCTGCACACCGCCACTCGGCCTGAAAATATACTGAAAATCAGGCTGAATATTAAGCCATGGCGTGACCATGGCCTGATAGGTCAATTCCATGTGATCTTCAGCGGTTTGCTGGATTGTGCCTGTTTCCCGATCAAAATGTCGTGCGCCGTCTCCCGCCACGCCAATTCCCCAGCCAAGACCGAGTGTATCGTTGGGACGGTTATGAAACGGGGCTTTGAGGTTAATCCCTGCATCGGCTGCAAACGTGACCAAATTCCGATCGCCCTGCGTTCCCATTCCTCTAAAAAACACACCGACAGACTGGTAAGGGTTGCTCCTAGAGCGCCAAATCATCTGATCCATAATGCCGTAAACCGCCCAGTTGCTCCTTACCCATGCTGGGGTATTCACATCTGCGCTGTCATGGGGATTGCCTAGCGGCTCGCCAATCGCATTCTTATAAAAGCTTGGATAATCTGCCGTGTCATAATAGCCCCCAAGCTTATACACACCTGGCAGACCACCATGATGTTTGCCGAAGGTCACAGAATACTGCAATTCCTCCATCAAAAGGACGCCTGTATTCGTATTAAACCGTGTCCCCGAAGCAGAATTCCCATAATTCTGATTGGTGGGATCAGCCGTATTTCCCCCATTTTGAATCGCAAAAGCGCTGTTCTGATTGCCTGGCGGATTATCGTCTGAGGCAGCAAACATAAAGGTAAAGCGTTCCGAAGGGCGGAAACGGAAACGAATCCCTGGAGAAGCCAACGGCCAAGACGGCCCGCCTGAATATAAATCCGCAGAAGGAATCAAGGGCCAGCCAAAATCCGCATTTAAGTACAAACCGCCATAAGCGCTAATCAAAAATTCGTTATCCAAATCCATCTCACCGATACGGACATCCATCACATTATGGAAAAAGGGCTGCTGATACCATAATTCAAACAATCTGAAAGAACGGTCTGCTTCCTGCCCTGAAATTGGGTTAAAAACAGAAAGATGATCCTGCGAGATAGAACGTCCCCGAATTTGCATACCGCTGATATTAAATAATCCCATTTTGGGCCCCAGCGTTTTACGCAAATCCACCTGCATCGATAAAAGCGTCACCGCATCATAAGATGCCCCTTGTCCACCGCCGCCTCGGCCATTACCACCCCAAGCAGGTGATCCTTGCGCCTGAGAAGGCGTTCCCCCTGACGGATTTCCCCAGACTTCCTCAATATCAAGCAAGCCAAATGTAATCCCGAAATGATCTAAAAGATTGCGTGCGCCAAACATGCTCCCCAGCATTTTACTACGGTGCATAATATCGCCATTATTGGTAATATCTGTTCCCCTTTCCCATGGGAGAGGAATTTTCTGAGACGACATCGACTGTGCCGCAACCACAGCGCCACTATTGTTGACGCTTGGCGTGGAGTCCTGCAACGTCATACGGTCACCAGCCACCTCCGAAAGATTTCGGTAAGTGTACTGATGTGCTTGCGACTGCTGAAGCAAAAGGCCTTTTGAGGTCACACGGTGTTGACGTGCCTGCTCAAGCGCACGTTCTGCCAGATGTTTTTCACGTTCCGCTTCTGTAAAGCTCACACGCATTTCAGTTTGTGCTGTTGGCTTTGTTTTTAATGGAGATTCTTGCTCCTCCATACCTTCTGAGGCTTCTAAACTGGCCTTATCGTCTTCCACTTGCGAAAAAGGGCGATCCTGCGCAATTTCGGATAAATCCAATTCTTGCGCAAAGACAGGTTTTGCTTCAAAAATAAGTGCCCAAAGGCCAAAAATAAAGAAAGAAAGGGTATATAACCACCTTTTATCAAAAAGGCAGGAAGTTCTTACAGGCGCTGTTTCTCTGGGTGAACGGACGAAACAAACCATATCCCCGATGTTCCTGACATACCCAAATCCCTTACTTAAAAAGTAACCTTAACCGCTATTATAGAATCTCAAAGCGCATATCATGCCAAAAAAACAGGAAAAAGACGCCACGGCAACCCCTCTTCTTCCTAACGTCACGCAAAAGCCACAAAAAAGAGGCGAAAAGACACTTAAAACTTAATATTCGCATGAAGGCCAAGCACAGCCTCGTCCCCCACACGCCGAAACGTTTTAGCGCTATAATCCTGAACACCAGCGCTCGGTTTAAACATATACTGAAAATCTGGCTGAAGGTTAAGCCAAGGTGTCAGCATCGCCTGATAGGTCAATTCCAGCATATTTTCTGTTGTTTGCCTCATCGCACCGCTTTGACGGTCAAAAGAACGCTCTCCTGAACTTACAACCCCGATGCCCCAGCCAAGTCCCAGCGTATCATTGGGACGGTTGTGAAAAGGCGCTTTAAAATTGATCCCAGCATCCGCTGAAAAAGAAATAAGATTACGGTCGCCTTGACTGCCTGCGCCTTGAAAAAACAGACCAACAGACTGATAGGGATTATTACGGGAGCGCCAGACCATTTGATCTATAATCCCATAAACTTCCCAATTTCCCCTCAGCCAAGCAGGCACATTGGGGTCTCCTCTATCGTTTGGATTGCCAAGAGGCTCTCCCTGTTGATTTCGATAATAGCTGGGATATTTTGCCGTATCGTAATAACCGCCGATTTTATAGACTCCCGGCAGTCCGCCCCGTGACTTGCCGAAAGTCAGCGCATACTGTACTTCTGAAATCAGCAAAGCGCCTGTTCCCATATTAAATTTTGTGCCAGAGGCCGAAGCGCCCAAATCCTGATTACTGGGATCTGCGCTGTCTCCACCATCTTGAATGGCGAAAGAGTTCCTCTGATTGCCAGGCGGATTATCATCCGAAGCCGCAAACATAAAAGTAAAGCGTTCCGAGGGACGGAAGCGGACACGCACCCCAGGGGAGGACAACGGATAAGACGGCCCGCCTGAATATAAATTCATCGAAGGCGCTAACGGCCAGCCATAATTCATATTCAAGTAAAGACCGCCATATTCACTAATAATAAATTCTGTATCTAAATCCATCTGCCCTACACGGACATCAAGTGCATTATGGAAAAAAGGCTGTTCATACCAAAGCTCAAATAGACGAAAAGAACGGTCTGCGGCAATTCCTGAAATGGGATTAAAGACCGCAAGCTGATCCTGTGAAATAGAGCGTCCCCGAATTTGCAGGCCACTTATATTGAAAGTGCCCATTTTTGGGCCAAGAGTCTTTTTCAAATCGACCTGCATCGTCAAAAAAGTTGCGGCATTATATTCAGCTGTCTGGCCTGATCCTCTGCCACTGCCACCCCAAGCAGGAGAGCCATCGGCTTGGGAAGGTGTTCCCCCTGTTGGATTGCCCCACACCTCCTCAATATCCATTGCGCCAATTTTGATTCCGAATTTATCTAAAAAATTCCGAAGACCGAAAGCGCTTCCCAATATCTTATCCCGATGCAAAATATCGCCTGAATCCAGAGGACTTCGGCCTTGATCAAACGGCATTCTGATTTCCTGCGCCGCCATGGACTGCATCGCCGTTGCCGTGTTGGCATTGTTAACGGTTGGCACAGAATCTTGAAGATCAAGACGGCCGCCCGCAATTTCAGAAATACGCCGATATTGATGGATTTCATCTGGAATAGCAGGGCTCTGAATCCTGATAATCGGCATTTTTTTCTGTAAAGAAGGCAGAATCGAAGGCGTGTCCGCTTCTAAAGAGTGATTGGCAACGTCAGAGTTCGGGTTATCCAACTCTGACGCAGAACCCTCAGGGCGGATTTTATCCTCTATCGCTTGGGAAATTTGGCGTTCCTCTGCGCGAATCTTTCCACCACAGCTGCAAAGACAACTGCATGAGCAGGCCGCCGCCAACAAAAACCGTGTGCAAGCTTTTAGCTTACCGCAAGAGGGGCAAAGGCAATGTTTTACACTGCGGAAAGAGAAGCCACAGCATTTTTTAAGCTTTTTCCGACAAATATGGTCATGCTCTGGCATTTCAGACCTTTTTTCTCTTCAGACAATTTTATTCAAAAGCTAAAACAAAAACGCTGAAAATGTAAATCATTTGCAATTAGATTGAAAAAGAAATTTTTAGTGTTGATTTTTTACAGAATGCGTTAAGTATAATCCTCTTATCTTGGTTATTTTTAATTAGATAAAAACGTACAGGCAGGTTACTATTTCTTCTTCTGTGGCATCTGGGCACGCTCCCTCCTCTTCTCAAAATCTTGTGCCTGTTTGGGTTATTCTTTTACTGGGTATCCTTGCGCTCCTCTGCGAATTTGGCGCAATGGGGAATCCCTTCCCCTTTTCTGAACAGCAATTCTACCTCTATGGCGGCGGACAAATCCTCCAGCATCAAATCCCTTATGTTGATTTTTGGGATAGGAAACCTGTTGGACTTTTTCTGCTCTTTGCACCAATTCACCTCTTTGGCCCTTACCGTTTTTATGCAATGCCCATCATTGCAGGGCTGTTCATGTGGGTAGGTGCGATTATGATTGCACGCATCACACGCTTGCTTTCCTGTGGTCTTTTCCCTTCTTTTTTAGCTGGTGCTGTCTATCTCATTGGCTCAAATGCCTATCCTGACGAAACAGCTGGTCAAGCAGAGCAATTCTATATCCCTCTCTTGATTGGCGCTGTTCTGCTCATCGTCCAATATTGGGACCGTATTCAAAATTCAATCCCTGATCTGCTCAAAGTCGGCGCTGGCACTATGATTTTGCTGGGCATGGCGCTAGAGATTAAAACCTCCTGCGTTTGGGACGGTGTCTTTTTAGGGATTGCCCTTCTCGTCATTGCCGTTCGGCAGCCCAATTTTTCCCTTACACAGCGTTTTTATGCCTTTTTTGTCTGTGGTGCGGCTTGGATTTTTGTTGCGCTCATTCCAACCCTTTTAATCCTCGCTTATTATGCTGCGCATGGCATTCTGCATGATTGGGTCTGGGCGAACATCACCAACCACCATCTCCGCAGTAAAGCTATTGGCCACTCCACTGCCTTTTTTGACTATCACCGCTATTACGCCAATTTTGCAAAACATGCCTTAGAAACCTGCTTTTTCTGGGGACTGCCAACCCTTTATCTGACCTATCGGTTTATTGCGCTTTGGGTTGCGAAGCTCAAAGCGAAAGATGGCTCTTTTGTTCCGCCTCTTACACCTCTATTTTTTATTTTTGCATGGGGCTGGGTCTCTTTAGTGGCCTCTATTCAATTACGAGGCGGTTACGCTGCGGTTCACTATACAATGGCAGGCATGCCCGCAGCGGTTATTCTGGGCGCTGTGCTTTGGCAGCGCAATCTTTGGGAAAAGATTTTCCTTCTTCTGCCACTCGTTTATTTTACACCGCAAGCCATTGCGACAAATCTTATTTCTTTCAAAGATGAGGTTGCCCTAGAACATAAAGTTGCGTCTATTCTCAATCAGCAGCCAGGCTGTCTGTTCCAGCTAAGCGGCTCTTATCTCTTTTATGATCTTAGCCCTGCCACGTCGCAATGCCGTGTGAATAAATTCCTGCTTTCAGGCATGCTGACCTCTCCCGAGGAGCAATTTGCACTTGGCGTCAATCGTGAAGATCAATTTCTGCATGATCTCAAAGAACACCCGCTTTACCTTGTCATTGATACCTGCGATGAGCGTCTAAGCTGTGATTCTAGATTTAAGCCTCAAGTTGAGGTCAAAGACGGTCTTTGGTCCACCAATGCGATTGACCCGAAAAAGCGCTCTGCCATTCAGGAAATCATCACCAATGACTATGTTCCCGTCTTTGAGGGGAAAGACAATAAGCAGGGTGGCGATTATGTGCTTTATAAATTAAAGGATCGTTTCGTTCCTGGGATTATGCCCCCGAATGTGCGCCCTGTCCCAGCAGAACCTTACCACGAAGAACCAGAGAGGGACGAATAAGTTCAGCAGAGCTATTCGTTACCTCTGGCGTGACGGCGTGCGGCTTCATAAGCACGCTCCTGTTCTTTCTTCTTAAAATAGGCTTTTTTACTGTCGAAATAACCTTGATTGGTTAGGGGATTATTCGATCTGGCAAAGCGGTAAAGGGGAGATCCGTCCCCATAATTAAGCAACAGCGCTTTTGTGCCCTGACTAATAGCAATCGGATGATAATTATTTACAAGTTTCACCAGCTTTTTTGACTGGAAGAAATCTTTAGGTGATGACTGGCCAATAATCTCTTTCTCCGGCTCTTCCTCTTGCTCTTCGCCCCCTTCAAACTCTTCATGACAGATTGTAGGCCCTGTTTCGATATAATTTTGACTGTCAAAAAGCTTTCCCTCGTCAAACCAAAGACGAATAGGCGTGCGATCGCAGGCGAAATATTTATCTGAGACTTTGACCGAATAAAAATCCCGTGCGGCATAGCCCGATTTACTTTGAAAATCGACCATTTGCTGCACCAGCATAATTTCAATCGCCGTATTTTTCTCCTCTCCTGACCCGACAAGCTTAATCATCGGATTGGGAGGATCTCCCCAGCCTCCAACAGGCTGATAATGAAAAACCCATTCACCTTTCAATTCTCCGATAATCTCAATTTTTGGCTTGGGCTTATAGGTTTCTGGCGGAGCATTAAGAATAGCCTCTTCCTCTGCAATTTTCCGCTGCTCCTCTTCTTCCTCGGGCGTTAGAACAGGATTTTTGGTATCTTCTTCATCGCCAGAAAGCGCATGCTCAATCTCAGCATGCTCATCTATTTTTTCTTCTTTTTCATCCGGGTCTTCCCCGAAAAAAAGACTCTTGACCGCCTTGGACTTAAAGAACATGTCAAAAAGATTGTCCGAATGGCTCTCTTCTTTCCCTGCCTGCGCAGAACGTGGCTTATGATGAAGGTCGTGGGAATGATCCTCTCCCCTTGCCTCATCTAAATATTCCGCATGGGCTGTTGAAAAAAAAGGAAGATAAAAACCCGTCAACAAAAAACCTGCCAGAGAAATCGAAAAAGAAAGATTTTTTCTCATTCCTGTGCGGTGGCCTTCTCTTGATAATAGCGTTTTTTGGCCTCAAAATATTTGGTATTGGCTTTTGGATCCATTTCTCGGCGGAAAGCGTCCAAAGAGGCCGTCTCATGATAATCTAATAAAACCGCATATTTTCCCTGACTTAAGGCCACAGGGCGCTGCATTTTAAGCAGCAGATTCAATTTCTGCGCCTCTGCAAGCTGTTCTGCTCCAGCAGGCCCTTTGCCACTTGTCGCAAAAATCTCATCATTGAGGCAAGCTGCTGGGGCGGTTTGTACATATTCCCCATTATCAAACCAAAGTTTCACAGGCCCAGCATTACATTTAAAGTAAAGATTACAGAGCTTCATGTGCACCATATTGCGGACAATAATCCCCTTAGGATTTAGAAAATCGCTTTTACTGCTCGATAAAGTAACCCCCAAAGCAACAGGTCCCGCCTCAAACTGCAACACCGATGTCGAAGGTTCATCTGGAAAAAGCCTATCCTCCTCTTTGAGTTTCCATTCCCCTTTGAGCGCACCAATCACCTCGGTATCGAGGGGAACAAAATCCTTCGTCTCTAAATGGCTCAAAGCACTGCTGGCATGCTTCTTCTCAAAATTATCCCAATAGGCTTTAAGCGCTGAAAAATAAGGCTCATTTGTCTTAGGATTGCTGGCTTCCTTAAAGGATTTCAAAGACTCCTCTGAATCTGAAGAAAATTTTATCCCTGTCGCACTTTCACTGATTAAAATAGGCCTAGTACCCTGCTGAATAAAATCAAAAAGCTGAGAATATGATTTCCACATGTCCTGCCCAACCCCAATCGGAAGATAGAGATAGACACGCCCATGGTCACACCGTCCAACCTCAAGAGGCAGAAACTCCCCATTATTAAACCAAATCCTAAAATCCTCGCCATTGCATCCAAAATAAGTATCGCTTAGCGCAATATTTAAAGAATCTTGCAAGTGCGGCGGTAATTTCCCATCAAAATGAATGAGGAGTTTATTTGCCCCTGAGGTAAAGGCAACCGCTGGCGCTTTTGGCAGAACCGTGACATCGCTTGTATCGTAAGCGCTTGTAAATTTCCAAGTGCCTTTTAAACTGGTGATCGTTTTAATATTGGGCGGACTATATTCTGCCTGTGCAGATTTCCAGCCCAACAGCAATCCAAAAAGAAGAAATGGAAAAGCCATCAGGACTTTTCCGTAAAATGACTTTTTCATGCCCATTTCCTCTTTCTTTTCAAAGGTTATTTATAGCTGATAGATAAAATCTTACGGCTGGCGAGATCAACTTCACATCTTACATGACGTTCTGCGGTTGTGCCATACATATCCGCTGCCTGAACATGGTCATCTAAAAGGGTAATTTTACCCTCTTCCGGCGCACTATTTCCCATCATATAGGAAGGAAAAGCACCCCCGTCGATCGCAGAATGCCAATGAGGCAAAGTGCCTGTTTTTTCCCTAATCTCATGGGAGGCCGCAATCTCACACGCATTGCGGACGGACAATAAATCGTCCCATTCATCGACGAGCTGGGCATTGTTTTTGCAAACTTTGTAATTTAACTGGCAGGTTTTAGCATTCAAATCACTATAAGCCTGTGCCTGCCCGGCATAAAAAAACGCCGTTAACGCAAAGAGACTTCCCAAGAGAGATGGAAAAAAAGAATTGAATTTTTGGCTCTTGCCACAATGTTGCACTTTTATAAATCCTTAACTTTAAACGTTCTTTTAGGATTGTACCAGCCAGCCTAAAGGATGAAAACGCCTAAGGGGCTAAACAGGGGCTTCATTTTTTGGCGTTAGAAAATATTTCTTAACGGATTCAAAATAGCCCGGGTTTGTCTTGGGATTATTGGCTCTGGCAAAACGCTGCCAGCTCCCATTCTCACTTTCCGCATCCAGCATAAGGCTATATTGCCCTTGGCTAATTGCAACAGGGCGGTAATGCATAACTTCAAGAGCAAATTTTTTCTGCGCTGTTTTTTCCTCATCTGGCATTGCGCCTGAAGTTAGCATACTTCCCTGCACTTGGTCGCCCTGACAGCTCGAAGGCGCACTCTCAGCAGAATCCCCATTATCAAACCAAAGAATAATATTGCCGCCATTACAGTCAAAGTAAAAATCGCTGATAGAGGCCTTAAAATAATTACGGGCTTCTATCGGATCATCGCTATTGAGAAAATCATCCATTGTATGAATGAGCGTCACCTCAACCACGTTCTCTCCTTGCTCAAAACGCAAGGAAGGGGCTGCCGGCTCTCCCTCCTGCTGGGAGGGCTGGTAATGAAAGACCCAATTTCCCTTCAAACGGGCCAGAATATGCGTATCTGGTGGAACAAAATCCGCTGAGACCTGCGCAAAACTTTTCATAGGCATGCCAAGGCCTGCCAGAAAAACCAAACCCAAGATCATCTGTATTGCAAAGAAAAACGAGAGTTTTTTCTTCACTTCCGCAGTCTTCACGAAAATCTCCCTCCTTTTTAGCACACTTTTATTACTAAGCATGAGTTTTAGCCCACAGGCAAGCTCTTTTCTTCTAGGATTCTTATGAAAAACACGATTGATACACCACCTAAGTGTACCTTAAAACTTCGCTTTACCCCCTCTTCTTCCCACGGGGAGAGCCTGAGCTTTGAAGCGCTCCGAACGAGCGTTCTACTCAGCTCCAGCCCTCAGGAGACAGGCGATACTGCCCGTATCCGCCTTCACGGTCCCAGTCTAAATAATTTCTTTCAAATGGGTATGGCAGACGCAAAAACAACGCAGCAAACCTCGATCTTTTCCATCCTCTCACAAGCCGAGGTTCAAATCGAAGCCTATAGCGAAAATCAAAGTCCCACTCTGATTTTTCATGGCAAAGTCAGCCAATGCAAAAGCGTTTTACAGGGCACAGAGCGATTTTTGGAAGTTTTAGCGCAATCAAGCCTCCTCTACACCACCTTGCCCTCTGCCCCTTTAAGCTATGAAAATCCTGTCTATGCTTCTGAGATTTTAAAAAGCCTTTGCGACACGCAACAGATACAGTTGCAGAATAATGGCTTTGAGGCGCTGCTTCAGCCGCCTTTTCTCCTTCAGGGAAATTTTTTGCAACAAGTCAAAAACCTTGTGAATGCGCAAAATGGCTTTTTCCATTTTGATACGCTTCAAAAAACCCTTTTTGTCGGTAAAGACGAGCTTCTCAAACCAACGGACGCTTTGAAAATCCCAACAGACGCCCTTTATGAAAATGTGCATTTCTCAGATTCATTTCTTTCTTTGTCCTGCCTTTTTCAGCCTAATTTACAGCTGGGCCAGTCAATTACCCTTCAAAGCAATCTGCTCAAAGCAACGGATTCCTCTCTTTTAGGGGAAAGCGCCTATCTCCCTCCTTGGAATGGGAGCTGGATTCTTGACAGCTTAAAACATGAATTAAGCACTGAAAAAACATCTTCAAAATGGAAAACAACGCTTTTGGCGCATCGATCCGCCTAGCGGAAACAGCTTTCCAATTCTCAATTTTCTCTAAATTTTCAAACAAACGAGGTGTCTTATTATGACGCAATCCACAACAAACTTACCTACTTTTCAGCAAATTTCCAGCCAACAGGCTTTTGAACAAGCCTTATGACAGAGTTTCAAAAACTTTATTTTACAGTTTGGCGCTCAAATCCCAGCACGGGTCGAAGCCATCCACAGCAATGGCACAGGGGAAACTGGAACGGTTGACCTTCTCCCTTTGATCAGTCTGCACACCGAAGAAGGGCAGGAAATTCCACAAACACTCCTTTACAATGTGCCTTATTTCCGCCTTCAAGGCGGTGCGAATGCGGTTATTCTTGATCCACAGCCCGGCGATATTGGACAGCTTATTTTAAACGGGCGTGATGTCAGCGACGTTAAAAATCAGCAAAAAACAGCCTTACCTCCTTCTAAACGCCTTTTTAGCCAAAATGACTGCTTCTTTCTGCCCTCTTTATTCGGTCAGAATGCCAAACAATATCTCATGGCTAATCAGGAAGGCTGGAAACTCCATGCAGATAAAGGGGCGTCTATCGTCATTGAAGCCGATAAAATCGAACTTGTCGGAGAGGTTACCATCAAAGGCACGCTTTCTGTTTCTGACGACATTACCGCAGGTGAAAAACAAATTTCCCTGCAAAACCACACCCATCCGTTCAACATAACAAGTACAGAAACGGGGACGCCGACATGATTAGCCTTAAAACCGATCCAAAAACCAATGATCTTTGCCTCACCTCTCTTGGCGATATACGCACCTGCTCAGATCAGGAAGCGATTGCGCAAGATGTTGGCTCTGCCCTCTCTATCTGGCGGGGGGAAATTCCCTTCACCCCCCTCTTAGGCATTGATTACGGCAATTTCTTTTTAAAGAACCAGAGCCAGACCAATGATTTCCTGCAAGAACTTCGCAAAGAAGCCCTGAAAGTTTCTGGCGTGCAATCTGCCCAAATCACCATTGAACCTCTGGGGAGCAGCCGGCAAATCAACGGCACAATTCAAATTATCACCGATACAGAAGAGGTCATTTTGGCCTCTTTTTAAAATTTATCTTTTTAAAATTAAGGAATTTTATGTCTATTTTACCTCTAAGCGGCTTTCTGTCTGGCATTGCAGGCCGTGCCCTTGATGGCTGGGCGCAAAATGTCGCCCGAAATCAATGGGGGCTGTTTTACAATAGCGGCTCCTTCAAAATTGCCCGAAAAAGCACAACGATTTTTGGGCGGAATGCTATCTCACTGATCAATAGTTTTATCCCTGGGGAAAGCCCTGTTTTCCCCGAGGCCAGTCTGGAATCTGTTGAACTTTCAGAAGCGGCGAAAATCTCCACTGCGCCCAAGCAAAATGGGCAATATGTCAATACAGACAAATCCGAAACGCCAACACAATGGCAGGCAACTTTTGTCTGTGATGGCCGAATTTCTCCCGTTTTCTCCCCTAAAGCGCTAATTCCTGATATTAGCGGCCTTTCCGCCTTAGAAAACCGTCAGAATTTTCTTGATAAACTGCGCAGTTTAATTGCTGGACGGCAATATCTGAAATTCAGAATTCCAGAAGGGGAATATATCGTCTGCCCGACCGGCTATAAAATTCAGCGGGACAGCACCAGCATCGAATGTTTCCGTGCCATTGTCACGCTCGAAGCGTTCAGCCCCAACACAATCAGCGAAGATCAGCTCCTCAAAGGGCCTAAGAATCTTGGCAGGATTGCCCCTCAAACCCTTTCGCAAAGCCCCTAACCATGTCTGAAACAACCCTTATTCCCCTCTCCCCCCTGCCTAATCAAATTTTCACCCTTCAACTCCAAAACCACCTCTTAAAGCTGCATCTTTATCAGCGGACTTATGGGCTTTTTCTCGATCTCTGGATTGATAATGTTTTAACCCTCGCTGGCAGATTATGCCTCAATAATACGTTTCTGCTTCAGGATAAGGCAGCACCGCTCAATGGGGATTTTATCTTTATCGACAGTGAAGGCAGCGAAGACCCCGACTACACCGAATTAGGCAGTCGATTTAAACTCTATTTTAAATAAAGAAAAGTCAAAAAATATGTATAATACTAATGATACAATAGAAACAAATGTTCAACAGCCGCTTTTAACAGAAGCAGGCTTTACCTCTCCCAGTCAGGAAGAAATTCTCCAAGCCGTACAGGCAGATCTCAATCAGGCCTTTGGCGGTAATGTCAATCCAGCCTTAAATACGCCTCAAGGACAGCTTGCACGCTCACAGACAGCTATCCTTTCTGATTTTTTTGATGCGCTGTTAGAAGTTTTTAATGGCATTGACCCAGCCTTTGCCAGTGGACGCATGCAAGATGCGCTCGGGCGGATTTACTTCCTCACCCGAAAGCCTGAAACCGCCACCATTGCCGAGGTTGAGCTGACCCTCACAGGGACAAATCTTCCGCTTTTAAAAGCAGGCACAATCCTTGCCACAGATTCTGTTTCAAACGGTCATCTTTATGCGCTGCTGGAAGATTTCTCTGTTCCAGCAAACACCCCTTCCCCCATCACAACCACACTGGCCTGCCTCACAAAAGGGGCGGTTGAATGCCCCGCCAACAGTCTTTTGCTCTATCAGGGGAATTTAGGCATTGCCTCCCTCAATAATCCAAGCGCAGGGGTTACAGGACAAGAGGCCGAAGGGCGGATTGATTTTGAAAACCGCCGTGCCAATTCTGTCGCCAGCCAGTCTATGGGGCAGAATGCCGCCTTGCTGGGCGCATTACTTTCCCTTGACGGGGTGGAAGATGCGCAAGTCATTGATAATGCGGCCAATGCCACCCAAACGATTTCAGGTGTTACCCTCCAGCCGCATTCCCTTTATG
Organism: Acetobacteraceae bacterium; assembly: GCA_004843345.1. NCBI lineage: Bacteria > Pseudomonadati > Pseudomonadota > Alphaproteobacteria > Acetobacterales > Acetobacteraceae > Acetobacteraceae bacterium. Next base: position 923,652 of record CP039460.1, read on the forward strand.
CGGTGCTGGTCGGGGGGAGCGCAGAAGAGATTGGCAAAGCCTTTTTAGCCAAAAAACCGCCAGGATGCGCCACGAATGGCTCGGAAAAAGTCACCGTAACAGAAGAAAACGCTGCCTATGGGGATCACCCGCCGAGCTATGTGTTTTTCTTTGATTATGCAACCCCTGTGAACCTCTATCTTAAAGTCGTTCTGGCAAGCCTTAAAAATGTGCCAAGCAATGCGAATGAACTGGTTGTCAAAGCGATTATCAATTATTTCAAAGCGCCCGAAACACGTCCTAAATTAGGGGCGACCCTTTACAGCTCTGACCTAATTGTTTCGCTTAGAGAAACCTACCCATGGGCACGCATTCTCTCACTTAGCCTTGGGGTTACGGCCGAAGCAGGCCAAAGCGAACTAACCCTTCCCCTTGGTCAGATTGCGGTTACAGACGCAAATTTCATTTCTGTGATTTTGCAATAGGGGCATTTCCTTCCCCACTATTCAAAAAACAGATTTGGACTTAATTTTTTTACAGATTTTGAAGGAATGTTCCTCAAAACAGATTTTAGAATTACAATTTATAAGGCAATTTATAATGCGAAAAACAATTGAATATTTAGTCGAAGAGGGTGCTGATAAAGGCAAACTCTTTTTCATCACACGAATGTCCGCCTCTGACGCAGATAAATGGGCACTGCGCTTTATCAAAGCCCTTGCAGATGCAGGAGACACTGTCCGTCCCGACAGTCTCGAACTTGGTATCCTCGGGATTGATGACAAATATTTTGATCTCATCGGCCATGTAGAAGAGTCCGAGAGTGAGGTGCTTCTTGAGGCGCTTTTAAAATGCTGTCAGATTAAGCGTGATCCCCGAAATCCCTCGGTTGAGCCGACAAAAATCCTGAGTGTTGATATTGAGGACGCACAAACGCTCTCTATATTGCGCCGTAAAGCCTATGAGCTTCACACGGATTTTATCAAAGCCGCCATGTACCAGCTTTTCCACCTCGTGGCGGCTCTCGGAATGACGGAAACGCCGGAAAACGGGAAAAAATAGAGCTTGCAAAATACCCTAATTGCTCACGCCCTTTCGGCGATGTGCTGGCGGCCAATCCGACAATTTTAGAAAAATTGCAGACAATTTACGACAGCGAAGACCTTTGTGAAATCTGGGAGGCGCTTCTGATTTCCCAATATAACCACTTTTAACCCTGAGCTTTCTCTTCTGTGTGAAAGCCTTACATTTAACTTAATGATTGGAACTAATTATGAAAAAAACATTTGAATATCTCGTTGAAACTGGCGATGACGCAGGCAAACAATTTTTTATTACCAAAATGCCCACTTTTAAAGCCGATAAATGGGCACAACATCTTGTAAAAACCCTTGCCGCCGCAGGCTCTGCCCTTTTGCCTTCTTTAGAGAAATACCCTGTGCAAGGTCTGGAACAGCTCGCCATTGTGTTTTTTGGCAGAATGAATCTGGAAGACCTCGAAAAAATCTTTGATGGGCTTTTGCAATGCGTTCAGGTAAAACGCAAATCTGAAAAAGCCGAGGGCGAAATCACCCCGTTGAGAGAAGGGGATATTGAAGACGCTATGACCTTTGTTAATCTTCGGGTCAAAGCCTTTGAGCTTCATACTGATTTTATCCATGCGACCTATCAGTTTTTGTTGCCCAGCGTTGCAGCAACCATTGGCATCGCTACGGGCCTTTCAGAAGAAGCCTAAACTTTGAAAAGGGCCATTTAATGGCCCTTTTCACAACATCACCCTTACCAAAAAAATTATAACTTAGCCGCAGCCTGGGTCTTTCCGAGTGCGTTCCGAATATTCAATATTTTCTTTCAAACGTTGAGGGTTGTTCAGCTGTTTTTGAAATTCTTTAATCGGCGCAGGATCAGGATAGGTAAAGGAGACGGCATAATCTCCATAACTTAGGGCTATTGGGAGATGCTTCTGAAATAAAAGCGCCGCTTTATGCTCATTTTCACGGGTATTTAAAGAATCTTCTATGTTCCTGTTTTCATTGTCAGGATCTTTAAAACTCTCAAATTGTCTGATCGCACTCAAGCTTCCAGAAAATGCCTCCATATCAAGGATTTTGTCATCTTTCTTATCATAGCAAAGAAAACCGTCACTATTGAAAGAGACATATTCTCCGTTATCAAACCATAAACGCCCTAAAGAAGGGAGGCAGTGTGTATGTTTCCTGAATTCCTTATCTGCAATTTCAATAATTCCATCCACAGATAAGATATATGGCAATCCTTTTCTGCAGATATACTTATTATCAACACCCTGTTTTAAATAAAACTCTAACTTATTGGGCGCATTTCTCATGTGCCAGTCAGTGTATGGCGAATAAAGATCTAACGCCAACTCTGGCGGGGAATGATCCTCGAAATCATCATTGCTGAAGTAAACCCGTCCTCCAAAAACTAAATTACTCACAATTTTTATATTCTTTGGCAAAGGTAAATTCTGAGGGAGGCTCTGTTCTTCTTTAGAATCTTTCAAAGGATTTACTTTAGAAACAACAATAAACTCACCGTCTTCTTCAACGATTTCTGCCGCTGCTGGTCGCCATGAAAAAACCAGTAAGCACGAGAAAAAGGCAATTTTTAAACTTTTTTTCACAACATCACCCTTATCAAAAGAAATTATAACTTAGCCGTCTTCCTGCTTTAGCACTCCCCTGCTTTAGTAGGTCTGTCGGCATATTCCGCAGTCTCTTTTAAGAGTTGTTGATCGTTTAAGTATTTCTGGAATTCTTTCACAGGCGCTAAATCAACATAGCTAATGGAGACGGCATAATCGCCGTAGCTAATGGCAATCGGAAGATGCTTCTGAAATAAAAGTGCTAATTTATGCTGATTTTCACGGGTATTAAAAGAATCCTCCAAGCTAATTTTTTCAGGGTCTGCATCTTTTGGCTTAGAAAATTGTCTATACTGATATGATGCGCCAAAAAAAATGTCTTTTTTAGCCTCTTTTCCAGAGGCATCAGTATAACTCCCCTGTGCATCACTATTTAAGGAAATTGATTCTCCATTATCAAACCATAAACGTCCAATAGGCGGGATAGGCGTTGTATGCTGTACAAAAGCGGCTTCTGAAATTTCCATCATTGCCTGAACGGATAAAATATAGGGCATTTTTTTCCGACACATCTCCTTACCAACATCTTGCCATAGACTGAAATCCAGCTCGTTAGGTGCTTTCCTCGCCTGCCAATCCGCATAAGGCGAATAAAGCTCTAATCTTGGATCTAATGGCGCTTTATTAGGGCCAACGCCATAATGTGATCTTCACGAAGATAAAAACGTCCTCCAAACGCTAAATTACTCACAATTTTTATATTTTCTGGCAAAGGCAATTTGGAAACAACATTCTGATTACCTGCCTCATCGGTGACGGTCTCGGCCATTCCAGCCTTCCACGAAAAAACTATTAAACACGACAAAAAAGCAATTTTTAAACTTTTTTTCATTTTTCCATATCCTTTTCATATCTGTAACAACTCCCGCGCTCTCTTGAAGCTTCGACAAAAGCCACATTTTCTTTCAAACGTTGAGAATTATTCAGCTGTTTTTGAAATTCTTTAATCGGCGCAGGATCAGGATAGGTAAAAGAGACTGCATAATCTCCATAACTTAGGGCTATTGGGAGATGCTTCTGAAATAACAAGGCCGCCTGATGCTCATTTCCATGTGTTATAAAAGCATCACTTGCTCTCTTTTGCTTATAATCTAGAGATTCTGGATCTAAGGACGCTCTATATCTATTCAGCACACCCCAAAAAAAGTCTTTCTTAGGCACTACTTTCCCGCTTCCATAAGTATAACTATTCGTTGCATCGCTGTTTAGAGGAACTGATACCCCATTATCAAACCATAAAAGCCCGATAGATGGTACTGGAACTGTGTGTTTTGCAAATTCCAATTCTGAAATTTGTATCATTCCACTAATAGAAAGAACATAAGGTAGCTTCTTCTGACAAATTGCCCTGTCAATTCCTTGCTCCAAACTAAAATCTAGCTCATTGGGCGCATTCCTCGCATGCCAATCAGCGTAGGGCGAATAAAGTTCTAATCTCAAGCCTATAGGAAAATGCGTTAAACTGTCATCATCATCTTCGTGAAGATAAAAACGTCCCCCAAACGTTAAATTACTCACAATTTTTATATTCTTTGGCAAAGGTAAATTCTGAGGGAGGCTCTGTTCTTCTTTAGAATCTTTCAAAGGATTTACTTTAGAAACAACAATAAACTCACCGTCTTCTTCAACGATTTCTGCCATTGCTGATTGCCATGAAAAAACCATTAAACACAACAAAAAAGCAATTTTTAAACTTTTTTTCACAACATCACCCTTACCAAATTAAAAGGAAAAAACAATGATCGCTTTTAAAGAAATACTTACAAAACTTTCTGACTTCATACCACAAGGCCTTAATTACATAGCAGAACAAGATGAAATTCTTGCTAATGATGACCGTATTGCCCACAGACTAAAGATTCCTACCATCGAATTTTTTCTTATGAACAAAGCCGTTGAGAATGCTGGTGGAAAAAAAGATAAAATTCTAAAAAGTTACCAAAAACTAACACATATGAATAATGGTGATCCAAAAAACGAAAAAATCTTCAAAGATTTTAAGGAACTCACTGGAGTTGATATACGCCAAAATGGAAATTTACGCCCTGATTTTCTTCAAGAATTAAGCGAATCCTCTCAATTTGAAGAATTAAAAGCATATCCTAAAAAAAGAAATAAAGTGCTTAGTATCCTCGGTGCAAAATTCGGAGATGGTCTAGATAATCTTCTTGAAACAAAAGGAGATTTCAATAAGGCTATCGAAGCTAATAGAACATATGCCCCCACAGAGGAAGAAATTACCAATGCAAAAAATACCGATGAAATGATCTCCGAAAGTAAAGCTCGCACAAACCAATTCATCCGAAAAGGTGAAACAGCTATGCTACATGGAGGAAACACTTCTGGGACCACTTTTACATCAATGTACAATCCTGAAGCTGTTATGAATCTCCAAGAGGGTATCTCTGATGGCTCACTGTCAGATGGTACAAATCCAGAGAAAATCAGAAAAATAAAGGCGGTAATAAACACTATCGGCAATACAATCGGAGATAGTTTCACCTCTCCCTATAATACAGCAGAAAGTGTCAAAAATCAGGTTGCCAGATTAAATGAAGAAAAAAGCACCTCGCAAAGTCCCCTTTCAAAACATTTTGGAAATAAGGCACAGTCACTCATAGGGGACAATAGCGAGCTTGGAACGCTTATCGAACAAGAAGCCAGCCAATCCTCACGCCTTGCGCCCGTTGATGCTCTAAATTCTCCTGATTCTAGTGTATCTTCTGTCGTAGAAAATGCTTCGGATTTTCATCCAGAAAACTTTGCTCCTGAAACGGATTCCTCATCCACAGACAGAAGTATTGGCACACTTCCTATAAGAGAAAATGAGAGGCCGAGAGTCTCAAAGAGATCTCAAATCTCTGTTGTAAGGCAAAACGTCTCAAAAGCGCCTTCAGTCAATCCTGCAAATAATGCTGTAAAAAATTTGCGGCAAAAAATTGTTCAACAAAAGAATGCTTTATCCGCAAAAGGCCAAAAGTTTCCAAACAAAACCTCTCCAAATGTTCGGCAAGAGGGGAATGCGCAGGCACTGGCAAAAAGCATTGAAAAAAGCGACAAAGTTCAGAAAGAGACAATTTCTGCCCAACAGATTCAGAGAGATTCTATTCATAACGCCACCTCTAACAACACGGCAAATTGCACCTATCAAACCGAAATCCGCACAGGCGACATTATCGTCAATGATGCCCACACAGAGGATCCTTTTAAATTTGGCGATCAAGTTGAAAAAGTCATTACCGAGGCGCTTAACCGAACAAGCCGTATTTTTAATCCAAATATTGCCATTTAGAAAACTTACGGCGTGTCAAGAGGGTGCATTTCCTTCCCCACTATTCAAAAAACAAACTTAGACTTAATTTTTTTACAAGTTTTGAAGAGACGCTTTTCAAAACAGATTTTAGACCTACAATTTATAAGGAAAATTACAATGAGAAAATCCATTGAATATTTAGTTGAAGAAGGAGATGACAAAGGCAAAGTCTTTGTCATCACAAGAATGTCCGCTTTTGAAGCGGACGAATGGGCCAGTGATCTTATTCACGCTCTGTCTAAGGCAGAAAGTAAACTCAGAGACACAGGTTCAAAAATGGGGATGGCGAGTTTAGAAGGCATGACCATTGATCTCTTAGGCGCTTTAGATCCAAAAGACCGCAAAAAAGCGTTTGCGGATCTTTTGGCCTGCTGCAAGATCAAACGTGATCCCCGAAATCCTTTGGTGGAAGCCACCAAGATTTTAGAAGTCGATATTGAAGACCCCATGACCTTTATCCATCTTCGGGAAAAGGCCTTGAGTCTGCATGTGGATTTTATAAAAGCCGCCGCTTACCAACCTTTCCTCTTCGTGGCGGCACTCATTCCAGAGGAAAAAGCCAGCAAGGAGAACGTATAAAACGCGTAGATTATGAAAATCTCTCCCGCCCTCTTGGCGATGTTCTCGGCGCAAGGTTAGCGACATTGCATGAGCTGCAAACCGTTTATGATAGTGAAGACCTTCTCAATCTTTGGGAAGCCTACCTCGTAACGCAGCATAACAGAGCAAGATAAGGAAATACAGAAAGGGGGCGCTGTAAGCGCCCCCTTTTTTAACGTCAGAACTTTAAATAAACATAAATCAAACAAACTCTTTTTCTATCTTTTACTTATCCTTAAAAATTATTTTACTTTAATTTATTTCTCATTTAATTCTCCATGAGGGGAAAGAGCTTCCCCTCTAGTCAAACGTGCGTGCCAAAGGTATATTTTTTCTACAATCTAAATATTGTGTTTATTCCTCATGAAAAACGCCCCGTTAGGTTTCAAAACTTAACGGGGATTTATTTTATGTAGCGTCAGAATATCTTTTCACTTGCGCAAAAAAGCCAGGATGTAATTTTGGATTGACTTGATCTTGGTAAGTTTTAATCGCTGATTCATCTTCAGATTTTATCAGTAAAACATTCTTACCTTGGGTCACCGCAACGAGCTTATGCTTACTGGCAAGATCAGCTAATTTATACAGTCCCACTGGCTCAACGCAATCTTTGAGCTCGGCTGCTCCGCCACTAGGTACAACGCCAAAAACATCATGTTCACTACCGGGCTGATTACAAGATTCATGATAAGTATCTATAAAAGAGACAAATTCTCCATTATCAAACCAAAGTTTTGGATTTTCTCCCTGACAAGAAAATCCTTTAATCTTCTGAACATCCACCCTGCCTTGCATTTTAAATTTAAAAGGCGTTTTATGTGCGCTTTCCCATTTCTCACGTCCAGCCACATCCGGCCAAAAAGACATCTTTGATTTTCCAGAGGTAAAATCTAATTCTGGATATTGGGGCTGCCCATCAAATTGTCTGGTATTCATTTCAATCCCCCAATCCCCCCATAGAGTGTCTGTCACTTTATAATCTTTCGGCAAAAAGGACGGCAATTCACTCGACGTTTCTGTCTGTGTTTGTGCCTCTGGCTGTGCTGGCTCTGCCTGTACGCTTGCTGAAAAACACCCTGCTCCAAGGAGCAAAATTCCCAATCCCAACTTTAATTTATTTCTCATTTTTTACTCCATGAGGGGAAGGAGCTTCCCCTCTAGCCAAACGTGCGTGCCAAAGGTATCTTTTTATTAAGATACGGGTGTTTTATGCGTTCTTTCAAAACTACTTTTTCTGACTATCCGAAGATCTTTTCAGTTGCGCAAAAAAGCCGGGATGTAATTTCGGATTGAGTTTTTCCTGATAGGTTTTAATTGCTGATTCATCTTCTGATTTTATCAACAAAACATTCTTGCCTTGCGTCACCGCAACAGGCCTATGCTTACTCGTAAGATCAGCCAATTTATACAGTGCCACTGGCTCAACGCAATCTTTATATTCTGCAGCTCCGCCATTGGGTACGCTAGCAAAAACATCATGTTCGTACGCTATATCCCCACAGTCATTCGGCCGAACACCTTCACCAACAGGTACAAATTCTCCATTGTCAAACCAAAGTTTTAAATTTTCGCCTCGACAAGAAAATCCATTAATCTGTTTAACCTCCACTCTGCCATTTACCTTAAATTTAAAGGGCATGTGATGAGCGATTTCCCATTTTTCTCTATTCATATCAGGCCAAAAGTCAATCTTTGATTTTCCTGATAGGAAGGTTACTTCTGGATATTCTGGATCACCCTCAAAACGTTCCGTATTCATTTTAATCCCCCAATCCCCCCATAGAGTGTCTGTCACTTTATAATCTTTCGACAAAAAAGATGGCAACTCACTCGACGTTTCTGTCTGTGTTTGTGCCTCTGGCTGTACTTGCTCTGCTTGTACGCTTGCCGAAAAACACCCTGCTCCAAGGAGCAAAATTCCCAATCCCAACTTTAATTTATTTCTCATTTTTTACTCCAAAAACAGAAAGGTTTTACCCATGACATCAGAAATAACTTCCCCCACTGATCTTAATAAGATTTCAAAACAAATAGATGATCTCTTAAAAAAAGGCCCAAGCGGTATTGAATCTGCCAACAAAATAATTGAAAGCCTTGCTGAATTTAAAAAAACAATCAATTCCTTTTTAAATGATGCACAAAAAAGATATTTAGACACGACCAGACTACGGAATCTCTCTAATGATTTCCATATTGATATTAAAATTCTTTATGGGGCGGAAGAAGTTTCGAAATCCAATGGTGGCAAATCAGAAGATGCAGAAAAATTCTTGGTAAATCTTCAAAAGATTTACAACGAGAAACCAGAAAAAATCGCTGAACTTCAACATGCTTTAAACATCAGTACGCCCTTGGTTGATTCAAAAAATCATCTTTTACCGAATGTTTTAGAAACCCTTCAAAATGCTTTAAAACATCAAGATGAACGTGGAAAAGCCCGTATTTTTGAGTTAATCAATGTTGATTATAGCAATGGCTTACGCCATGCCTTACTGTCCTCGGACGATATTTCTAAGGCAATCAATGGCTTTCAGAATGATATTCCCACTGCGAAGGAATTAAACGATAATGCGTCCTCCCTAAAAACCTCTACCCGCTACGAAAGCGCCATGGGGCTTGTTTTTCAAAAAGAGCTGAATGTTCTCAGGCCTGCTCTTGATTCTTTTGAAGAAGGATTCCGAGAGCTTGCTCAGGCGCATCCTCAAGCCGTGGCCAATGGCTTTCTTGCCATTGCAGGCGCTGTGCTGGCCCTCAAAGGGGCTGGAATCATTCAGATGGGCAAAGACCTAAAAGATTCCTTTAAAGAACTCAAAAAATATCTTGATACAAAAAGAACAAAGCCACCGAAAAATGACAAGGGAGGAAAATCTAAGACGGAGACAGAAGAAACACCTGAATCCGAAGTCAAAAAAGATACCCCATCTCCTGACGAGGAGGGAAAGCCCGATGCGTCAAAAGAAAAGCCTTCAGCAAAAAACACAGCACCAGAAACAAAAGAAACGCCGACAAAAGAAAAAGTATCGGCAGAAAATGAAGCAGACAAAGCCAAAGGAACTGACAGCAAAGTGGCAGAGGGTCAAGCAGATCAAAGCACCGTTCCTAAAGACGAAAGCGCCAGCACGCCAGAAGAGACCACAGAAAACAAAGCTGGTGAGACACAAGCCAGCGAAAGCAATCCGCCTAAGGAAAAAGCGCCAACACAAATAGAAGATCGTGCTGATAAGACTCCTCCGCATGAGTCCCCTAATGAAAGCATATCACGGGGCGAAATGCCTAATCTTTATAAGGGAGGAATTCCCATGAAGGTTACCCTTCCTATCGGTCTTGCTGCTGGCGTGGCGGCTGAAGCTCCTGCTGTCTTAGCTGCTGGAGAAGGTACTGCTGTTGCAACGATCGCAAGCGAAGCTGCTGGTGGCACTCTTTTAGCAGCTGAAGGCTTCACAGCTCTCGAAACGGCGGCCGGTCTTGGTCTTGGCGTCCTTGGGGGTGGATTTCTTGGGCCATTGCTGCTGGGCGGCGCTCTTGGCGTTGGCACCTATTATGCCGTTTCAAAAGGCTATGAGTATTATAAAGATCGCCACAAAAAATCTCTTGAAAAACAGGCGGAAGCGTCCGCACTGCCTGCGCCAGAAGTTCCAACACAATCCTTTCAGGAAAGCCTTCACGCTGCCACTCACTGGCAAGATCAAGAGATGATTGAAGCCATCGCAGAAAAACAATTGCGCCGAAAAACAGTCAATGGGCAATATAATTTAGAACAAATTGCCAAAGAAGGCCCTCTGACGGAAATTCGCACAGGCGATATTAATATTTATGAGGCGCACACGAACGATCCTCATGCCTTTGCGCATGAAGTTGAACAGGTCATTACCGATGCCCTCAACAGAACAAGCCGTATCTTTAATCCAAATATTGCCATTTAAGAGCTTACGCCGTGTCAAGAAGGGGAAAATGCTTCCCCTCTAGGCAAGCGCACGTGTCAGAGGTATCTTTTTAAGACACTCGATAAATCTGTTTATCTCTGAAGCAGGCCGTTAAGAACTTTTTCTTAACGGTTTTTTTAATTGAATCTCATTCAATTATTTCATTTTATTTAAAAAATAATCTTTTATTTCTTAAATCTATTTTAATTTTTACTTTCATTTACTTTGACAAGAGGATGCTTTTATGAAGAACCTCCAAGAGACCTTTTACGCACAATATGCGAATAGTCCGATTTTAACGGGTCTTCTTGAGCGCTTTAACAAAGCCATTGATCCAGAACCGCTGATTGAAACTTTTCTCACTCAAATTTTAGACCCTACGACCGCTACGGGCTGGGGGCTAGACGTTTGGGGACGCATTGTCGGGGTTGGGCGCGTTGTCCATGTTCCCGTGACAAATGCGTTCTTTGGCTTTGAAGAGGCCAGCGAAGATGCTGCCATGGGCACAATTACGGGCTTTGACCAAGCCCGTTTTTACCTTGATGACAGTGCTCCGCTTACCAGCAACTATCCTTTGACGGATGAGGCTTTCCGCAGGTTAATTTTCTGCAAGGCCGCCGCTAACATCACAGATGGATCTATCCAGTCTCTCAATGGGGCTTTGATGCTCTTATTTGGGGGAAATGGCAAAAATATCTGGGTAGAGGATACGCCAGATACAGGGCTGTTTTTCGGCTTTTTAGAAGGCGGAAAAGCTTTTGCGCCCTTTGGGCAGGGTCTCTTTTTCAACGACGCCCTAAACCAGATTGCAACCATGCAAATGACCCTTTGCTGGGATTTTCAACCCTCCCCGACAGAAATCACCCTGATGACGTTGGCAGGTGGATTTATCAAGCCCAGCGGTGTTGCGCTCGAATTTAAATATGTACCCGCTTTGCCCTCTGCTTAGGCAGGGGCTTTTTTCAACCTATTTTCAAAAATCTTACAAGCGCCTTTCAAGGCGCTTTTTTTTACCGATTTTTTAAGGAACATTATGAAAATTACTCAAAAAACTCAAAACTTTCCCATTCTCTGGGCCAGTAACCCCGATTATGGAACACTTTCCCCTATTCCAAAAGATGATCCTGCCGATGGCAGCGCTTCCCTTGTCAAAGGCTTTCCAAAGGCCACAATGACACCGCTTGCCGCAGGGGGAAAACCACCTCGGGGAGATCAATTTAACGGTATTTTAAATGCCCTTTCCGCCTCTGCCCAAACCGCAGAGACAGGACTTATTCCGCAATGGAACAAGGAATTTGCGCAATCGATTGGGGGCTATCCTGCCACAGCAATCGTGATTTCCAATGCGCTCCCGCCCAATCTTCTGGTTTCCACCAAAGACGATAATTTAGACAATCCCTTTGATCCTAATCAGACAAGCTGGGTGAGCCTTAAAAAAGGCCTTCAACCAGCAGGCAACTATGCCTACACCAACGCAATGGATGCCCCTCCTGATGAAAGCGGCAATGTTGGCCTTGCATGGATTGGGCTCAGCAAAAATGATGCAACGGCCCGTATTCTCGCAACCGACAAAGAGGGCGATATTGTCACCGCAGCGAACTTATCTGATTTAAACAATTATCAGCCCAAAGGTGCTTATCCCATCACAAATGCGGATATTAAAAAGCCCGATGAAAATAACAATATCGGCATTGGCTGGATCGGCGGATGGATTGATAACAAAAACGTCACCCGTGTCCGAGCAACCGATGGCATTGAAGGGGTTGTCGCAACCTGTGCCAATTTAGATGACTTAACCAATCTCCAGCCAAAAGGAAATTATGCAGGCACATTTGACCCTAATGCAGACATCAATGCCAATAAGCAAGTTGGCCTATCTTGGATTGGTGGCTGGAGTGGTTCACCAGATGGTGCATGGAGAATCCAAGCGACACTCGGAAAAGGAGGGAATAACCAAAACCTTATCCTTGCAAATAAAGCCGACTTGGACGCTTATCAGCCCAAAGGCTTTTACACACCAACTTTTGACCCAACCACTCAACGCAACGAGAATAAACAGGTAGGCATTGCCAATTTCTGCTCTTGGAACGGTTCAGATGATGGAAAAGACAGGCTTCAAGTCACTCTTGGGAGTGGTGGTGATAAGCAATCTTATGTATCTGCTCGTATAGATGATTTGAACAATTACCAGCCTAAAGGAAATTACACGCCGACACTCAATCCAAGTCTTACCGCAGATGAAACTGGTAATCTTGGTCTAACGCTTATTTGTCTAAACACGAATAAAGAAAATCCGCAACTTGTCGTCAATACAGGCAGCGGAGATGGGAATAAAAGTTATGCGTTTCCCTCTTTTAAAGATCTAAGCAGCTACCAGCCTGTTGGCAATTATGTTCCCACAAATGCGCCCAACTCATCGGCTGATGAGAATGGTAATTCGGGGCTTAACTGGTTTGGCTATCATACCGTCAATGGAAAAACAAACCTTCTCGCCGCTGGCGGAAGTGGATCTGGAAATTTAGTCGAAACTATTCCGTCTTTTGATGATTTATCCTCGTACGCAAAACTTCCGAATGGACAAACCAATAAGCTTATTCAAAGCGGAACAGAAGCATACACAGTGGGAACAGATGTTGGACAGTGGATTGCATTCCCTACAGCTTTTTCAGGCGTACCTGATGTTACTGCCACAGAAATAGATACATCTGACGCTTCAAGAGATACGGTTCGCATTTATGGAATCACAACAACGGGTTTTTATGTCGCCGCTGATGGCGCTCCGCAATCAATATGCTGGATGGCAATAGGAGAAATTTAAGATGAACAAAGAAGAAAAACAAATCATTCAAGGTGGCGAAAAAATTGTTGTTCCGTCACCAGAAAAAACAACGATTGAATCACCCTTAATTACGCAGCCTAAAGATCTGCGGCAATATAAATATTTTGGAAAAAGGGCTCAGACAGACAGTGCTGGGAATAGTTTAGTTTTACCAAACCACCTCATGGTCATTGATAAAGATGGAAATTCTGTCTCTCTTGATGCAAATGAGATTCCTATCCCTGTAACGACACAGGAAGAGCTTCGTGAATTTATGGCGAAAGCGCCTTATTTCGATAAGAATGGTGCTTTGCAATATGGCTATAAAGCCCCAGCCCCAACGCAGAATGAGCAGATTATGGCGGCTTTTGATGCGTATATTAAGCATCAGCCCATTATCAGTGGTCTTGGCATGACCAATTCTCCTGATTCAATTAAATGGGCGCAAAGTGTTTATGATGCCTCTAATCCACAAGCACAGACACAATCTACGACCCCTGCCAGCGCTTCACCTCAAAAAGTGAATGCCATGGTTTTAGCGGTTGTGCCTGAAATAAACCTACCAATGCCGCCTGCCAATCTGCCACTCGATGAAATTGGCAATCCTTTCGGCCCTTGGTATATGCCTCTCTAAGCAAAAGCCTCCCTTTATAGCAGATCACTATTGCGGAATGTAATCCTCTGGATGTTTCTGCGCAAAAACACTGCTATCTTTGGGAGGTTTTGCCAAAAGATCCTCTTCACTACCAATTTCTGTAATCTGGAATTTATCAGCAGGAATGGCCTGTTCAAGCGCAATATTTTGAAGGGCACTCTCTACCGTGACTTTCCACATGCAGGAACGATACTCTTTTTTCAAAGGGGATAATTCGGTTGCGGCAATGATAGAGGTGGTGGGAATACTGATAAGGTTCGGCAAGCCTATCAAAACCAGCCCAATATTACGGGAATTCATTGGGTCTTTATCTGCAACTTCATCCTTGTCGTTAATGCGGGCGTAAATCAATTCCTTTTTTTGCGCTTTTGTTAATGATTTACTTTTAAAAAGCGGTTTAAGATTTTTCTCGCTCACAATCCTATTGGCCCAGGGGACAAGCCTTGTCCCCTTGGTTTTATAGCACTGGCTGGCACTTTCCCGCTGCACATCTGGCACAAAAACCCATGTCTGAACAGCACGTTCACAGCCCCCTAAAAAGGACAATAACGCTAAAGAAAGCCCAATTTTATTTATGACCTTCATCTTCAGATAAAATCTTTTCAATCGCTGGCTCTGGGGGTTTTTCACAGGCTTGGGTTTCTTTTTTTAGTCCTGGCAGTTCTGTTGCCGAAATCATAGAGGTAATAGGAAGGCTAAGGATATTTTGAACCGCCAGTGTCAAATCTGGCATTGGCTCGTTATTCTCCCCCCAACCAGGCGCAATATTACTGTAAATCAGGGCTTTTTTCTGCTCTTTTTTAAGGTTAAAGCGCTTCACCTCATCCTTTGTCTCTTTTTGACTCTGAATCAAATTACCCCACGTCACCATTTTAAGGCCGTGTAACTTATAGCATTCGGTTTTGGGATCGACCTCAACTCTTGGCACGACAAACCAAGTGCGGAAACCATTACTACAAGCGCCAAGCAGCAAACACGACATCACACTCAGAAGCAGTCTCTGTTTCAAGGTTTTTTCCCTCTGTTTCACTATATTATCCTTATTGTCTTCTTAGCATAAGCTTTGCAAAACAAAACGATCCCTTCCTCACTCCAGCGCTGATTGTGCTTTTAGCGCTTCAATTACTTCCTCAGAGGGAGTTTCCACATTGGCTTCCTGCTCTTTTTTAAGACATTTTGCCCGCTCATGTTCCAAGCTCAGTTCGGTCGTTGCTGCAATCATAGCTGAAATAGGGATACTGAAAATATTTTGAATGCCGCCAAAAACTTCCCAAATCGGGTCTTTATCTTCTAGGAAACCCTTTGGGATATTCGCATAAATACGCTCATTTTTTTGGGCTGTGTTCATATGAAACTGCTCGATAACTGGCTTTTGCTCCCGATGGCTTTGAATCAAATTCGCCCAGCGGATCATTTTTAAGCCCCCAATCTTATAGCAATTCCCTGACTCTTCTTGCGTCACTTTTGGCACGAAAATATGAGTCTGCACGCCCTCATCATGCTCACAGCCTGCAAAAAGCAGCGACAAGCACAAGAGCGAGAGGGGCGCTAAAAGGCATTTATATATTTGAAGTTTCAGCACCTGATATCCGTTTTATCTCTTTTTTAAAGGACTAGGGAAAAATCCTATCAGAAAAAAAGCCAAGAGAAAAAGAGACTTTCTTAAAAAAGAGTCATTTACACAACACCGCCTTTCCAGCGGCATTTTTATTTAGGACATTTTAATGACATATTTAAAAAACTATTCCCTTCTTCGTAAAGAAGAAGCCCCCCTTATACCCCATCATAAAGCGCCTAAAAACGCTTTTGTTCCATCTTGTCTGTTCGAGGTGAAACATGATTGATGCCCGACTAAGCCAACTTGAAACAAAAATAGAGGCTTATCAAAAACAAAACTCAGAGCGTTTCAACCGTGTTTGTGAAAACCAGCGCAGAACAGATCAAAGCCTCCAGCAGCTTTTAGGTCTTTTTAACGGGATTAAAAAAGCCATCTGGGGCGCTGGCGCATTGGCTGGCACGGTGGGAGGCGGATTATTTGCCTATTTTCCGCAATTTATCCACTTTCTCAATCACGTTCTCAATGATTTCCCCTCTTAAAATCTTTCAAATTTTATCCAACCCAACCGCCTTTAAGGGCGGTTTTTTTATGCAAAAAGGAAACCCTTCTCTATGACAGGTTTAGACCTCACACAATTTAAAAATCTTATTATCCGCCCCGCTTTGGACTGTCTTAGACTTCAAAGCGAAGCTGCCGTTAACCTCGTCACCGCAACAGCACTTGTCGAAAGCAGCCTTTGCTATCTCCAGCAGATGGAAGATGGCCCTGCCATCGGGCTTTTTCAAATGGAACCTCGGACGCATGATGATTTGTACGAAAATTTTTTAAACTTCCGTCCTGATCTCCTGCAAAAAATGCAGCTCATTGCAGGCTGTTCCAAGCCAAGTGCCATCGAGATGATTCATAATCTTCTCTACGCTGCGGCAATGTGCCGTCTCTGTTATTTGCGTGCCAAGGACCCTCTACCAGAGGCCTCTGATGCGCTGGCTTTAGCGGTTTATCACAAAGTTCACTATAACACCATTGCTGGTAAAGCTGATATTAAACGCAACCTTCCTCTCTTTGAGGCAGCTATTCATGCGTAACTATCTCTTACAACGGACAAGCATTGTCGGCCTCCTCCTCGTAACCCTTTCCCTTATGGGAATGTATTTCGGCTTTTTAGATGAAAATTCGGCGCTCTTTCTTCTCATGCTGGGCGCTGGCGGGCTGATTCCAGAAGACAGCCCCTTTGCCCATAAATTGCTCGAAATACTAGCGCCTTTGCTAGTGCATCAAATCCGGCAAAAATCTTCCCACAAACCAACAAATTTTTTTAACCAAAATTCCTCACTGGCAGGACCGACAGTCGGAAAGCCAACCTTTTATAACTTTACAATTTTTAGAAAAAATAAGGAAAATCTTATGGAAAATAATTCACTAACCACTCCAACCCCCAATACAATCGAAACGCAGTTAGAGCAGATTTTAAATAATGCCTTGGGCGATAAACTCTCCGCTGTTCAGAAGGCAAGCCTTCACACAGCTGGAACAGTGACCTCGCTCATTGCAGGCTCTCTGCTGGAAATGGCTTCTGGCAAAATTGATACGCAGGAACTGCTTGATGGCATTTCCCAAATCAATGCAGGTATTTTACAGCAGGAAGAAGGTCTTAAAGCGATCTCTCTTGCTTTGAAAAACAAAGCCGCAGCTTCATAATATTTTAATCTGATTCACACCAAGCTCCCCTGAAAAGGGGAGCTTTTTCTTTATCTACACTCTTAGAGGTATTTATGGGATTTCTTATTGCCCTTTCCGTCCTCCTTCTCATTCTTATTGGAGGACTTTCTACTTTAGCCGTCAGCAGTTTTAACTCTGGCAAAAAATCAGGCCGTGAAGGCGAAGCGGAGCATGAGCGTGACAACGCTCTCGCCGAAGCCAAAACAGCCCAAAATCTTCTTAATGCCCAAGCGCAAGCGCCCAAAACACTCGATGAACTCCAATCACAGCTTGAAAAAGGAGATTTCTAATGAAAAAATTCTCTTTTTTAGGCTTAACGCTCCCCTTTATGCTCTTCTTTTCTGCCTGTGCATCCGCAAAAATAGATTCTGTTTGCCCGCCCCTCATTCCATATAGCTTGGCGCAGCAAAATGGCCTTTCCCAAGAGCTGAAAAGTCATCCTGATCTCACGTATGTGCCGCTTTTTTTAGAAGGATATGCTCAAACCAGAGCAGGGCTGAAGGCGCTTATTCCGCCTGCACAACTTGCGGCGATGGCGCAGAAACAGCAGACGAAACCTCCTGCGAAGCAGAAGACGTTTCCGCTGTGGCAACGCCTGTTGCGGCAACCGCGGCATCTTTAAGGTCTTTTTCTGCCGCATTCTCCGCTTTATCCCTTTCCTCTGTAGATTCAAAGCCAGGGAATGGATTAACCCCAATCACATTTTTCAGCTCATCCCAATCAAGCCAGCGGCATTCCGCAGGAATCTGGTTTCGACAGGCGATAGCCTTTCCTTTTTTCTGCCGTGGAAGATACATCCCTTTCCAGATATGGGTTGGCACATGAATTTGATCCCAGCCCAGCGCATTCAAAGCGGCCATATAGGCAACGCCCGTAATGATATAGGCTTCCTCATTTTCCATTACATCTTTTCGGAAAGAATCTTCTATGCTTTTCCAAGAAAGCGCATGAAAGCGGGGATCTTGGGGAATCGCATTTGTCAGCGCATAGCTCTCAATCCGTGAAGCTAAATCTGGCATATCCTCATGCGGCACAAGCGGTGCTGGCATAAAAGGCACTTGACGGTAATCGTCTAACTGCGCCCGAGAAGTCACGGGCACACGTTCATCTGGATAAAAACGGGTTCTATCTGGCGGCAGCTGCGCCGCATGCAAAAGCCCCGTCCGTGTCAGATGCTCTGCACTCCATAAGGAGGAAGTGCGGTCTTCTGAATAACCGAGTGCAAAATGATGCCCGCAGATAATATTGACAGAAAGATTGGTTTCAGGGGGTTTATGATCGTAAAAAATCCTGGGCAAGCGAGCTCTTTTGCTTCGCTCTGCGCTTGAAAAGAAAAAATACCGACAAAAGCAGTCAAAAAGGACAAGCCAGCTTTCCACCCAAAAGATTTTTGCAGATGTCCTAATTTTAACTTTTGTACAAAACGCATTTTTCTAAAACAACTCTTCCCTATCCTGAAAATCATTCCTACTGGAGCAAAGGCTCTACTGTGATTCCGAGCTGTTCTGCCTGCCCGAGAAGATCATCTTTTGCTTCAGTTGTGTACCAGCCTGTATTCTCACCATGCTCGAAAGCTTTTAGAAAATGAACGAGCTCTTCCATAACAGCCTCTGCCATCATCTTATCTGGAAAGGGAAGAACACGGCTCGCCTCAAGATCGATTTTAACAGGCAAAGATTTTGCCTCTGCCAGAGGCTCTTTGCTGATGCCAATTTTCATCAATTCTTTTTCGGCATCTTTTAAAAAGTAAACATACTCAGACATTGCGCTTAGCCACCCTCCTTACAAACGCCCTGAAACTCAAGGCATTTTCTTCATTCCGCAGCATTTGACAGCCTCATCCAACACCACGAGAACATTTCTTACCCCTAATTATGCCACGAAGTTTTTTTTTATTCTACCGATAGAGTTTAAGTTCTTTTTGATAAATACGTTCGCTCTCTGCAAAATCAGGCGCCCCCATTTCCCGAAAGGGATCATTTATCGCCTTCGCCAATAAAAACACATCGACTTGATGTCCATCATACTGCTTTTTTAATCTTTCATAAGCCGATTGGGAACGCTGAAGCTGACTGGCTAAGTCAGCATAGTTCAAAACCCCTTCCCTGTTATTTTTTTGCGCAAAAACCTGCACCATCTTCTTTGTCCATGGATAGGCATAATGCTGTTGAAGATAGGTTGAAACAGATTCATAATTCATCTGATACGTATCAAAACAATGAACAAGTTTGATCTGATCGCACATGCCAGAATAACCGCAAAGGCTAACACAATGATCATGCGCTTTTGCTTTATCAAATGGCGCGATGGGTAAAGGCTGTCCTGTCATATTTGGATTAAAAAAGGCATCAAGAAATTCTTTCGCCTGTTTTGTTTGTTGCGCATTCGGTGGAATCGTCAAGCTTTGATCGTAAACAATCCCCGAATTATCCCCATTCCAAGGGCGGAAAAGCCAATGGTTAAAAGCCCACACAAGAAAAATCTCAAAAATAACAAGAATTGAAATCCCGATATATTCCACAAAAAGCAAAAGGCTCTGCGAAGAATCTGAATCCTCTGCACTCTCCTCTTTCGCTTCTTTTTGTAAATCAGACCTTTTTTTATAAGCTGGCATGAAAAACAAAACGAAAGGCATAATCGGCAATAAAAAAGAGGCTGCCAGCCATTTAGCAGGGGAACGGTTTTTCCGTTGCGCTGATAGTTTCACAGCAAAAACCATCAAAGAGAAAAAAACAACGGCCAATATAATTGCTAAAATAACGCTCAACGTCTCTATTCCACTTTGAAAATCTCAAATAACCTGAACCGTTTTCAGTCTTTACATCACTCTCTTAAATCTTTTCCCTCTATCTATAAAGCAAGCAAGAAAAAAGAAATACCTTCCTTTCCGCTGCTTACTCTAAAAGTCGCTTTCCTTCCCCACCCCCTTCCTTTATCTTCTGCCAAAGATGAAATCATCTTCTCTTTCTTGGATTGATTTTGACGCACAGAATATAAATGGAAATTCAAACCATGTCCTCAAATGTGACAAAAAGCTCTTTTAACCTCGGAGACGAAGTACACTCAAAAAAAGAACCCAGGGTTTCGGTTTCCCTTGCGCTTTCCAATGGACAAACCCTGACAGGCAAACTCAATTTATCTGATCTTAGAAATAAAAATCTGGAACATAGTGCCCTAATTCACCGTCAAACTTTTTCCAAGACTGGTGAATTTACTTATATTCCTTACCCGCATGCACGCTATGTGATTGCACATGTTTTTGGCGCAGGCGGAGATGGCGGTGAAATTCTTCAAACCGCCTCAGGGGAGTTTGCCGTTTCTTCTGGTGGAAATTCAGGCAATATCGCAATTTCTACACGTTTTGATGCAAGACGCCTTAAAAAACTTATTATTGGCGACCGCAAAGAATGGGGCTTCCTCATTGGTCAGAACGAAGAAATTTTACTCAAGGTTGCCCCCGGACAAGCAGGCAAAACGACCCTCTTTAAAGCTGGAAAATGTGACTTTTCTCCTCTAACGCCACCCAATACCCCTTCCGAGGGCGAAGTCCTCTCCCTTGATATCCCAGGGGCAAGTGGAGAACGTGGCATGGTTCTCAATGCAGACCCTTCCAATCTCATGCTCTTAGGGGGAAAAGGCGGCAGCTGTGCGTATGGACATGGCGGGATGGGCGGAATCTCCCAAAAAAACACAGCCCAAGATGCTGTTGGCTATGGCAGTGGCGGCGGTGGCGCAGCTTCAGGAGAAAACAGTCCTCGAAATCCATCAGGGAAAGGTGCGCCTGCCATGATTCTCCTGGAAGAATATTTTTAAGAAAGTTTTTTGCCGTTTCAGCTGTTTCCAGCTAAAGATAGAAACTGAATATTCCTTTTGTCAAAATTCTTTTCTCTGTGCCTCTATGCGCCTTCTGCCTTTTTCCCTTTCTACTCATCGCTTTGGTGCTTCTAAAGCGCCATCACGCTTTCTGCGTCTTTTCTATGCGTCTATTGGCCTATCGCTTGGTGCTTGCCAATCTGTCTGTGTCATGCCCAATGATCTTTATCAAGGGCTGAATGAGCTTTATCCTTCCAACAGCAATCTTTCACAAATCAATCAATCGATTGGCGAAACAGAAGGCATTCCAAAGCCTGTCAAAAAAATGAAGCTGGTCGGGCCCGTTGATATTGACCGTCTTAAAGAATATGGTGTGGAAATTTCCCCCGAGCCAGAAGCCAACTCCCGCTATGTCACGCTTGTTTTCAGCGATAAAACGCAAGCCGAAGGCGTTCTGAATGAAAAACGGCTCGCAGAACCCGGCTCTGCTATTCTCACACGCTGGATTCCTGCCGAAAAAGTGGCAAAATCTCTTGCCCAAAGGGATTCTCATCAATTCTCCACAAAATATGGTGAAAAATGGGCGCATCCTGACTTTCAGAATTTCAAAATTCAAACCTGTGTCGGAAGAATGACAGCGCAAGGCTATCAAGAAAGCTTCCCTTACGAAGTTTGGTCCTATTGCGCCAATCCCAAAACAAAAAAAAGCCTTAACAAATTTCACTCACGCTTTTTCATTGATTTTAAAAAAATCTTCTTTGATCCTATCTATATTTTATTAGATGCTTCCTAAGAAAAGGACTTTTATGCGTTTTTTGCCACCTTTTAAATCCATTGCTCTCTTAGGAATATGTGCGGTCTCTTTCCTCAGTGCCTGCGACCAGTTGACCATTGTCGATAAAGAAAACGACCCTGAATCCAAATGGGATAGCATCTATCGCTCTTCTAAGAATCTTAAATATTTAAATCAAAGTGTTGGCAAGCCAGATGGGCTAGCAAAACCTATTAGCCGTGTCAGTTCACGCCTTGGCCGTGTGGACACGGAAAGAATGGCAATTCTCCGCCTAGATGTTTCTGGTGCGCCCAATGTCATGCGCCGTTACGTTAAACTCTATTATACAGATGGCAGTAATGAAGAGGGCGTCTTAGTCGAAACAGATCAAGGCCAATATGCGCCCTATCTTATCCGTTGGATTCCTGGCAATACCGTTGTCGAAGCGCTCAAAAAACATGATGCGCTACAGCCCAATGCCGCAACAGGCGACAAATGGGTGCATCCTGACTTTAATAATTCAACCATCAATGCGTGCGTTGCCAGAGTCACTGCCGAAGGTATGCCTGAAGAGTTCCCCTATCAAACATGGGCCTATTGCGCTGATCCTAAAAGCAAAAAAGACCTCACCCCACGCTATATGCCTATTTTTAGAGAAACCAGCTGGGGCACTTAATCTTTTCGCTTTTGAGAACGCTTCCACTCTTTTCTAAAGGAAGCGTTCTTTCTATTTCTTCTGTTTAAACAAATGTACCGCACGCTCATCCTTCACGGGGTTTTCTTTCCAAACCTTATCGAGTGCTTTTTTAATCCGTGCCGACCGACCTTTTTCCAGTAAAGCTGGAATCTTTTTGAAAAGCTTTTTTCCAAATTCTTTTACAGGTCTTTCTTGATAACTTCTTAAAATACAGTCAGCCATCATATCTGGCATTTCTAAAATTTCTTTAATAGCAACACGGCCTGCATGATGGCGGCGTAAAAATGCTACTTCATTATATAAATATTCTTCGATAGAGCGCCGCACAATCTCTGACGTAAAAATGATATGTGACTCTAACTTTGGGTAGCGCCAAGAAGCCTCTGCGATCTCATTACCACCAAACTCTAAATCCGAAAAAATGCCATCTGGATAAGGCACTGCTTTCTGCAAAAAATGAATAAAAGGTTTAATCTGGTGCAGTAAGGGCAAAGAAATTGTTTCCAACACCTGATCATATGCACGCCTTACAGCAGAATCTGCTGTAATTACGGCAGAAATAGGCAAAATCATGCCAGACTCAAGCGCACAATCTCTGTGTAAAATATCATTGATTAAAAAACGGTGGACACGGCCATTCCCATCTGCGAGTGGATGAATATAAACGAATCCAAAAGCGGTAACAGCAGCACGCATAATAGCAGACTGCCCTTCTGTTCTTTTTAAAAAAACCTGTATCCCTTCAAGCATTAATGCCAAATCTTCTGGAGGAGGCGCAATATAATGCACCCTCTCTTCAGGAGCTAGAAAAGAGTCTCCATCTCCAACAAAAACAGGGGATTTTCGCAGACCAAACGTTGTCAAAACAGTTTCACTGCCAATAATGCTTTTCTGTAATTGCGCAAGAGAATCACAACTCAAAGGCGGTGATACGCCTTGTCCTGTCTGTGTTGCCAAAACAGAAGCAAATCGTTGTATCTTCGAAGCATTATCCGTTTCATGCTCGATTTCAAAACTTGCACGACTTTCCCTTGAAGTCATCCAGATAGAAGCTCTTGTCACAGCTTCCTGTCCAAACTCAGCCTCAACCCCCTTCAAGAGAGCGTTAATGTCCAAAGAAAACGCTTCTTTAAGATGTTTATCTGTTTTCACAATAGAAGGACAAAAAAAACGCGTTCCAGGCATATTATCCCAAACTCGCCAACGGGTAGAACGCTCTTCTTTTCCGGTACTCGCCGTCACAATCTTTTTACTATCGAGCGCAAAAATATACTTACGTCCTAAATTTTCAGGAAGCGTTAACGACTCTCCTGTAAAAAATTCATAGAAAAAAGCCGTTCGCCGAGAATATTCGCCAGTAGGCTCATCATTCACCCATTCTTGTGCAAAAGTAGAGCCAATGGCGGTAAAAAAACGGCTTAAAAACTCAAAATTAGGGACTTCTTGCTTTAAATGAAAAAGGAAATGACCTCGAATATCATCATCCGCAGGCGCTTGCGCAAAAGGATATATTTTTACAAAATACCCATTCTCTTCTCGATCCTTAGAACGCGATCCAGCCACACTCGTATGGCGCAATCTCCCTGTCATGGGCAAGTTTAGGCATTCAATCAGTCTTTGCGCGCCAAGAGGGTGTTCCATTTTTCGTTTTCCAATAAGGATTTACAAATTAAGCTAATTTCTTAATTTTATTTACAATCTCTTTAAAACATTTACAAATAGCCATTTTTTTCAAAAAACGTTTACAAATTAAGGAATAGCCCTCCGTACAAAATGAGAGCTATAGCTTCCTAGAAATATTAGGCTTTCACTTCAAAGCCGTTGCCATCTCCTGCTTTTGCATCTTTTGAAATCGGTAATTTCAAACCTTTTGCCTCTTCTTTAAGACCGAAAACACGCATAAACCAACGGTCTGCCCCATCCCAGCGTGGCAAAATCGGTTTTGTCCTTGTATGGGTCATCAGCTGATTTCTAAAAATCAGGAAATCCCCTGGCAATAACAAAAACTCCTGATCAATCTCACCACTTTCGAGGATTTTACGAATTTTCCGCTCAACTTTTTCGCCTTCCGCATTGATTGGCTTGGCATTATCAAGATCAATCCGGCAAACATAATCGCCCTCCTTATCTTTTCCAACAAAAGCCATATCTTTGGTACGGCGTGGACTGTCATAAGAAGCTGGACGTGAAAAACGGAAATAAGGTCGTTCGAGGATTTCAATTTCTGATGCGCTCAAACGGTTTAATAAATCAGGCAAATAGCCTAAACGTGTTGGTGTTTTTGGATCTGTGCGCTGACAATAGAGCGAAAGAAAATCGGGGCAGGCCGAGAAATCTGAAACAGTCTCCCCATCCATTGGCAAATCTGGGCAATCAACATGATGCCCCAGTGCCAAAGCCCCATGAGAGCTTTTATTGCGTGAGGCGTCTGTTGTGGCCACAATATGGCGGAAAAGACGCCCTTTATTCTCCGCCTGATAGACCACAGGCGCAATCCCCATTAACTCAAGCAAAGAGAAAATATAAAGTGAGCTGACAGGAACTTGCCAAGGGGGTAGATGTCCCGTTGGCGGCGTTGGCGGCAGCATCCGATCCATCGGGCCATTATGAATCAATAAAACCCCTGCACGCTTATCTTCCTGAAAATTTTTAAGCGCTTCTAACGTGTCCTTCGCCAACATAGAAGCGACTGTTTCACCAAGGCGTGGCCCTGGATAATCAAAACTGGACGCTCCTGCCTGACAATTTGAAAAAAAAGCGGCAAGCGTAGCATTCTCCTGCCAAGAGAGGCGATGTTGTAAAACCTTGAGCGGTGAATGAACTTTATATGGCACAGAAAACCCTAACATCTATGAAATAAAAAAACAGCCTGCTCCGCTCTTCAAAAAAAAGCCCCCCTGAAAACATTCAAGGGGGACTCTGCTTAGAAGCATGCTAAAAAGAAGCGGAGGGCATAAATTTAACAAGCACAAAGCCCATCCAGAGAAAAAGAACAAAAGCGACCGTGAGCAAAGCCCACATATGAAGCCTCTGCCAATAGATTGCACGCTCCATCGCATCAACTTGCTTACGTTTTAAATCAAGCATTTCCCGCTCATATTCTCGAATATCTTCCTGATGAATATAAGCTTGGCGGGCAATTTCGATTTCTTCCGCCTTCTGAAGATGCGTTCTTCTATCGTCATCTACTGACATTGTCCATTCCTTCTAAGAGAAAGCGATCTGCCTTCCGGATAAGAATACCCTTAACTTTTATTCAAAATTACTTCTGGGCAGCCTCTTGTTTGGCATCTTCGCTGATTTTTTTGATTTCCTGATGCAACTGACCGCAAAGCTCTTCAATCTTTGCGCTTTTTTGTTCATTTTCAACCGTGCATGGATCTGTCGCCTGAGGCAAGCCTTTTTGAGCAGAACTTGCACCTGCATCCGTAGCTACGGGAACAGGTTGTGAGGTATTTTCAGCGTTGGCTGGCTGTTGCGCATTGCTCTCTTGCGCTTTATCACCCTCTCCATGTCCGCCTTCAAAAGCGTGGGAAATAGCATTTCCGGCCACAACACCGCCAGCCGTTCCTGCCGCTGTGGTTGCAATCGTGCCTAAAGCGCTCGGCTTTGTAGCTGCGGCGGCTGGCGGTGCCATTGGGGCTGTTGGTTTCGGCGCTGCGGCATGTGGCGCAGAATGATAAGACGCATGGGAAGAAGGGCTGGAATAGGAACTATGATGTCCCCATCCTCTTGCATCCGCAGCGTGTGACCCAAAAATACCAAAACCAAGAACACTTGCAGCAATACCTGCCACAGCCATTTTTTTAATCATTTGTAACCTATTGTTTCTCATCTGCGGAAATATCACCGCAGAATAATTCATATATTATTCTTTAATGTAGGAAATCCATCTCTAAAATTCAATTCTCTTACCAAAAAGCGCTTTTCATTTTCGATGTCTATTCCAACAAACATTGTCCTTAAAATTTAAGGTCTGCATGAAGGCCGAAAACCGCCTCATCTCCCACACGCTCAAGCGTCTTTGCCGCATAATCCTGCACGCCGCCACTTGGCCTCCAGACATATTGAAAATCAGGCTGAATATTAAACCAAGGCGTTACCATCGCCTGATAGGTTAACTCTAGATGGTTTTCTGTGCTTTGCATAATCGCACCGCTTTCCCTATCGAAATGACGCTCGCCATCACCCGTTACCCCAATCACCCATGCTAAGCCAAGCGTATCATCAGGCCTGTTCAAAAAAGGCGATTTTAAGTTAATGCCTGCATCTGCCTCAAACACAACTGTGTTGCGGTCACCCTGTGTTCCTGTGCCATGAAAAAATACCCCAACAGATTTATTGCGGTTGCGGTGCGACCGCCAGATCATCTGATCGACAATTCCGTAAATCGCCCAATTCCCCTTTTTATAGGAGGGCGTATTGGGGTTGCCGAGATCATTTGGATTTCCCAACGGCTCGCCCTCCTGATTTGTGTAATAATCAGGATAAAAAGCGCTGTCATAATAGCCCCCTAATTTATAAATCCCTGGAAATCCGTGTTTTTTACCACCTAAAAAAGTAGAATACTGAATTTCAGAAATTAAGAGTGCTCCCGTATTGAGATTAAATTTCGTCCCTGAAGCCTCCGCACCAACATCCTGATTACTTGGATCTACTGTATTGCCCCCATTTTGAATGGGAAAAGAATTAAATTGATTGCCAGGAGGATTATCGTCAATCGCCGCAAAGAGAAAAGAAAATTTTTGAGAAGGACGGTATCGAAAACGCACGCCTGGAGACGAAATAGGCCAAGAAGGCCCGCCTGCATACAAATCCGCAGAAGGAAGCATCGACCAGCCAAAATCCGCATTAAGATAAAGCCCGCCATAACTGCTAATCATAAATTCCGTATCAAGATCCATCTGCCCAATCCGAACATCAAATAAATCATTGAAAAAAGGCTGATCGTACCAAAGCTCAAACAATCTAAAGGAACGGTCTCCTTCTTGCCCTGAAATCGGGTTGTAAAGCGCTAAATGATCCTGTGAAAATTCACGTCCACGGATTTGAAGACCACTGACTTGGAAATGCCCAGCCCATTTTCCAAAAAGCTTGTCTGGATAAGCCTGCAATGTAAGCATAGTCACTCCTTCATAACCAGCCCCTTGGCTCTTTCCATGCCCGTCTCCTCCCCAAACAGGCGATCCATCGGCTTGCGATGGTGTGCCACCGCTTGGATTTCCCCAGACTTCCTCAATATCCAGCGCGCCAACTTTTACCCCAAAACGATCCAAAAAATTACGAATGCCAAAAGCGCCCCCAATCAAATTGTAACGATCTGTCAAAGCCCCTGGCGCTCTATCCCGAAAAGGCGAACATGCATCCTCCTCCATATCCATGCTTTGTTCCGCATTACGGGACTGAAAGGCTGTTTCTGCGTTGCTATTATTGACCATTGGCGCAGACCCTTGAAGAAACTGCTGATCACCGCCGACTTCGGTAAAGGGTCGATCATGACCGCCCCAAGCCTTCTGGGCCGCAAGCCTTAAACAGTCCGCCTCTGTCGGCTCTGGTAGCATTAATTTCTGATAAGCATTTAAAGAATCACGCTGCGTGGCGGAATCACTATTATCGACCGTTGGGGCAGAACCTTGAAGAAACGCTTTTTCTTCTTCCAAGGTCGAAAAAGGAATCTCATATCTCGGCTCTTTCGCCCAAACAATAGGCGCATGCAAACATCCTGCAAAAGCAAGAAAAACACCTACACAAAAACGGGATTGCGCCAAACAGGGTTTTAAGGCGCAAACAAAATCCTGCCAGCTCAAGGTTAGCATTGGAGAAATTCCAAGCTGGGTGAAAGAGAGAATTTAAACCGCCTAAACGGTTCAGCTGCATCATTGGAAATCAATAATATGATTTTTATATAAAAAAATCATATTAAAAAAGAAGCTAAAGCGCAATCTGCTCTCTATTCAAAAAACGCCCCTTTTCAATTTTTTTTCAAAAAAACGCTCAAAAAACCTATTTCTTACTGTTTTCTAGCTCTAAATGTGCTTCGAGACATTCTGGCAACAGCCATTCTGGTAAATGCTCATTCACAAACACGATCTTTCCCTTTTTCTTGAGAAGGATTTTTTGATACTGCCCATCGGTATTATCAAAAATTTGAGCATCATCGCTTAAAGCAATCGCTTTTGGAAGATTGGCGATAATTTTAGGAAAACGGCGGTAAATGGCAACGAGGGGAATATCATGCCCACCATTATTGACCCGTTCCTGCACTCTTTTTCTCGAATGTTCCACACTTTTAAGGCCAACAAAAACCAGCGTAATTTTATAGCCTTTCTGATGGGCCTGACGCATTAAGCGCTCTTCAGGATGTTTTGAAGAAAAAGTTGTTTCAATTCCAAAATTTTTACGTTTTTTAAGAAATTCTTTCCGCGCCATCAACGCCATACGAGAGGAAAGATAAGCGACTTTTTCCTCGGTAATTTCTGGATTTTCTAACTTCAACGCCTCAGCGTAATGGTCTGGATTGATAATCGGATAAAAATTTCCAGCCTGAATTTCTCGAATAGCGGTCGATTTTCCAGCCCCATTTGGCCCAGCAAAAATCCATAATTCAGGCTTTGCAAAGGGATTCCAGCTTTTCATTACAGAACCCCTCTTCTATTAGAGGTAAACGACGAGTTCACCTTGTGCAAGCGCTTTTTCTGGGGGAGGGCAGACAACGCCAAGTTCTTTATGGCCGTCTGGATATTCTTTGGTAGCGAGTCCCGTTTTGGGATTTGCAAAATAAATCGGTGTGCCCGATTTCAGTTTTTTTCTAAGCAGGGTAAATTTCTGGCTCATACCCTCAAGAGCGATGTCTAACGGAGGAATAAAGAGATTCTCAGATGAGTCTTTTCCCATCTCCGCCATTGCCTTAGAAATCATAATGGTCTCGCCCCATTCTGTCTCAAACTATCTAATTTATGAATCATTTATCATTTTATTCTAGAACACCACCACAGCAAAGCATTTTCAAAAGACATCATCTTATGCCTTGATAAGGGGTAACGTGCATCGGCTTGTTTAGCACAAAGAAAATTTTAAAACAAACAAGAAGTAAATTTTCACCGTCTTCTATCGTGAAAAAAGGCTGTTTTATCGGCCTTTTTCATGGTAATTTTTGCTTTTTCATTTCCCAAATGAGCTGTGCTTCTATGACAAGAAAGAGCCTTCCTCTTCGCCTTTTGACGCTATTTTCTGCCTCTTTTATGGGGATTCTCACCCTTTCCACCCCTGCAAAAGCGGTAGATTCTGTCTATCTCGGCCTCGGAAAAACTTCCTGCAAAAGCTTTGGCAAAATTGCAAATGAGGCCACAACTTTGCAAACACCTGAGGCAAAAGAAGCTTTTAAACCCTATCTTATTTGGATTTCAGGGGCTGCAACGGGCTATGAAAATGCCTGCCGTTCGCTTTATGACAATCAATGTTCTGGTAAAAATCTTGATGTCGGGCGCTTACTGGTTGCGATACGCGATCAATGCAACCAGCACCCGACAGATTTACTCGGCGATGCAGTAACAGAAGGCTGGCGGATTATTTACTTCATTGAAAAAACGATGGAAAAACAGGCGGCTGAAAAAGAAAAAGCCAAGAAAAACCCTTATAAAAAGAAATATCAGCACCCCAAAATCTCACCACCGCCTAAAGCAAAAGCCGCCCCAAAGAAAAAAACGGCCTCTGTTAAAAAAGCGTCTGCGAAAAAAACAGCCCAAGCGGAAACGACAAAAACACCTCAAAAACTCCCCAACCATGACAAGGTGGAAACGATCGTTACCAGAGACTTGCCCCCTGCACCACCGCCTAAATAAGCAACATAAAAAACCCTCTGGAAAATTTTCCAGAGGGTTTTTCTCTCTTACTTTTTTAAGAAAGATTAAAGCGCAAGTTGCAGAATTTCACCTGCCTCTTTTGGCGTAATCTTCTCATGTTCGCCCAAAGCAATCATGCCATGCGCTTTGAGTTTTTCCTGCACCTCAGGAATGATTTCTTCACCCAAATCATAGTCTTTCAAATGGGTTTTAATACCCATCTGGTTAAAGAACTTCTCTGTTGCGGCAATGGCTTCTTTGGCTGCCTCATCATCATTTTCTGCGGTGACATCCCAAACACGGCGACCATATTGCGCAAGCTTGGCTTTTTTCTCTTCAAACTGATGTTTCCAAAGCGCAATCATCACAACCGCCAAAGTCTGGCCATGATCCATGCCATAAAGTGCCGTCAGCTCATGCCCAATCATATGGGTTGCCCAATCGGTTGGCACACCTGCCTCTAAAAGACCATTCAGCGCCAGCGTTGCCCCCCACATAATGTTGGCTCTGGCTGTATAATCTTGCGGATTGACAAGCACTTTTGGGCCTTCTTCCTTCAACGTATTGAGCAGCCCCTCTGCAAGGCGATCCTGAATTTTTGCGTCCGCAGGATAGGTCGCATATTGCTCCAGCGTATGCACAAACGCATCGATAACGCCATTTGCTGTCTGATGCGGTGGCAAAGTAAAGGTAACTTCTGGATCTAGAATAGAAAATCTAGGAAGAACCTTTGGAGATCTAAAGAACAATTTATCATTGGTCTCTGCCTTGGTGATAACCGCACCATTATTCATTTCAGAACCTGTGGCGGCAATCGTCAAAACTGTTCCGATTGGCAAAGCATCCTTTACCACGCTGCCATGGCTTGTCATGATTTCCCAAGGATCACCAGCATATTTTGCACCTGCGGCAATCAGCTTACTTGCATCAATGACGGAACCGCCACCAACAGCCAAAATGAAATCAATTTTCTCTTTTTTGCAAATCTCAATTGCTTTGATCAAAGTTTCATAATGTGGATTGGCCTCAATCCCCCCAAATTCTGTAACATGGGGTGTTTTTACAGCCGCTTTTACACGGTCTAGAAGGCCTGTTTTCTTAACGCTTCCGCCACCATAAGTAATAAGTAAATGGGCATCTGCTGGAATCTCATCTGCAAGCTTTGTGACTTCATTTTTTCCAAAATGAACGCGCACGGCATTGTGAAAGGTGAAATTTTGCATAGATTATCAGGCCCTCCGCCAGAATTTTGAATAAATTTTCACTGAAAGTTATAAATAGTGTTTTCTGCCTCAATGACAAGGGATGAAATTTCTTATCTTCAATAGAATTTCGCTTTCTTCAAACTGTGCTTTAGATGCACCATATCGAAAGGAATCTATGAAAAAATTAAGATTTAGAGACAAAAAAACATCTATCCACTAACCTAGCCAAAATTTGACCTTGAAATATAGAAATAAAGTCCTCTTCTTGTTGCATGAGGCCGTCTGATTTTACCCGTGGAAGGAGTCTTGAGTGGCATTATTTTCTGCGTTTTTCCGAAAAAAAACCATTTTTACCGCTCAGCTTGCGCTCATTCTAAGTTTAGGCGCATTTTCCACAGCTTACGCTTATGAAGACAATCCCGATGGCTGGACCAACGACCATGCTTATGCGATTTCAGACAATCTCGGCTGGCTCTCCCGACACCGCATTAACGGGGAATGCAGTATTGCGCTGATTTCCTACTCAAGAACCAAAGCCGGCATGGTTTTCGTCTCTATGCCTCTTGAGATTTTAGCCACGAAAAATGGCAGTTTTATCCGCAGCGCCAATACCGTGAAGGGGTTAAGCCCAGATGACGAAGTTAAAGTCCGCTTTCGGGTTGGGCAGTCAAAATATCTCATCCCCCTCGCCGCTGAATCTGATCCAACGCTTTTAAGCGCCGAGCTGGAAGAGAAACAGCTCCAGCTTATTCTGGACCTTTTTGAAAAAAGCCACAGTATTGGCATTGAATTTCCGAGCGATAAAAAAACGGCCTATTATCCGCTTTATCGGATGCGTCCGCTCCTGCTTTCTTTTAAAAGCTGCATCTTTATCAACGGATTTGCAGACTTAGAATAATCCCCCCTCACGCAAGGTGAAATTAAGCAACGCTTTCTCAAAATTTTGAGAAAAAGAATTCGCCTACTTGTTTTCCAAAACTTTTTTTGCAAGCGTGAATCTAGAAGCGCCTCTCAAGGGGTGCATTCGTATGATTTCCGCAAATGAAAACATTTTAGGCGCATCTATATGACACATACGCATTTTGCCTCTGCCAACGCCCGTCTCTTTTCTTTGAGCGTCCGCTGCTGCCGAATGATGTGTTTGTGTCTGGAAAAAGTCTCTGCCGCTGTTCAAGCCAAAGCTGCAGAGCTTTCCGTGCCAGAAGGCGTGATGTCCATCCGCCTTTTACGCCTTCGCCCTTCTTTTTTTACCTGCGTGTAAAATCTGAGAAAATGCACCTTTCATCTGAAATTTAAGCAAAAAGAGCCATTTCAACCGCTCGGCCATAGCCCTGCGTGCGAGAGGTGTTTTTTGTTTTTACTCAGGTTTAAGGTGTCTCTTTTCGACGAAGGCGTCCTGTTGTCAGCTGGACGCTTTCCCCTAAACCGTCTCTCTGGAAACAGGAAGCCTGCACGAAAAAAGCAGGAACCTGCGATATGTTTTCCCATTCTTTTCTTTCTGCTTCAAAACAGAAAAAAGTACTTGCCCCTTCACGCCTTGGAAAAATTCTTCCGAAAGGCCTCACTTTGCCTTCGCTCGTAACAGGCACGCTGACAAGTCTCCTCTTTTTCCCCCATCCTGTCCGTGCGCAAACACGCAATCCTCTCCTTGATGCTTATTTTGATTCGGTCAAGCTCACGAGCCTTCCCAAAGAAAGCCTTTATAAAGAGCCAGAAGAATTCAAGCCTCACAAGCAAAAGCGCCACGGCCATCACCCAAAACCAGACCCCGAGCATATTGGGGTCTCCCGTGTCCGTAAAAAGAAGATTCTAGAGCCTGTTTCTCATAGTAACGAAGACCTGATCGGTCAGGCGCAAATGGAAAATTTTGCCGAAGGGACAAACCCTCTCGAAGTTCTCGCCCTCACCACCCCTGGCGCAAACTTTAATTCCTCCGATGCGCTCGGCACTGATCCTCAAGCCAATACCTTTCTCGTCAGGGGATTTTTCCAAAACCAGATGGGCGTAACGATGGACGGCATTCCCCTTGGACTTCAAACCTTTAGTGAAGCGCAGGGCGTTCCGTACAGCAATATCGCCATTCCCGAAAATACGGCAAGCCTCGCTCTCAGTCAGGGAACAGGCGATGTGGATATTCCAACGGCCAGCATGTTAGGCGCTTCAATCCAATATCAAACCATGGATCCGACAGACCGTCCCGAGGCGGCTATCAATCAGCAATTCGGAAGTTTTAACAGCTGGCGGACTTTTGGGCGCTTTAATACAGGCCGTCTCAACCATACTGGCACAAAAATGATGGCCTCTTTTGTACGTTTGAATAACCATCAATGGACAGGCGCTGGACAAAATAATCAGTATTATATGAATTTCAAAGCAGTTCAGCCCCTTGGGCGCAATCTCAAACTGACTTTAGGGCTTGACTGGTCACAACTGCAAAACTGGAATTATCTCGGCAATACAAAGCATATGTTACGCTCTCTCGGCTATGGCGACCATAACCTGATGCCAGACTATGCAGGGGCGATTAACTGGGCAGGCATGACACAGAATCCGCCAACAAGCGGCGGCCTTGTCCCAAACAATCTCTTACCTACGGGGCTGCAAGGGCGAGGGGTCACTTATGACGATATTTCAAATGTGGTCTATCAAGGCAACCAAACGCAAAGCCATTATTTGCCGAGTCTTAAACTGGACTGGAATATCCGCCCAACGGTGAAATCAACAACCATTCTCTATTCGCAGCTGACCGCAGCAACCTCTGGCGGCAGCAATAATGCCATGACAACCCCTGCTGCCTATACAGGAACGGGGTATTCTATCCCCATGGCTGGACAATATGTCTATCCCAACCATTGGCGCTCAGGCTTTACACAGACGCTCGAGGCACGCCTTAATCGCCGCATGACGATTAAAACGGGGGTTTGGTATCAAAATATTCTCGATAATTATCCGAGCTATGCCTATCCAGATGGCGGTATGCCGCCAGCCAATCCGCTTCATCCAACGGGTGGCATTCAATATATGAACACAAAGGTCAACACGAACACGTTTCAATTCTTTCTTCAAAGCAAATTCAGCATGACAAAGAATTTTGACTTTACCTACGGCTTTAAATCCCTTGTGCAAAAAAGCAGTGGCGGGACGCAATGGGACAATGCAACGACCAGCCTGAATGGCTGGGGCTCTAATGGCGGCCCGATGTTCTACACCCACCCTGCAAACGGTTCTCTCGAGGCAGCCAATGCGTTTCTGCCTCATTTCAACATTGATTACCGTTTCCTTGAAGGCCACGATTTCTATGCCGATATTGGAGAGGATATGCGCGGATATGACACGCTGGGCGGCAGTGCGTGGAGCGGTCTTGGGTCTTGCTCCCCCGGCAATAATCCTGCCTGCCAAAATAATGCGCAGACGATTTTTAACCAGGATAAGCAAAATCTCCGTCCCGAGCGGAGCTGGAACTATGTTGTCGGCTACCGCTATACCAGCAAGGCCTTTGTCGGTGTGATTGATTATTACCATACTGATTTTATCAACCGTCTCGGCTCAATGACGTCTGGACCTGTTTCCAACCCGATTGCAAGCTATGCCAATCTCGGCAATGAGAAAATGGACGGCATGGATTTCAATGCAACCTTTATGCCGATGGAATTTTTTCATATCAGTCCGCATCTTGGGCATATTTCTTTCAGCAATGGCTTTAGCTATAACCACGCCATTTATGAAAACAGCCATCTGGCCTGCACCAGCGATCCTGTTTGCCCTGCTTCTGGGTTTATTTCCATCAAAGGCAATCAGCAAGTCTATTATCCGCAATATATGTATAAAATGAATCTCAATTATAAGCTTGGCGGATTTATGACAAACCTCAACGTCAACTATAACAGCTCACGGCAGTTAACCTATGCCAATGACCTTTCCCTGCCAGGCTATTGGACCTCTACCCTTGAAAGCGCCTATGTCTTTCAAAAGGCAGGACCGCTCCAAGGGCTGAAATTCAGCTTTAACGTCTCTAACCTGTTTCAGCAGAAATATGTTGGGGCAATTTATGGCGGTACGGCCTCTTTGTCAGGCGATAATAACCCCAATCTCTATTGGGCACAGCCAAGAGCCTATTTTGGATCGGTGAGCTTTAATTTTTAAAACCTTCCTAAGCAGACTGCCCTTTTTGGGCAGTCTCGGCGTTCAGTTCAGCAAAAATTTTATCAAGGCAATTCGGCTTTTCATTTGCTGGTTTTATCTCAAACGGCACAATAAAAAGCTGCAACCCTTTAGACTTAGGAAAGTTAAAAACCTTTAAATCCTGAATTTTTTCATTCAACTCAAATTCTTTATGAGAAGGGTAAATCAGAAACATCTTCCGCTCCTGCATCCCTGTCTCGAAATAAGTATTGCCATAGGCAAACATTTGATAAAAATCAGATTGTGAAATGCCGTATTTATCCTCTGCCTCACTTAATAATTTACATTTTGTATCCAAAATAAAAACCGTTTTCTCGTCTTTGTTTTTCAAAAGAAGATCAGGCTTTAACAAAAAGAAATCTTTGTTATTGTGCTGTGTTAAATAATGCTGTCTTGCCTGCCCCTTCACCCAATAGGAGACTGGCACATGCTTTTTGAGCATTTTTTCAACGTAGCTTTCAAAAACTTTCTCCATCGGAAACAGAAGGGAGAAAGCGTTATTTTTCCCTTTCATTGTCAGCGGCGTAAATCCCTCTAAAATCAATCGGCACCATTTCAGAGGAACATCATAATAAGCCATGCCGCGCCCCATCTTAAGGGCGGAGAAATCGGATTGAACATTTCGGCTTTCTGGGATTTCATCAAAAACAAACCGCAATTCCTGCCACATTTTTTGATTGGCAGATTCACGCATAAAATGGCGCACCTTCAACAACGCAGATTTAATTAAGCGATTTGCAGGGCGGTCTAACAGAAACTCATCATAATGACAGTAAAAACGCTGTTTTTGAATGAAATTCTGACGTAATTGCTGTTTAAGATCGAGCTTCCCTTTGCAAAAGAAAAGACTATCCTCTCTTGGCACATAATCAGAGCGCAAGCCTTGCCTGACGAGCGTTTTCACCGATTGTAGAAATTGGGAAATAAAAATTTCCAAAAGCGGCTTTTTCTGTTTCTCAATCTCCGCATTTTCCGTTTTAAGATGATCGAAAGTCCCTAAAGCCTTGAGCATGATTAAAAGGGAGCTTCGAGCCTTTTCTATTTCTTCTTCCGTCTCTCTTTCACGACCAATTTTAGGCAGAATTTCAATTTGCGTGCCGTCTGGCGTTAAAATCACCCCCGCATAATTCTGTACCTGCAAAACTTTCTGGTAATTTTTCTTCCTAAATTGAAAAAGCTTGCGCTCATCCTCCTCCGAAAGTGCCAATCCTTCTAAATAGATAAACGCAGATTCAGAAATTTGTTCAATGCCATCACCAGACTCAAATCCAAGATAGCCATATTCACAAAGCGTAACGGCTTTTTCAGAATTACTTGTCATTTTTTCTGGACGCATAAACCTTTGTGTAGCTATCTAATTTTTTCCAAACAGGATCATCTTTTCCTACTAATTTATAAATCGTTTCGGGAAAATTCTGATTGGTACTCTCAAAAAGTCTGCTTCTTTCAACTGATTTTTCTTCAATAAAGCCATTCTTACCTAAAACGAGATTGATTTTTTCCCAATCTTCAAAGAAATATTCCTGCAAAAGAGGCAGGATTTTATTCTGAAACGCCTTTTTCAAATCCTCTATTGTCTTCACGCCGAGGAGGAAGCTATGGCCGAGCATATGTTCCCGATCATACAGAAGCTCAATGCGCTCATTCATCATTTCCAACAGACTTTTTAACTCAACACCCTCAATATTTTTGTCCTTTAAAAGCGAGGCATCGGGCGTCATTTCCACAAACTCAAAACGACGGCGCAAAGCCGTATCTATCAGCGCCAAAGAGCGGTCTGCGGTATTCATTGTCCCAATCAAATAAACATTGTTCGGAACAGAAAAAACCTCTCCAGAATAAGGCAGTTTTAAAGAAAGCACCTCTGGATTTCCTTCACGTTTAGAATCCTCAATGAGCGTAATCAGCTCACCAAAAATTTTGGAAATATTTCCACGGTTAATTTCATCAATAATGAGGACGTAAGGGAGGTTTCTAGACTCTTTTGCATCCAAACAGATTTGTTTAAAAATCCCATCTGCAACCTGATAAGAAATATTGCCGTCTTCTGTTGTCGCCTTTAAACCCTCGATAAACTCTTCATAGCCATAGCTTTGATGAAACGTAACAAAGGAAACCTGACCTTTTTGAACTAACTCATCATATTGTTTTTTAAGTTCTGTTCTGTCGTTTTTGTATTTCTCAAAAATATCGGGCTTACAAATTCTTACCGCTTCACTGATTGTCTTATAAGTTTTGCCTGTCCCGGGAGGGCCGTAAAAAATTTGATTTAGGGGCGCATCTGATTTTATGGCTTTTGAGTCTTCTTTTTGGACAGGACTTTCATTTTCTAAATCCTGCTGGACTTCCTGCATTATTTTATCCCTTAACCTATAAAGCTCGTTCAAAGTAATCCCGTAATGCGGCTTTAAAATATACTCCTCAAACTCTTCTTGTTGATCTTCTGAAATTTCATATAAGGTATTATTGAAATTGGGTGACCACCCTTTCACTATTCCCTCATACTCATCATCAATATTGATCGGCTTTTTAAGAATTTTATATTTTCGAAGTATCCGTCCATCTAGATTCTTTTCCACATCCCCTATGTCATTACTCCTTAGAGAATTTCCTACAACGCAGACAAGAGCAAAACATTTAACGTGACCTCGCTTTTGATATAAAGAAACAATATCACCAATCTTTAAATCATTTATAAATTTATCTTTTAGGTTATAACCATCATCTATCGCTAAATACTGATGTTTCTCTAACCAAACCTTCACATTAGGCTGCATTGCCCCGCCATGCGACAATTTCCAAATGGCGGGTAATTTTTTCTCAGAGTCTGGCATCGTCATTCCTTTATTCGCTTTTAAGAGCTGGCAGGTGCATTAACTCTAGCCCCTCTCTCAGCAAAGAAATAGAGTGAGAAAACAGAAGCACTCAGCGCCTCTGAAATTTAAATTTTAAGGAAATACGGACAAAATCCGTTTAGGTTTTCAGCTAAAAAAGAGCATCCATGCGCTCAAAGCGCCAATGATCCCAAGCAACGTATAAACGATAAAACGCTCTATGGGCGGATGATCCCAACCTATTTTAGTAAAAATCGTATGGCAAAAAAGAATGCCTAGAAGACCGAGCAACGCACAAATCAGCCAATCTGGACAAGAAATTCCAAGAATTGGAACAGCGAACGCTTTATTCACAATGCAACCAAAAAGAGACAAGAGGAAAAATATTTTTTAAACCTTTGAAATTTAGTAGCATAAAATTGGAGACCCCCCAGTCAATTTTACAATAAATCTCAAAATGTGGCGTCTCGTACGGGATTCGAACCCGTGTTGCCGCCGTGAGAGGGCGGTGTCCTAGGCCTCTAGACGAACGAGACGAGGCAAGGTTTATACCCAAGAGTTATAGGCTTTTTATCCGCAACGTCAAGCGATTTAATCATAGAAGAGTTTTCTATTTTATCTTATGGTGGAAATTATTCCTCCTTTTTACAGCCAAGAGTTATTTGACGATGCCTTCTCTCAAAACACGCCAAATCTATTCTATTATCCGTTCTAAATCGCTCTTGCCTGAGTCACCGCAATTCTATGTTGACCTGCTTGTCTGGTTTCTGCTCCTGACGCCCATTGCCTTAGCGGCTGGGGCAACCTGCGCTTTCTTCATGCTGGCGTTAGAGCATTCTATTCATTTCCGCTTCAGCCATGGCTGGATTATCTATCTTCTTCCCCTTGCTGGAATGCTCGTTGCACTCCTCAATACGGGGGTGAACCGCCTTTCCAATCAAACAGAACATCTCAAGGGCACGCTTCTTCACCGCCTCATCACCGTTTTCAATACACTCATCAAAATCCCCTTAGCCTTTTTCTCTGCGGTCATGAGTAATCTCTTTGGCGCTTCTGTGGGACGTGAAGGAACAGCCCTTCAAATGTCGGCAAATTTT
This sequence comes from Acetobacteraceae bacterium, assembly GCA_004843345.1. Taxonomy (NCBI): domain Bacteria; kingdom Pseudomonadati; phylum Pseudomonadota; class Alphaproteobacteria; order Acetobacterales; family Acetobacteraceae; species Acetobacteraceae bacterium. The sequence continues at coordinate 963,323 of CP039460.1, forward strand.
GCAGACGGCCTCTCCCATTTATTCGATTTACATGCGCATAAACGGAAAATTCTGATTTTTGCAGGGGTTGCGGCTGGTTTTGGCGCTATTTTCGGAACACCTGTGGCGGGTATGCTCTTTGTGGTGGAGGTCACTGCTTTTGCTGGGACATTAAGCTACCGCTCCCTCCTCCCCTGCGTTTACACCGCCATGATTTCAGACACAGCATGTGGCGTGATTACAGATTTTTTACATATTAAACGCCTCAATCAAGTCATTGCTGCGCAACCGCTTTTTGCTGGAAACTGGCATTTTAACGGTCAAAATCCGCTTCTTTTAGCCAAAATTTTTCTGGCAGCCGTTTTGTTTGGCATTATCGGACGCATTTATATGACAGGCCTCAGCGTCAGCCGTGATGTCTTTGCTAAAATTTGCAAACCAGCTTATTTACGGCCAGCACTTGGCGGTATTTTAACGCTTCTGCTTGTGCTTCTTTGCGGTTCTCGGGATTATCTCGGCCTCGGCGTTATCTCTTCCCACCCCCCTGCTGGCGCTTCTGTGATTGATTTTTTTGCCGGTGCAAATAATGGCTTTGACTGGGCATGGAAACTGATCTTTACCCTGATTTGTATCGGGTCAGGCTTTCGGGGAGGCAATGTGACCCCCATGTTCTTTATTGGCGCTGGCCTAGGCTGCGTCCTCGGCCCATGGATTGCGCCAGAGGCTGCGCCTTTATTCACAGGCATTGGTTTTGTCTGCGTTTTTTGTGCGGCACTGAAAACGCCTATTACGGCGACTATTATCGCTGCTGAAGTTTTCGGAACGGAAAATCTGGCCTATTACGCCTTTGCCTGCGTCATTGCCTTTGCTGTTTCGGGTTCTGTGGATCGCCGTCCTGAATGGCTTGAACAAATGCTCCAAGACCATACAGGACTTTAAAAAACTATTCTTCTTTAGAATTTTGCGCTGGTGGTCTATTCCAAGACATTTTCATCAAAAAATGGGTCAGACCGCATTTACCTGTGACACCTGTGCCGAACATGCCAGCCCCAATCAAAGCTGGAAGAAGAAAAAATTTTCTGCTTTTCACGCCGCCCAAAAGGCTTCCGATAAAAACGAGCGCGCCAGACATCACATAAATCTGACGCATTACAGAAGATTGACGGTTGCCTCCCTTTATAACGGGAAGTTTGGCTTTTTTCCAAGCATCTAAGCCTCCTTCGAGAACATATCCATAAGGGCTGATAAGGGCTAGAACAGCACTGTTTATTTTTGTCCTCTTTCCTGTTTGACAATAAAATAAAACAGGACGTCCCTGAAATTCACTCCATGAAAGATTTTCCGTAGGAATATTCAAAGCCCTTGCAATATGTTCACCATCGAATTCTATGGCATCACGAATATCAACAACCGTCACACGCTCATCAATAAGGCGTCTTGCCTCTTCCACGGAAATAAATTTTAAGGCCATAAACGCAATTCCCTTCGAACAAAACGCCAAATTTTTAAAAATATCTAATAAAACATTATAGAGGAAAAAATTTCTTTTTTAACTAATTTCTTCCTGTTCCACGTGAAACAAATTGGCCTTAAAATCAGGTGCTTGTCGAAATGAAAAAAGCAGATTAAAGTCTCAAGGAATATTTCATTTTTAGTGTTGGTTTTCCGATGATCTCTAAAGTCTCTAAAGCTTTGCCCCTTCTTGCGATTGCCCTTCCGCTTAGCCTTGCGGCTTGCAACAGCGGCCCTTTTTCTGGCGCACCAACGCAAGATGAGGTGACAAAAATTTACAATGACAACATCAAAAGTCAGGACGGACGCAAAGTAAAACTCACAGATTTGCGTTGTACAAAGCACGAAAACGCAAGCTTTGTTTGCTTTGTCGGCTATAAAGTCGTTGATAAAGCAGGCAATGACATTAAAAATATGGGCGCACAAGGCAGAACAGGCGTTCAATTCTTCCGCCTTGATAATAAATGGGTCGCTAGAGGGCTTTAAGCTAAAATACATTTTACAAACAACAAAAAAAGCGCCTTTTTTGGAAGGCGCTTTTTTTAAATGTTTTCCTAAAATGTTAAGCTGAGACAGAAGTCACTTCAACCGCATCTTCTATAAAGAAGGTGGCGTCTTTCCGTCCCCGCCATTCCTCTGCACGCAAACGGCCTGCGACATGAATTAACGGGCGGTTTGGCGCTTCGAGCAACGTGCCAAACTCGGTATTCTCGACCCGAAAAACGAGCGCTTTAATCCGCCCCTTGCCTAAATCGTCTTCAAGCGTGACTCTTAACGTATTCAGGTCTTTGCCAATACGTTTCGCATATTTCACCCGCACATTGGAAAGCGCTAAATAAGGCTCATCATTCCCCGGACCAAAGGGCGCAAGTTTTTCGATTTCTTCGGCATTCTGGACATTCGCCCCTACGGCGCTAATGACCGCATCAATAATTAAATTAGCCCGTTTGGGAGATGATTGCGCCTCTTTCAGCGCCTCGTCTAAAAATTCCTCAAACGCATCGCCCTGTTCTGGGTGGAGCGCAAAACCTGCGGCCATTGCATGACCGCCGCCCCCGCAAAGAATCTTCTTTTGCACAGCGGAAAGCACCGCTTCCCCCACATCAAGCCCCTCAATCGACCTTGCCGATCCTTTGATAAGACCAGTCTCGCTATCCAACGATCCAATAAAAACAGGACGGTTGAATTTTTCCTTAATCCGTCCTGCCACAATCCCAACAACGCCCGGATGCCAGCCTTGCGCATAAAGAAAAACGGCATTTCGGCCAGATGAAAGCTTTTTTTCCGCCGCCAGCATGGCCTCTTGCAGGATATCGCCCTCAACTTCCTGACGTTTCGCATTGGTTTCGTCTAATTCCCGTGCCAAAGGCAGCGCATCTGGATAGGTTTCGGACAAAAGCAGCTCAATACCAAGCGTGCTTTTCCCAATCCTGCCCCCTGCATTGATACGGGGGCCAAGCGCAAAACCGCAAGCAATGGAATGACCTAATTTTTTTAAGCCTGCAACTTCGCCTAAAGCCGCCAACCCCGGACGCTGTGCCTTTTCTAAGACTTTCAAACCCTGCCCGACAAAGGCACGGTTCACCCCTCTCAACTGCATCACATCGCAGATCGTTGCCAAAGCAACCACGTCCAAATAAGCAAGCAAATCAGGCCCCGTCGCCTTTTTGCCCTCTTCCGTGACACCAAAATAATTTTGCCGCATCAGCTCGCGCCGTAACGCCACAATCATCAAAAAAGCCACCCCTGTTGCACAGAGATGTCCTTGCCCTGATGTACAGTCCAAACGGTTGGGATTAACCACAATGCCATTCGGTAAAAAATGCCCCTCTGGCTTGTGATGATCCAACACAATCAGATCACATTTTTCAGAAAAAGGATTTAAAACTTCATGCGCTGTTGTGCCGCAATCGGTACAAATTACCAGCGTTGCGCCTTTTTCTGCCAAGTCTTCCAAAGCTTTGGTATTAGGGCCGTATCCCTCTTTCATGCGGTCGGGAATATGTGGAAAAACGGTCAATCCAAGGGCACGCAGATATTGCGTCAAAAGCGCTGAACTGCAAGCACCATCGACATCATAATCGCCAAAAATACCTATTTTTTCATTAGAAAGGACGGCTTTCGCCAATCTTGCCGCCGCCTGATCCATCGCTTTCAAGCTGGAAGGGTCTGGCAAATGCCGTCTTAAACTCGCATCTAAAAACCCCTGCACCTCTTTAGGCGCAAGGCCTCTGCCAATCAAGACACGGCAGGCAATATCACCAAGCCCGCTTTCTCTGCCCATAACAGCAATTAAGCGCTCAAGCTGATGTGGATCAGCCAGCGTGCCACTCCGCCACAGCCATGCACGGCCAGAAGCACTTTGCACCACCCCCAAAACATTTTGGGGGTCTTGCAATGAATTTAAAGAAGAATTTTCAAGCATATTTCTTTAGAGAAGTTTCTCTTAATCCTGATCATGGGAGAAGATGTCATCAACGTCCCCCTCTCCAGAAGCGCTCTCTGAATCCGCTTCAGAAACTTCCTCAATCAAACCAGAATGTTCTCTGATCTTGCCTTCAATCTCTACCGCCATTTCGGGATGTTCTCTTAAATAAGTCTTAGAGTTCTCTTTCCCTTGCCCAAGGCGGACAGAATCATAAGAGAACCATGCACCAGACTTATCAACGATATTGGCTTTCACACCGAGATCAAGAAGCTCGCCGAGCTTACTGATGCCCTCGCCATAAATAATTTCAAACTCAACCTGTTTGAAAGGGGGTGCCATTTTGTTTTTAACAACTTTAATACGGGTTTGGTTGCCCAAAACTTCATCTTTATCTTTAATCGATCCGATACGGCGAATATCCAACCGCACGGAAGAATAGAATTTCAGTGCATTACCGCCTGCCGTTGTTTCAGGATTGCCAAACATCACACCGATTTTCATGCGAATTTGATTAAGGAAAATCACAGTCGTCTGGGAACGGTTAATCGTACCTGTTAATTTTCTAAGCGCCTGACTCATCAAACGGGCCTGCAAGCCCACATGGGCATCTCCCATATCGCCCTCAAGCTCTGCCTTTGGCACAAGCGCCGCAACAGAATCAACGACAATCAAATCCACGGCCCCTGAACGCACGAGCGTATCAGTGATTTCCAAAGCCTGCTCTCCTGTATCGGGCTGACTCAGAAGCAGATCATCAACATTCACACCAAGTTTACGGGCATATCCGGGGTCAAGCGCATGCTCCGCATCAATAAAAGCGGCCGTTCCGCCTAATTTCTGCGCCTCGGCTAAAATATGAAGGGCAAGCGTCGTTTTCCCTGAACTTTCAGGGCCGTAAATTTCAATAATCCGCCCACGGGGCACACCGCCAATGCCAAGCGCAATATCGAGCCCCAAAGAACCTGTTGAAATAGATTCAATTTCACGGTTTGGCTGATCCCCCATCCGCATAATAGACTCTTTACCAAAGGAACGCTCAATCTGACCCAGCGCATTTTCCAGTGCCCGTCTTTTATCTTCCTTGGCTTTATCCCCTGAACCAGAGGCGCTAATGCGGGATTTTGCGGGTGCCTTTGCCATAAATTCTCCAAAAATTCAGTTTCTGTGGGAGCATAACACCCCCGAAATTCTCTCGTCTTCTAAATGTGCCGTCTTCACACTAAAAAACAAGGGCTAAAAAAAATAAGTTTCCTGCGCAAGCGCAAACCAGCATGGCTTAATGTTTAAATTCCCGACTGCGCTGACGGATTGCGAGCCCGGAAACATTTTCCGCCACACCTGTGCAGTCCGCCAATTCCGAACTGCCACAGAAAATACCGTTTCCGGCCTCTTCTGGCGGCGGCAATTTCGTAGCCTTCACTTTAACAGAACTTTCCACAGGATGCGCCATAAAACCAGCCAAATGATCGGCCAAGGCACTCGCGGCCGCCGTCTGTCCTGTTGCGGTTGCCACTGCCTGCGGATTGCCTTGATCTGAAAACACCATGCCAGCCGCATAAAGCGGTGCAGGACGGCTCTCAGGAGACGTGCCAATCACGACACCGCTCCGCCCTGACATGCGTCCTGTGCCAAAAAGATTGCCTGCACTTAACACACAGGCCACCTGCATACCCTTCTCGTCCCGTGCCAAAATAGAGCTGGAGGCTGGTAAAGAAGGCAAGCTGAAGCGCTCAGAAGAAAGGGGCGTATTCATAAAATCTTTTGGCGAAAGCGGCTGGCCATTTTCATCAAGATAACGCCAAAGCGCCGCAGCCTGTTCCGCAGGCCCTTCTTTTTTCAGCGCCACGGCCGCCGCCATACCGCCGTCCACAGGCGGCGGCAGGAAAATCCCACGCCAAGCATGGCCTTCTGTCCCGGGCAATTCCACCTCAACAGGTTTTGTCTCTGTTGGGAGGCTGCTTCGCAAAGATTCACGCACCAGTCCACCGCCAGCCTTATTCACACCCTCCACATAACTGTCCCCAAGAGATCCACCGTAGAGATCGCCAATACCCTGCTTTTCAATCTGTTCCAAAAATCCACCAAGCTGGCGTTGAATGAGCGTGTCACCCACTTTAAGCGACTGAACCTCTCCTTTTTCATTTGTGCCTTTTCCAAAGACTTCCCGCATGCCAGCATCAGCAAATAGAGGGGTTTTTACAGCCTCCAAATCATCAGCAAGCTGACGGCTCACCCGAATGCCACGCTGTGCAAAACGGCGAGCTGCAATCACATCGTCCGAAAAAACAACCTCCCCAAAACGATCCTGCATCAAATAAAGGCCACGGGCGAGCATCGGCACACTGGCAGGACGCTCTGGTGGATTTTGGGTATTTTCCTCCCCACCGCCTTTGGGCAAAAATAAAAAGGCGTTAAATTCTTTCCCTTTTCCAACCAAACAAGCGCCACCGCCCCCGAAAGAGGCTCGGGAAGGCAAAGTCACAGCCATCGCCATCGAGGACGCCACCGCCGCATCAACCGCATTTCCGCCTCTTGCTAAGACATCACGCCCAGCGATAGAGGCTTGCGGTTCATCTGCAACAACAATCCCCTCTACGGGTAAAGTTGAAGTGGTCTTCCCGAAAAGAGAATGCAGGACATTTTGTCCGGGCTGTTTAGCCTCCTGCTTTTTCACCTCTGTCGGTACAAAACGGGAACAGCTTGTCGCCCCTAGAAAACCAAGAATCAAAAAGCTCAAAGAGCAGGATTTTAAAAGAGAGAAAGAAAATTTCATATCAGCGTTCTGCCAGCTTACAGGCCACAAGTTCAATCGGAAAAATAATCAGCAAACTCACTAAAACCGCCCATTGTGGCTGTAAATAAAACCAGGTCAGCGCCCGAAAGAGATAGAGCAAAAACGCCCCAACCGCAGCCCCTGTGAAAAAAACAGGCAAGGCATGAGGCCATTCCCATTCTCTTAAATTATGTTCAAAATAAAAACGAAACGGGCCTATATGGTGGTTTGGAATATGGCGCACACGGTCAAGCTTTCCCCATGGAAGCATCAAAACAAACCCCATGCCCCCAACAAAGGCCAAAAGGAAATATCCCCCAAGAACAATAAAGGCATACATCTCTTTTTCTCAGCCCCGCTTTCCTTAAATATCAAGCAAAAGACGGGCAGGGTCTTCAACAAGCTCTTTAACCGTACGCAAGAAACTCACCCCTTCCTTACCGTCCACTAGGCGGTGGTCATAAGAGAGCGCCACATACATCATCGGACGAATAACGACCTGCCCCTCCAATGCAACTGGGCGCTCTTTAATCGCATGAAGCCCCAAAACCCCTGATTGTTTTGGACTTAAAAGCGGCGTTGACAGAAGCGACCCGAAAATCCCGCCATTGCTGAGCGTAAAGCTCGCCCCCGAAAGGTCTTCCCTTACCAAGCGTGATTCTCTTGCCTTTACTGCAAAATCTGCCACTTTTTTCTCAATCTCGGCAAAGCCTAGCGCCTCGGCGGCTTTAATCACAGGCACAACCAGCCCCTTATCCGTTGTCACCGCAACGCCCAAATTGGCATGACGGCGGTAAACAGTCTCATCGCCTTCAATATAGGCATTCATCACAGGAAAACGGTTAAGCGCCCTTGCAACAGCAGTGGCAAAAAAAGACATAAAGCCTAATTTTATGCCTTCATGCGCTTCGATAAATTCCTTTTGATAGCGCTTGCGGAGCGCCATCACTTCGCTCATATCCACTTCGGTAAAGGTGGTCAGCACAGCAGCATGATTTTGAATTTCTTTCAAATTACGGGCAACGGCTAAACGCAAAGGACTCAGTTTAAGGCGTTTTTCGTCCGCTTCACTCTGTTCTGGCACTTTTTCTTTCATAGGGGCTGATGGTGGCGCTTGCCTTTTGATCTCTGGCTGAACAGGCATTTTCTGCGCAGGCACTTCAACGAGAGGGGCTTCTTTTAGCTTGGCTTGGGCAAGCTCTTTCGCTGACAAATCCAGTTTCGCCAGAAAATCTCCTGACTTTACTTCGGCAGAAACAGGCAAAGGAGAGCGTAAAACGCCCCTTACAGGCGCAGGCACTTCGAGACTGATTTTATCGGTCTCCAATTCTAAAATGGCCTCGCCTTCCTCAACAATTTCGCCTTCTTTAAAGAGCCATCGTGCAATCAAAGCAGATTCAACTGTCTCTCCGAGAGGAGGCACACTAATTTCGATTTCCTGCACTTCTTTTTTTGCCTGTTTTGCCATTTACCTGCTCCCTCACTTTTGTCCGCTTGCGTCTTCAAACTCTAACTTTTTCAGAGACAGAACAACAGGGCGAATTTTTTTGCGCGCGATGCCAATCCTCGCCCTGACAACCCAAAGAATTGGCAAAGACATCCCAAAAAGCAAGATGCCAAAAACCAAATTTAAAGAGAAGCTACTGGTAAACCCATTTGCTACAAAGAAAAGGAAAAGAAACCAAATACTGATCCAATCTGCTTCTAACAAAAACAACAGAAAGGTCGTTAAAAGAACACTAAATCGCCCCTGTGGTGCAAGTGAAAGCACGACAAACATAAAGGCCGTCAGCAAAAATCCAATACTAGACGCTGCCAGACAGCAACAAACAATAATCGTCAGCTCATCCATTGCTTTAAAATCCTATTGCCTCTCTTTAAGGTGATGAAAAACAAATTAAGCTATTTTTGCTTTTGTTAATAGGCACTCTCTGCCAGATTACACAAAACAGAAAAAGAGCGTTGCCTCATTGCTTTGCTTCGCCACGCTTAAAACGATTTTGGAGGGATTCTATGGGAGAAAAGATTTCTTTTTGGGTTTTAGGCGTGCTTTGCTTTTTCGGAAGCGGAAATGTGCTTTATGCCAAGACACTTTCTCAAAATCCGATGCCAGTTTGCACCTCAAAAACCCTTAGCCTCAAACTTGAACAAAACATGCCGGGATCGGCTGGCATGTCGCATGAAAATGCGGAACTCATCCTGACCAATAAAGGCAAAAAAGCCTGTCGCCTTGAAAATCCGCCAGCCTTTGCCTTTCTAGATCAGAAGAAACGCCCTTTTCCGATTGCGTCTCACTTAGAAGATGTTTCAGAAATCCGCTTGCTACCCCGTCAAAGCCTGCATTTAAATCTGCGCTGGGTCTCTCAAGAAGTTTTTGACGATAATCTTTGCGTTCAAACCTCTTTTTTATCGGTCACAACCGCCCATCAGCACAAAAAATACATTTTTCAACACAAACTCTGTGGCGATAAAAAAGAAGGGGTGACCGCACAATTAAACCTCTTGAATGAAGGGGAGACGCTATAAAAAGCCTTTCCCGCATTCTTTTATACTTTTTGCTGTTTCCCTCCCCCCTTCCGTTCTGTTACGACTCAATTTGACGATAATTTTTGACGTGGTTTTGACGGTTTATGCTCTCACAACTTTCCCTGCTTTTGCCTTTCACGATTTTTTGGATTGGCTGTGTTTTTGTTCCCGGGCTGGATTTTGTCTTTGTCTCCCGAACGGCTGCAATGCAAGGGCGCATGGCCGGCATTATGGCCTCTCTTGGCGTCAGTGTCGGCAGTACCATCTGGGGCATTGCAGGCTATTTCGGCATTCATGCGCTTTTTGTCCTTGAGCCTAAGCTCTTTCTGGGCATGAAAATGGCGGGCGGTCTGTATCTGATTTGGGTCGGAAGCAAGCTCCTCCGTGGACAGGGGCACGATACAGGGCTTCAAGGAACATCCACAACGCAGGTTCTCAAGCTCGGAAATGTGTTTTGGGCAGGGGTTTTATGTGACCTTTCCAATCCTAAGACATTGGTTTTCATGTCTTCACTCTTTGCCTCCGCTTTTCCAGAAAATGCGAGTTCGGCTCTCGGGCTAGCCGCAATTTTAATGATTTTCTTTTCAACCTTTCTGATTATGGGCGCTATTGCGGTTTGTTTGGCGGCACCGATTGTCTCCACATGGTTTTGGCGGCAACGGCTCGTCATTGACCGCTGTGCTGGTCTGATTTTCATTTTGCTGGGGGGCGGTTTTGTGCTGGAAACCCTGCCAATGCCTTCTATTGGACGTCTTTTTTCAAAAATGATGGCTTAAATCGTATAAAATGCGCATTGCGGTTTGACCTTTGATAAAAAATCACTTATTTTCCTTTTTGAAGAGAGGAAATCTCTTACAAACGGTTGACGAGGGACAATTCCTTTTGCCTCTCTTTCTTTCCCTTTACGCTCTTAATTTTAACGGATCGTTATTTTAGCTTGCACTGTCCTAGTGTAAGAATTTTCCAAAGCTTAAATTCACTTGAAAAAATCCTGCTTTGCACCTTGCTTCATCCTACCAGAATTTTTTGATGTTTTTGCCAAAGATGGCCCGTCAATGACGTGTTCTTTGAACGCCCGTCCACGGACTCGATCCCGAACAGAGTGTTTTATTTTTAAAACTTGAGAAAAACGCATGCATCTTGCTGAACTGAAGACAAAAAAAGCCTCCGAGCTGATTGAAATGGCTGAAGAGCTCGAAATCGACAATGCCTCAAATCTGCGGCAACAGGACCTTACCTTTGCAATTTTAAAAGCGATGGCCGATGACGATCAAAGCGTTTTCGGCGACGGAACGCTTGAAATTATGCCGGATGGCTTTGGCTTTTTACGCTCTTCTTCAGTGAATTATCTCCCTGGCGCAAATGATATTTATATCTCTCCCCAACAGATCCGAAAATACGGTCTGCGTCCAGGGGATACGATTGAAGGCCAGCTCAAAGCGCCCGAAGAAAATGAGCGCTATTTCAGCCTTGATAAGGTCATGGCAATCAATTTTTCAGACCCTGAAAAAGCCCGCCACCGTGTCAATTTTGACAATCTGACCCCTCTTTATCCAGACCGTCAGCTCAAGCTCGAAATTCCTGTCGAAGAGATTAAAGAAAAAAGAACGACAGCCCCTTCCAAAGCCGGCAAAGGTAAAAAAGACAATAAAGATTATACCGCCCGTGTGATTGATCTTGTTGCACCGATTGGTATGGGACAGCGTGCCCTCATTGTTGCACCGCCACGCACAGGTAAAACCGTGATGCTGCAATCGGTTGCGCAATCCATCACAACGAACAATCCTGATGTCTCTCTGATCGTTCTGCTCATTGATGAACGTCCAGAGGAAGTCACCGATATGGCACGCTCTGTTCGTGGCGAGGTCGTTTCCTCCACCTTTGACGAGCCAGCCAAGCGCCATGTCGAAGTCGCCGAAATGGTCATGGAAAAGGCCAAACGCCTCGTTGAAAATGGCCGTGACGTTGTCATTCTCCTAGACTCCATCACCCGTCTCGCCCGTGCCTATAATACGGTTGTGCCTTCTTCGGGCAAAGTGTTGACGGGCGGTGTGGATGCCAATGCGCTCCAACGTCCAAAACGCTTTTTCGGTGCGGCCCGTAACATTGAATCTGGCGGCTCTTTGACCATTATCGCAACGGCCTTGATTGAAACAGGCTCTCGCATGGATGAGGTTATTTTTGAAGAGTTTAAGGGAACGGGTAACTCTGAACTTGTTCTTGACCGTAAATTGTCTGATAAGCGCACCTTCCCTGCCATTGATATGATTAAATCAGGCACACGTAAGGAAGAATTGCTTGTTGACCGTGCAGACCTTGCAAAAATGTGGGTTCTCCGCCGTCTTCTCTCCACAATGGGAGCGCAGGAAGGCATGGACTTCTTGCTTGATAAATTGCGTTACAGCAAATCCAATGCAGACTTTTTTGAGGCGATGAATAACTAAAAATCAGCCTTCAAAAAAAGATTACGGTAAAAGCCTAAAATAGCACTATTTTAGGCTTTTATTCGTTTCAGCCCTTTCTTTCGGGGAGTTCAGTCCCAATATTCTTAGGCAGAGGAGCTGAAAAGACTCTCCATGAAACGAAAGGAAATGCTCTCATGGCAAAAATACTCTGTGTTCTCTACCCAGATCCTCAGGCGGGTTATCCCCCTAAATATATCCGTGATTTACAGCCTTCCCTTAAAGGCCCTTATGCGGAGGAGCTTTTAAGCCTTCCCGAAAAGATCCGTCCTTCAGAAGCGGTCGTCAAACATGAAAATGAGATTTACGAAGCTTTCTTGAAAGAGCAGAAAAACCAGCTTTTAGGCTGTGTCTCTGGCAAGCTCGGCCTTGAAAAATGGTGCAAAGACAATGGGCATGAACTCATTGTTGTCTCCGACAAGGACGGTAAAGATTCTGATTTTGATAAATATCTGCCAGAAGCAGACGTCTTCATTACCCAGCCTTTCTGGCCTGCTTATCTCACCAAAGAACGCATCCAGAAAGCAAAAAACCTTAAAATCGCTATCACCGCAGGCATTGGCTCTGACCATGTGGATTTAAAAGCCGCCGCAGAGGCTGGTATTTCCGTTGTCGAGGCCACTGGCTCCAATTCCATTTCCGTTGCTGAGCATATTGTGATGATGGCGCTTTCTCTCGTGCGGAATTATCTTCCTGCCCATGCCTTGGCCCGCAATGGCGTTTGGAATATCGCCGATTGCGTCTCCCGAAGCTATGACCTTGCCAATATGCGTTTTGGGGCTGTCGGCTCTGGCCGTATCGGCTATGCCGTTCTCAAACGTATGAAAGCCTTTGGCTGTGAGCTGCATTATACCCAGCGCCACCGCCTGCCAGAAGCCGTGGAGAAGGAGCTTGGCCTGACCTTCCATAAAACGCCAGAAGAAATGGCGCCGCATATGGATATTATCAGTGCGCATATTCCTCTCTATCCGCAGACACGCAACCTCTTTAATGAGGCTTTCTTCGCTAAAGTAAACCATGGCACTTATTTCATTAACTGTGCCCGTGGGGAGCTTGTCGATATGGACGCCCTCAAAAAAGCGCAGGAAGAGGGCAAAATCGCTGCCTATGCAGGCGATGTCTGGTTTCCACAGCCAGCGCCTGCCGATCATCCATGGCGCACCATGCCCTTTAACGGCATGACACCACACATGTCTGGCACGTCTTTAAGCGCGCAGGCACGCTATATTTCCATTACGCATGAAATGCTGAAAAATTTCCTTGCTGGAAAGCCTATCCCTGAAGACTATTATATTGTCAAAGGCGATCAGCTCAGCGGCACAGGCGCACAGTCCTATAAGCTGTAAACACGCCACGCCATAGTGCAAAAGAAAGGCCAGTTCCCAAAAGGACTGGCCTTTTTCTTTAACCTACACCCAACAGGGTTTTAAACTGATCTCTGAAAGATTTCTCCCGAACCTCATCTTTCGTATTGAAAAACTTAAATCCTAAGCATTTAATTTCCTCATAATTCTCCTTTCTCAAAGAGACGAGGAAAGCCTCATCAGGCACATAAGCTTCATTGCCTTTAACTTGCACAGGTATTGGGGCTTTTGGAATCTCTGCCTTTGAGGTTTGTGTAATATCTAAAAGACCTTCCTCTTTCCACAAATCCCCTTCTAAAATATGACCGCCCTTTGCCTCACAAAGACACTGGTAATACAATTTCTGATGCGTAATATCGTTAATAAACATCAAATAATCAGGCGCAAATAAACGTCCATCTTTTAAATTAAAAACGCTATATTCCAGTTCGTTCCTCAAAAGAAAAATCTCGCAGCCCTTAAAGCGCTCTCTCAATTTTTCAATTTGGGATTCAATAAATTTGACGAAAAGTTTTTCCTCATTTGTGCCGTAATTCTCGTTCTGCGCATACCAATCCGACAGAGAAAGATCACAGGCCATCCGTTCATCTGAATGGTTTTTCTGGCCCTGCGCCCGCTCATTATGGGAAGTCAGTATTTTATTCCCCTCTGCATCCTCATATTCGCCATCTGCGGCAATCCAAATATCTTTTACTTTAGAAAAAATTTCCGAAACGGACACGGGGTAAAATCTTTTACTGCCAACCATACGAGGCAAATCTAAATCAATTACTTTGCGCACTTCTGGTAAAATCGCATTCACCAGTAAATGTAATTTTTCAGAAGGGCTTAGCGCCTCAATCGGCTTATCTGAATGATAGCGATAGGTAATTTCAAAACGTGGGAAATAATCCTTTATCAAGGTATCAATCGACTTTAATCCAGAAATATGCTTCGAAATTTCTTCAAAACGGAAGAAGTTTCCCTCTGCTCGCATCAAGGATTTTCGAATCAATGGCTCTGAAAAAAGGGATCTGTTAAGCGGATTGTCCCCTGCTGCATCATTTTTTCAGATTTTTTAACTTTCTCTGTCAAATTATGCGTATGTAATTCAAAAGGACGCACTTCCAATTTTTTGAAGAAAACCGTTTTAATTTCCTCCGAAGTCGTTTTGGGACGCACCTCAAGCTTATTCACCAATACAAAACCCTTCTGATAAGTTTTGCTTTTTAAAAAAGACTCTTTGAGTTGCAGCGTACGCTTTACAGCGCCCCGATTTATAATCCCTTCTCCGAGAAGCTGGGTCTGTAACTCTTTAAGAAAATTGCCTGTTTTCACAAAATGATAAAACATGCTTTCTAAAGCCGTGCCACGATCATTCGGGAAACGGTCATATTTCCGCCGATAAGGGTCTGTATCAACATGCCCAAAAAGCCCAGAAACCTCTTTAGACACGTCATAAGGAAAAAGACGTGCCCCTCGTCCAATCAACTGAATATCTTGGAGCGTTACTTTCTTGGTTTCCGAAATATCAAAATGAATAATATCGAAAAGCGATAGAACGTCCCAGCCTTCGTTCAGCGCATGAACAGCAAAAACAGCCCGAATATGGTTTCTTGGATCATCGAGTTTTTTTAAGAGGTCAGGAGATTCTTTCCTTTGCGCATTGTAGATCAAGGTGTCTTCTGGCGTGAAATCCTGACGAATGCTTAAAATAAACTGGCTTAACCCAGAAGGCTCTTTCGTCGTGGCTAAACCGTTTCTCGTATCTTCAAGCCAGCTAAACATTTGCGATAAAATGGGGTCACCTTTTTCCCTTCGCATCTTATCTCTTAACGCTTTCAGCGATTCAAAATCTTCTAGAGATAAAGAGCGAACAACTTGATCAAAAAAATCCCTATCCTGCTGGGATTGCTTGATATTAACAGACTTCACCAAAATAATCGGATTAAGGGCAATTCCCCTGCTGGCGGCAAGAAGTTTGCGGTACTGGCTCAACGCCAACGCATTAACAATTAAATGCCGTTTTTGATCGGTCGCCTGCGTCATTTCGTTATAGAGCGGCTTCACAAGTTTGCTGTATTTTTCCGCATTAAAACGGTTAAAATCATAGCGGTAAACGAGCTTATTTTTATATTTTTCAAAAATATTTTTATTACTAGAATCTAGCGTTGCCGTAAATTCTAATAATAAATTTCCAGCATTGCCCTCGAGGGCGCTTTGAACCGCAGACTCCCAGTTTTTAATTTCACGCTCTTCTGTTTTGGTTTTTTTCTTGCGGGTTTCCACATTCAAACGATGGGCTTCATCTGCCAAAATCACCACAGGCGAACGCTCAAAATCCTCTGCCGACAGGCTGTTTTCCCTCCCCTCTCTCAAGGCATTGTAAAGCCCTTGGGTCGTAAAAAACATCAGGTTAATAACAGGAGGTAAATTATGAACAGCAGCTTGCTTCACATGCGATAAAAAAAACTTTGAGGCCTGAATTTTTACAGACTGCCCTAAAATTTTAACCCCTTTCGGATTAAAGAGATATTTTGGATTTTCGCCAGATTCATCTCTGGGTTTTGTCAGAATGCTTTCTGTTTGCTGGACAATATTGACCGAGTGAACCAAAAACACAAAATTACGGTAATTTTTTAAATAGAGATAAAGAACAATAGCCGCCAGCATAACGGTTTTACCTGTGCCCGTTGCCATGTTGAACAGCAAATGCCGTGCCTGTTCCATTTTATTTTCAAACAGAAAAATAAAATGCTTGAGGGCTTCTAGCTGATAATCCCGTAAATTACGGGAAAGATTATCTGTAATTTCATGGGGGATTTTATAGGTTTTCGCCCATTCCTTATAGGCCTGATTTTGAGCAATCTGATTAAAAAGCGCCTCTTCTAATTCTTTATTGATGGTCTTGGCAGAGGCATTAGGACGACGTGCCATTATACCCTCCCATAAAATTTATCGGTAAGTTCTTTTTCCTCTAAGGAAACGCTGTGGCGTGCATCATTCATTTCCTCCAGATTAAGATAGAGCTGGTTCTCATCTAAAACGGAAATCAGGGCTTCTTGACGCTCCCAAAGGGCAAGTTTTCCATACTCGCTGTCTTCTTTAAAATTCTTTTTATCAAACCAGAATTTAAGAAAAGAATTTTTACACATTTCATCAAACACTTCTTTCAACTCTGAAAGAGAACTTGCCTGATTGATGCGGTCAATAAATTCCTGATTGTATTTTTTAAGTTCTAAATAAACGAAAGAGCCGCCACCCTGCCAATTTACGGCTTTGGAAATGCCGCCTTGCTCCCCCTCAAGCACTTTTTGAAGACGAACCTTTGTGATGTCCTCAATATAGTCCATCTGCTCAATCCCAATCCAGCGCCTGCCCATTTTATGCGCCATAGCTGCGGTCGTGCCTGAACCTAAATGATAGTCCAGAACAATATCGCTAGGATTCGTTGCTAATTTAATAATTCTCTCAATAAGAGCCTCTGGTTTAGAGGTTTTAAAGACATCTTTAGTTTCAAAGAGTTTCATTAAGTGCTTTGTAGCGTGAGTAGATGTGTCAACATCTGTCCATACCGTAAAAGGAGTTCTTCCTTTATCTTAAGCTTCAGTTAAAAAGCGCTTTAGTTGAGGTCGACCTTTACCATTTTTGCCGAAGACAACTCGCTTGTCTTCTAAGGCACTGGAGAATTTCTCTTGAGAAAATCTCCAGCACCTACCACTAGGTGGTAGGTGCGGCTCTAGCGTATTCGGGTTAGTAATAGGATAAGTTAAGTTTGGTCGAATATTAGGAGCATCAAATGGATCTGCTACCCAAGAGCCTCTGGGATCATTATCTGGATTACTAAAATTACTTCCATCCACTTCTAAAGGATTTATCTTAAATAGATCTGGATTCTTAGCAAAACATAGCGTGTAATTATGCGATAACGATACGTCAATATCATTTTGACTTGACTTACGGTGTTGCCAAACAAAGGTTGCTTTAAAAGCAGTTCTTCCAAAAATCTCATCACACAATACCCGAAGATAAGCATATTCATTATCATCAAGCGTAATCCAAATACTCCCATCTTCCCGTAGTAGTTCTCTCGCAATTTCAAGGCGGTTTTTCATAAAAACAAGCCATGAGGAATGGTTAAAGCTATCGTTATATTTAAAGCCATCATTGCCCGTATTATACGGCGGATCAATGTAAATCAGCTTAACTTTTCCAGCCAAACGGGCATAAAGCGAATGGAGCGCAAAGAGATTATTGCCCTTAATTAAAAGATTTTCTTTTAATTCGCCGTCTTGATCAAAAAATTCTATATCACGCAGCGAAAGTTGAGTTGAGTTGAGTTGAGTTGAGTTGAGTTGAGTTGAGTTGAGTTGAGTTGAGTTGAGTTGAGTTGAGTTGAGTTGAGTGATGGTCGCCAAAATACTCAAATCCTGTCAAGACTTTTGGCTCAAAAAGCGTATCAATATCTTTGCCGTCAATTTCTTTGTGCAGGTAGCGTTCTTCTTTCCCACTCTCCTCCTTCGTCATGCCCGCTTCCAGCACACAATCCTTAAATGGAAAAGACAAAACAACCGTTCTATTGTCTTTTAATAATCCCGTATGGCCTTTATCTGTGCCATAAAGACCTATCATTTTACTGTATTTGGTAATTTTACCCTTTTGAATCCCTGACATCTCTCAAGCTCCTTCCTTTATGCTTCCTCAAACTATACGGCAGATTTATTGTCTAAAAAATGTTTCTCTAGATTTAGAAGATATTCTTTTGTGTCTGCGCCGTCGCCAAAAGAATATTCGCCGATTTTGCCATTTTTGGGCAGGACACGGTGGCACGGCACAAGGATTGGCAAAGGGTTTCGGCCCGTGGCTGTCCCCACTGCACGGGGCGAAGAATTTAGAATTTTAGCAATGTCGCCGTAGCTCATTGTTTCGCCATAAGGGATTTTAGAGATTTCTGCCCAGACCCGTTTTTGAAAATCCGTTCCAAAAGGTTTAAAAGGCAGGCTGCTGAAATCACGGCATTCCCCATCAAAATAAGCTTGGAGCATCTCTTCAGCCTGATTGAGCAATGAATCCTCTGATTCCTGATCCCGTCCCCAGCCCTCATCAAGGGAAACAAGGCCGTTCCCCTCGCCAAAATCATCTGCACTCAAGGTGATTTCGCCTAAAGGGGTATGAAAAGATTTCTGTCCCATGTTATTTCCCATCTCCTGATATTTTCTACTCTGTTTTTAATCTCGCTCTTTCTTTAAAATACCCTCATGCCTCTAGAAATAAATAGCCAATCGGCCTCCAGCCCCTCAAAAGAAATTATTTTTGCCCTCGCCAGCGGTGGCGGTGCCCTGCGCCAGCCGATAGCGGTGATGCGTGTCAGCGGTAAAAATGCCGGCATTGTTTTAGAAAAACTCGCAGGGCCTTTGCCAAAACCCCGCATGGCTTCCTTGAGGCTCTTAGCCCATCGGGGAGAGAAACTAGATCAGGCGCTGGTAATTTGGATGCCTGGGCCAAACTCCTACACTGGAGAAGATAGTTTTGAACTCCACCTTCATGGCGCTTCTGCTGTGATTGAAGGCGTTGGGGAGGCCTTGAGCGATCTTGGGGCACGTCCTGCCGAAGCAGGAGAATTTACAAAAAGAGCATTGCATAACGGCAAAATGGATCTGCTTCAAGCCGAGGCGATCTGCGATTTAGTCGAAGCCGAAAGCAGTGCCCAAAGGCGTCAGGCACTCGGACAGGTTGAAGGGGGACTTAGCCGCCTCTCTCAAAACTGGCAGATGCAAATGACAAAGCTTTTAGCCCGTTTAGAGGCGCAAGCCGATTTCCCAGAAGATACCGAAGACGACATCAGCGAAAATCCTCTTCTCAAAGAAATTCAAGCCCTTTATCAAGAGATTCAATCGCATCTCTCCAGTCATTCAGGGGAAATTCTCAGAGAAGGCCTCACAATCGTCCTCGCTGGTGCGCCAAATGCTGGAAAATCCAGCCTTCTTAATGCGCTGGCAGAGCGGGAGGCCGCCATTGTTGCCCCGATTGCCGGCACAACACGGGACGCAATTTCTCTGGATTGGACCTTAAACGGCGTTAAAACAAAGCTTGTGGACACAGCTGGCTTACGGGAAACAGAGGACTTAATTGAAAAAGAAGGGGTGAAGCGGGCTAAAAACTGGCTGCAACAGGCAGATGTCATTCTGTATCTGATTGCTCCACGTGAAACAGCGCCCAACCTTTCAGAATTTCCGAAAGAGGCCATTTTTATACCTGTTTACAGCAAGTCGGATTTACACCAAGGGGAGTTGCCTGAAAATGCGATTTCCCTCAGTGTAAAATCGCCAGAGGGATTAAAACCGCTCAAGAATAAACTTGAAGAAATCATTCTCAAACTCTGCGGTAAAAAACCAGGCAATGTTGCGACCCTGACACGTCCCCGCCACCGTCACGCCTTAACAAAGGCCTCCGAGCATTTAGAGATGGCCTCGGACGAAAGCCTCATGATGGAGCTTCGGACCGAGGAAATGCGCCTCGCCTTACAGGAAATGGGCAGACTTTCGGGGAAAATTGGCGGCCGACTTGATCCTGAAAAAATCCTCGACCAAATTTTCAGCGAATTTTGTATCGGAAAATAGAGAAAAACGGCTTCGCCCTCAAATAAGGAAAAGAAATGACGCTTTCGGATAATTTAACCGTTCTTTTTCTTGTTGTCGGGTTCTTTGGTATTATCTTCTTGTGTTACTGCCTCTATCTTGGACGCTCGATCAGCCTTAAAGAAAAGTCTCATTCTTCCCCCCGACCCTCTTCAGAACCGCCGCCCCTTCCCCAAAGAAGCAAAGAAGATAAAGAGAATGCCAAGGGGAAAAAAGACGAAGCGTACCTCTCCAGAGAAGTTCTTGAAAGCAGCATGTTCATTTTTCTTGGCCTCCTCTGTCTCTTTTTAGGGGGACTTCATGGGCTTGGTATAAGAAGCTCTTCACACCTCCTCATTATTACTGGGATTTTTGCCTTTTTCCTCCTTGCTTTCGGGCAGGATTGTCTCACCTACCTCAGACGTTATGGCAGCAGTAAAATGATGGCGCTTATCGTTGCTGGGGCTGGCATAGGTCTTTTATGGGCTATCCTGACCTTTCTTACAGCCATACCCAACAGCGATAACTATTCATACACCCACTATCATTCTTCTTACCGAAGCCGATCCTCTCACTAAAAAACACTAATTAACCGCAACATGTCTTAAAAATACACTGATGCGGTAATGTGCCATGTCTGAGGTGCGCCCAGCATGCCGGAATTTGTTGGCGAGCCATAATTGGCTTTGGGATTGCCAGCCCCTGCGGAAGAGGAAGGCGAAATTTCTGACCAGTAATTTGTTTTCGTGACATTATCGACATTCCCCCTCAGCACGACCAAATGATCTGCCAGCCTCGTTTGATAACGCACCCCGAGGTCAAGCGTTGTATATTCTGGTGAATAAGAATGATTCCAGATATCGCCTGCCCGTCTGCCAGAATAATGAACATTGGTATTAAACGACCAGCCATGGAGAAAGCTCGGGTGCCAATCCATCAAAAAATCCGCATTCCATTTAGGAATACCGACGATATATTTACCGCTAGTTTCGGCTGAACCTGTATTGCGTAAAATCGGATTTATCCATGTGACACCGCCAAACATTGAGATTTCACGGGTCAAAGCGCCAGAAACCTGAAACTCCACCCCTGAATCATTTTGCTTGCCATTTTTAACCATCGCCTGAGAATAAGGGGCTTGGTAAACATACGGGCGTGACATTCCAAATCCATCTAAGACAACTAA
Organism: Acetobacteraceae bacterium; assembly: GCA_004843345.1. Classification (NCBI taxonomy): domain Bacteria; kingdom Pseudomonadati; phylum Pseudomonadota; class Alphaproteobacteria; order Acetobacterales; family Acetobacteraceae; species Acetobacteraceae bacterium. The sequence goes on from CP039460.1 coordinate 984,149, forward strand.
AAAACGATCTCTGTAAAGATATTTCATCCCCCCTTCATATTGGGTAGAGCTTAAAAACCCTAAATTCTGATTTGGATTGCTGACTCCGTCCTTAGGGGCGAACCCTGCCGATGTTGTATCCTGACCCCAGTTAAAATAAGCGCTGAAACGGTTTGTCGGATGCCATGTCAAGGCAACAGATGGCTCAAATGCGCCATTGACCTGCGCACTTTGAACCGTTTCAGGAAGGCTGCCGCCTCCTTTTTTATACATGCTCATCCCGCCCATACCGCCTGTATTAAAACTCTGCGTATGAATCCATGTCCATGAAAGTTCCGTCATCACGGTCAACTGCCGGCCAATATCAAAATTATCACCGAACATAATATCTTGCTGTTGGGTGAAATTTGATTTTCTAAACCCTGCTGGCTTCATAATAATTTGAGGAGATCCCGGGACGTTATAAGGTTGATCCCAAGGGTAAGTGACATTATTATTTTTACCATAAGGCCATGTGCTGGCGCTCTTATCATCCGAGTTCCCCCCATAAGGGCTGTAACCCGTATCGGAATAACCATTTGAGCCGACATTGAAATGATGCACGATAGGCCCTATTTTAAATTCCCCGTTCAAATAAGCTCTATTTGAAATCGTAAGATCATTTACATTCCCTCTGGCGTTATAAGCGACATTTTGAGAAATATAGTTGGGATCAAATCCGCCATCTGCTGTGTTTACCCCTGGCAGATAACAGCCATTATGCGTATCGCTTTTTCCCTCGCAAATATAATCAGTAGCCCAAGCGGTTCTTCTAGTGCCAGATTGGAAAAGTCCGCCTAAATCCAAACGCAAATGCCGGCTGAACTCATGTTTGAGCTTCATCACGCCAAGCGCATTGGACTGTGCCGCATAGCTGTTTTGCTGGCCATAGCCTGCCTTGCTGGCATCAAAGGCTGGCGGCATCCCCATCCATGCGCCCGGAATGCCCTGCCCGTCCTTGCCAACTTTGAGCGTATCCCAATCGAACTGGCCCGGAAGGCCGTGCAAGTCACTATTATATTGCGAGGCATCCAGCTCTAGCTTGGTATGTTTTGTCAGTTGAATATCAATATCGCCTGCATAAAGATTGCGCCACTGATCAGAATTGCTCGTATAAAGCTGTCCTGTTTGATTCATATAGTTAAAGCGGACTTTAACAGGGCCTTTGCCAAAGGATGTGTCCAGAGATTCCAAGGGTGAGCCGTTAGAATCATACGCAAAATTGAAATTGAAAAAGGGATTTTCCGTTGGACGTTTCAAGACCATATTAAGCATGCCTGCTGGGTCTTCTGAACCATACAGCGCACCTGCCATACCGTTTAAAACACTCACATGGTCAAACGCCTCTGTCGTATAAGAACCTTGAATAGAAGCATTCAGCCCATCGACACGGGAATTGTTTAAAGAAGAGCTCGTATACCCCCGATCCACAAGGTGAGACGATCCCATATCATTCTGAACCCAGCGCACAGAAGGATCATATTGTGTCGCCTGCGTCATATCACGGAGCTGCTGGTTTTCAATCACATCGTGGGTTGTCGTCATCATTGAAAACGGTGTTTTTTGGGACTGCATCTCTCCCAAAGGACCTAAATCATAACTTTTATTCAGATAATCTGCCTTAATACCGCTAACCTCTTCGGCAGGGTCTTCCGTACGCTGACCTAAAACATGGACATATTCTGAACGAACCCATTCGCCTTTGCTGTTGCGAACCCATTTTTTGCCGTCGCGCTGATTTTCCTTCTCCCGAAAGAAATCACGGATAGAATGGCCGGACGAATCTGCGGAATCACGGGCATTGCCAGAGATAATCTGCCCCCCTGCCGAGACAATCATCGCCTCCGACCTTCCAGTGAAACACATAGCCGACCCACAACAGAGCAGTGCTTTCAAATAAAAAGCAAAGCCCTTTGTTCCCCGCAAGGAACATCGAGTATCTGTTTTCATAAAAGTGTAAGCACGCACCTCTCTGCTTCTATTGATCCACTTTTAAAAAAAGGGACTCTGTATTATAATTTGGAAAAGCAAGTATTCATTTAGAATCAAGCGTTTTTCAGCATCATGTGTTTATTTTTTAAAAAACACCCCTCTCGAAAAAATCCTCAGGGCTCGTGCTTTTCTGGACACGCTTTTTAAATTTAAAATACGGAGTTCAACCGCTGTCATGTTCTCAAAAAAAGCCTCCCTCTTCTCTGCTTTTGCCTTTCTGGGAATTTTTTCCACAGAGCTGAATGTAACCGCTGCCCATGCAGACAAAGCGCCTCTAATCCATAATGGAGATTTTACGGCTATTTCTGCCCCTTATGCCTCACCAGAAAAAACGGCCAATAGCGGGCATCTCGCATTTGAAGCCGCCCGTAAAAACAATAAACTTATTTTGCTTGATTTTGGCGCAAACTGGTGTCCTGATTGCCGTGTCCTTGCAGGTATCCTTGCAAATCCAGAAGTTTCCAAATGGGTAAAGGCGCATTTTGCAGTTGCCACCATTAATGTCGATCATCTTGATAATGCAAATATGAAAAAAGCGAGGCGCTGGGGAGTCGAAATTCACGCTATTCCAACCGTGCTTGCCCTTACACCAAACGGCACACTGCTGAACAAAGACGCTTTGCTTGCGCTGGGTGATGCCCGAAAAATGAATTCACAGCAAGTGGTTGATCTTCTCCAGACTTGGTTAGATCGTGGCACTGAAGCCAAAAAAATTGAACAGGAAAAGAATTACACAAAGGAAAATTCTCTGCCGGATCAGCCAAAATATTATGAAAATAGCGAAATCAAACTCGGCCAAAATCTCAACGTTCCAGCAAGTTAAAAACGCCCTTTTTGCAAACAAGCATTTAATCCCGATTTGAATGCTTGTTTTTTTACTTAAAAATCCCTTAGATTGGCGATTAAGATTAATCCCCTTCTTCCGATAAAGATTACCGCTATTATGCCTAAAACAGCCCTCTCTTTTCTGGCAATTACCTTTTTTTCCTGCCTGATTCTCTATCTTTTCAATAGCGCTGCCATTGCCTTTAATGAGCGCTGCCACCAGAGATTTTATCTCAAACCCCTGAATTTCAAGGCCTTTACCTTTACAACAGCGGCACTTTCCCTAACGCTTCTCGGATATTTTTACAATACGGCCGCTTACAGCCTTCAGTCTTATTCCCCAAAAGACGGCATTACCCTCCTCGTTTTGGGTATTCTTGGCCTGTTCCTTGTTGGGTGGCATAATTTTCAAAAGACAAATTGGCTCTTTGGTCTGATTGCAAATCTCGTTCTTCTTTTGGTCTCTACTGCGCTCCTTATCCCTGTTGCCAGCACCATTATCATGTCTGTCCTTTCT